>CAWEEJ010000026.1:0-64886 GCA_963807905.1 uncultured Chloroflexia bacterium | reverse complement strand
TCGCCTCTATGTCGACCAGCAGGACGGCTCGTTGTGGGTCGGCACTGAAGCTGGGGTGGCCCGCTACGACGGTCAGACGTGGGGCCTTTTGCATGTGGAAGACGGTCTACAGAGCACAGCGATCTACGCAGTGGCTCAAGATCAGGAAGGCGGATACTGGTTTGGCGGCCCGGATGGCCTAACCCGCTATTGGCCGGAAGCGTCGGCCCCTTGGATACGCTTTGCGTCATTTGACGGCGCGCAGGCAAATGGCAACGGCCCCTATGCTGCGCTGCTTGGAACGCCGGTCGAAATCGGCCTAGAGTATGGTGATTTGCAAACACCTCAGGCGAAGGTTGAGCTGTTTTATCGCTTAGATGGCGAATCAGGTTGGCAGGAACTCCAATCGGACAGCCTACAGCTCAACCCCAGTCAAATTGGCCTGCAAGAAGTGCAGGTCATGGCGCGAGACCTTGCCTTCAATTATTCGGAAATTGCGCGCCAGGAAGTTGCGTTCTTGACGCCGCCGCGCACGGCTTCGCTACCGCTGCTGGGAGAGGTGGAGACGGGCGTCTTCTGGACACTAATCTTGCTTGGCGGCACAGCGATGCTTGGCTTCGCCTACGTCAGCCTCGAAATTGTACAGAATCGGCAGCGAACCAACGACGCTGTCGACCGGGGCTACAATCCATATGTGAGTGGTGAACCCGTGCGCAGTGCGGAAATGTTTTTTGCCCGTCATAATCTGTTGCAGCGAATCGTGGACACGCTCCACAATAATAGCATCATGATTCACGGTGAGCGCCGTATCGGCAAGACAACGCTACTCTATCAACTTGCCAATACGCTCCAGACAGTGGACGACGACGATTACTGGTTTGTACCAATCTACGCCGATCTGGAGGGGACGCCCGAGGAGGGGTTCTTCCACTTCTTAATGGAGGAGATTGTCCAGGGCGTTAACCGATTACCTGACGCTGAGACATATCTTGCCCAGACCCCTGTGCAATTGCGGTTGGACGAAGTTTCGGCCAAGGAATACCGCGATCGCGACTTCAGTAGCGACATTCGTGCCGTGATTGATGCGCTGGATGAATATGGCGAAACCTTCCATCCGCACAAGCAATTGCGCCTTATCCTGCTACTCGATGAAATGGATGTGATGAGCGGTTACGACCGGCTTGTGCAGCAACAGTTGCGCCGCATCTTTATGCGCGATTTCTCCTCGACGCTGGGCGCCGTTGTGGCCGGGATTCAGATCAACAAAGAATGGGACCGGGTAGAAAGCCCCTGGTACAACCTGTTCAACGAAATTGAGGTCGAACCGTTTACTCGCGTGGATGGGATCGATCTGTTATTGGAGCCTGTGCGCGATATTTATCGTTACGATACTGCGGCGGTAGCCTATATTCTGGACCGATGCGACGGCCGGCCCTTCCGAATTCAGCAATATGGTCTTGAATCCGTGAACCAAATGCTTGCACAGGAGCGGCGCAAAGTGCGAATTGAGGATGCGGAGGCTGCGCATGAGCGTATCCAAAATAGCTATATGACGGATCATGAAACGATCGGTCTTCGGCCCGATCCTGCCAGCGATGAGGGGGACGGATCATCTCCATCGTCAACCGAATCGGCTTCGATTATCGAAACCGATTCGGACCCATCCGCGGCTGCGGATCTGGCCGTAACGATCAAAGCAGACGGAAAGTAGTATCAATGCGAGTACCTTATGTTGTTGGGCGGTGGGTCCGAGGCGACCAGCACTATGGACGCCGCCGCCTCATCCATTATTTGCTGCATGTACCCGACAGCGCGCTCTGGCTTGTTGGCACGCGTCGTATGGGCAAGACATCACTGCTGCGCCAGTTGGAATTTGAGGCGGATCGTCCGGAAAGCAATCTGGTTCCGCTCTTTTGGGATCTTCAGGGCTGCGATACGCCGTGGGCCCTCAACGATGAGCTACAGTATGCAATCGAAGATGTCTTTGCTCGCTTTGCCCCTTATGGCGTCACAACCGCCGACCTAGAGGCCGGTGATGCCGTGGCTGTGCTACGACGCCTTGCTCGCCGCCTTTCGCAGCACGGCCGCACGCTGCTCTTGCTGATCGACGAAGGCGAAGCGCTCATCGAAATCGGACGGACTGAACCAAATTGGTTGGCCCGCCTGCGCAAGGTCTTTCAGGATGATCGCCAGCGTACCGTGCTCACCTCTACGAAGCTGTTGACGCAGCTAAACGAGCTGACGGCAGATTGGCCGACGAGCCCTTTTCTCTTTGGCTTTAGTATGGCCAACCTCTGGAGCCTTGACGAAATTGCGTCCGAGCACTTAATTTGCCAGGCGCAATCGGACACGCCGGTCACTGTGGACGAGCAGTTGCAGAACGAGATCCTGGCTGCTACCAACCGTCACCCTTACTTGATTCAGTATCTTTGTCAACGACTTTTTGTAAGCACAGAATCGGGCGTTGGTGTGCTGCGTCCGATCGAACCGAATGACTTGCTTCCAGATCATCTCCTGGCGGGCTTCTTTCAGGTCGACTTTCAACACCTCTCGCGGCTAGAGCGACGAATCCTCCTTGCCATCGTGCGTTCGTCTATGGCCAGCGAGGACGAACTGCTGGCAACATTGCCGGATATGGCGCTCAATCGCCTCGAGATTTTTCTATACGGGTTGAACAAGCTGGGTTATATCCGGCAAATCGGCGCCTATTGGACAGTTGGCAATGAGTTTCTGCGCCATTGGCTTCTGGCGAACTTTGAGGCGCTGGTCGTTCAGCAAGACTCACCGGTCAGTTCGAGCCGGGTGGAGGAATTGATGACGCGTGGGGCGACGATTGAGGTCAATGCCCTGCAAAAGGAGATTCGACAGCTGCAGTCACACCTGGTTGACCTGGAGCAAAAGCAGCGCCTGGCCAAAGGTGTTGACGCTCGCACACTGGCCCAGGAAATCGACTTCGTGCGGCGTACGCTTCAAGTTGCCCAACGTGAACTTAAGGCGCTTTCACAGCTTCAATCTTCCTAGCATAGCGACTGGCTTGAACACTCCCCCGAGCCGACGTGCACGCAAGCGCCAACCGGTGATCTGCGGTACGTCGGCATCCCCGTAAGATTCACATGGCCCCAAAGAGTTGACGAATAGAACTGACGCCCTTCATCACGAATGCATCCCATTTTGGGGGCGGTGTACGAATGGACTGGTTGCTTCGTCTAGAGCGATCCCCCAAATGTAGTATGCACCTCTCCATCACCTGTGCTTTGGCCTTCGCTTGGAGGTGGCGTATAATCTTCTGTCGACATTGGTGAAAGATGTCCGTGGCAGGTGACCTGCCAATGGCCGAGGAACGCAAGAAACCCATGCCTGAAAAGACCCCGCAGTGCCCTGTTCCGCTCGTTGATCTAACTGCTCAATATGAGCGTCTGCGTCCAGAGATCGATGCCGCAATTCAGCGTGTCATCGACACAACAAGCTTCATCATGGGGCCGGATGTGCGTGAATTTGAGGGTGAATATGCTGCCTTTTGTGGCGTCGACCACTGCGTCGGCGTGAGCAGCGGCACCAGCGCATTGGAATTGACGCTGCGCGCTCTGGGTGTCGGTCCGGGGGATGACGTAATCACCGTTGCCCACACCTTTATTGCCACGGCTGAAGCGATCAGTGCCGTGGGGGCTACGCCAGTTTTTGTCGATATTCTGCCCGATACCTACAACATGGATCCGGCCGCGGTTGCCGCAGCGGTCACGCCGGCGACGCGTGCCATTATGCCGGTCCACATTTACGGCCAGCCGGTCGATATGACGGCGATTATGGAGATCGCCAGCGCGCACGAGCTGGTGGTGATCGAAGACGCAGCCCAGGCCCATGGCGCAACCTGGATGGATGCAGGCGTCGGTACGCTGGCCCATGCCGCCTGCTTCAGCTTCTATCCCGGCAAGAACTTGGGGGCATATGGCGATGCCGGCGCCGTGGTAACAAGTGATGGCGAACTTGCTGAGCAGGTCGCACTGTTGCGTAATCATGGGCGGCGCGACAAGTATTTTCATGAGCAAATCGGCTTTGGCGAACGATTGGACACCCTGCAAGCCGCTATCCTACGCGCCAAGCTCGCACACCTCAGCGACTGGACGACCGCGCGCCGCCGTCTCGCTGCCCGCTATGACGTGCTGCTGGCTGACTTGGAAGTGACGCTGCCTTCGGTCGACCCGCACGCCAATCCAGCCTGGCATCTTTACGTGATCCGCACCCCCATGCGCGATGCGCTGCTAGCACATCTCCAGAGCCAGGGCATTGGCGCAGGCGTTCACTATCCTGTTCCCCTTCACGAGCAGCCGGCCTACGCCCATCTCGGTTACGCAAGTACCGATCTGCCCGTCACCGCAGAGGTCGCGCGTACCTGTCTCAGCTTGCCCCTGTTCCCCGAAATGAGCGATGAGCAGCAGAACAGAGTCGTGGCGACCATGACCGGGTTCTTCGATGCCGGAGGGATAGCGTGACCAAGGCAATGGCGTTGGGCCCGGGATCGATTACTGTGGTCGTCCCGGCGCGGAATGAAGAGGCGACGATTGGCCAGGTGGTGGAACGCAGCTTCGCCGCGTTTGCCGAGCTAGAGCGTGAAGGCGAGGTGCTCGTTGTCAATGATGGGAGCACCGACGCTACAGGCCAAATATTGACCGATCTGTGCGCCCACTATGCTGCGCTACGCGTCTTTACCCAACGCCGGAACCAGGGCATGACCCGTGCGCTGCGCCTGATGTTTGACGAGAGCGAAGGTGAGATCGTCATTCTTATTCCTGCCGACATGGAATCAGATCCGCTGCAGGATGTGCCGGCACTCGTCAACTACATGGACAAGACGGGGCTGGATGTGGTTGCGGGTTGGCGTCAAGGGCGCAATGACGGCAAAGTCTTTGCCAGCAGCATCTATAACTTCGTCATGCGTACCATAGGCGGCGTACCGGTCCATGACGGCAACTGGATCAAGGCCATGCACTGCGACGTGGTCGATGCGCTGCCACCCTTGCGCAGTGATTGGCATCGTTTTATCTTGATGATCGCTGCTGATATGGGCTTCACGATCGGTGAAGTCAAGACCTCCTACAAGGTGCGGGAGGCTGGGGCAAGCAAGTTTGGAATCGGCCGCATTCCGGTCAGTTTACTTGATGTACTGGTGCTCAAGTTCCTGCTTACCTTTAGCCAGGCGCCTATGCGTTTCTTCGGCGGGCTTGGCTTGGCCGGTCTGGCAATCAGCGGTCTGATCTTTCTATTCCTGACCGGCCTCTATCTCTTCACCGAAACTCAGAAACGCCCTGTTTTTCTAGCTGCCGGCATCCTGGCGATTATCAGCGTTTTGTTGCTTCTGGTTGGCTTTCTCGCCGAGTTGATTGTTACCCAAGGCGAGCGCATCGCTGTCCTCGAAGAGCGGTTGGAAGATCGACAATCGCTCCGGCGCGACCTGTAGGCGCGTACAAGAAAGCCCCTTGACGCATGCAATAACCTTCCGCTGTTTCGCCGTGTCCGCTTTCAAAAACCAGTCGAACCCGGTACACTAACCAAGGTGCTCGTGAACTTGTCCATCATCTAACTCGCAACGCTTGTGGAGAGTGGCTCATGGAAGAACGCAATCCGGTCAAACTTGCCGTCATCGGCGTCGGCAACATGGGGAGCAAGCATGCCCAAGACGTCGCCGAACTGCCCCAAACCGAACTGGTTGCGGTCTGCGATATCGATCGCGACCGAGCCGACGCTGTCGCCGCTGCGTTGGGGGTGAGTGCAACCTACGACTACCAGACGCTGCTGGATGAGTTCGAGCTGGATGGCATCGTCATCGCCACACCCCACTACGACCATACGCCGATCTCCATCGCCGCGCTCGAGCAGGGGCTGCACGTGTTGGTGGAGAAGCCCATCGCCGCGCACGTGCAGGACTGCCAGGCCATGATCGACGCCTACGCCCTGGCCAGCCAAGCCGCGCCCGACCTGCGCTTCGCAGCTGTCTTCATGCAGCGGACTTACGGCTACTATCGCAAAATCAAGGAGATGATCGAACAGGGCGAGCTGGGCCGGCTGGTGCGTGCGACATGGATCATAACTGATTGGTTTCGCACCCAGATTTACTACGACAGCGGTGGCTGGCGCGCCACATGGGCGGGCGAGGGCGGCGGTGTGCTGCTCAACCAGTGTCCCCACAATCTCGATCTTTTCCAGTGGCTGATGGGCATGCCCGATCGCGTTACCGGCTATGCCGCCATTGGCAAGTATCATCACATCGAGGTCGAGGACGAGGTCACTGCGCTCTTTCACTATGACAACGGCCTAGTCGGCCACTTCATCACCTCAACGGCCGAATCGCCCGGCACCAACCGGCTTGAAATCGTCGGCGAGCGGGGAAGGCTCGTCTTCGAAGCGGGACAGCTTACCTTCTTCCGCAATCGCCAATCTATGCTCGACTTCATCGACGAGGCCACAGGGGGCTTCGACAAGGTGCCCGGCGAGCTGGTCGACGTGCCCTTTACTCACCACGGTCAACCCGGGCATACGCTCATCATCAAGAACTTTGCCAATGCCATTTTGCATGGCGAACCGCTCGTTGCACCCGCGGTCGAAGGCATCCACTCGGTGATGTTGGCCAACGCCATCTTGCTCTCTGCGTTCGAACGCAGAGAGGTGACGTTGCCGCTTGATGGCGATCACTACGCAGCCACACTGCAATCATTGATCGACAATTCGCAATTTACAAAGAATACCCGCTCAGTCGATGACGTCGACATGGGCAAATCATTTGGCTAAGGATACTCAACTGTGAAAATCAGCATGATGACGCTGGGCTGCCCCAGCTGGGATCTGGAGACGATCTGCCGTCGCGGTAACGAATATGGCTTCGACGGCGTCGATTTCCGGGGTCTGCTTGATGAGATTGACGTGACCAAGCTGCCTGCATTTACGTCGGACGCAGCAACCACAAGACAAATGCTCGACGATGCCGGGCTGGCGGTCAGCGCAATCAGCACGAGCATCAAGGTCTGTGACGCCGCCAGTTTCGCAGCCAATCTGGACGAGGCGCGGCGTACGATTGAGGTCGCCCGCAACTTTGGCGCAGAGAATGTACGCGTCTTCGGCGGGGGCGACGCCAACGCACACAGCCTGGCCGAGCTGGCTGCCGTGGGGCAGAGCTGTGTCGACGGCATCCTGGCTTTGGATGGCGCGGATTCGCTGCATTGGCTCTTTGAAACCCACGACAATTGGATTCGGGCGGCCGACTGCACGCTCCTGTTGGATCGGATCGACCACCCTGCGTTTGGCGCGCTTTGGGACATGGGCCACACGGCACGCGTCGGCGGTGAGACGCCAGAGGAAAGCTATGCTGCCATCGGCCCGCGCGTGGGTTACACGCACGTCAAGGACGCAGTCTACGATCCCAGCCATCCGGAAGCCATGAAGGATGGCTGGCGCTACGTGCTGCCGGGCGAAGGCGAGTTGCCCCTGGCTGAGGCGATTGGCGTGCTACACCAGCACGGCTACGACGGCTGGATTACCTTTGAAAATGAGAAACGCTGGCATCCAACCCTGCCGGACCCTGAAATCGCGTTCCCGGCGTTCGCCGCGTGGGTGAGGCCCCTACTGAACAACGAGTAAAGACTTCGAACGCTGACCTCACGGATCGGGCGGACAAAGGCGGATTGCATGGAAGAAATCCGCAATGACCCGTCGAATCCGTTCGATCAGCGTCCCACCAAAAAAGGAAATCCGACGATGCAGAAAGCTGATGGCATGAATTATGCCCCCCAAGGGAAGCCGGCCCCTGTGGTCGAGCCGGGCGAGTTTCGCTTTGCCGCGATCGGACTCGATCACGGTCACATCTCGGGCCAGTGCAACGGGTTGCTGGAAGCCGGCGGCGAATTGGTTTGGGTCTATGATCCCGACCCGGCCAAAGTTGACCGCTTCTGTGAGGGCTATCCCACCGTGCGGCGAGCCGAAAGTGAAGCGCAGGTGTTGGAGGATCCGTCGATTCATCTGGTGGCCGGTGCATCCGTCCCGGCCGATCGCTATGCGCTTGGGTTGCGCGTTATGGATCACGGCAAGGACTATTTCGTGGACAAGCCGCCGCTGACGACGCTGGAGCAACTGGACGCGGTGAAGCAAAAGGTGGCGGATACGGGACGCAAATATGCCGTCTACTACTCGGAACGGCTGCACACGGAGAGCGGCGTCTATGCCGGTCAGCTCATCGAAGACGGCGCAATTGGCCGAGTCATTCAGGTACTGGGCATGGGACCCCACCGCATCAGCCTCTCCAGCCGGCCAGAGTGGTTCTTCCAACGCGAGCGCTACGGCGGCATTCTCTGCGACATCGGCAGCCATCAGATTGAGCAGTTTCTTTTTTACACCGGGGCCCAAGACGCGCAGGTGCTCCACAGCAAGGTGGCCAACTATCACCATCCCGAAACGCCGGAGTTAGAAGATTTTGGCGACGCCACGCTGCTCGGCGATAATGGCGCCACCGGCTACTTCCGGGTCGACTGGTTTACGCCGGACGGGCTGGGAACCTGGGGCGATGGGCGCACCTTCATTCTGGGGACGGACGGCTACATTGAGTTGCGCAAGTATGTCGACGTCGGCCGTGATCCGGTGGGCGATCACGTCTACCTGGTCAACCATGAAGGCGAGTTCCACCTGCCCGTAGCCGGACAGGTCGGCTATCCCTACTTTGGTCAGCTTATCCTCGATTGCCTGAACCGGACTGAGCATGCCATGACCCAGGCCCACGCGTTTAAGGCTGCCGAGCTTTGCGTCAAGGCACAGAACGCGGCGGAGCGGGTAGGCCCTGTCGTGATTTAGGACTTCTGTGCTGGTGTCCCCGCCATTTCAGCGTACGCCATCAGCCAGCCGGCAATGAAGGCACCCTGCTTCTCCTGAATGTGTGGATGAAAATGCACGTGGTCTGCATATAGATCTGGCCCAAGGGTTTGCGTAAAGGAGTAGAGGTCTAGCAACGGCACGCCGGCCGCGGCCATGACTTCGTCGGCAACTTGGTTATATGCTTGGCAATCGGCGGCGAAGCGCTGAAAGTCGACCTGACGCTGGTTATGAACCGCATCATCACACGGCGTGGTCCGAATCCAGACCAGCGGTTTCCGCACGCGCTCGCACAGCGCAATGATGGCACGCAGGTTTGCCCGGTACGCATCGAGCGCGACCTGATGCGCGCCGGTCGTGGGATCCACGCGAATATCGTGCAAGCCACAGTTGACCAGCAAGAGGTCAGCGTCGATCCCATCAGCCCGTTCCTTGGCCTCAAGGAAAGCCCGCACCGCGGCCGAGTCGCCGCCATTGGCGTCAGCCTCTGGCATACCCAGGCGTGCGGCCTCTGCGGCTTGCTTGCGTGCGTAGCCAATGCTGCCGTGCAGGTAACGCTCTAGATAGGGGCCGTACTGTAGTGAAATGCTGTCCCCGACGATATAGATTTTCATCCCTCGCTCCAGTTAAGTACTTGCTACCCCAGCAGCGACTCACCCGTCACGGCGTTCGTCGCTGCGACCGGCTGATCAGCACAGGCAAGATCGGCTTGCCCGAACGAGCGCGTTAACACCGGTTGAAAGCACCATTTTGCACCCTGCAGACGTGTCCAGCGATGGGCTTAGCGCAAGAAAGCCTGCCGCGCCTCGTCGGGTAGGGTGACCGCACGACTCAGAATCGCGTTGAGGGCGGCGCGATCCGCCAGAACACCGGTTGCGTGACGATTCATGACAAGAGCTCCTTCATGTCTGCAATAAAGACGCGGCGCGTGCCATCTACAAAGCCGTTGAAGGCCACATAGCGCCACGTGCGATCCCAGGCCGGGTGGGGATCGACGCGCAGCGTACTGTCCGCACAGGGCTGGGCCGTGTTGATGCGCACGATCACCTCCTCCGCACCACTCTGCAGATCGATCCAGCGCAGGGGAATCGTGCCGTCGCCAAAGATCATGGACTCATGGGTGTAGGTGTCGGTCAGCAGATGACGCCCATTCGGGTGAACAGTGGGATGGCCCGAACCGACGACATTGTCCAGCATCTTGTGCAGATCGCTGCCATCATCGTTCACCTGGACAAAGCGCAGCACATCCCGGTCGATGGCCAGATTCATGGAGATCCGCCGTCCGTCCGGGAACCAGGTGCCGTGATGTCCGCCCTTCTCCCACTCTTCCGGTCCCACTGCGCAGTGCATGGCGCTGCCGTCGAGCTTCATGGTCACCCAGGCAAAGCGCACCTGGCTATGATCGATGGCAAACATATTCCAGCGCGCGTCCTCTGTGGCTGGAAACCAGCGCAGGCTGAGCATGACGCGGTCGCCTTGGGGATTGAATTTCGAGTGGAAGCCATAGATTTCGACCGCTTCGGGATCGTCTATCCGTATGGCCGGGTCGGTTCGGGTCACCAGGTCGCGAATCGATACCAGCAGCCTGGCTTCACCGCTGTGGGTGTCGGTCAGATAGAAGCCGTCGTCGGCGGCCGGGCCGATGTTGCGTCGCGCCGCCTCATGGGGAATGCGCACGCCATAGCCCGGTTGCGTCTTCCCCATGGTCGTCATGTTGGCCGAAATGAGCCAGCGACCATCGGGCGACGCGTGATAGACCGTGCCCTCCATGGCCTGGCGTGCGCCGGAGAGGGGATCGAGCTTCCAAGCAAAGGGTCGCCAGGTCGACGTGTCCACATCGTTGAAAAAGAGTTCGTGATCGCTGCCGCCCCAATTGAGGTTGGCGCCCATTTGCGGTTCCCACCCGCACGTTTCGGCGACGGCGCGATTTTTACCTGTTGCCAGATCGATGACGCGCACCACGCCGGCCTCGCCCGGCTGGGGTTGGCGGTCTTCAAAGGGCAGTTGGAAGACGGCCAGATAGCGGCCGGATGGACTGATGGACGCTGTGTCAAAAAAGCGGTGAATACAGCCGGACACGTCGGGCGTAATGCACCAGACCGGCACGCAGGGCTCAAACTCGGTGTAGCGGGGGAAATTGCTCAGATCCATACGTCATCTCGTCAAACTTCAACGTGACTGCTCGGCGGCGCGATCGTCATGCTTGAGCGTGCGAGTCGTGTCCAGATTGTGACCCTGTGGCTGCGTCCGCAAGCCAGTGACTGGCACGATTAGTCGCCGTGGCGAAGAATCGCCGCCTACGTCGATACGCCAAGCAGCCCGCGTGTCAGTTGGAAGTCAACAAGCCCGGTCTCAATCGAGCGCGGCATCGCGCTGCGATTCAACGCATCCGCCACGCCACGGAGCATTGCGTCGGCCCAACCTGTCGGATCGCCGCTCAGCACCAGGTTGAGTTCGGGCCCGTCCTCGCCGACGCGCAACAGGGGCACGAAGGGATGGCCGGCGTAGGGCTGTTCCTCGTTGGCCAGAATAAGCTCGACCCCAGTTGCGCCCAGACCGGTGATGGTCTCGGACCAGTGACGGGAGGGCGCGGCCATCATGTGGAGGCCGGGCGCGGTGATCGCCTGGCCGTACGCCAGCGTAGGCGCGGGCTGGGCTTGGCCATCGCCCAGCGTCTCCATCACAAAACGCTCGCTCTGCCAGACTGTCGCGTTCTCGGGCGCGACGACCGTCCCGCCCCGCGCCACGACGGTGCGCACAAGCTGCGCCAGTGCCTCTGCCGCGTCGTCCGACACATCCGTATCCAACCCCATGAGGCCCAGGCGAAGGTGTGCCAACCCGGCCGGTTCAAAGACCGGCGGCGGCGCACTCGCCATGCGCTGGGCAAACCACGCCTCGATCTTCTCCATCACCGCATCGATGCCGCCGTCCATTTGCACGCTGGCCCAGCCAAAGTCAGCCGGACTCAGCCCCTCTTCATCAAGCGCGTGGCGCATGTAGTCGTTGTGGGTCTTCTCGCAGCCATGCTCCAGAAAGAGGCCAAAGCGCACCATGGGATGGGCCATATACGAGACCATCGTCCGGTTGAAAATCTCGCGGCTGCCGGGCATGGCCACGCCGCAGCCTTCCGTGTGCACCAAGGCCACGAAATGGGTGAGACCGCCTGCCCGCGCCCAGTCACCTTGATTCAATCGTTCGGTGCTCAGTCGTGCAATCTGGCCCGAACAAAGACTCGTCGGCAGGATCAAGCCGATTTGCTGACTCACAAATTGGCCATTCTTGCGTGTGGCCTGGAAGGCATAATCAGCGTTCAATCGCTCATGTGCGCGCACGGGCAGAGGCCTACCGTCCGGACCGGGCATGGCCAGGATTGCCGCCAGCCCGGAGTCGTCCGTCTGGCGCCAGTTGCGCCAAATCGAGATCTGCGAATGGCCGGCCCGCTCACCCTTGCTAGGCTCGCCCGAGGCCACACGTACAGTCAAGTCAAGCATTTCGTCGGTCAACTCGGCCATGGTGTGCCCGTCTTGATAGGCGCCGGCGTTGACATCCATCTCCCCAGCCAGCATCTCGAAACGGGGCGTGGTTGTCACCAGCTTGAGGGTGGGCACGAAGGGGAAATTGGTGATCGAGCCATTGCCCGTGACAAAAAAGATCATGTTGGAGCCGCCCGCGACCTGACCGGCGATGCTTTCCAGATCATTGCCCGGCGTGTTCATGAAGTAGAAGCCCGGCTCGCGGATGGGCTCGGCGTAGTCGACCACGTCATCCACGCGTACTTCGGGGTCACGCTTCATGCCCGCGCCGATCGATTTGAGCGCGATGTTGTAGAGTCCGCGGTAGCGATTGCCGCCTGACGGGTTGCCCTCGGCGGAGGAACCGTGCCAGCCAACTCGCTCCTTGAAGGCGGCGATAAAGTCCAGGAATTTCCGGGCCACCGCCAGATCGCGCATGTTTTGCAGCATGTAGGGCTCGGCGCCAATCAGTTCGTCCGTCTCGGCCAGGTTGGCGCGCCCGCCGTAGCGAACGACCTCTTTGGCCACCGATCCGGCCAGCGGGTTGCCCGACACGCCGGAGAAAGCGTCGGAACCGCCACATTGCAGCGCGATGTTCAGATGAGCCAGCGAGCAAGGCGTACGGCTGTCTGCATCGAGCGCGGGCAACCAGCCGCGCAGCGCAGTCGCACCGGCTTCTAAGTCATGGGCCAGGTCTCCCGACAGGCGCAAGAAGCCGTGGCGCACTGCATCCAGTTCGTAGCCGTGGTCGGTCATGAATGCGCGTAGCACGTCGCTATTGACCTGCTCCGGACCATAGTCGACGATCAAGATTGCGCCGACGTTTGGATGGACGACGAGACCGGCCAGGGTGCGCAAGAGGAAATCCCAGTTGTTGATGGGATCATGACCATCGCCTTCAGTGTGGGCGACGGCCGAGATCCCGTCTACGTTGGCATAGGCGTCGGCCTCGGGCGCCAAGCGTTGGGCCAGCGCCCGCGCGTAGCTGGCGCTGCGCGCCGATGTCCCTAGCACGACCGCGAAATTGCGCGTACCCACGCCCCGGTTGCCGGCGCGTCGGTAGCCCAGAAAGGTGCGTTCGTCCGGGTAACGGGCGACCTGCTCACCGGGTACGAACGCCGCCTCATCCAGCGCATAGGCTTCGATCCGGTTGCGGAAGTTGGGTTCGGTTGGGATCTCAAAATCGATGGCGCGTCCGGCCAGCGCTTCGAGCATGTCCGCATTGTGGACATACTCTCCCGGCGCGATCGGCTCGATTGCAATGCCAAACGGCAGCCCCCAGGACAGAAGCGGCGCGCCGGGCGCGATCGCGGCCACGGCGAAGCGATGACCTTCCATCACGGTGTAGTCCAGCGTAATCAGACTGTCGGCGTAGGCGATTTCCGTCCCGGCCTCCAGGCGACGGGTGGCGATGGCCACATTGTCGCCCGGGGCGGGCAAGCGGCCAACCGTGGCGAACTCAAACTGTTCGGGCATGAATTGTCTCCGTTAAAGGCTCAGGTGCGGGTGTTCATCACCGACGCGCCGGTCAAAGCCTCAATTTAGATCGCGGTGTAGCCGCCGTCGATAAGAACTACGGCGCCACAAATCAGATCAGAGGCAGCGGAACTCAGAAATAGGACCAGATCGGCTACTTCGACCGGCTGCCCAAAGCGCCCCAGCGGAATTTTGGCCAGCATGGGCGCGCCGACTTCCGGGTCGCCCCACACGCGTTCGCCCATGGGCGTGAGAATGACCGTGGGCGCAACCGCGTTGGTCTGGATATTGTGGGGCCCCCACTCCAAGGCCATCACCTTGGTCAGCATGTTAAGGCCGCCTTTGGACGTGCAGTAGGTGCCGTGACGCTCCAGCGCGGCCACGCCTGCCTGAGACGAAATGTTGATGATCTTGCCCTGCTTCTGGGCAATCATGGCGGGGGCCAGGGTCTGGGCGAGAATCAGCGGTGCGCGCACGTTGACGGCCTGAGTGCGGTCCCAGTCATCCAGGGAAATGTCGAGGAGGTAGTCGTTCTGGGCAATGCCGGCGTTGTTGACCAGGATGTCGATCACGCCGAAGTGATCGAGCGCGGCATGGGCCGCGTTGCGCGGTCCGTCGACGGTGCTCAGATCCGCTTCAATCACCAGACATTCGCGCCCCGTCGCTTCGACTGCCTGGCGCGTTGCACTCAACCCCTCTGCGTCGCGGCCGACAATTGCCACGTCAGCGCCGGCTTTGGCCAGCTCAATTGCAATCTCGCCCCCGATGCCCTTGGAGCCGCCGCTCACCAAGGCGCGCTTGTCTGTGATTGAAAATCGTTGAATCTGCTCGCTGTCCACGTCGGTTTCCTCCAGGTGTGCAGTTGATTAGTGGGCTCCAGCCAAGGGTGAAATCGAGCTCATAGGAAGAGCGGCAGGAGGATCAAGAGCAGGAGGTCGGCCGAGAAGTGGGCCGCCATGGCACTTTCCAACCCCCGCTGCCAGTAGAGCCAGCCAAAGACGAGTCCGGCAACGCCATTCAACACAAGCGCGCGCGTGACGATGAGTCCGTTCAAGGGCAAGCCCATTGCAGCGGTAACGGGCAGATGGCCCAAGCCAAAGACCAGTGCTGCGATGATGACGGCAATCCAGTATACGCCAGCCCTCGGCTCCCCGGTCGCAGTGCGGCTGACCTTGGCGCCCAACCAGACAAGCAGCGTCATTAAGAAGAGCCGCACGATGACCTCTTCCGTGATGCCGCCATAGAACGAGGCCAGGAACCGTTGCCAGACGGGTGTCGGCACCGGCTCTGGAAAGGCCAAGCCTTGCGCGGCCATGGCGGGCATGAAGAGAAAGCGTTCCAGCCCAAAGATCGCCAGGGCAGCGCCCGCGCCGATCAAGGCGGCACGCAATAAGGTCCCGCCCCATGCGGGTGCGACCGGTCGACGATCCGCCAATGCCGTCAGGAAGGGGAGACTCAACCCACTGCGCGGCGCCAGAAAAAGGCCGGCGCCTGTCAGGAGCGCCAACAGCACGCCACTCTGCACGAGGCTCAGGAGGATCAACGTGGGCAGGGGCATGCCGGCTGTTGCACCGCTCAGTGCATCCGCCTGGGTTGTGAGTGAGTAAGGAATGATCGCGACGGCGCCCCAGAGCGCCATCAGCCAGACGATTAGAAAGAGGTTTCGATTCAATGTGCGTTTCCGTGACGGCTCATTCAGCCTTAGGTTGTTGGTTGCGCAGGGCAATCAACGCACCCCGCCCGTCAATTACACCATAGATTCCTTGACAGCGGCAATGGCTTGCTTGGACGCAGCCGCCAGCAGGCGGGCATCGCTGGCAATGGTCAGAAACTGATAGCCGAGTTCGCGCATTTCCGACGCAACTTGCGCCGACGGACACCAGATGCCCGCCACTTTGCCGGCGGCACGCGTCTTCTTGGCGATGGTCCGAATGGCATCAGCCACAACTGGATGGCTCGGATCAATCCCAAACTGTCCGACGAGCGTCAGGCCGAGATCGCCCGGCCCCACAAAGATGCCGTCCAGACCAGGCACGGCCAAGATCTCGTCAATATTCTCCAAGCCTGTCGCGGTCTCCACCATGGCAAAGGTGACGACTGTATGATTGGCGTTCGCGGCATAGTCGGAACCGCCGTAAACGCTGGCCCGCGTCGGGCCCAGGCTGCGATAGCCCAATGGTGGGTAGCGGCACGCGCCGATGAACTGCTCACACTCCGCTCGCGTGTTGACCACCGGGCAGATGACACCATAGACGCCGGCGTCCAGCACACGTTGAATCTGAAGCGGATCGTTCCACGTGACGCGCACCATGGGCACGGTCTCGGTGGTGGAGATAGCTTGCAACATAGAGACAAGGGTCTCATAATCGGCAAAGCCATGCTGCAGGTCGACGGTAACGCTGTCCCAGCCCGCATGGGCCATGACCTCGGCCGCCCAGGAGTCGGGAATATGCATCCAGCCATTCAGCACATAGTCGCCGCGGCGCCAGACTTCGATCAATGGATTGGGGCGCATGATGACTATTCGCCGCGCGTGAGCGTCGGTTGAAGCACAACGATGCGCGTATGATCGGGCAGCGTGGCGCGTGTAAGCTCGATTGTGCTGCCGTCCCATACCTCGACTATGGCGTCATCGTAATGGGCGGTGAAGCCGGTGACGGGCAGCATGGCGAAACGAGGGCCGGGGATGCGGTAGTGCATGGGGATGACGACCTTGGGCTGGACCGCAGCAATTACCGCATGCAGATCGTCCAGCGCAATCGTCGGAAAGCCGCCGGCCAGCGCCAGCAGAACGTCGGTCCCTGCAAGCGCGTCCATTTGTGCCTCAGTCAGGCCATTGCCCACGTCGCCCATGTGGGCAATGTTGACGCCGTCGACCGTAAAGCGATACATGGCGTTGTCGCGCACCACGTCCTTGTCCACGCTCTCCTGCGACCAGATCGCCGCAAAGTCGATGCCCTCGGCCGTTGCCCCGGTGTCGACAATGTCCGTTGCCGTCACCAGTTCAAAGCCGGGCGGAATCGTCTCAACGTAGCAGTGGGCCTCGTCGTCGTCGGAGCTGCGCACGACGATGTCGGCCGGCTCCGTAATCGGCGGCAGGTTCATGATTTCGTTGGGTTCGTAGGGGTCGGTGATGATGCGCACGCCATCGCCCTCAATCAAGAACGATGCGTGGGCCAGCCAGGTAATTTTCATGGATCTACTTCCTATTGGTGTGGATGGATTTGTGCTGAACGTGGAACTGAAGGAGCGACTTCTGATAGGAACTATGTAAGGGTCTCTGCAATGTCGACGGACCCGGGGGTTGTGTCAAGGCTGATTTGATGCAAAGTCTACGTTGCACGCCCCCATACAAACGGCTCTGCCACGCACCCCTCATTTTTGTCAGGTCACGCTTGCCACGACACGAGCCTGTCGCCGGACGAGTTGCGGATCTCGCCGAAAGTGATTTGATCGACGAGGCGTGTCGCGCGACCAGCGTGACCGCCGACCCATCGGTCCGCTTGCGCGATCATGGACTAATGAAAAGGGGTCGCAGGCGGAGTCATGGCGGATGCTTGCGGCAGGCGTGCCGAAGTGCGACGCACGAGTTCGACCGGCAAGAGCGTTACCTGCCCTACGATCTCCTTACTCTCATCTGGATGAAGTAGACCAAGGATCCGATCTAGCATGGCCTTCATAGGCTGACGGATCGTGGTCAAGTCATAGGCCGGCCAGGCGGCCATCGGGATATCGTCATAGCCGATGATAGAAAGCTCGTCGGGAACGGCAATGCCTAACTTCGTTCGCGCAGCATCCAGCGCGCCCAACGCCATGATATCAGCTGCGCAGAAGATCGCATCGGGCGGGTCATCCCGATCCAATAATCGTAGGGCAGCGTCATATCCAGATTCAAAGGTATAGTCTCCCTGTTCGATCAAAGGATCGAGATAGCCGCGCTCGGCGAGTCGCTCCATAAATCCCCGGCGACGCAGTACATTGGTTGCGGTGACGCTGACCCCGGCCAAAAAAGCCAGTCGTTGATGTCCAGCATCAAGGAAGGCGTCGGCTACAACCCGCCCGCCCTTCACATTGTCACTACAGATCGCGTACGCAGCAGTTTCTTGAACCATCTGGTTGAGCAGGATCACAGGCGTGCCGGCATTCGTGCAGCGATCGATTAATGTACGTCCGGGCGTCGTTGAGGCAATGACAAGCGCATCGACCTGATAAGCCATGATGCGCGGCAAGATGTCGTCGACCGGCCGAGTCTCATGCGCATTGAAAAGCAGGACCTGCTTGTCCAGCGCCTGTAAGCGCTGGGTAAGGTTATCAAGCAGCCGCGGATAGAAGAGACTGCGCGACATATTGCCCATGACGATGCCAATGATGTCTGTACGTTGCGTCGTCAGCCCTCGGGCAATGGCATTGGGATGATAGCCGAGCTCGCGGGCAGCTTGCAAGACGCGATCACGCGTGGCCGGCAGAATTGTTCCATCGACGGCGAACGCACGCGAGACGGTTGGCTGCGAGACGCCGGCGAGCTGGGCGACGTCATAGGATGTTACCACTCGCGGTGACAAGGTTGTCTATCCTTTCGCACGCGGGGCAACGAAAAGGTGCGCTACAAACTGCGTGCAGGTGACGGGTTTACGGCCATTGAATGCGCATTCAGGTATACCCGATCTTCCCCATTTCGTCAATCCTAGCGCCAATCAAGGGTGCACTTCACGCTGGGGGCGAATCACTTCCCGGAAGCGGTCACGAGACGTTGGTTGACAGAGGGTGCTTTGACCGCTTCCGGGAAGCTGCATGCTTGCCCCCACACTGAAGTGCGCCCCCAATCAAGGCAGGCCACGGCGTGCAAAATGCGCAATTGCATCTTGACAGGTGTTTGATGCTGTTATATGATTTGAATACGTATTCAAATCACAAGCGATGCGGTGCCTCCATCTGCCGTTAGGCCGGTTGCGACGCCCGCTGGTGGTCAATCATACGTGCTCTACCCAGCGCCACATGCGCACTCCATTCCCACAACGTTCTCGCCTACTTCGGCTGCTACCCAGGCGCAACATAACAGGAAACCGACCGATCATGAAACGCTATCTCAAAGAAGGCAAATCTGAAGTCGAGCAGCTTGAGGCAGATGCCCAAGTCCGTGCAACCGTTGAAGGAATCCTTACCGACGTCAAGACCCAGGGCGATGACGCCGTACGCGAGCTGTCAGAGCGCTTTGATAACTGGTCACCCGCCTCGTTTCGCCTCTCGGCGGAGCAGATTGACGAGATTGTGGCTACGCTCGACGCGCAGGTGATCGACGACATCCACTTTGCGCAGCAACAAGTGCGCAACTTCGCGCGCCATCAACGGTCGGCGCTGCGTGACATTGAAGTAGAGACGCTGCCCGGCGTGATCCTTGGCCACAAGAATATCCCGGTCAACAGCGTCGGCTGCTACGTGCCCGGCGGACGCTACCCCATGGTCGCCTCCGCCCACATGAGCGTGCTCACAGCCAAGGTCGCCGGCGTGCCTCGGGTGATCGCCTGCACGCCGCCGATTCGCGGCGAGCTGCCGGCGGCCACGATTGCGGCCATGCACTTCGGCGGCGCCGATGAAATCTACATCCTGGGCGGCGTGCAGGCAATTGCCGCGATGGCCCTAGGTACCGAAACAATTGCGCCCGTCGATATGCTCGTCGGACCCGGCAACGCGTACGTGGCCGAGGCCAAGCGCCAACTCTTCGGGCGCGTCGGCATCGACCTGCTCGCTGGCCCAACAGAGGTGCTGGTTATTGCCGATGAGAGCGCAGATGCCGAGATGGTCGCCACCGACCTGCTGGGTCAGGCCGAACATGGGCCGACCTCACCGGCGGTCCTCTTGACGACCAGCGAAACGCTTGCCCAGGAGACGATTGTCGAGGTTGGACGCCAGCTGGAGACGCTGGAGACGGCTGACGTCGCCGGCGTGGCGTGGCAAGAATATGGTCAGGTCATCGTGGTCGATTCCATCGACGAACTGGTAGAGGTCGCAGACGAGTTTGCGTCGGAGCACGTGGAAGTGCTGACCGAAAATCCACGCTATTTTCTCGACAACATGACAAACTATGGCGCGCTCTTCCTCGGGCCCGAGACCAACGTAGCCTTTGGCGACAAGGTAATCGGCACCAACCACACGCTACCCACGCGGCTGGCCGCACGCTACACGGGCGGCCTGTGGGTGGGCAAGTTCATCAAGACAGTTACCTACCAAGAGTGTACGCCTGAGGCCAGCGCGCTGATCGGCGAGGTTGGATCGCGGCTCTGCGCCATCGAGAATTTCTGGGGCCACAAGGCTCAGGCCGATCTTCGTGTACGGCGCTATGGCAATGGACAAACGGAAGATTAAGCGTAGAAGCAACGATTCAGGTTGATCCGCATTCCCAGAAGTTACCATGCACGATTCGTGCACCACAGAATGATGAAACCAAGGTTCCCCCTATATCTGTGGCTAATACTTAGGAAAACACGCGGCCGCGTGCGGACTGGACGGTAGAGGGCCTACAGTTGCGGTTTAGCGAGCACGCCGCATAGCGAACGGCTCTTGACGAAAAGGCCAGTCGAGCCTGTGGCAGCGACAACCGAACCAGTTCAGCCGTGGCGACCGTCGAGCGCACGCCGCATGCGTGCGAACGGGTCGGTGGGGCCCCTAAAGTTGCGTTTAGCGAGCACGCCGCTCCATCTATGGTCAGTTTTCAAGGCAGAGACAGCAAGGGCTGAGAATTCCTCGGAAATCGTCTGTCTCCGCTGGGAAGGCGAGCGTAGAACAGTTACTCGTAGAAATCACAGGCCGGGAGTGTCCGAGTGACAACCAAACGAGTCACATCTGTCGACGTCGCCAAGCTGGCCGGCGTCTCCCAATCGACCGTCTCCCGCACCTTCAGCGGCGAACCAGTTTCCGATGAAAAACGGGCACGCGTGATGAAGGCCGCCACGACCCTCGGCTATCGCCCCAATGCGATTGCGCGCAGTCTCACGACGCAGAACACCAACATCATCGGCGTCGTCATGGCCAACATCACCAGCCCCTTCTACCCATACGTGCTGGAGAAATTCACGGCCCGCCTGCAGGCGGCAGGGAAGCAGGTACTGCTCTTCACGACCGCACCGGATCAGGAGGTGGACGACATCCTCCCGCTCGTACTCCAATATCGCGCCGACGCCTTGATCATCACGTCGACCACGCTTTCTTCCGGCATGGCCGAAGAATGCAGCCGCGACGGCACGCCGGTCATCCTCTTCAACCGCTATGTGCCCGGTACGAGCGCCTATGCAGTCTGCTGCGACAACGTTGAGGGCGGGCGCAGCATAGCCGATCTGCTGCTCGATGCGGGACACACTACGCCGGCATATGTTGCCGGCGTCACCACAACCTCAACCAACCAGGATCGCGAACGGGGCTTCTTCGACCGGCTGCGCGAACGGGGCATCACTGACGCGCAGCGCGTGCAGGGCGCCTACACCTACGAGTCTGGGAGCGCGGCGGCCAGAGAGCTGCTGACCGGCCCCCAGCCGCCCGATGCGCTCTTTTGCGCCAACGATATCATGGCGATCGGCGCCATCGACTGCGCACGCAATCTCGGCCTTGAGCTTCCCGAAGATCTCTCCATCATCGGCTTCGATGATGTGCCCATGGCCAACTGGTCCGCTTACCGGCTGACCACGATTCGCCAGCCGGTCAACCAGATGATCAACGCCACGCTCGACCTACTCGACGCGCTGCTCCTGGGAGACACGACGCAGCCCGCCGTGACGTTGCTGCCCGGCAGCTTGATCCGACGGGAGTCGGCGCGATTGCCGCAACCGGCGAAGCTGATGCCCCCACCCGACAGAAGGAAGGAAGGCGAATGAGCATGGACCAACAACCCTTGCTGGGTCAAGTTGCGCTGGTAACAGGCGGCGCCGGCGGCATCGGCACGGGCGTCTGCCGAGCGCTGGCTGATGCCGGCGCTACGCTGATCATCACCTACAACAGTAGCCCCACGCGCGCGGAAGCGTTGGCCAGCGAGTTGGCCGGCACGGGCCACTTGGCGCGACAGGCTTCCGTCGAGGAGAGCGCCACACTCGAAGCGCTGGCCACTGAGGTGGCCGAGCACTTTGGCCGCCTCGACATTCTGGTCAACAACGCCGGCGTGACGCGCTACGTCGCGCATGACGATCTCGTGGAACTAGATGACGACCTCATTGACCGCATCTTTCGGGTCAACTGGCGGGGGGCGTTTGCGTGCGTACGCGCAATGCGCAGCCTGCTCGAAACAGAAGGGCGCGGGCTGGTCATCAACATGTCATCCATCGCCGGCACGACTGCAAATGGCTCCAACATTGCCTACTGCGCGTCCAAGGCTGCGCTCGATACCATGACGCGCTCGCTGGCCCGGGCACTGGCGCCCAATATCCGCGTGGTTGCGCTGGCGCCAGGCTTGGTCGACGGCGAATATGCCCAAAGTTTCGATCCCATTTGGCGCCAGGAGCAGATTGATCAGACGCCCTTGAAGCGGCTGGCTGAGCCTGCTGATGTGGGCGCGGCGGCTGTGGCCGTGGCCGCCTATCTGCCCCACACAACGGGCGCGATCATCCCGGTCGATGGCGGCCGGCCGCTGACGTAGCGCGCGCAGCTCGCATAAGCAACCGCTGAACGCGACTTGCAGACTTTCTTACGAGTTTCCCATGTCGCCAGAGCAACATCAGTCCTGACGGAGAAACTCGGAGGTTTCTAGGGAGTCTATAGGTCGCGGGCGGCTGATCAAGCGCTGACCTTTCACGGCCAGTCACTTACATCAGTCTATTCCGTTCGATCTGATTCAGACCAACCGCGTGCGCATTTCAGGAGACGCTCCCCATGACGCCAGGGCCACATGAAGCTACCACCAAATTGATCGTCGACGTGCGCAATCCGCGCCTGCGTGACGTGATTGACTTGGACGCCGGCTTGACGCAGGTGGTCACCGGCTTTGCGTTTGTAGAAGGGCCCACTTGGCTAGCCGGCGATGCGAGTCTGCTCTTCAGCGACATTGTGATGAGCAAAATGTACCGCTGGTCAGCGGCGGCAGGACTGAGCGTTTTTCGGGCGCAAAGCCACATGGCAAACGGCAACACGCTCGATCGCCAGGGGCGTCTGATCACGTGTGAGCATGCCACGAGTCGGGTGTCGCGCACGGATCTTGACGCCCTGCCTTCCACGCCGGAAATCGGCTACACGGTCTTGGCCAGCCACTACAATCGTCGTGCCCTAAACAGCCCAAACGATGTCGTCGTCACGCAAGATGGTGCGATCTACTTCACCGATCCCACTTTTGGGCGCATGCCACGTGTGGGCATCCCCCGTGACCCGGAGCTGCCTTTTACCGGCGTCTACCAACTGAGCGGTGAATCTGGCGCCCTACTGCTGTTGGACGACACGTTCGATCAACCCAATGGGCTCTGTTTTTCGCGCGACGAGGCGCAGCTTTTCGTCAGCGACACGGCGCGCTTGCATATCCGCGTCTTTGACGTCACCGGAGATGGCACGCTCAGGAATGGACGCCTTTGGGCAGAGACGACAGGCGATGGACCGGGTAGACCTGACGGCATGAAGCTCGACGTTGAGGGCAATCTCTACTGCTGTGCGCAGGGCGGCGTGCACATCTTTGCAAGAGAGGGAACCTATTTGGGCGTCGTGCGCATGCCCGAGCACAGCGCCAACCTGGTCTTTGGCGATGACATGCGCAGCCTCTACATCACCGCCTCGACCTCGATCTATCGCATTCGCACCGAGGTATCCGGTTTCTTGACCTATTGAGGCTACGCCTGTTGGTTTGCGCTGAGTCTGACGAAGCGAAACGCAACCACGTTGACCATGGGCCCGATGACGCCCAACACGGGGCAAGGCATTCTTCGGAAACAGATGGCCGCCGCCGGCGCAATCATTGTGGTGCCGCGCTTTCTGCTTTCCTACATGATTCGGCCCTACTTTGTCGAAGGCGTCACCGTGGGCGCCGTCAAATAGATCGCAATCATCAACGTTCAATTACCTGGAGGAGTGGATAGTTTTTGCCATGACCGATACGATCCGCGTGACCAGCGACTCGCTGGAACAGTTCACAGCCGAAGTTTTCCACAACGCCGGCCTGCCCGATGGCGATGCCGCCTACTGCGCCGAATGCATGGTGCAGACCAATCTCTGGGGCATCGACTCCCATGGCGTGCTGCGCCTGCCGATCTATGCCCAGCGTGTGCAGACGCGCGCCATCAATCCCCGTCCCACCATGACGATCGCCACGGGCGCCATGGGCATGGAGCTGTTGGATGGGGAAGACGGCATGGGCTTTCTGGTCGGGCGCAAGGCCATGCAACGCGCCATCCAGCTGGCCGAGCAGTACAGCGTGGGGGTCGTGGGCGCGGCGCGCAGCAATCATTTTGGCGCGGCCGCGCTCTATGCTCGCATGGCCGCCGACGCGGGCATGATCGGCATCACGATGACCAACGTGCGGCCCAACATGGTCGCGCCGGGCGGCAGTCGCCCGATCACGGGCAACAACCCCATTGCGATTGCCGTGCCCACCTTTGGCGAATTCCCCTTCGTGCTCGATATCTCCCTCTCCAACGTAGCCGGCGGCAAGCTGCTGCTGGCCAGCAAGCAGGGCAAGAAGATCCCGCTCGACTGGGGGACTGATGCCGAAGGTCGCCCCACCGACGACCCTGACGCGGCCTTTGCCGGCTTTCTGCTGCCGTTAGGCGGCCACAAAGGGCTGGGGCTTTCGTACGTTGTCGACATCTTCTGTGGCGTCATTGCGGGCGGCGTCTTCCAGCATCAGTTGGGCAGCATGTACAAGCAGGCAGACGAGCCCAGCCTGACCGGCCACATGATGATCGTCATCAACCCGCTGGCGATCATGGACGAAGAGGATTTCGCTGAGCAGATGGGTACGTTCACGGCCACGATCAAGGAATCGCCCATGTGGGACGAGGGCCAAGAAATGCTCATTCCGGGCGAGATCGAGTATCGCACCGAGCAAGAGCGGCGCGCCCAGGGCATTCCGCTATCCACCCAATTGGCGGGGGAGCTAGCCGCGCTGGGCGATGAGCTTGGCGTCAAATCAAAGCTTGAAACGCTTGCGTGACTTGCAGCAGCACTTCGCTCGGCACAGTTGCCGCGCCATATCCGCCAGCTGCTGCAAGTCATTCTGCGCATCGACATTCGAATACCTTTTACTACACATTTCACTACACACACTCAAAGGAGTAGGAAAAATGGACGTAGGCAAAGCCTATTGGTGGCAAAATTTGACCGCCAAAGAAGTGCTCGATCACGCCAAAGAAGATGACATTGCCGTGCTTCCTATCGGTGCCATCGAGCAGCATGGGCCCCATTGCCCCTGCGGTTCCGATGATTTCAATGCCATTGGCCTGGCTGAGAAGCTTTCCGAGAAGACGGGCGTCATGCTGCTGCCCTGCCCCATGTATGGCTCACATCCGGCCCATCACTGGTATATGCCGGCCAACATTCCCCTGCGCTACGAAACACACATCGCGCTGATCGAAGACATCATCAAGGGCGCAACGGTTGCCGGCTATAACAAGTTTATTATCCTCTCTGCCCATGGCCAGGTTTCGTCAACGATCGTGGCCGTACACAAGCTGGGCATTGACGGCATCTTCACCATCTCGCTCCACTGGTACGACTTCCTGCGCGATCAGAAGGAGCTGCTGGAGACCGGCATGTGGCACGCCGATGAAGCCGAGACCTCCATGGCGCTCTATCTCTATCCTGAATTCGTCGACATGAGCAAGGCGGACAAGGGCGGCGGTACGCCGCTGATCGATCGCAAGTTCATCATCGGCCCGGGCTTGCCCGCCGGGCCCGGCATGATGTACCACTTCGAGGGTACCTTTGCCCGGCCGGAACATAGGGAGCTAAAGAACGGCATCATCGGTGACGCCACGTTGGCTACGGTCGAAAAGGGTGAGGCCATGGTGACGCGTGTCGTCGACTTGATGGCCGAGGTCATTGATGACATCCGCGCCAAATATCCGCCTGGCGTCAAGCCGCTGGAGACGGATCCGCCTGAGGGCAGCCCGTGGGCCGAATAGGCGTCTGATAACTCGCTGACAAGGTGCAGGCGCAGGTAGTGCCTGCACCTTGTCATTCGTGTTCGTACCACCATGCCACGCAACAAGGATCCAAATGATGAAACTGAAAGATAAGGTAGCAATTATCACCGGCACGACCAAAGGCATTGGCGTGGCGCTGGCAAAAGAATATGCCAAGGCCGGCGCCAAAGTGGTGGGAACCGGTCGTTCGGTCGATCTGGGCGAAGCGGTTGCCCAAGAGGTGCGGGACGCGGGCGGAGAGAGCATCTTCGTGCGCGGCGATGTCAGCAAGAGCGCCGATGTGAAGAATGTCATCGCCGCGGCGTTGGAGGCGTACGGAACCGTCGACATCGTCGTCAACAATGCCGGCGTCAACCATGCGGCTGATTTTTTTGCCATCACCGAAGAAGACTGGGACTGGGTCATGTCGGTTGACCTCAAAGGCGCTTTCCTCATGGGGCAGGCCGGGGCACGCGTCATGGTCGAGCAGGGCAAACCAGGCTACATCGTCAACATCTCCTCGATCATGGCCAAGATGGCGCTGGCCAATCAGGTTGCCTACTGCGCGGCCAAAGGAGGCGTCAATCAGCTCACGACGGCCATGGGCCTGGCGCTGATCGACAAAGGCATTCGCGTCAACGGCGTTGCGCCCGGTCCGGTGGTGACCGAGCTGATGCAAAAAGTGGTACACAACCGAGACAAACATGACGAATTGATGCGCCGCCTGCCCATCGGCTACATCGCTACGCCGGAAGAGATCGCCAGCGTCTGCATCTTTCTCTCCTGCGAGGATGCCAGCTACATGGTCGGTCAGACGATCTATGTGGATGGCGGGCGGGGCATTCAAGCCTTCCCGCGCGCGCTGGATCAATAAGATGAAGAACCCAAAAATCGGCCTAATGACCTTTGGCGACAACCGTGAACATGAATGGACCCACCTCTTCCAGGCGATGACCGAGCCACGCCATGGCGCCGCCGCAACGTATCTGGAACAGCTATCCGTCGACCTTGTGGTGGCCCCCGGTGTCGCCCGCCACAAGGCAGAGATCGACGCGCAGGTCGACGCGCTCAAAGCGGCCGGCGTGGAGGCCTTTGTCGCCCACATTCCCTGCTGGACATCGCCCAATCTCGTGGTGCGCGGCATCCAGCGCATGAACTTGCCAACCGTGCTGCTGACCAACCGCGAGCCTGGCACCCACGGCATGGTCGGCTTCCTGGGCGCAGCCGGCACGCTCGATCAGATCGGCTACCCGCACCTGCGCGTGCGCGCCAACTTCGACGACGCCAGCGCAGCCCAAATTGAGCGCCAGCTTCTACCCTATGCGCGGGCCGCGGCCGCCAAGGCGCGCCTGCGCGGGCAGACATTCGGCCTCTTTGGCGGGCGCTCGTTGGGCATCGACACCGGCACCTTCGACCCGCTCCAGTGGAAGCAGCTCTTTCAAGTGGATACAGAGCACATCGATCAGCTCGAGATCATCCGCCGGGCCGAGGAGGTCGATCCGGCCCAAACCGAGGGCATGATCGCGTGGCTCGAGCGCAGCGTGGCGCGCGTCGACTATGGCGAGGGCCAGCTAACGCGCGAGAAGCTGGCCCACCAAGTGCGCTGCTATCTGGCCACCAAAGAGATCATCCACGAAAAGGAGCTAGACTTCGTTGCCATCAAGTGTATGCCCGATCTGACGACCTTCTATGTGCCCCAGTGCATCTCCGCCGCGCTCTTGCCCGGCCCGTACGATGCCGACGGGCCCAAGGAGCCCATGATGATGGCCTGTGAGGCAGACGGTGACGCCGCGCTCAGCATGGAGATCCTGAAGCAAGTCTCTGGCGGCAAGTCGGTCCTCTTCCTCGACGTCAGCTATATCGACGACGAGGCGCAGGTCTTCTACATGCCCAACTGCGGCGCGTTCTGCTCTTGGTACGCGGAGAGATCGCCCAATTCTGCCGACAATCTGCGCCACGTGGAGCTGCGTGCGGCCAACCGCCCGGGCGGCGGGGCCATCACCTACTTCACAACCGCGCCCGGCCCCTTGACCTTTGCGCGCCTCTTTCGTCGCAATGGGCGCTACGCCATGAGCATCGTGACGGGAGAGACCATCTCTCTGTCGCAAGAGAAGTACGCCGCGTTTGTGGCCGCGCGTGGCAGTCACCAGCTGCCGACTGCATTCGCCCAATTGCACACGAACATTGATGAGTTCGTCGACACCTTTGCGTCCAACCACATATTGGCCGTCGACGGCACGTACGTTGAAGAGCTAATCCATTTTTGCAACCTGCTGGACATCGAGGCGGTTGTCTACGCAAGCTGAGACAGTGGCGGCGGGGCCCGCTTGGGCGGTGTGCCAACGCCACGCAGGCCTCGCCGTCTCTGTCCTGGCTACCCGACGGAGTGAATCCATGAACCCACGTGAACGCTTTGCCGCCATCACGAGCTTCCGCGAGGCTGACCGCGTCCCCATCGACTGGGGTCGCCATGTCGGCTCCATCCATCGCAACGGCTATGAAGCGCTCCAAGCCTATCTGGCTGATCCCGATTTGCGCAATCAGGATGCAGTGCTGGATCGCATGGTGCAGAATATCTATCCAGATGAGAAGCTGCTCGAACGTTTCCACGTAGACTTCCGCTGGCTCGAGCCCAACTGGATCGACGTGCAGGAAGTTGTGGGCGAAGACGCATACATCGACATGTGGGGCATCAAGTGGGTGAAAATGCTCAATTCATACAGCCTCTACGACTCGCCTCTTGCTGATGCAACCATCGAAGACATTGAGCGGCATCCGTGGCCCGATCCGTACGATCCGGCCCTCTTCACCGGTCTGGCCGCACGCGCCAAGCATCTCCACCAGCATACGGACTATGTGATCGTGGCCGATTCGATCAAAGGCGGCCTCTTGACCAAAGCCCTGCAAATCTGCGGCTATATGCGCATGTTTTCAGCCCTGGCCAATGACCGGGCATTTACTGAAGCCGTGCTCGACAAGCTACTCTGGATCTACAAAGAGATGTGGACCGAATACATGAAGGTCGTCGGGCCCTACGTGCAGATGGTCTACTTTACCGACGATATCGGCGCGCAAAACAACATGCTCATTTCGCCGTCACTCTTCCGTGACCTAATCAAGCCACGTCTGAAGGAGCTTTTCGGCCACATCAAGGGGCTGGCCGACGTCAAGCTCTCTTACCATACCGACGGCAGCGTTGTGCCCGTAATCGGCGACATCATCGAGATGAATGTCGACATCCTCAATCCCATTCAAACGTCAGCCATGGGCATGGACACCTACATGCTCAACGAAACCTATGGTGATCGACTGGTTTTCCACGGCGCAATCGACGTACAGAAGATGCTGCCCTTCTCCACGCCGGAAGAAGTACGCTACGACGTGGCCAAGCGCATCTGGGATCTAGGACGGGGTGGGGGCTACATTCTGTCGACCTGTCACGATATCGGTGAGGACGTGCCGCCCGAAAACGTCATGGCCATGTTCAATGCGGCTTGGGAATATGGATCCTACCCCCTAGCACTAGAAGATGTTCTCAAGCCAGAGGATTTGCATCCCTCAGCGGCGGCGGCGCCTGAGAAACTGGCTGTTCCGGCATCGCGTGCGCGCCGACGCCGTCCCCGAACGAGCTGAGCTCGCCGCCATCATGAGTGAACCGGTTGGGCCCGCATACGGACGGGCTCTGCAGCACTTCCACGTGGCGCGCGTGCGCGCCGATCTCGAAAAGCTCGTGGCGCGCGTGCGCGGGAGGCACGACGGACTGCTTCCTTTTGATCAAGTGCGTCAGCAGTTACGCGGCAACATCTCTGATCGTACAACGCTGCGCGAGATTCCAGTTGACGCGATTGTGGGCAGCGTTGGGCGCTATCACGATTTCACGCGCTCCTTCTTGCCCCTCAGCGGTGACAGCGGTCCGCGCTGGGCCGGGATCGAGATGGTCTTTGAGACCGGCCGCCTGCCGCCAATCGAAGTCTACCAGGTGGGCGACGCGTACTTTGTGATTGACGGTAATCATCGGGTATCGGTCGCACGAGATCGAGACGTGGCCTTCATCGAAGCGTACGTCACCGAAGTCAAGACACGTGTACCCCTGAGCCGCGAGGACAATCCGGATGACCTCTTTATCAAGGCCGGCTACGCCAATTTCCTGGCCATCACAGAGTTAGATCGCACGCGTCCTGAAGTCGATTTTTCGCTGACCGTACCAGCCCGCTATCGTCATTTTCTGGATGAGATTGCGCAGCAGCGGCAAACCAGAATTGAGGCACAGGGCGCTGATGTATCCTATGAAGACGCAGCGGTCGAGTGGTGCGACCACGTTTTTCTTCCTGTGATTGAAGAGATCGAACAGCGGGGCATCCTGCGTGATTTCCCAGGCCGCACTGCCGCCGATCTCTACGCCTGGCTAATCCGCTATCGTCATCAGATTGAAGAAATCGTGGGGTGGGAACCGGAGCCATCCCTGGCCTTAACGAATCTAGTTGAGCTCTTTAGCCCAACGGCTGACCGCGTCATGGAACGGACCGGGCGCCGCCTGCGGGCTGATCTCGTGCCCAAGCCGTTTACCGGTGGCCCCAAACCCGGTCAATGGCGTGCGTACTGGCACCATACGCATCGGGATGACCGCCTATTCTCCAACATTCTGGTCGGCATCGATGGCAGTGATCAGGGCTGGCGTGCGGCTGAGCAGGCGTGGCGTATCGCGCAGCGCGAGGACGGGCGCGTTCACGGCCTACACGTAGTGCAAGACAGCGCCGCCGAGAAGGATGATCAAGCCCAGTCGCTCATGGCTGAATTCACGCGCCGGCGTGAACGGACAGGCAGTCCAGGGCGACTGAGTGTGGAGGCCGGAAATGTTGAGGACAAGCTGGTTGGCCGCACGCGCTGGTTCGATCTTGTCGTGCTGCCGCTCAACCATCCGCCCAAAAATGCTGGCCTGCGCAGGAACAATGGCCTGCGCGCGCTGATCAGCCATTGCCCGCGCCCTCTGCTGCTCGTGCCAGGTGCGCCGGTCGATTTTCAGCATGCGCTCCTGGCCTACGACGGCAGTCGCAAAGCGCATGAGGCGCTCTTTGTAGGGGCCTATCTGGCCGGTCACTGGGAGCTAGCGTTGACTGTCATCGGCGTAGTCGGCGCTCGCAGTATGACGACCGACAAGTTACAGCAGGCAATTGACTATCTGCACAACGTAGGCGTCTCCCACGCCGTCATTGCGCTTGGCACCGGCGGGGACAATCCCGAATTGATCGGTGCAGCGCTGGAAGAGGCGCTGGAAGAGAGTAGGGCCGACCTGCTCATCATGGGCGGCTACGGCAGGGCGCCGCTGCTGGAAGCCGTCACCGGGAGTGCGCTGGACGCCACGCTGCGGCGGGTGCAGGCGACGCCGATTCTGATCTGTCGCTGACGAGCCCTGTCATTCTTCGGTCAAACCGTCCTCGCGCACGCTCGCAGCCTCGTCAAAGAACTCGGGCGGCTTGGAGCCGATGAACTTGAGTACGTTGCCCACGTTGTAGCCCAGCTGTTCCAGGAAGCCAAGGATGTCGATCAGCACCCAGTTTTCGGTCAGCTTGCCATTCTCCGCGCGCCAGAAGTCCATGTAGCGGACCTGGACGCGCTGACCGCTGGCCGGAATGCCAAGCCACTCGCCGGTGTGCGTGGCGTGTTGGTGCCCCGTGGCAGCCACATAGTCGCCCTCGGCCACAATAATCTCGTCATCGGCCTGCTTGTCAGAAAACGCATGCAGGAAGGGACGTTGCTGTCCATCCTGAAAGCCATGGAGTCCGTGCAAGGTGCCGATACCGGCTGGACCATACCAAACCATATCCTCGTGCCAATACTCTTCCATTCCCTCAATCACGTGATCGTTTAGGCCTGCGACCATGCGCGCAACCAGTTCTCTTGCTTCATTGCGATTGCTGCCGTCCATTTGGAGCTCTCCTGGCTAGGCGCCGCCGACCAGAAACTGGGTGGCGCTGATCGGTTGATGTTGGCGGAATTGATGACGCATGCGATCAAAGACATCGACGCCCATCTGCAAGAGCAGATGGGGAATATCCATGGGTACCCAGTTTTCCACAATCGTCACCTCATCGCAGCGATAGAAATCCATCACGCGCATGATGACGTGCCGACCCGTTGGCGGCATGCCAAGGAAGTTTCCCCCCGTATGGGTTGCCTGTAGATAGCCCCATCCGCCGGTCACGGCAAAGTTTCCGTCGCCGATGCGGATAAAGTGACCCGTATCGGTGCCGCTGCGGTCGGGGAAAGCGACCAGAAACGGGATCTGGTGAAAGTCCTCAAAGCCGGACAGTCGGCGCGTCGTTCCGATGCCGGCCGGGCCATACCACATGAAGTTGGCATGCCAGTGGTCGATCATCTCCATTTCGTCCAACACCACGCGCGACGGTGGTCGGCCGCTGTAGCGTCCGATCGCGGCATGCATTTGTAGAACACGCTCGATCGACCGTTGCGAAATTGCGTTGTCTTGCGGCGTCAGGATAACGCCGTCGTGGGTCATAGGCGGCAGCCACTGGATCTCGCTGCCGAAGCTGGGGGCAAGCGGCCAGTATCCAGCCTGGCGCATGAGGTCAAGAAAATCGATGAAGACGTAGCTCTTGGCAATTTTCCCGTCGCGCAATTCATGTCCCTCGGCAAACCGCACCGCCACAACGCCTTGGGTCGCGGGAATATCGTGCCAATCATGCTCAAAAGTGCCGACGTAGTGACCGATGCAACCGACCCAGTCGCCATCGTTGTATCGCCCTCCAGCCACAAAGTCATTGCGCCGCTCTACGTCGGGCAGGGCCTGACGCAGCGGCGCCCACAACCGCCACGCGGCCGCGTCTGCACCGACCAATTCGTTGACTGGATGGGTAGCGTTGACCTTTGCATCGTCGTGATAGCCGCTGCGCACCAAGTCCAGCAGCTCGTTTGAAGGCGACTCGATGATGTCGTCCAGGATCTCGATAATGCGCCGTTTGTTGGCCACATTCTGGGCCTGATCAACCGCTTGGTAGCGGTAATTTGCCGTGCCATAGCTATCGTTTGGGGTAATCACATCTTTCATCCTTAGCATGCAAAGTCGATCGTTGTAAGCAGCGCACTACGCCCCGAACAAAGGCGCCTGCTTAGGCACTTGGTCAGGAACCTTGGCAGGGCACTTGCTGGGCAGCGATTTGTGCGTGGATTGCAGTTTCATCCACCACCATCCACTCGCAGATGACCACGCCGTCGCGCAACTCGAAGTGCGAAATGCCCAGCAGCGCCAGCGGAACCCCGCTGGGTGGACCAAAGCGCCCCGCCCCCGTATGCAGGCCACAGTAAGACCAGCGTACGGCCACCCGCACCGGTCGCGCCGCCTGCTGCCGCACGATGACGTGATGCGCAACAAAGTCGCCCTTCGGCACGCTGGCAAAAAGACTGAGGTAAAGATCAGTCGCCCGCTCGCGCCCGTAATGGAGTTGACCACCTGGACCTTCCAGGCGCAGCGCCCGGTCATACTTGCTGGCTATGATCTGCAGCTGTTTGTCATTCCAGAGCGCATGGCAGAGGTCCATGATCTCCACGCCGATGTCGCGATCACCGCAGATCGTGAGGCCGGCAGGATCGTCCCAGCGCGCGCGCAGTGCATCAACGCCGATCGTGTAGGCATCAGGATTTTGCAGGCCAAGTTTACGGCCAAATGCTACGGGATCTATGCCAATCTGCGCCGCAATGGCTGCCTGATCGCGCACCAGCCACTCATCAACGATGCGGTTCTCCTGGCACAGGCAATCGGCGACAGTGAGCATGACGACCTGCCGTTGGCTGGCTGGGCCAAACGCGCCATCTCCCCTATGGGTGGCGGGCGACCGCACGCGGTGGGAGGACAGGAAACCCGTATCGCGGTCGCCGATGATCACGTCCTCGGCGAGCAGCTGACGATCCGGAAAGCTGTGCAGCGTCTCTAGCGTGCCCTGGACCACGGCATCGGCCGAACGGGTAACGCCGTGGGGCGTGCGGACGGGGCAAGCGGGCGCGTACCAATCGTAGATGCGGCCGACGCTGCGTCCCTCCCAGATCTGGTAAGTGATGTCAACAATGTACTGCTCCGGCGTGCCAAACTCCGCCGCGAATCCATCCATCATCGCTTACGACTCCTTGCGTGGCGCCGCCAGCCGGGCGAACAGATCGACCCCAAATTGGCGGAAGAGGTGAATCATATCGACAAAGACCCAGTTCTCGACATATTGCTCCCCTTGACGCTTCCACCAATCCAAGCCATTGATCACCACCGAGTTGCCCGTCGCAGGCACCTCCAAGTAGGCGCCGGCGTGCGTCGCCTTGACGCCGGCCCACCCCGGCGCTGCGCTGTAAGGCCCTTCGGCAAAGAGCGCCGTTAGATCCTGCACTTGGCGGTCAGGGAAGGCATGAAGCCAGGGTCGCTGGTGATAATCCTCAAATTCCTTGAGGCTGAGGCAGGCGCCGATGCCGCCGGGGCCATACCACTGCACCTGAGGGTGAAAGAAATCGGCCATGCCCATGCTGCCCAGTTCGGACTGATCATACTGATTGAGCCCGTCAAAGATAAAGCGCCGCAGATGCGTGCGGCTGTAGGCGCTTTCTGTAGCATCCTGCGCCTCTAGCAGAACACCGTCCTCGGCGCGAGGTGGCGGATAGAGATGGTCGCGGCCGCGACTGGGCGGCAATACTTGGCAGCCGGCCTGCTGCATGAGATCGACCAGATCCAACAGCATGTAGATTTCAACGATTTTGCCTCGTTCCAACCGACAGAATTCACCCCAGCGGATGGCAACCGGCTGCGCTGAGGCAGGAATACCCAAATAGTCACGGTCAAAGATACCGCGCAGATAGCCCGTACCACTCACCCACATGCGCCCATCCTGGGTCAGGTCGCCATCGATGCGTCCATTGGACTCGCCAGCGCAAAAGATGTGCGTCTGGCGCGTCAGGCCCGAAAATGACTCTTGCAAAGGCAGCCAGAAATCGCTCACGAAGGCAGCCTGACCACGTAACTCGTTGAGGGGATCGAATCCGTACCAGACTAGAGACGGATCCATTGCAGCCTCTACGGCGGCCTGGATCGTGGCTGACGTCTTCTGATCCAACGCGTGCCACAGCGTCAAGACCGTCGCCTTGTTCTCTTGATTGAGTTCTATATTCATCAATAGCGTCCTTTCGCAAGAAGGCTGCCACCGCCACATGGGCGATGACAGCCGAAGAGAACTAAGTTAGGCGAATCGCCCAATACGCAGCCAGGTTGAAAGGATCTTCTCCTCCCCTTGCAGCCATTTTGGCTGCAAGCTGATTGTCTTCGTCTTGCCCGGCGCAATCACCCGCAACGATTGTGCGGGCGTGAACTACCTATCCCTTCACCGCGCCGGCGGCCAGCCCCTTGACCAGATTCTTCTGGAAGAAGAGAATGACGATGATGATGGGAATCGTGGCCGAGACCGAAGCTGCTGCTGCTAGCGTCAAGTGGCGAGGATCCTCGCCGCCGGTGAAGCGTGAGATCGCAACGGGGAGTGTCCAGTTGGTCTGGGTTAGGATTCGCACGAGGAGAAATTCATTGTACGCCAACAGCAGCGTGAAGAGCGCCGTAGAGATGATGCCCGGCCACATGATGGGCACGATCACCTTGCGAAAGGCCGTGAAGCGATTGGCGCCGTCGACCATGGCCGCCTCTTCCAGCGCAATCGGAATCTCCATGAAGAAGCTGCGCAGCATCCAGATCGTAAAGGGCTGATTGACCGCAACCAGCGTCAGGATGACCAAAATGTAGGTGTCTAGCATATTGGTCGCGCTGCCCATCCAGTAGTAGGGCAGCACAAAGGCCAGGCGGGGCAGCGCACGAAAACCCAGGGCAGCAATCAACACGATGACGGCCAGCAGCCCCGTATAGCGCGCCAGACCATAGCCGGCCAGCGCACCGATCGTAATCGACACGACGACGGTCCCCACGGTGACGATGATCGTATTGATGAAGTAATCATAGAACTTAGCCGTGTCGACCAGCCGCGGGATCGCCCAGAGCAGGGCCGCAAAGCCAAACGCAACCAGCAGGTAGACGACGCCATTGGAAAGTGGAATGTGTTCCGCAAAGAGCAGCAGGCAGACGAGGATCACGATGGCGGCGATCAGGAAAAAGGCGATCGTTGCCCCATTTTCAGGCGTGGACCGCAGCCAAAGCTCCGAATAATTCTCCCAGGTCGGCTCAAAGATGAATTTGGGCGTGCGCGAGTTGGCGTCCCTCAAGCTCTTAAAGGACTGGAGGAAGGTCCAAAGGAAGGGAACCATGCTGTAGATGGCGAATAAGATCAGTGCGCCATGAATGAAGATGCGGCCTGAGCGACTTCTAATTCGTTCCATGTTTAGCGCTCCCTAACTTGTTCACGATAGGACTGAATCAGATTGGGGATGAGCACGATCATGATTCCAATCACGGTCAAGACTGCCATCGCGTTCGCCTTGCCCAAACGCTGTACCGTAATGGCGGTCTGGAAGTTGTAGGTCATCAAGGTGTCCGCTTTGTAGATCGGGTTGAGTTCTGAGAGCACGAAGACGCTGTCGAAGACGCGGTACGCATCCATAATCGAGATGAGGAGAATGAAGAGCGTGAGCGAACTCACGTGCGGAATTACGATGGCGCGAATCTTCTGCCACCAGCTTGCGCCATCGATTGATGCAGCTTCCAACAGGTCCTGATTGAGCGTCTGCAGACCGGCAAAATAGGTCACCATGGCGAAGGGCGTCACGTACCAGATCCCGTGAATCAGAATCAACGACTTGACGGTCGCTTCGTTATAGCGAAAACGGGTGTCAAAAACGGTTTGGTAGAGATAGGTCATGATGCCGGACGGCTCAAACAGCTGCTTGAACATCAGCGTACCGACCACCGGGACGATGATGAAGGGCAGCAGGAAGATCGATAGGTAGATGCCGCGCGCAAGACCCGACACCTGGTCTAAGAGAAGCGCGATGGCGAATCCGATCACCAATTGTGCTGGAATCACGACAATCATGTAGAGCAGGGTAAAGCGAAACGATTGCCAGAAGCGGCCATCTGTTAACACATCAGCGAAGTTGCGCAGACCAACGAACTGGGGCGACGTGATGTTGTTGAATGTAACGAAATGCATCCCCAGCCAGATGGCCATCACAAGCGGCACCACCATGAGCATCAGCATGACGAGCATGCTGGGGGCTGCGAATTGCAAGAATGTTCGTCTTTCCATCGTTTTCCTCTCAGCGAATCGCCAACAAAGCGCCAAAATGGTGAGCGCTGCACACGGGCGCAGGATGATCTCATGGAACCGAACGCACAAGCAGGAAGGACGTCGTACGGTGGTGGGGGAGACAGGTTGGGCCCGATCTTGATCAGAACCCAACCTGCCACGAATCTGCCACGGCGTCGTTCACAGGGCAGCAGACAGGCCTAGAGTAGAGGGCGCATGGCCTACTGGTTGATATATCCCTGGGCAGTCGCCTCTTCGACATACGCCTCGGCAGCGGCGTCGAGCGCTTCTTGCGCAGTCATGTCGCCTACGCCAACCAACGGTAGGAACTCACCCAGCTTGGCGCGCACAATGCCCACGGCGGGATCCTTGTCATAGATGCCAATGCCTTCGGCGATCGTTTGCGCTGCGGCCGGCATATACGGACCGCCAGCATCGGCGCCGGATAGGCGGGCGATCATGCCGATCCCGGCTGCTTCGCGCTGGCTCTCTTCATCCGCCACTTCCATGATAATGCGGAAGATCAGTTCGGGATCGTTGGTCGTGTTCGCCGGAATCATGTAGTAGTCATTCCAGGCCGAGCCGGCGCGGGGGCCGTCAGCCGTGGCACGCGGGGCCGGCGCATAGGCGATCACGTCCCCCAGATCGGTGCGTTCCGGATCGGTCATGTTGGCCGCACGGCTGGCCCACATGTTGGTGGCGGGCAGCGTACCCAACTGCACGGCCACTTCCTGGTCGTTCAGGTCGAAGGTGTAGCCATCGATGCCCATACAGGCGTCGGCTATCTCCACCAGCTTGTTCACAGCGTTGATGCCCGACTCGTCGTTGAAGGTCGGCATGTTGTTCTCATCCAAGAACCGTCCACCAAAGGCACGCTGCATCTGGAAGAACTCAATCTCCCACGCCCAACCGGCTGACAGATTCACCGTGAACGGCATGTCAAAGTCAGGATTATCAAGACCGATGGTGTTGCACACTGCGATCATGTCGTCGTACGTGTCCGGCGCTTCAACGCCGAACTCGTCAAAGACATCCTGGCGGTAGATGAGATGGAGTGTGTTGCCCGTAACCGGCACACCATAAATCTGCCCATCGATCGTGACGCCCTCCCATGCCTTCTCAGGAATGTCATCGAGGTTGTACTCTTCACGATACTGGTCGACCAGGTCATTCAGGGGCAGAATCCAGCCGGCGCCGGCCCATTCGCCTACCTGGGCATTGGCACCATGCACGATGTCAAAAGGCGAATCGCCGCCAGACGAGAGGGCCAAACGCACCTGCTCCTGTGCATCGTTGTTGGCCAAGAGCTGCGTGTTGACGGTTAAATTCTCAACATCGTTACACTCCTCCAACGCTTCCGCATAGAAATCCATGATGGGGAAGGACCAGCCGATCATGTTGATCTCAACATCTTCTGCGGGGGCAGGCACGTTGCAGTTGACCGCCTCTGCAGCAGCCGGCGCCTCGCTCTCAGCCTCCCCGCCACCAGCCGGTGCAGAACAGCCCGTAAGCACCAAGCCAAGAACCAACAGCAGGGCCAAGACGTAGAACAATCTCCTTGCTTGCATTGCACATTCTCCTTTGATGGGTAGGAACAGAACAACAGACGAATGGTAGACGAGGCGTTGGCCGTGGGGAACAAACCAGCGATTCCGTGGCAGACAACGCCAGCGAGTGAAGGGCGAATCGAAATCAGCCTTGCATACGTAGTCAAATCAAGCAAAAAATCATGAACAACTGCATAACCAGGACACCATCCTACCTACGGTGTACAGGGCACGGCCCGGTTGACTGTCGGAGCACGAGTTCTACGGGCAGCAGCGCCTGAAGCGGCGTTGGGTCAACGCTACGCATCTGTGCCAGCAACGACTCAATCGCCAATCGGCCAATCTGAGCAATCGGCTGCCGGACCGTCGTCAGCGGCGGCACTGTCAGCGCAGAAAGCAGGATGCCGTCATGCCCTGCGACGGACAAGTCGTCCGGTACGCCAATTTGGCCTTCGCTCGCCAAAGAGAGAACCTGGAGCGCCATGGCGTCGGTGAAACAGAGCAGGGCAGTGGGTGGCTCGTCCATGGCCACCAGAGCTTCCAATGCCACTTTGCCCGCGTCATGTCGATTGCCTGGGACAGGTACCACCAGGCCAGAATCGAAGGGCAATTCAGCCGCCGTTAGCGCCGCGCGATAGCCCGCCAGTCGATCATCGTTGGTCTCAAACAGATCGGGTCGGCTGACGAAGGCAATGCGCCGATGCCCCAGCGCCAGTAGATGTCGCGTGAGCAGCCATCCGCCCTGATAATGATCCGCCGCAATGTAGGAGGCGCCGGGCAATGAGACTCGCCGGGGTGCAACCACATAGGGCATCCGTTCGGCCTGCATGAGTTCGACTGTCGCCTCAATCTCAGGTGGCCAGAGCAACAAGAGGCCGTCCACCTCCCGCGTACGACAGATCTTGCTCAACTGTTGGGGATCCTGAGCGGCATGCGTATAGAGCGTCAGGTTATAACCCGATCCTTCGGCTGCAGCGACCGCGCCAGGAATCAATTCCGAGAGAAAATCATTAACAACATCGATTGGATAATTGACGACGACGCCGATCTTCTCAGTACGCTGACGCCGCAGGTTGCGTGCGCTGGCGCTAGGATAATATCCATACTCGCGTGCTGCGGCCTGCACGCGGGCACGTGTCGTCTCCGAAACGTCCTGATAGTTGTTGAGCGCTTTGGAAACCGTCCCTACGGAGAGGTTCAGCTTCTGGGCGATTTCGTTGATCGTGATGGCCATAGACAGCGGTCCAGGGCAGATTCAACATCGCGAGACATTCGCACAGCAGTAATTTTGCCACCCTGCAGCGGGCAAATTGGGCAAGAACAAACGGCCAATCTAATCAGCCGAACTATTGTGATCAGACGCTCTAGATGCAGCAAAATTGGACCGATATGAGGTAGGCCTAACCTATCACGAAAACGTTTTCGTGTCAACGCGTAGAATATCTCTACTGGCTGCCTCAGAAATCGAATTGGGGCTTGACAAATGACCTATTTTCTCATACACTGTGAATGCGTATTCATGAATACGCATTCACAGTCAGCCTTAGCTCTCCGACCGCGTTCGACAAAACTGAATTATCACGCTAGTTGCTCCATTCCCCTGGCGCTGCTGTGCGCATGAGGTCTAGCACATTGCCCTGGCATCATGGAACGAGGCGTGGGCGTAGGCGCAAGTTCCGCGGCAAGTAGTCACTTCGTAATTGGGCAATCTTCAAATTCGTTTGTGTATCAACATAATCGACTTCCAGTTCCTTCAACCTTTTCACCTTAGAGGAGAATCAGCATGAAACAGAACCTATCGATGTTGGCAATACTGATCGCTGCCCTTGCACTCTTTACGGCCTGCGGTGCGCCCGCTCCGGCCGCAGAGAGCGGCGGAGAATCCCAGGTCGATGTGGCTGCATCAGCCGATGACGAGCGCAGTAAAACCGTCGTTTTTGATATTGGTGGTGGTCGCGTTGCCAATCCAGAAAGCTGGAATCCTTACATTCCAGGTGCAGTCGAGGACATGGGCCTTCATCAGGCGATGATGGAGCCGCTCTTCATCTTGAACTATGAGACAGGCGAGATCATGCCCTGGCTTGCGGAGAGCAGTGAGCAGAATGAAGCCGCAGACGTCTGGACCATCACGCTTCGCGAGGGCATCGAGTGGAGCGACGGCGAGCCGATGGACGCCGATGATGTGGTCTTCACGATCAACATGCTGCTCGAAAATGCGGACCTCGATATGGCGGGCGAAATTGTGACATGGGTCGAAAGTGTGGAAAAGATCGATGATTTGACCACGCAGTTCAACCTGACCGGATCCAATCCTCGCTTTGTGCTCGATCACTTTGCCGCCAAGATCTACGGGCGTCACAACATCATGCCGCAGCACATTTGGGCGGACAAGGATCCGACGACCTTTACCAACTATGATCCTGAACAGGGTTGGCCCGTCTTCACCGGTCCCTATCTGCTGGAAAGTGCATCTGAAACCGAATTCACCTATACGCGAAATGAGGACTGGTGGGGCGCCAAGTCTGGCTGGATGGAGCTACCTGCGCCCGAACAGCTGGTCTGGACCACCTTTGGCACAGAAGACACCAAAGTCGCAGCGATGGCAAATGATGATCTGGACAGCCTGATGGACATCAGCTTGGGCTCCTTCTTTGCCCTGCAGCAGCGCAATCCCAACGTCATTGCCTACTACAGTGACCTGCCCTACGCATGGCCCGATCCCTGTGCGCGCAACATTGAGTTCAATACAACGGTTGCACCTTGGGATGATAGCGAGATGCGCCAGGCGATCAACTACGCGGTTGATCGTGACGAAGTTGTCACCATCGCCTACGAAGGTGCAACCACGCCATCCGAATTCTTTTTCCCGGCCTATGCCGGCCTAGATCAGTACGTCGATATGGTCGACACGAGCCTCATTACGACCCATGATCCGGAAATGGCCAAGGAGATCATCGAATCCAAGGGCTACGTGATGAATGACGGCAGCGGCTACTACGAGTTGGATGGCGAGGAGTTGAGGCTCCACATTCAGACGCCGGAACCGCTGATCGAAAATCAGAAGATCGCGCAAGTCGTCGTCGAGCAACTCCAGCGCATTGGCGTCAATGCCACCTTTGGCAATGTCGCTTATGGCACGTTCTGGGACAATTTCTTCAATGGCGATTTCGAATCGCGCAGCGGTTGGCAGACCTGCGGTTCTATCAACGAACCCTGGGCTTCCATGAACACGCTCAACATCAGCAACGTGGTTCCAGTGGGCGAGCGTGCCAGTGCAAATGCCTGGCGCTGGGAAAATGAGGAGTACAGTGCGCTTGTCGACGAAATCGGCCAGTTACCGTTGGGCGACCCAGCGATTGATGACCTCTTTGTCCAGGCGGCAGACATCTTCATGGACGAGCTACCGATCATCCCGGTCACGCAGGCCAAGAAGATTGTCCCCTTTAACGAAACCTACTGGACCAATTGGCCTTCGTCAGACAATCCGTACATCCACCCCCCGACATGGTGGCAGAGCACGCACGTCATCATCCATAATCTGGAGCCCGCGCAATAGGTTAAGCGGGGAATGCTAGGGTGAGAAGGGGAGCTCGGTCGCAGGCCGCGCCGGCTCCCTTTTTCACAATTTGTCCCTCCTCGTTACCCAAGTCCCCGTCCCTGATCAGAACTCGGCAATCAAAGGAGTGACTCAATGGGCTTGTCTACGAAGTATGTCTTGCAGCGCATCGGCATGTTTCTTCTGACGCTTTGGCTGGGCGCAACCATCATCTTTATCGTGCCTCGATTGGCGCCCGGTGATCCGGTGACGGCCACGGTCGGACGCATGATTGCCCAAGGCGGCTCAGTGGAAAATTCCGATGAGTTGATTCGGGCATGGCAGGAACGTTTTGGCTTAGATCAGCCCGTCCCCGTGCAATATGTACGCTATCTCGGCAATCTGGCCACCTTCAACACGGGGTATTCTCTAGCTTTCTTCCCAGCCGAAGTCGACGATTTGGTTGCAAGGGCGATGCCCTGGACCATATTTTTGGTAGTGGTTGCAACCGTCGTCTCCTTCTTTCTGGGCAATATGGTCGGCGCGCTCATGGCTTGGCGCCCCACGCCAAGTTGGTTGCGACGCATCCTGCCCCTAACTATCCTCTTCACCGCCATTCCGCCATTTATGCTCGGTATTTTACTCATCTACGTCTTTGCATTTCAGCTGGAGTGGCTGCCATTCGCGGGAGCCTATGGTCGTGGATTGACGCCCGGCTTCAATCTGCCCTTTATCCTCAGCGCCATCAAGCACGCAATCCTGCCCGCAACCGCAATTATTCTGACCACGATGGGTTTCTGGGCGCTGGGCATGCGCGGCATGATGATCACTATCGATGGACAAGACTACATGGTCCTGGCTGAGATCAAGGGGTTGCGCCCTAGACGCGTCTTCAGCCGCTATGGCGTGCGCAACGGCATCCTGCCGCAGGTGACGGCGCTGGCCCTGACGCTGGGGAGCATTGCCGCAGGGTCGGTGATTGTAGAATACATTTTCACCTATCCGGGCATGGGCTACTTGCTCTACCAGGGCATCATCAATTCCGACTTCAACCTGGTCCAAGGGGTCGTCTTTTACCTAATCCTAGGCGTCTCCCTAGCCGTATTGATTCTGGACCTCAGCTATCCGCTAATCGATCCTCGGATTTCCTATAAGAAGGACTAAGCCATGACGACAGCAACGCCTGAAGAAGCGATCACAACCAGCGACAGTCCTGGAACCAGGCGCTGGGATTCTCCGTGGTACAACGGGAAATTCATCTTTGGTTCGATCGTAATCATATTCATGTTCTCTCTGCAGTTCATCGGCCCCTGGGTCTGGGACACGAGCATGGCGCGCGCCGCCTCGGCGCCGATCAACATGCCCCCCATGTGGGTCCAGAAGGATCTAGGACCTGGCTTCAACCCACCCAGCTCGGACCATCCGCTAGGGACGGAGAGTACGGGCCGTGACATGCTTGCCTTGCTGCTGGTAGCCACGCCCCGCTCGCTCTTCGTCGGTTTTGCCGCCGCTGGAATTGGCATGCTGATCGGCATCCTCCTGGGCTTCTCGGCCGGCTTCTTCGGTGGCTGGTGGGACGCCTTTGTGCGCGTGATCTCAGATTCGTTTATCACCATTCCAGCCTTGGCCGTCCTCGTCGTGATTGCCGCCATCGTCAACCAGATTGATCTGCAAACGATGTCCTTGCTTCTGGCACTCTTTGCCTGGCCCCGTCCCACCCGCTATGTACGCGCCCAGGTGCTTAGCATGCGCGAACAGGGCTATGTGGAGATGGCCAAGCACTCGGGTGCATCCAGCTTTGACATTATGTTCAAAGAGATGATGCCCAATCTACTGCCCTATCTGGCGGCGGCCTTCATCGGTACGGTCTCGGCCATGATTCTCGCTGCGACCAGTCTGGAGGCGCTGGGGCTGGGGCCCACCCGTGTGCCGACACTGGGCATGATCATTTTCTTTGCCATCAACGGCGCCGCCGTGCTGCGCGGCATGTGGTGGTGGTGGGGCTTTCCGATCCTCATGCTGGTGATCATCTTCATTTCGCTCTTCTTGATGAACATTGGTCTGGACGAAATTGCCAATCCGCGGCTGAGAGGACTGCAATCGAAATGACAGATCAATCAGTTGATGCGCTTTTTGAAAAAGAGATCAGCGAACGCGATATCGTGCTGCAGGTCAATGATCTGAGCGTCCACTACGCAACGCCAACGGGCGACGTGATCGCCGCCAACAACGTCACCTTTAACGTCTACCAGGGCGAGCTAATTGGCCTAATCGGTGAATCGGGCTGCGGCAAGACGACAACGGCTATGGCAATCTTACGCGCCGTCCAACCCCCAGGTCGCATCGTGAACGGCAGCGTGGTCATTGATGACATTGATCTCGTGAAGCTCAATAGCAAAGAACTGCGCAGTGTTCGCTGGCGCGAGCTGGCCTTGGTACCGCAGGGGGCCATGAACTCGCTCAATCCGCTGATGAAGGTCAAGGATCAGATCGGTGACGTCATTGAAACTCATGAAGGAAAACAGCCGAAAGATGAGCTAAAAGCGCGCATTATCCAGCTATTGACCGATGTGGGCCTGCCGAGTCGCATTTACGATATGTATCCCCACGAGTTGAGCGGCGGCATGAAGCAGCGAGCGTGCATCGCCATGGCCATTGCCCTCAACCCACCGCTGATCATTGCCGACGAACCAACCAGCGCACTCGACGTGATCGTCCAGCGCATTGTAGCGCAGACGCTCAAGGATATCCGCGATCGACTGGGCGTGTCGATGATCGTAATCGGCCACGACATGGGACTCATGGCCCAACTGGTTGACCGGCTCGCGATCATGTACGCCGGCAATATGGTCGAATTGGCGCCGGTGCGCGATGCATACCACGACTCGCTGCACCCCTACACCCGGCTGCTGATCGAATCCATTCCCTCCATCACGGAGCGCAAGCCGCTTAAGTTGACCGAGGGCTTGACACATGACTTGCGCAACCCACCGCCCGGCTGCATCTTCCAATTCCGCTGCCCCGAGGTGATGGACATCTGCCGTCAGGTGCGTCCAGAATTCAAGGAGCACAAGCCGGACCATTTCGTTGCGTGCCATCTCTATGATTAGCGCCCTCAGGAGAATCCCATGACTCAGCCTTTACTCGACATCCGTCATGCGACAAAGGTCTACGGCGGCGGCAATAAGCAGGTGGTAGCCCTGCAAAACTTCAATCTGATCTTCTCCGAGAAGCCGGCCAAGATTGTCACCATCGCCGGCGAAAGCGGCAGCGGCAAAAGCACGCTAGCAGGGCTCGTACTGGGGTCCATTCCGCTTACCGACGGCGACATCCGCTTCATGGGCAAGAGCATCAAGAATATGAATCGCGAAGAGCACCACGCCTACCAACGCGAGGTGCAAGTCGTCTTTCAGGATCCGTATGCGGTCTACAACCCCTTTTACCGGGTCAGGCACATCTTCGACATGGTCATCAAGAACTTTAAGATGGCAAATAGCAAGGAAGAAGCGCATGCGCTGGTGGAAGATGCCCTCAACGTGGTCGGCATGCGCGGCGAAGAGGTATTGGAGAAGTATCCACACCAGTTGAGTGGCGGTCAGCGCCAGCGTATGATGGTAGCGCGTGCGTACATGCTCAAACCGAAGCTCATCGTGGCAGACGAGCCGGTTTCGATGGTGGACGCCTCGCTGCGCGCAATGATCCTGGACATCATGATCCGCATGCGCGACGAGCATAACATCTCCTTCCTCTACATTACGCATGACTTGAGCACCGCCTACCAGATCGGCGACGAGATGTATATGCTCTACCAAGGCGCAGTGACCGAGACAGGCGATACCGTTGAGATCATCCAGAACCCCAAGCATCCTTACGTGCAAGAACTGATCGGCTCGATCCCGGTGCCGGATCCGGACATTCAGTGGGATGCCGATATTGTACTACCCGACGATGAACAGCTACGGGCCAAGGTAGATAGTGGTTGTCGTTTCTATCCACGCTGCCGCTATGGCGAAGATCGCTGCCTCGAAAAACAGCCGCCCCTCTATCAAATCAACGACAACATGCATCAAGCCGCCTGCTACCTATATGACGATCGACCCGTTGCCCAACTACCCGCACGCACCGGGTAATTCCAATATCCGGGTAATTCCAATAAGGAGATCCATCCGATGGCCATGAGCGCCAAGGAACGGTTGGTGACAGCCCTAGACGGCGGTGTACCTGACCGGCTGCCGGTCACGACGCATCACCTCCAACCCTATTTCCGTAACAAGTACATGCAAGGCATGACCGACGATGGCGTATTTGAGGCGTTTGGCCTGGATCCAGTCTACTGGATTGGTCCACATCTACCGGACGCAGAGCAAGGCGACTACTTTGATCCCCAACAAGAGCCGCCCGACAATCTGCGCTTCAACCGGCGGATCGTCTCAGAGAACTGGCAGATTGCGGAAGAGGAGATACCGGGCAAAAAGTATCAGACAACGCGCTACACGATTACCACGCCAAAAGGCAGCCTGACAACGGTGTTGCAGCGCAACGAGTACACGGCTTGGGTCACGGAGCATCTCATCAAAGAGAAAGCAGATATCGACTTGATTGGCGAGTATGTGCCGGGTCCGATCTGTGATGTGGCCCGAGTCAACGCAGAGGCAGAGCAGGTTGGTGACCGAGGATTGGTCCGCGGCGCAATTTGCGGCTTTGATATCTACGGTCAACCTGGCACGTGGCAGGATGCTGCCGTCCTCGTGGGCATTCAAGAGCTGATTTTCGCCACTTTTGACGACCCGGAATGGGTGCATCATCTGCTCGACATTCTCTATCGTCGCAAGGAGACGTACGTGCGCAGCCTCGCCGGCGCAAAGTACGACGTCTTGGAACTTGGTGGCGGCGATGCGTCGACGACCGTGATTTCCCCCAAAATTTTCCGCAAATTCGTCGCGCCGTATGACGCAAAGCTGATTGACTTGGCCCGCGAAGCAGGTCAGCGCATTGCGTATCATACGTGTGGCGGCATGATGCCCATTTTGGAAGATATTGCCAACATGGGTCCAGACGCCATGGAGACCTTTACGCCGCCGGCAATGGGCGCAGATGTAGATCTGGCGGACGCCAAGCAGCGGATTGGGGGTCGGGTCTGCATGATCGGTGGATTCAACCAAGCGCATTTCTTCGCTGATTGTGAACCTGAGCAGACGCGCGCCGAGGTACGTCGCTGCTTTGCAGAGGCAGGGGCAGGCGGCGGCTATATCCTAAGCCCGTCTGACCATTTTTTTGATGCAGATCCAGCCTTGTTGCGCGCCTTTGCGGATGAAGCACATCTATGCGTATATAATGAGTAAGTGCTGCCGCCCCACTGAAGCGGCCCACGCCAGTCACCTGTAGCGAGTTTTCGCTGCAACGACCGCCCCTGCTTTGACGGAAATACGCAAATCTCAAACAAACTCATGAAGGTGAACCATGGATCCACTTGATGGCGTTTACGAAGCAGTGTTGGATGGCAATTTGAGCGCTACGCCTGAACAGGTGCAGGCAGCCCTGGATGCAGGCGTGCCGGCAGCGGAAGTCCTGCAAGACGGACTGATTGTCGCCATGGATGAAGTGGGCCGTCTCTTCGAAGAAGGCGACTACTTCGTCCCCGAGATGCTTATCGCAGCCCGAGCGATGAAGGCAGGGCTAGAGGTGCTCAAGCCCCAGTTGATCGACGCCGCAATTGCCTCAGCAGGCACGGTGGTGTTGGGGACGGTCGAGGGCGACATGCACGACATCGGCAAGGACTTGGTCGCCATGATGCTTGAGGGGGCCGGCTTCGAAATTATCGATTTGGGTACCGACGTGGAGCCACAACAATTTGTCGATGCAGTCAGGAAGAATGTCGATATCCTGGGCCTGTCAGCCCTACTCACGACGACGTTGCCCAGCGTCACGGCAACAATCGAAGCGCTAGAAGAAGCCGGTCTGCGCGACCAAGTCAAAATCATGGTTGGCGGTGCACCGGTCACGGATAACTTCGCCAAACACGTCGGCGCCGACGGCTATGCCCCCGACGCCAGCCAAGCTGTAGCGCTCGCCAAGTCGTTGATGGGTCCAGCTACGGCATAGGGTACGGTAACGGCGGCGCTGTAGTAGCAGCACCGTGACGCGCATTGGGCGAGCGGATGAGATGTGGTAATCAACCCGCTAGTACGTTGCGGCGTAGATACCACGGCAGCAAATAGGGCCGGTCTACTCGACGACGGACGCCCGAACAAGTGTGGCCCTACTTGCGCCGGAATCTACCAGCCTTTTTGATCGGCCAAGTGCTGTGTAGCACGATTTTGTTGTCGCTTGCTTCCTTGGCCGATCTGTTCCTTGGCCGATCTGTTCCTTGGCCGATCTGTTCCTTGGCCGATCTGTTCCTTGGTCGATCTGTTCCTTGGCGGCTTTGTTACTTGGCGGAAGAAGTGGCCAGATCCGCCGTAACGTTGGGCGCCTGGCTCGAACGCTTGCTGCGTAGCCAAGTCAACCCACGTTGGAAGGGGTTGTCCACAGCCTTTACGGTGCGGGCCTGACGCCACATCTGCGCTTCCTTCACCCGCTCTTCATGTACGATCCGGCTAATTTGTAAATTTAGGGTATCCATCTTTATCTCCAAAACGAATGGTTCATTCTTAAGAACAGCCAACGGTTCGATTATAGCTGCGCATCGTTCCACCATTGCTCCACGAACCGTTCCACAAACCGTTCCTGCGTGCAGATCGGATATTCTCATCGAGAATCGGCTATGGCTGGCCTCAAGCTAACGTTGTTGGGCCCGCCATCGATTGAACTTGACGGCGTGCCTGTAAACCTAAACCGCCAAAAGGCGCTGGCCATCCTCTCCTATCTGGCTGTCACCGAAACGCCCCAGCGCCGTGCGACGTTGACGACGATGTTCTGGCCCGAGGATCCGCCGGCGCGCGCGCGTTCATCGTTGCGACGTGATCTGTCCATTCTCAACAAGGCGCTCAATGGCGCCTGGCTTGAAATTGATCGCACAACGGTGGACCTAAAGCGGACGGACCTGTGGCTGGATGTTCACCACTTCACACGTTGCTTGGCGGCCTGTTCGGATCATGGACACACGGCGGACGCGGTCTGCTCGGCCTGCCTGCCCGCATTGCAGGAAGCGGTTGACGTTGTCCATGGCGACTTCATGACCGGCTTCACATTGGCGGGCTGTCCCGCCTTTGATGAGTGGCAATTCTTCGAGGGCGAAGCGCTGCGCCAGCAATATGCGTCGGCATTATCGAGGTTGATTCGGGGCTACATGGCGCAGGATGAGGAGCGTGCAGCGCTGCCGCTGGCGCGACGATGGGTCGCCCTTGACCCGCTGCATGAGCCGGCCCAACGAGCATTGATGCGCCTCTATGCAAAAACCGATCAACGCAGCGCGGCCTTACGTCAGTATCGCCTCTGTGCCGAGACGCTTGCAGACGAGTTGGGGGTGCCGCCTGCGCCGGAAACGACCGCGCTCTACACGCGCATACTCACCGCAGACGAGTCCCCATCTACCGCAACCATTCTTGAGCTTCCCACACAAGCGACGCCCCCTCCATCGGCAGCAAACGCACCCAGCAACAACCTGCCCACACCCGCTACGCCCTTTGTCGGTCGCGTCGAAGCGCTGACGGAGACGATCAAGCGACTTAGCGATCCGCTCTGCCGGCTGTTGACGATTACAGGTCCAGGTGGAATCGGCAAGACTCGGTTGGCGATTCAAGCGTCGCACCACGTCGTTACAGAAGCGTTATCGGACATCGGCTGCCGCGATGGACTATACTTTGTTCGACTTTCCGCCATTGAATCGGCCAGCCAGCTTACATCGGCCATTGCAGAAGGCCTCAGCCTCTCCTTCTATGCCGATACCCCGCCCCAGGAGCAGCTCTTTCACTATCTACACGGTAGAGAAATGCTGCTCGTGTTGGACAACTTTGAGCATCTGCTGCCCTCAGAAGCGGACCAGCAGCACGTGGCCAATGCAGCGCATGCCCGTCAGTTCATCACCGACCTGCTTGCCTCTGCCCCGCAGCTCAAGCTGATCGTCACCTCACGCGAGGCGCTAAACCTGCCCCAGGAGTGGATCTATCCACTGGAGGGTCTGCGTACGCCCCCGCTTGCGGCAGCGGCAGAGGAAGATGGGTATCTTTCCGGCGCAAGCTACAGCGCCATCCAACTCTTCTCGCAGCATGCCCGGCGGGTACGGCCAGACTTTAGCCTGCGCGAGGAGTGGGCGTGCGTCGTGCGCATCTGTCACCTGGTTGAAGGCATGCCGCTGGCACTCGAGCTGGCCGCTTCCTGGGCGCGGATATTGCCCTGCAGCGAGATTGCTGGCGAAATCGAGCGCAATCTTGATTTCCTGGCGACGTCGCAGCATGGTGTTGCCGCGCGCCATCGCAGCATGCGCGCTGTCTTTGAGCCTTCTTGGGCGCTCTTGCAACCCGATGAGCAGGTTGTTCTCCAGCGCCTTGCGGTCTTCCACAGTGGCTTTCGTCAGATCGTGGCCAAAGAGGTCGCAGGCGCCTCATTGCTCACGTTGGCCAGCCTGGTCGACAAGTCCCTCCTGCGCAGCTTGCCTGCATCAGGCCGCTATCTCATGCATGAGTTGCTGCGACAGTTCCTGCTTGACAAGCTGGGCCAGAATCCCGCTGAATACGACCAGGCAATCGCACGACACAGCCATTATTACCTGGAGTTCATGGCTGCTCACACCGCAGCGCTGGCGGATAGAAATCAACAGGAAGCCCTCTCCGCAATTCGCCCGGAGATTCAAAATGTACGTAGCGCCTGGCGTCACGTCGTCCAGCAACAAGACGTCACAGCACTTTTGCTTGCGCTGGACAGCCTCTATGCCTTCTATCGCATCTCCAGCCGTTTTCAGGAAGGCGCCGATACCTTTCACGCAACCATAGAGGCGTTAAAGGAAGCTGATTCAGCGGATCTACTGGTGGGTAAGCTGACAGCGCGTGAAGGTGCGTTTCAGGCTTCTTTGGGGCTCTATGGGCTTGCCCGCGAGCTATTGCAGAAGAGTCTGTCCATGGCCAGACGCCTTGAGGCCAAGTCTGAGATCGCATTCTCCCTCAATCTTCTCGGCAACGTGTTGGAAGTGCAGGGAGAGCGCGAAGAAGCCCTTCTACTCTATGAAGAAAGCCTGCAGATCAGTCAAGAGCTTGGTGATCAGCCGGCAATCGCCGGCTCCCTGCACAACCTGGGTGGGGCTGCCGTCAATCAGGGAGACTTTGCGCATGCGAAGTCTCGCTTTGGCCAAAGTCTTGCGCGCTACCAGATGCTGGAAAGCCAAGCCGGCACCGCACACGTATTGGACAGCTTGGGCATGACCAATTATCTTCTCGGTGACTATCGCGAAGCGGACGCATCTTTTGACGCCGCCTTGGCGCGCTTCGAGGCGCTGGATGATCGCCGCGGCAAAGCCAGAGCACTTAGTGGCTTGGCCAAAGTTGCACTGGCCCGAGGAGGTTCGGAGTTGGCTCGAGCCCAGGCGCTTGCTGGCGAAAGCCTGGCCATTAATCGCGAGATTGGGTACCGCGTCGAAGTTGCGCGCCAGCTGATTCTGCTCGGTGAAATTGCCTTAGCAGAAGACGATGACAAGGATGCCGAGGTGCACCTTCAGGAAGGACTCGCCATTGCCCAGCAAATTGGCTTCAGCGCGGGGACGCCCGTGGCGCTAGACTGGCTTGGCCAAGTTTACCTAAAACGCGACGATCTGGAGAGAGCTGCGGCATACTGCCGAGAAGCGCTTGAGCTCGTCCTGGAGGGCCACACGGTGCCGGCGCTCCTCAGCACGCTGGTCACTTGTGCAGCGTGGCTGGTAGCGCATGCCCAGGCCACACGCGCAACCGACGCAGCCACGGCCGATGAAGGCAATGCCGCCTTGCACCGGGCGCGGCGTATCCTACAGGCCGTCGCGCATCACCCGGCAGCCTGGGAGACCATTCAGAGTCGGGCCGATGCTCACCTCGCGGCGCTACCAACTTCTGAGCAGACAGCTGTGACCACGCCCGCGCGCCCACAGCTGTCGGTGGAAGAGCTCGCCGTCGAGCTCTTGCTCGAGGAGTTCACCCAGTGAACCTGGCAAGCGCAGTCGTACCGCACCGATCACGCCTCATCGAAGGCTTTTCCGAAACAAGGACCATACAGGCATTGGCAAAGCGTCAAGCCATGCCAGGCAGCGATGATCGTGTGACGGTTATTACGCGCTCTGGAACAGCCTAACGCCTATTCATCAATCATCAATTAACTGAGACAAGAGCATGCCAAAACGCAAAGCCAAGGACCTTGACCGCAGTCCCGATCTACCCCACAACTGGATCGAGCGTCATCTTGCCCGCATGGCGGAGTATCTCTACGATGACCCCATCGATCTCAGCGAATGGGCCTATCGTCGCACGCGCTTGGTTGGCCCCAATCAGTATGAAGAGGTTGACGATCAGTGGGGTAAAATCCAGCTTGGCGAAGAATGGGGCGGTGAGGATATGACCGGCCTCTTCCGCACAACCCTAACCATCCCCGCCAGCCACGCCGGTCCGGATGCAGCCCTTGACATTTCCCTTGATGGCGGCGAGGCCCAGCTCTCGATTGATGGTCAACCGTGGCAGGGATTGGACTGGTTTCGACAGATCATCCCGCTGGGCGAAGTTGCCCAGGCGGGTCGTACGCTTACGCTTGAGTTGGAGGCCTATGTTATCAACTACCCCTACGACGAACGGCGTCACGATGAGCGACCCACCCACTGCTTTGAGCGCGCCCGCCTCGTCAAACTAGATCGGGAAATTGAGGCCTTTCTCTTCGACGCATCCTTTGTCTTCGATGCCTATCGAAGCTGTTACAATCGTGACGACAGTCGACCGCTTGAAGAATTCCTCCTGCGCCATCTGGAGGCGGCCTGCCGCGCCCTCGGCCCCAGCATTCCCTCGCGTGCAGTCGCGCAATCCGCAGCCCGACGCGCGCGCAAGATTCTGCGCGATGAAGTCTTTGCGAGCGACGCCTTCCGCAGTGACGGTCTGATTGGCATCTGTGCCCACTCTCACCTTGACATTGTCTATCTCTGGCCGATTAAGGAGACGCTGCGCAAAAACTGTCGCACAATCACCAACATGCTCAGCCTCATGCGCGAATATCCGGATTATCGCTTTAGCTACAGCCAGCCCTTCCTCTATGAGCGGTTGAAAGAGCGATATCCGACCGTCTATGACGAAGTACGTCAGCGCGTGCGGGAAGGGCGCTGGGAGCCGATCGGCGCCATGTATGTGGAGCCGGACGGCAATCTGCCGTCCGGAGAGAGTTTTGTTCGTCAATTGCTCTTTGGCAAGCGCTTCTTGCAAGAGGAGTTTGGCGTTGATGCCCTTACGTGCTGGCTACCGGATGTCTTCGGCATTCTATATACCCTGCCCCAAATTTTGCGCAAGGCCGGCGTCCGCTACTGCCTGACGGCCAAGCTGAATGTCTGGAACGACACCAACGACTTCCCCTACGACACCTTTCGCTGGCGAGGGCCGGACGGCAGCGAGGTCATCACCCACTTTCCGCCAACCCACTTCGCGCAGAATTTCGAGTTTGACAACCTGCTTCGCCACTGGCGAGATTTTCGCCAGCGGCAGACCGTAGGCGAGAATCTATTCGTCTACGGCTGGGGTGACGGCGGCGGCGGCCCCACGCGCGAAATGGTTGAAGCCACTCAGCGCGCCGGCGATTTTCCCGGACTGCCCGCGACCCAAGTTGAATTTGCTGAAACCTTCTTCGAGCGCCAGGCGGAACAACGTGACGCACTGCCGGTCTGGGATGACGAACTCTATTTGGAAGCCCACCGTGGCACCTACACCACCAAAGGGCAATTGAAGCGCTTCAATCGAAAGGCGGAGATCCTCTATCGCGATGCTGAAATCCTCAGTTCGCTGGCGGGGCTCCATGGTGGTGCGCGCGTCCAGGAGCGGCTCAACGCTGGATGGAAACTGGTGCTGCTCAATCAGTTCCACGATACGCTCCCCGGCACCCACAAACCGGCCTGCGTGCCCGACATTCTGGCTGACTACGACGCGGTTTTTGCCATCGGCGAGAGCGTACGCGATGAAGCGATTGAGCATATCTGCCGACACGTGACGCCTGACGCCGGCCATGGCCTCATCCTATTCAACACCCTCTCGTGGCCGCGTGATGCCCTGGTCGAATGTGAGCCCATCCAAGGCGCACGCGCGCTTCAGATCGATGGCGGCCCGCCAATCCCACTCCAGGACTACGCTGGACGCACATGGCTCCAGGCGACGGAACTGCCGTCACTGGGTTGGACAACTGCGTCGGTTATCGCCCAGACGCCAGAATCTGCTCGCCAGCAGACGGCCCTTTATGATGGGCGGGTCATTGAAACGTCCTTCTATCGCATCGAGATTGCACAAGCAGATGACCAGGGAACGGGCACACTGTCCCGCATCTACGATAAGGCCAATGCGCGCGAAGTGCTGGCTGGACCGGGCAACGAATTCCAGGTCTTTGAAGATGATCCGGGCTTCAAATTCAGTGCATGGGACATCGCCTATCATCTGGAAGAATATCGGTATCCAGTCCAGCAGTTGGATGGCTGGCAACTCGCAGCCAACGGTCCGCATTTTGCCGTCTTCACCAACTCTTGGCGGGTGCTGGATTCAGTCATTGAGCAAGAGATGTGGCTGTACGCAGCCGACCCGCGGATAGACTTTCGCACGCGGGTCGATTGGCGCGACCAGCGCAAGCTGCTCAAAGTCGCTTTCCCAGTCGAGATTCGCGCACGTCGCGCAACCTACGACCTGCCCTTCGGCAACATTGAACGTTCGACGCATCGCAACACTACGTGGGAGCAGGCAAAATATGAGGTCTGTGCCCACAAATGGGCCGATCTTTCGGAAGGCAACTATGGCGTCGCGCTGTTAAACGACTGCAAATACGGCTATGATGTGCGCGAGAATGTGCTGCGGCTCTCACTCGTCCGTAGCCCCGTGCGACCTGACGGACAGAGCGACATCGGATCTCATGCGTTCACCTATTCATTGCTGCCCCATGCAGGCGACTGGCGACTGGCCCAGGTTGATCGCCGCGCCTATGAGTTGAACGTGCCCGTGCTGAGCCATCCCCATGCCGATGTGGGGCGAGCCAACTCACCGAGCCTGCCCGGATGCTGGTCGCTGCTCACGCTCGACGCGCCGAGTCTGATCGTCGAAGCGCTCAAGCAGGCAGAAGATAGCGACGGCCTCATTTTGCGCACGTTTGACAATCATGGGAATCACGTGAAGAGTATAATGACCTTTGTAGATGGCCTGACTCGGGCAGCCGAAACCGATTTGCTCGAAAAGGGTCCGCATTGCTTGGATGTTGTGGACGGCAGGACGGTGGACGTTTTCTACACGCCCTATGAAATCAAGACTCATCGGCTCAACTTCGAGCCGGCAAACTCGCAAGCAAACCAGCAAGGATCCCAATGACCTCAGCCAAACCGATCGTATTTCTAGCCTGCAAAGTCTTTGAAGGCATGGTGTGCGGCGCCGAGCCCGTAAATAACATCTACCTCGACTATGGCCTGCACAGCCTGCCCAAGCAGCTTCGCCGGACGCTGCAGGAGCGCATTGATGCGATGCCGCAGCCGAGCGTGATTGTGTTGGGCTATGGACTGTGCGGCAACGGCTTGAATCAGATCCAGGCCGGCCACCACACGCTGATTGTGCCCAAAGCAGATGATTGCGTGGCCATGTTCATGGGATCGCGTGCACGCTATCTGGAGCAATTTCACAGTAACCCGGGCACCTACTACTTGACCAAAGGCTGGCTTGAAGTGGGTTCCGATCCGCTCAGTGAATACGAATCTCTGACCAAGAAATATGGTGAAGAGACGGCCAGTTGGGTTATGGAGCAGCAGTTTCAGCACTACAAGAAGCTTATCTTGGTCGCACAAAACGATGCTGACTTAGATGCCTACCGCCATCGTGCGCTGGAGGTAGCGGCCTACTGCGAACGCTTTGGCATGGTCTACGAAGAGTATCTGGGCGCCACCGATTTTGTTGACCAGATTGCCGCCGTGCTTGACGAGCAGCAGCGCCCAGGATCCGAGTTCATCGTGGTGCCGCCGGGCGGCACGCTTACGCAGGAAATGTTCCTCAAATAAGTCCCAGGCGAAAGGAAAATCATCCCATGTTGACTCATCGCGAGCGCTTCATCATGGCACTGGAAGGCAAGCAGCCACCTGGCCTCGTCCCCACCTTTGAGTTGGTCTTCTTTTTGACCATGGAAGTACTCGGCAAGGTTCACCCCGAGCACCGCAACCTCAAGCAGTGGGGACAAATGAGCAAGGTGGATCGGCAGTTGCACATTGAAGACGCCGCTCGCTGCTATATCGATATCGCACGCAAATATGGTCACTCCGCCATCTTCATCCAGGCGCTGCCCGGCGTCCGCCATGGAGAAACGCTGATCGCCGAGCAGATCCGTGAGGAGACCGGCGATGAGTTTTTCCTCATGCGCCATGGCGATACGACCATCGCCATTCCCAACAGCGGCGCCGCAATGACGGAGCTAGCCTATCGTTTGGCCGACGAGCCCGACAAGATCAAAGCCGAGCAGCAAGCAGCGCTCGAACAGCAGCTCCGTGCGGCCGAAACCCTGGCCGGCAAAGGCCTCTTTGATGGCTACGCTCTCTGCGCCGATTATTGCTTCAATCAGGGTCCCTTTCTGGGCCCCGCACGTTTTTCAGAGTTTGTCACGCCCTATCTTGCGCAACTCATTCAGGGCTATCGAGATCTAGGCTTCTTTGTCATCAAGCACACAGATGGCAACATCATGCCCATCCTTGATGATCTCATCGCCTGCAATCCGCACGCCATCCACTCCCTGGACCCCCAGGCCGGCGTCGACATTGCCGAAGTGAAGCGACGCTGTGGTGACGTGCTCTGCCTCTGTGGCAACGTCGATTGCGGACTGCTACAGACCGGCACGGAGGACGAAGTTGCCAGCGCGGTGCATTACGCGCTAGAGCATGGCATGCCCGGCGGCGGCTACATCTTCTCGACCAGCAACTGCGTCTATCCGGGCATGCCGCTGGAACGCTACGAATTGATGCTCGATATCTGGCGGCAGGGAGGGGTGTACCCGGCATAGCACCATGTACGTTGCATCAAGAGATCAACCCAGTGCAATTCAAGGTCAAACGACGACAAGACGGACGGCTCCGGTTCAAGTAAGATACGGCCTACCCACCCATCATACTTACCTACCGGAGAAAAACGCATGTCACAGGTCAATGTGTCGCAACTCAAGCAGCAGTACGATAAAGATGGCTATGTCATCGTGCGCAACGTGCTCGACGATGATCTCATCAAGGAGGCGCAAAGCCATGTCGACTGGCTTCTGGAAAAGAATCCGGGGCTACGACCGGAACAGCTCGACCATCGGTTGATTACGCGTGATGCTTTTTGGGTGCGCCTGGTAAATGATGATCGCCTACTTGACGTCGCAGAGCAATTCTTGGGTCCGGATTTGGGTCTATTCGCATCCCACTACATTGCCAAGCCACCATTTACCGGCAAAGCGGTTCCCTGGCATCAGGATGGCAGCTACTGGCCGTTGGACCCGATGGAAGTCATCACCTTCTGGCTGGCAATTGATCGCAGTGATGAAGAGAATGGCTGCATGAAGATCATTCCGGGCACGCAGCGCGACAACTTGATTGCGCTGGAGGACTACGTGGCGCAAACGGATGAAAATGCCTTTGAGATTGCGCTGGATCCCGACTCAATCGATGAGTCAAGCGCAGTAAGCATGATTCTCAATCCAGGCGATATCTCCATCCATAATCCGCTGATTACGCATGGTTCGCACACCAATACCTCGTCCCGGTGGCGAAGAGGCCTGACCATTCGCTATATTCCGACCCATACGCGAATCACCCTCGAGAAGCCTCATCCGGCAGCATTTATTTTCCGCGGCCAGGGGCATGCCAATGGCAATGGCTGGAATGCGCTGCCGGCGTACGATCCGTCAACGTCCATGTCCTTTAGCGATCAAGATGAATGGAACAGGAAGATTGCTGAACACAACGCACGCTATCGTGACTTCATTGTGCAGCCGGCCTGATTTCGGCTAGAGTGGGCTGCTGTGCTGCGCATCGGCCGGCTTGCCCACGGCCGGCGCGGTATGCTGCACACCAGCCCATGAACAACCAACCATGACCGCTCGCCTACGTGCACGCGATATCATCGATTCAGAAACCGAAGCGCACTACAGTTTCAAGACGATTTGGCCCAAAGAGGGTGGCTCCGGTCGAATTACGACAACCGCGTCTCACGATCACGATTTCTATGAAGCTATTCCTCGTCACTCACGGGCGGATTTGGCATATCGTCAATCAGGCCGACTCCTCCTCTCAGCCGGCCATCTGGTCTTTATCCGACCCACAGATTGCCATGGCTTTCGTCAGTATCAGGATGAGGACTGCGGCCTGATCAATCTGGCATTTCCGCCAGCAGACGCTCGATGCGCTCTTTGCCTATCTTGATATGCGCGCGAAATGCTGAGCGTCTCACCACGTCTCGTCTGCCGCCCATGGTCTATCTGCCTCAGCAAGCGCGCCAGAAGAGCGTCGCCAGCCTGCGCCGGCTAAATACCATTGCACACACTAACAAAGCCCGTCTCAAAACGCGAGCTGCGCGTCCTGCTTGCGGATCTGATCGGCAAACACTTTGTTGATCCATATCGAGAAGATCAAGGAGCAAACGTACGTCATCAGATTGACAACTGGTTCGTCGCGCTTGCGCACGCATGGAGGAGCCGGCCAATCTACGCGGCGGCGTCCAAACGATGCAGACGTTCGCCCACACGAGTCCCGAACACCTTTGCCGCACGGTACGCAAAGAGCTTGGCTGCACGCCGACGCAATATGTAAACGAGCTGCGCCTGACCTACGCCGCCAACCTACTCCTTCATACGGACCAACCGATCCTCGAAATCAGCCATACGGTCGGTCTCAAGAACCTCAGCTACTTCTATCGAATCTTCAAGCGACGCTTCGGTGTGACGCCGGCTCGCTTCCGAGACCAGGCAAACGCACCCGCAATCCTGTAGCGAACCCTGCCTCTGATGCACTACAGCGTGCATCAACCGGTCGTCCGATCCTCCTTCACAATGTGCATGTTGCTCTGAACCAGGCGTTCAATTATTTGCGCCCACCTATGCTATGATCCCGCTTATGACCAGCAGATCCAGTGTTGCTCAACGCCTGCCCGCAACCTTCGCCTTTAGTCAATCCAGTCTCCAGGCCTTCACCGACTGCCCGCGCCGCTTCTGGCTGGCCTATGTCGAGCAGTTGCCCTGGCCGGCGGTCGAGGCGTCGCCGGTTCAGGAATACGAGGAGCGCATGCGCCAGGGCGGGCTCTTTCACCGCCTGGTCGAACGCGCCGAGATCGGCATGGAGCCTGCGCAGATTGAGCTGGGTCTCGAGCGTCCCCTCGACGAGTGGTTCGACCCCTACCAACGCTACCGCCCACGCGATCTTCCGGCCAATCTCGAAATTGAAAAAGTACTCTCAATTCCCTTCGGTCCACAAGAACCGCCCGGCACGCCCGACCAATCCCCAATCTCCAATTCCCAATCCCCAATCAAATTCCGCCTCGCCGCCAAATATGACCTCATCGCCATCGAGCCACAGCGCCGAGCGGTGATTCTGGATTGGAAGACCTCGCAGCGCCGGGGCGATGAAGGCGGGCTGCGCCGGCGCCTGCAGAGCATCGTCTATCCCTATGTGCTGGTCGAGGCGAGCAAGGCGCTGCCCTGGGGACCGATTGAGCCGCATCAGGTCGAGATGCGCTACTGGTTTACTGCTGCACCCAGCCGTCCCGTCGTTCTGCCCTACAGCGCTGCAGCAACATGCGGCCAATGACGCTCTGCTGCGCACGCTCTTGGCCGAGATTCTGACTGGCGCGACCGAGGAAGACTTTCCCAAAGTAGAAGACACAGAACTCAATCGCAAGCGCTATTGCAGCTACTGCATCTACCGCAGTCGCTGCAACCGGGGCGCGGTCGCCGGTGATCTGGAAGAACTGGACGATCCGGAAACCTATTTCGTGGTCGATCCCACCGAAGCCCTGGAGTTCACCCTCGACGACGTCGAAGAAATCGAATTCTAGCCAGTGTGGATGCCCAATCCGCACGCTCAAATCCGCAACCAGCACGCAAGAATCTCTCATGTCCTGGACCCTGTTGCCGCCAACTGAATCGACACCTGAACTGACTGCTGCCGTGGGCGGTCATCCGCTGGTGGCGCGCCTGCTGGTCCAGCGCGGCATCACCACGCCGACGGAAGCCGCACGCTTTCTCGACCCGGCAGCCTACACCCCCGCTCCGCCCGCGGCACTGATCGGCGTACCGGAAGCAGCGCAGCTGCTTCAGGCCGCGATCGAGCGGGGTGAACGCATGCTGATTTGGGGCGATTTCGACGTGGATGGGCAGACCAGCACTTCGCTTTTGGTGGCGGCGCTGCGCAAAGTGGTCGGCGAGGAGCGAGTTGCCTATCACGTACCCAATCGGTTTCGTGAAGGGCACGGCATCCGGGTCGAGAAACTGGCCGAAATTCTGGCAACCCTGCCGCCCACCAGCCTCCTGCTGACGTGCGATACGGGCATTGCCGATGCCGATGCCGTGGCCTATGCCAAGGAACAGGGCATGACGGTGGTGATTACGGATCATCATGATCTCACCGCCGAGTTTGCAGGGTTGACGCCCGGCGTCGATCCGCTGTGGGGGCAGGGGGCAGATGAGGTCGGCGCAGCCAGCGTGCGCCGGGCCGATGCGATCGTCAACCCGAAATTCCAGCCGCCCGATGATCCTCTGCGCACCCTGCCCGGCGTAGGTGTCGCCTACAAGCTCATTCAACAGCTCTATGCCGACATGGGCCGGGCCGGTGAAGAACGGGAGTTCCTTGATCTGGTCGCCCTGGGCATCGTCGCCGATGTGGCTGAACAGGTGCACGACGCGCGCTACCTGCTCCAGCGCGGACTGGAGCGCCTGCGCACCACCGACCGCATTGGCCTGCTGGCGCTGATGGACGTGGCCGGCGTTACGCCGGAGAAGGTCGACGCCGAGAGCATCGGCTTCCAGCTCGGGCCGCGCATGAACGCACTGGGGCGGCTGGAAGACGCTACCGTGGCCGTCGATCTGCTCACGACGCGCGACGCGCTGCGCGCCGGCGAACTGGCCGCCAGGATGAATCGCCTCAACCAGGAGCGGCGCATCATGACCAGCCAAACGACGGCGGCGGCGCTGGACATGATCGAGCGCCATCCCGAGCTGCTGCAGTTCAACGGTCTGGTCCTGGCCCATCCGGCCTGGCACGCCGGCATCGTCGGCATCGTTGCCTCCCGCCTGGTCGAAGAGTTTGGCAAGCCGACGGTTCTGCTACTGACGCCACCGGGCGAAAATGCCCGCGGCAGCGCGCGCAGCATCCCGAGCGTGGACATCGGCGCCTCCATCGCTGGTGCAAGTGACCTGCTCATTGCCCATGGCGGTCACCCGGGCGCGGCCGGCGTCACGCTGGAGGCCGACAAGGTCGACGCCTTCCGCCGCGAATTGAGCCGGCAGATTGAGGTGCATCAGATCCCCGACGCGCCGACCGGTCTGGTCCTTGACGCTGAAGTGACGCTGGATGAACTGGACCTTGCCCTGGCCGAGGATCTGCAGCGTTTGGCCCCTTTCGGCAACGGCAACCCGGCCCCCCGCTTGCTCTCGCGCGGCGTGACGATTGAGCAAGACCAGCGCATGGGCAAAGAAGGCACCCACCGACGGCTGACCGTCAGCCAGGGCGATCCGCGTCAGCAGGTCGTCTGGTTCAACGGCGCTGACGTCGACATCCCCAGCGGGCCGGTTGATCTTGCCTACACGCTTAGCATCAACGAGTACAAGGGCAATCGTTCGCTCCAACTGATGTTTGAAGGCATCCGCAGGGCCGCGGCGGAAGGACCGCCCACGCTGGACAGCCCGCCGCCCCCTGCGCCGCCTCTTGTTGTGCATGACTGGCGCGGACAGTCGGTGGCACCGGCCACGATACCTGGACAAGCAACCTGGTATGCTGAGGGCGTTCACTTGCCTATTGCCGGCAATCAGGAGGAAAGCGGGCAGGCGGTTTTTTCACCGCGCTATCAGATCCAGGCGGCGTCGGACAACGCACTTGTGGTTTGGAACGCCCCACCGTCGCTCACGTTATTGAAGCGGATGGTAGAAACGAGTGCGACCGGCGAGGTCTACCTCTGCGATCAGGCGACGACGGATGATTCACTCGCCGGGGTGCTGCGTCAGGTCGCCGGCATGTGCAAATTCGCTATCAACCAGGAGGGCGGCATCTTCCATATCGACCGGATGGCCGCCCGTCTGGGCATGACTGAGAGCGTCATTCACGAGAGCTTGCTCTGGCTGCGCCATCGGGGGCTGATCGAGCTGCTGGAGTGGTCGCCTGCGGACGAAACCGGCGACGCGGTGCGGATCGGGCCGGGCACGGGCGAGGGCAACAAGGAAGAGGCTGTCCTGCGTCAGGCGCGACTCGAAGAGGAGTTGAGCGAAGTTCGGGCGCGGCGACGCTTCTATCGCACCGCGTCCCTGCGTGAACTCGGGTTGGAGTGATGAGGAATGAGTGAGTCAGCCATAACGAGCGCCAAGTCAGCCGCGGCTCCCCCCATGCGCACGGCCGTGGCCGGCGTCTATGCCGAACCCTGGCCGGAGTTGGTCGTCCTGCTCATCGCTACGCTGACACGCTTCTGGCGCCTGAACTATCACAGCGTCTGGTTTGACGAGGCGGTCAGCCTGGCCTGGGCCGGGGCCGATCCCGGCTACACCTGGCAGGTGACCACGCGCCTGGTGGAAGAGAAGCATCCGCCCGTCTACTACGTGGGTCTCCACTACTGGCAGTCAATTCTGGAGTGGTTCCGGCTGGGACAGAATGACGCGGCGCTCCGCGCGTTCGGCGCAGTGCTGGGTGTGCTCACGATTCTGGGCATGCTGCTGCTGGTGCGCCGTCTGAGCGGCCGCGTCACCGCCCTATTGGCCGGGGTGCTGGTGGCGCTGGCGCCGTTGCTTGTCTGGTATAGCCAGGAATTGCGCATGTTTCAGCCCCGGCGACCGGCCTGGTCTGGTCGGCCTATTGTCTCTTCCGCGGCTGGCAGAGCAACGATTGGCGGGCGCGATTGGGCTGGTGGCTGGGGTTTGTGCTGGCGATGGCAGCGGCGCTCTACAGCTATCTCTTTGCTGCCTTCATGCTTCCCGCCGCCGGCTTGACGCTCATTGCGCTGCTCCTGCTCGACCGCAGTGCAGACGGGGCGTGGCGTACGCGGCGTTTTGTGGAAGGCGCGCTGGCCGTGGGTGCGGCCGGGCTGCTCTTTTTGCCGCTGGCGCGCAATGCCTGGCTCGTCAACGAGGCCGAAAGCACGCCAGGTCACACGTTTCAGGATTTTGCCGCCAACACGGAGCGACTGCTGCGCAACGTGACCGTCTGGCACGTCGACTGGCCCGACGAGTTCAAAGCCGTCGTGATTGCACTCTTGGGCCTTCTCATGCTTGTCGGTATCGCTCTGCCGTGGTCGTCTCCACGCCCGCAAGCAAAGCCAGCCAACGCGCCCGCTGCGCCCCGCTACCTCGATCAGGCTTGGCTCCTCATCTGGATCGTCACGCCCTTCCTCATCGCCAACCTGCTGCTCAGCCGCAGCGACTCGGTCTTCCAGGAGGATCGCTATCTGCTCTTCACGGCGCCGTTTGCGCTCTGGGCGTTGGGCCGGGGCGTGACGGCCATCGGACGCCGGCTGAAGGTGGCCGGTGCGCTCCTGGCCGGGGTGGTCGTGATGCTCTTTGTGCTGGCCCTGCCCCGCTTGTGGACACCCGACCTCTATCGCGAGAACTGGCGGGCGGCCGTCGAGTATGTGGCCAATTATCAGTTGCAGAGCGAAGAGTTGCCGGCATCCATGGTTGCCCATGTCGACTCACGCGCCGCCCGGTCGAATGGTATCTGCGCCAGGAGCTGGACGAGGAGGCGCTGCCCCTCTTCTTCCCGTACGGCGGCACGCTCACCTCTGACATGGTGGATGACGTGGTAGCGCCGCCCCTGGAGGGCATTGTCGACCTGGGGATGGAGACGCTCTGGCTCACTCAGAGCCATTTGGATGGCGTAGATGAGCAACGCGTCGTGGAAAACTGGCTCAACGCCAACTTTCCTCTCGTCACCGAGCAGTATCCGGCCGGCGTCAAGCTGACGGGCCACGCGCTGCGCTATCGCTACGACATGCTGCCCGACGCTGGGTGAAGCTGTGACCTACCCCGCGGCCGAGCTTGTGCCCGGCCTCGCCTTGGCCGCGTGCGAGATCCTCACGCCGCGGCTGGCGGCGACCGATGACGCCATGCACCCGCCCAGCGGTTGGGTACACGTGCGCCTGTGGTGGGAAGCCGTCGGCCCGATCAGCGATGACTATGTGGCGACCGTGCAGATGGTCGGTCCCGAAGGCGTCTGGGGCGACCGCCTCTATCGCGACAACGAGGCGCTACGCCGCGTGCCGACTTCGACCTGGCAGTTGAGCGAGATCGTGCGTGATGAGATCGACGTCAACCTGAACCCGGTCACACCGAATGGCGACTATCCGATTGTC
>CAWEEJ010000025.1:0-93383 GCA_963807905.1 uncultured Chloroflexia bacterium | reverse complement strand
GTCAGTCCGGAGCATATTTTTACTGAATATGCCTATTTCTCCTCCTATGCCGAGACGTGGCTTCAGCATGCCAAGGCATACACAGATGCCATGGTCACGCGGTTTGGCTATGATGAGGATTCCCATGTGGTGGAGCTTGCCAGCAATGATGGATATCTACTCCAATACTTTGTTGCGAAAGGGATCCCGGCTCTCGGAGTCGAGCCGGCCGCTAACGTCGCCAAGGTCGCTATCGAGAAGGGGGTGCCGACACACGTCGAGTTCTTCGGCGTGGCGTGCGCTGACCGTATGTGGGAAGCGGGGTTGCAGGCCGATCTGCTCATCGGCAACAACGTACTTGCCCAGGTGCCCGATCTCAACGATTTTGTGGCGGGCATGAAGATTCTGCTGGCCCCAGGTGGTGTAATTACGCTGGAATTCCCCCACCTGATGTGCTTGGTGGCCGAGAATCAGTTCGATACGATCTATCACGAGCACTTTTCTTACTTCAGCCTGATCACAACGGAAAGGATCTTCGCTGCCCACGGGCTGCGGCTCTTTGATGTCGAGGAACTGTCGACCCATGGCGGATCACTCCGAGTTTATGGTTGCCATGACGCGGATGCAACCAATCCGGTAAGCGAGCGCGTAACCGCGCTGCTCACGCTGGAACTGGAGGCCGGCGTGGCCGATATGGCCTACTATGCAGCGTTCGACGAGCAGGTCAAGGAGACGAAGCGAGTGCTACTTGACTTCCTGATTCAGGCCAAGCGTCAAGGCAAGACGATCGTCGGCTATGGCGCACCGGGTAAGGGGAATACCCTCCTCAACTACTGCGGCATTCGTACGGACTTTCTGGACTATACCGTCGATCGCAATCCGTACAAGCAGGGGAAGTTCCTGCCTGGAACCCATATCCCCATTCATCATCCAGATGAGATCGTGGCCACCAAACCCGACTATATCTTGATCTTGCCGTGGAATTTCAGGGATGAAATCATGGCCCAAATGTCTCACGTCCGTGAGTGGAACGGCCAATTTGTGGCGCCGATTCCGCAGGTTACAGTCTACCCATAAAGATTGGACGGGGGCTGCCGTTGCGCTACGACAAGTAGTATTCTTGAGCCACTCACTCTTTTCCGGCTACGCCAGGCCGTCTGTGAAGAGCCGAGTCTGCTATATTGAGCATCCAGCCCGGGCGCATCTCAGAGACCTATGATTCCCTCCGATAATCCAAACGGATCGTGATTCCCTAACGTAGTCTAAGGTTGTTGACCTGTTGGAAACGACCCTGGCACCACGTGCAGCGCCGGGGTCGTATTCGACGCGGCCTAGATACGTACCTCTGAAGGAGAATGAGATGATTTTTCAACCAACTGGACTAGCCGGCGCGTATGTAATTCAAGTCGAGGAATTGACCGATGAACGGGGCTTTTTTGCCCGTTCTTGGTGTCAACACGAGTTCGAAGCCCATGGGCTGAACCCACGGTTGGCTCAATGCAACATTTCTTACAATCGGTGGCAAGACACATTACGCGGCATGCACTATCAGGTTGCTCCTCATGAAGAAGCCAAGCTGGTGCGCTGCACCCAGGGCGCCATCTATGACGTGATCGTTGATCTACGGCCATCTTCGCCCACCTATCTGTACGACTTCGGTATCACGCTGACGCCAGCCGAGCGCAATATGCTCTATGTGCCCGAAGGCTTCGCCCACGGCTTCCTAACGCTGGCCGACGATACGGAAGTCTTCTACCAAATGTCAGAATTCTACGTGCCGGGCGCAGCGCGCGGCTTCCGCTGGGATGATCCGGCCGTGAGCATTGCTTGGCCCCGCGCCGTCAGTGTGATCTCCGAGCGGGATGCTGCCTATCCCGACCTGCAACCAGAACTAGCCAGGTGAATCCGATGAGCGTAAAAGAGCGTCCCATACCTGATATCATTCCGGCAACCAACTTGGCTGCAACCGGTCAAGAGATGCATCGCCTCGTTGAAGAGCTCTACCCAATCTGCCGCAGTATTACCGGCGACGGCGTGCGCGAATCGCTGGGCATTCTGCAGCGCTATATTCCGCTGGTTGTACACGAAGTGCCCACGGGTACCGAGGTCTTTGACTGGACGGTTCCCAATGAATGGAATATTCGAACCGCTTGGATCAAGGATCCCGAGGGCAATACGGTGGTCGATTTCGTCGATTCGAGCCTGCATATTGTCAGTTACAGCATTCCGATCCATGCGACCATGCCCTTGGCGGATCTCAAGCAGCATCTGCATACCATTCCGGAACAGCCGGCTTTGATTCCTTATCGTACATCCTATTATCGGGAGACATGGGGCTTCTGCCTCGCCCAAGAGATGCTGGATGGCCTGCCCGACGGCGATTATGAGGTCTACATCGATGCCACGCTGGCGCCTGGTCACCTAACCTACGGCGAGTTCCTATTGCCCGGCGCCTGCGAGGACGAAATTCTCATCTCCTGTCACTGCTGCCACCCGTCTCTCTGCAATGACAACCTGTCCGGCATGGCCCTCGCGACGTTTCTCGCCAGCGCCTTGGAGCAACTGCCCAGGCGCTATTCATACCGGTTCCTGTTTTTGCCCGGCACCATCGGCGCCATCACTTGGTTAAGCCGCAACGAGGACCAGGCGAACCACATCAAGCATGGTCTGGTCGTCGCCTGCGTGGGCGACGCAGGCAGCATGACCTACAAGCGCAGCCGGCAGGGAGACGCCGAGATAGACCGGGCTGCCACCTATGTGCTGGCATCCAAGGAGGAGCCTTTTGAGGTGCTGGATTTCTCACCCTACGGATATGATGAGCGTCAGTACTGTTCGCCTGGGTTCAATTTGGCTGTAGGGAGCTTGACCCGCACTCCCCACGGTCGTTTTCCCGAGTATCACACGTCGGCTGACGATCCGGCTTTCGTCAATCTGGTGGCGCTGGCAGATTCATTGCGCACGTACCTGAGCGTCTGTGACGTCCTCGAACACAATCGCACCTATCGCAATACCAATCCCAAATGCGAACCGCAATTGGGGCGGCGTGGACTCTACGGCGCATTTGGGGGGCGCCCGGATGCCAAGGCCAGCGAAATGGCCATGCTCTGGACACTCAATTATTCCGATGGCATGCACTCGCTGCTCGACATCGCCAGCCTATCGGGAATCGAATTCGCGATTATCCGCGATGTAGCCCGCCTTCTGGAAGATCACGCCTTGCTAGAACCAGCTCGCCGTTGAAACGGCGGGCTTGAAAAGGAGACTCACTATGGTCATTAACTCTGCTTTGTCCGGCAATGGCGCCGATTTCTCGCGGGCGAAAAACGATACGTTGCCCTGGATTAAAAACTTCACCAATTCCGATCAACTGCGCACGCGTAGCCACGCCGTCATCCCTGGCGGCGCCCACACCTATGCCAAAGGAGATGATCAATATCCTGCGCTATCCCCGGGATTCATTGCCCGTGGTTCAGGCTGCCACGTCTGGGACGTAGACGGTAACGAATTCATCGAATACGGCATGGGGTTGCGGTCGGTCACGCTGGGGCACGCATATCCGTCGGTCGTCGAGGCGGCTTACGGCTCCATGCAAGAGGGCATCAACTTCACGCGGCCTGCGGCCATTGAGGTCGACTGTGCGGAGCAACTGCTCGACTTGATCAGCGGGGCCGAGATGGTGAAATTCGCCAAGAATGGCTCTGACGCGACGACTGCCGCTGTAAAGCTGGCACGGGCGCATACCGGGCGAGATCTGGTTGGCATCTGCATTGACCATCCCTTTTTCTCAGTAGACGACTGGTTTATTGGCGCATCGCCTATGAACGCCGGCATCCCTGAGGTGATTCAGGATCTCACCGTCACGTTCCGCTACAACAATCCGACGAGCGTCGAGGCCATCTTCGAGCAATATCCGGGACGCATTGCCTGCCTTGTCATGGAGCCAGAGAAGTATAGCCCGCCAGAGGACAACTTCTTGCATGAGGTCAAGCGGCTCTGTCACGAGCATGGCGCGCTTCTGGTATTCGATGAAATCATTACCGGCTTTCGCCACGGATTACACGGCGCGCAAGGCAAGTATGACGTCGTGCCCGATCTTTCGACCTTTGGCAAAGCGTTGGGTAACGGCTTCTCGATTGCGGCCCTGGTGGGCCGGCGGGAAGTCATGGAACTGGGCGGCCTACATCACGATCGGGAGCGCGTTTTTCTGCTCTCCACCACCTATGGCGCAGAAAGCCATTCTTTGGCTGCTGCCATGGAGACTATGCGCATTTATGAGGCAGAGGATGTGATCGGCTGTCTCAACCGCCAAGGCGCCCGCCTTGCCGACGGCATTCGCCAGGCGGTGAGTGCACAGGGGTTAGATGCATACGTCGATGTGGTTGGTTTCCCCTGTAATCTAGTCTACGGGACACGCGATCACGAGGGCAAACCCTCCCAATTCTTTCGGGCTCTCTTCATGCAAGAGACGATTAAGCGGGGGCTGCTGATGCCTTCGCTCGTCGTTAGCTATTCCCACACGGACGAAGACATAGATCGCACAGTCGAAGCGATCTACGACGCTCTTTTTGTCTACGGACGTGCGCTGGAAGACGGCGTAGAGCGCTACCTGGTCGGTGGTCCGACCCGGCCAGTCTTTCGGCGCTACAACACATAGTCTGAGTTGGGCAAGGGAGCGCATCAGGCACGGTCCCGGTGATCCCCGTAACCGAAGGGTTTAGACAGTGTATCAAGTTCAATAGATGCGACGATGAGCAGCCGCTGATCGCTACAGCGCTATCATGCTGGCACCGTAGCGATCCGTGCTAATAAGGGGGACATATGAAGGTTGTGCTATTTTGCGGCGGTTTGGGAACACGGCTACGCGAATACTCGGAAACCATTCCCAAACCGATGGCCGAAATCGGCTTTCGGCCGATCATCTGGACCTTGATGAAGTATTATGCCCACTTTGGACACCGGGATTTCATACTGTGTCTTGGTTACCGGGGCGACTACATCAAGCGCTATTTCCTGGAATACGATGAATGTCTTTCCAATGACTTCATCATGTCCCAGGGCGGGCGCAATGTCCATCTCTATAACAGCGATATTAGCGATTGGAACATCACCTTTGTCGACACGGGGCAGCATTCCAACATTGGCCAGCGTCTCAAAGCGGTACAGAAGCATTTGGATGGCGAGGAGTACTTCATGGCCAATTACTCGGACGGGCTGAGTGATCTCGACCTGGACGGTTATCTGGAATTCTTCCGTGAACAAAACAAGATCGCCAGTTTTCTCTCGGTGCGCCCCTCCCAGTCCTTTCATCGCGTCAGTGACGACCACACCGGGACCGTGACCGACATCAGCCCCATTGATGATGGTGACTTCTGGATCAACGGCGGCTTCTTTATCTTCCGTCATGATATTTTTGACTATATGCAGGAGGGCGAAGAACTTGTGGTGGAGCCCTTCCAGCGTCTCATTGCTCAGCAAGAACTGGTCACCTATCGCAATCCTGGTTTCTGGGCCTGCATGGACACCTTCAAAGAGAAAAAGATGTTTGATGACATGTATGCCGCCGGCAACATGCCTTGGGCCGTCTGGGATCGACCCGAAGATGGCCTGAGGCGAAATATTCGGGTTCAGATCGACAAGAACCACGGTGAGCGCGTATTGCTCGATCGCTCACATCTTGTCCCGCTCTACCACCCTGCCGACTGATGCCAGGCGCGGGTAAAGTCGCCCCTGGCCATAACTGACAAAGGGAGAATAATGCAGCAACTACGCTTCGATTGGGACCAAGATGAGGCGCCTTGGATACTTTGCCTGGGTGCGCACAGCGACGATATCGAGATCGGGTGCGGCGGCACCATTCTGCGCCTGATCCAGGCCTATCCGCACCTGCGCTTTCACTGGATCGTCTTTAGCGCCTCTGAGATGCGCAGGCATGAGGCAGTCGCCAGCGCCCACGATTTTCTGGATGGCGCTCAAGACTGTCAGATTGTGGTGAAAGCCTTTCGTGACGGCTACTTCCCGTATGACGGGGCGCAAATCAAGGACTATTTCGAAGAGATCAAGCAGGCTGTATCCCCTGCGCTGGTGCTGACGCACTATCGAGAGGATTGGCATCAGGATCATCGTGTCATTAATGAGTTGACCTGGAACACCTTTCGCGATCACCTGATTTTGGAGTACGAAATCCCCAAATATGATGGCGGTTTGGGCTCGCCTAATGTCTTTGTACCCTTGAACCGGGAGGTGCTGGAACGCAAGCTGGACCTGCTGATGGACCACTTTCAGACTCAGGCGAACAAGCATTGGTTTACGCGACAGACATTCCGTTCAATTCTCTCCCTACGCGGCATTGAGTCGCGTGCACCGGAGCTGGGGGCTGAGGCCTTCTATAGTCGCAAGCAGATCTTATTGGGCGCGACCAACGCGGGAGCGCCCGCATTTGAGCCCTTTGTTGAATTGACGACAGTTGGGTAGTCCTAGGCTGCAGGAGCGAATCATGCGTCATTCAAAAGGCAAGCAAGCCATTGATGTCAAGAGGCGGTCCGGCCATTTTTTCATGATGGGGAAACGGATTGCCAGGCCGGTGACCATAGGCCTAATGGTGCTGGTGATGAGCGGTGTAGCAAGCCTATTGGCATGGGATCGCTTGAGCATCGAGCACCGTGTGGCCGATTGGCTTAGCATCAACACGGATTGGCTCGTGGCGCCAGCGATGGAGATCAACATGCAGATCAACGCAGCCGCGAACGACGGACCGGCGTCGACTGCCCGCGATCAGTCGGCGAGTGGGCCTCTCTTTGTGATGCCCGAAAACCAGCGCTATTTTACTGATGGCGGCGGCAACGCTGTCTACCTGACCGGCTCTCACACTTGGTCAAGCTTTCAGGATAACGGTGGCTCCGATCCGCCGCCGACCTTTGACTATGAGCAGTATCTGGACTTCCTGTTGGCCCATCACCACAATTTTTTCCGGCTGTGGACGTGGGAGGAATCACGCTGGACGACGGAGACGGTGGATGAAGACTACTGGTTCAGTCCCATGCCGCCATTTGCGCGCACCGGTCCCGGGACTGCCCTCGATGGCAAGCCTAAGTGGGATCTTACCCAGTTCGAACAGGCCTACTTCGATCGCATTTATGACCGTGTTAGCGCCGCAGATGATCGTGGTATTTATGTAGCGGTCGTGCTCTTCAACGGCTGGAGCGTCGCCAGCCAGAAAGGGGGCTTTGGCGCCAACAATCCCTGGAATGGTCATCCCTTCAACGCCGCCAACAATATCAATGGCATCGACGGCGACCGCAACGGCGATAACAGCGGAGAAGAGAGCCACGAACTGGGCAACGACGAGCTGCTTGCTGTTCAGGAGGCCTATGTGCGCAAGGTTATCGATACGCTCAACGGTCTGGACAACGTGCTCTACGAGATCAGCAATGAGAGCCATGCGCAATCGACCGCATGGCAATATCACATGATTGACTTAATTAGGGAATATCAGACGACAAAACCCAAGCAACATCCCGTCGGCATGACGGTTGAATGGCCCAACGGTGACAATGATGAGCTCTTTGCCAGCGATGCCGACTGGATTGCGCCCAATGCCTACTACGATCCGCCACCAGCAGACGGCAGCAAGGTAATCATTGCCGATACGGATCACATCTGGGGCATCGGCGGCGATCGCACCTGGGTTTGGCAGAGTTTCACTCGTGGCATTAATCCTATCTTCATGGACGGCTATGACGGCGCAGGCTACGGCGTCGGCGGGGCAGGCTTCGACTTCGACGATCCCCAATGGGTGAGCTTGCGTCGCAACATGGGCTACACCCGCCGGTACGCCGAACGGATGGACTTACAGGCCATGACGCCCAGAACCGACCTGTGCGGGACGGGCTACTGCCTGGCCAAGCCGTCCGCTGTCGGCGCCGAGTTTCTAATCTACGATCCGTGGGATATCGAATTTTGGGTCGATCTTACGGCCGTCGAAGGCACAATGCTGCTCGAGTGGTTCAACCCTGAGACAGGTGCGACCATCGCTGGCGGCACGGTGAGCGGCGGGGATATCCCGGCCTTTTCGTCGCCGTTTGAGGGAGATTCGGTGCTCTATCTCTATCAAGAAGGGCCCGATCTGCCCAGGAGGTTATTGCTGCCAATAATCAAGCAGGGCGCCGATTTAGCGCCGGCAGCCGGCCCAATGTGATGGATAGGTAGGCGCAGTTGGCTGCGCTATAGGACGAAGGTTGGTCGATGGCGGCATGAAAGATTGATCTAACGGACAGGAAATAGTCAACCGCATGATCTACCAAATTCTGGAGATTGGCTGGTCACTTCACATAGCTGATCCGGCTCTTATGGATTGGGCGACTACAGTAGTATATCTCCTGGCCGCGCTGCTGAGCTTTCTATACGCCGGACGCGCCACGAAGTTTTCAATCCGGTCAAGCGGCACCTGTGCAAAACATGACGTGGTTTGTACTGTGCGGCGGCTTCGCTATATTGTGCATCAACAAACATCGTGTCATCATCCAGATTTGGCCTTGATGGTGCCGGTACCTGTCCACTACCGGGCTCGGCTGCGCAAGTCAACTAGCAACGACAACAAGTTTTGTAGATCGCCTACGAGCAACGTTCGGAACGATTTGCCCAGCAAGTGCCGGTCCTGCAGCAGCTACCCGGTGAAGTCTGGATCAATCCAGCAGCTACATCACATGGTGGCGTCGGTGAATCGAGGAGTGAGCGAATACCTCTACTGGCGATATCGATGGTGCGCACTTCAGAAGCTAGGCCTTGGAGGAAATGCGAGCAGTGCATCATTTTCAAAGCGTTGTTGCGGAAGAGACATGCTATTACAATGGACGTCTTCAAGTTGTTCAGATACTTGCCGGATTCTTTCCCCTTCACGTTGGGGCTCACGTACGCGTGAAACTCCTCCAACTTGCTGGGTTTGCAATAGGCAGGGGTTCCATCATGTGGGGCATGCCCACAATCACCGGTGGAAAAGACATCTATGCCAATTTGACCGTTGGCCAGGGTTGCTGGTTTAACAAGGGTTGTTTCTTAGATCTGAATGCCCGAATTACAGTCGGCAATGCCGTGGCCATCGGGCACGATGTGCTGTTGTTGACCAGTAGCCACCATATTGGCGGGCCGGAACGGCGGGCGGGTCCCGCTTTTGCCGAGCCAATTACCATCCAGGATGGTGTATGGATCGGAGCGCGAGCCGTGATCTTACCGGGCGTCACGATTGGGAGAGGAGCTATTGTGGCTGCCGGTGCGGTTGTGATCAAAGGTGTTGCGCCGAACACGCTTGTGGCCGGAGTCCCGGCCCAGGAGCGGCGTCAATTGGACGATGGCCTTTCCCCCTTTGCCTGACACTGCGGCGACAACCGATGGAGAGGATATGACCATGCTTAGTGAAGCATTTGAAAATGAGTCATCCCATGTCGGAAATAGCCAGCCAGGCGCAGGCTGAGCCGGCGCCTACCCAAATTCACACTGCATCAGCGCTTTGGCGCAACGCCTGGGCCGTCCTGCCGCGCCCTGATCTACCTGCGCGGCGTCACAGCCCTCGGCCGCAAGGTGCGCGTCTGGGGCCACCCAAGCGTGCAGAACCGGGGCGTGATGATCATTGGTGAGCGGGCGCGCCTGGTCTCAACCATCGCCACGCTGGAGCTCGTATCCGGTCCGCAAGGAAGGCTCGAGATCGGCGCTGGCACCTACATCAACTATGGATGCTCGATTGCCGCGCAAGAACTGGTGCGCATCGGGCCGCGCTGCAATATCGGCACTTACTGCATGATCATGGACAACCACTTCCATCGTGTCGAACCGGAACGCCGCTACGAAACTCCGCCGTCGCAGCCCGTGATCCTGGAAGAGAATGTGTGGCTGGGCGGGCGCGTGATCGTGCTGCCGGGGGTCATGATCGGCGCCGGCAGCGTCATCGGCGCCGGTAGCGTCGTGACCAAAGATATTCCCGCGCGCTGCGTGGCCGTGGGACAGCCAGCGCGTGTGGTCCGAAGGCTCTAAATGGGATCAATTGAGCAAATTCTGGAAATTGGCTGGTCGCCTCACATCGGTGACCCGACCTTCCTGGGTTGGATGACGACGGCAGGATATCTCCTGGCCGCGCTGCTCAGCCTGCTCTGCGCCGGACGCGTCCTGAACGCTTCATCCGGTCGATCGGGATACCTGCAGAGCGTGCCGTGGCTCATGCTGGGCAGCTGTCTCGCGGTGCTGGGCATCAACAAACAACTGGATCTTCAGACGTGGGCAATTGCGGCGGCACGGGTGATTGCGGTCGAACAAGATTGGTATGCAAAGCGCCAAATCGTGCAGGCCTGGTTGGTTGTCGGCGCAATCGGGGTCGCTGTCATCATTTTCATTGGCAGCGCCCTCATATTCAGGACGCAATGGCGCCAAGCTCTGTTTCTGCTCTTTGGTCTCCTGTTCATTCTACGCTTCTTGATCGTGCGCATGGCCTCCATCTTTGGCGTCGCGTTGCCGCGGCTGTCAAGGTTTTCCGGGGGCATTACCATCAATTGGATGCTTGAATTGGTTGGCGTTGCACTGGTGCTGGTCGCAATTCTCTACCAGCTGTTGTTCCAGAGACAGCAGATGGTGGGCGAAGACTAGACCTTAAAGCCCTTGAGCAGAGAGCCAAACTGAGAAAAGGGAATGCCGTGTTGGAATCTTTCGCAGAGGAATATCCCGCCTAATCAACATGGGGTGGGTTACCGCCGTTCTCTACTTTATATACGCCGCGGTGAGCGCTAGAAAGCTTGGAACAGAAAAGTCGTTGAGAATGAGTCAAGTTTTCATGCGGCAAGAATAGGCCGCTCACACCATTCTTCAATAGCCGCATCCAGTTGATCGAAACGGCGTTGTAGAGTTGAGTCGAGATCAGGTGCGTTAGGCATGATGTATGTCATGCCAGGACGCAGAATACGGCAATAGGTGCGGTTGAAGAAGAAGGCGACCCGAATGCCGTCTTGAGTGAGTCGATAGGCATGGGTGCCGTCAATGCGTTGGATCAAACCATGTAAGCGCAGTCGTCGCAGTTGATAGGTCATGCGGCCCGGGGTCATTTTTTCCGGCGATAGGCCGAGAAGTGCAGCGAGATGGCTGCGCAGGTCACGATTGCGAAACCCGTTGGGCAGCAGAGCAAACATCAAGAGGAGACTGAGGATAGCTTGGACAGTTGGATCAGCGAAACGCAGTGCGGCAGCCCGTTGCCCATCAACGTCAACCGGTTGGTTCAGCCGTTGAAAAGCCTCTTCACCGATGGTGCAATCGTGGCTGAGTGATTGGACGTCCAGCAGACGTCGGTTGGCGGAAAAGCCGATCTGGCGCAATGCAGGTAGATTCTGCAGCCGTTTGCCAATGGCGAAGTCACGGGTATTGTTGATGGTGGTCTCGGTGCGCAAGGCGCGACCTTCCTTGTGATACTGCTTGATACGAGTTGACTTGTAGTCGACATACAAAGCGGGCATAACATCTTGAGTGATGATACGAGTGCGGAAACGACCCGGCGTTCGCTTGGTCACTCGCCGGTCGAAGATGAGTTGTACCTGGTCAGGACGACCCAGTCCAAGATTCTCTCGGATGATATCTTCGAACAAGATGCGACCGCTGAGGGGTCGATCCAGGACTTGGGTCAATGCGAACTCCGCTTGCAGAATCGAGATTTCGTATCGATAGCCGGCGGCACGATCTTTTGCCGTGAACGGATGGGGCAACCGAGCCAGCCATTTACGCAACAGAGCATCGATCTTCTCGGCTGAAAGCTCATCACAGATGGCCTGCAACTGTTCAAGCGCTTCACAACTCAGAATCCCGTTGTCCAGTGCTTCAAAGTCGATGCCCTGTTGTTGCAGTTGGCGTTTGGCGTATTCATGACCATTGATGCAAAGCCGACCATTGTAGGGAAAGTAGGACGAAAACTTGAGGAAGAAGGGGCCGAAATCTTGGTCCACGGCATAGATGTAGTACTGGTTGACCATGGCTGTTGAACGCACAATCCAGGGATAGCTTTGGCCGGTTTCCGGGTTGCGTCGTTTCTCAGTACGGAAGACGCTGACCTTCTCTTGGGCAACGCCGATGAAGAGGACACCTTCTTCTTGGTTAAACTGGGCCAAATGCTCAGCCGCCACATCATCTTTGCGTTGCCCTTTGGCAAAACGAATCAGCGGAATCCCATTCTCTTTGGCGTACCTTTTGATGGCAGCCACAAACGCTTCCGTCATCGGCGCCATCAAGGCCGACGACGCAAAGGTTGCACCGCGATGATAGCGAAAAAACGAGGCGATGCCCCCTTCGTATTGTAGCCTGGGCACATACAGATTGAGGTACATCCGGTCGATGCTTTCCACTTCCAGCGTCACATGGTCACGCAGAATCTCAGTCACACTCTGTGGTATACTCATTGTAGGCTCCAGTTGGGGGCGCCTTCACGGCTACCGATCGCTGAGCGATCTAATAGAGGAGCGGTTCCGCCGTCTCCCACTTGTTCCCACCAACTGGAGCCTACTTCTATTGGTAGACACTCGTCAAACTACATCTCGTCGGTCTGAGGCGCAGCCTCGTTAGATATACGTTCGCGGTGAGCGCTAGTCTCTATCTCAGAATTCCTATCATTTTCGAAGGGTATGCGCTGCGGCAGAAGACTCTCTGGTTTGTGATCAGTCTGATTATGTTGATGCTCGGCATTAACAAGCACTTTCACTCGCTCTCTTGGCTGACGGGGCATGCGCGAGTTCTCGCCTATGAACAGGGCTGGTATGCTGAGCGGGGTCACTATCAAACTGCATTGATCCTCACACTTTTTGTGCTTGGGGCAGTGGGGCTGGTGGTGATTGCGCTGATCTATGCTCCGGTGCTCAGAAGTCATCTAATGGCCATTGCCGCGACACTCTTCCTGGTATTCTTCGTCTTTGTCCGCTCCGTGTCATTGCATCTGGTCGATCAGTTGATCAATGCACGCTTTGTCGGATACGAATGAATTAGATCTTGGAAATCGGTGCGATTGGTCTGGTGATGCTAAATGCGTACCTGCCGATATCGTTGAAGAGCAAAGGTTCACGCCGAACGACCTGACGTCTTCCCATAAATTATCCCGTGCGGTGTTCCTGTAGGACACGGCCTGCCCGCGTGATTTGGATGCAATAGATGGAACGCTTGTCGGTTGTCATTCCTACCTATAATCGTTTGCCACAGCTGAGGAGAGCGCTGGCCGGTCTGGAGCGCCAACGCATGCCGCTCGACCGTTTTGAAGTCATTGTCGTGTCGGATGGTTCTTCAGATGGAACTGACGCGTATCTGCTCGCATTGACGACGCCGCTGACGATCAACTACATTCGACAAGAGAACGTCGGCGTGGCTGCAGCGCGTAACCGGGGCATCGAAGCGGCAGAGGGCGAGCTGCTGCTCTTTCTGGATGATGACGTTGTGCCGACGGCCAATCTCGTGCACGAACATCTGCTGACTCATCACGATCATGGTTCCAGCACTGTGGTCTTAGGGCCCATGTTGACGCCACCAGATGTTCAGCTGCAGCCCTGGGTGGATTGGGAGCAGCAGATGCTGATGAAGCAATATGAGGATATGGCGGCTGGAATATATGCGCCGACCGCGCGTCAATTTTTTACCGGCAATACTTCACTGGCTCGCTGTCATCTGCAGAGGCACGGCGGCTTCGATATACGATTTCGCCGCGCAGAAGATGTTGAGCTTGCCTATCGATTGGAGCGAGCAGATCTGCAATTTGTCTTTAATGCACAGGCGATTGGCTACCACTACGCAGAACGTAGCTTCGGGTCTTGGCTTTCGACCCCTTATGCGTACGGTCGCAACGACGTGGTTTTTTGGCGCGACCTGGGCCATGAGTGGCTGCTTCCGACCGTCTGGCGCGAGTATTGCGGACGGCATCGGCTGATTCGGAACGCTGTTGTTGCCTGCCTCGATCGGCCGGTGGCGAGTGAGGCTTTCGTCACAGCAATGAAGGAGAGCGCCAACATGTCTAGCTCGCTGGCCAGGATGGCCTATAGTGCTATTTTTAACTTGCGCTATTATCAGGGTGTGGCGGATGAACTAGGTGGCCGCGACCTTTTCTTTGCCGGTCTTGAACGTTACGCACAATTTGGTTCATCCATCTGATGACCTTCAAGATTCCCACGTGATGGATCATGCAGGAGAAAGATCGATCGTCTCCGTCATTTGGCTATCGTGGACGGGACCGGTCGCCATGACTCGTTGCGCGGCGACCGGTCCGTAAGGTGACGCATGTGGGCTACGGGTTCGACAGAATCGGCAGGAAAACACTGTCTGGTTGACTGCCGTCGATGTCGGGTAAGAGGTTGCCCTCGTCATCCACGTCTCTGGCACTATCGTGCTTGGTCATTTCTTCTGATACCGACGTAGTCGAGACCTCTATGCTGTCTGCCGGCAGCACAAGAAGGCCACGGTCAAGGGCTGAGTCGACTGTCTCCAGGGCGATACCGTTGATTCTTCTTCCGACGAAACCAGCGTCGTAACCGTCCAGGAAGAGCTCGATGGTGCAGTAGGTTTCAGTACCGAATGAGATGGGTGTGCAGGTGAAAATGGTGGCTTGCCTGCCGAAGACCCCCTGCGCGCTAAAGGCATCTCGGGTCGTCATGTAGATCGTTTCTGCTTCCACATGCACGCCATCGATATCCTCGTCGTTATTCGTGTCGAGCTCAACGTCTGAGCCGTCGAAATATGGCGCCCAGGTTCCTTCTGTTTGTTCGCCCAGCCGTGTCGGTGAGAAGAGTACGAGGTCCTCGTCTCTGCCCGAGACGCTGGATACGTTGAAACCTCCGACGAAACTCAGCACTAGTCCACCGTTGGTCGTGGTGGAGAGGGCGTCGATGTCTTCGCCGTTGGTGTCTAACCCGATATCTGAGCCGTCTACATACCATTCAAGCGTACCGCTAGTCTCTTCTCCCAACCTTTCCGGCACAAAGCGAAGGATATCTGAGTCATCGACGAACCCAAATCCAGCCAGCTCGCCGTCGGCGCGGAGGCTAAACACGATGGTTCCATCTGCCAGCAGTGCAAAGGCGTCAATGCTACGCCGGCTCAACCCTACATCCGAACCGTTAAACACGAGAGACCATAAGCCCGTGGTCAGATTTACGGCAACGATATCTTCATTGGCAAATTTGACGCCACCAGCCTCTGCTCGCGTGGCTGAGGTGAGATATACGAGTACGTCCTCTGGATCCCCGGGTGGCAGTTCGGTTGGCGTTGGTTCTGGTGTTGGATCCAGCGTTGGTTCTGGTACCGTTACGGAGGCCAGAAGTAGGTTGTCCAGATAGAAGGTCGGCTGCACACCGCCACTGCGATCCTGGATCGTGATGCGTGCGATTTGCGCCGGTGCACCCAGATCGGCCAACGGAATCGTGTACTGTGTCCACCTCTGCGCAGGAATTGACAGCGGGACAGCCGTGAGCGGATTGCCGCTATCGCTTTCTTGCAGGTAGATCTGCACATTCTGATTGCCGCTTGCGCCACCATGGGCCCAGAAGGTGATGCTATTGTAGCTGGCCGTATTGACCGGACTTGGTGCACGAAGGGAGAGCCCACCCCAGCCAGCGGTGTAGGTCACGGAAAGTGATAAATTGCCCGCATGGACCGGGCTCGTCGCAGCGAAGTTCGTGCTGATGCCCCACGACCAGTTCTGCCACCCTGTGGCGAGTCCTTCGTCGTAGATCGTGAGGACACCTGCAGGCGGTTCGGGTGTACTGGTTACGGGCGGTTCGGGTGTACTAGTGACAGGTGGCTCGGGCGTATTGGTTGCAGGCGGTTCAGGCGTATTGGTTGCAGGCGGTTCAGGCGTATTGGTCGCAGGCGGTTCAGGCGTGTTTGTCAGATCGACTCGCAGTAGGACAATGGAATTGGCGGGGACGGAGTAGTCAATTGACGTGCCCGTTGCGCCTAGAGCGGTCGCTGGTGCATCGCTGAGATCGTTGTTTGGGGCGGGCACGCCGTTGTAGGTGACGGTCTCTGCATCCAGCGAAGCCGCTTCCAGACGATCGACCAGGCCGCCGGTTAGTGAAACGGACCCATTGTCATCAACGGCTGAAATCGATAGCGTGGCCGGCTGATCGCTCTTGTTAATGGCGAGTAGCGATACTGTATCGTCGTCGACGCGACCGGTGTAGACGCTCACCTCCGACGCAGCGTCCAAGCTTGAAGTATGGGGTAAGATCTCGCTGCCGAACTTTGCCCACAGCGGAAAGACATAGTACTGGGGGCTGCGGTTCCAGCTGCTGGGTTGCATCAAGCCATATTCTGTGCCGGTGCTGCTGGCCCCATTGGCGAGATTCCATTGATTGGCCATAGCAACGCCCTCGGTGGCCAATTGGCCGATGGTGTCAGCCATGAAGAGGGCATTGCCCATGCGGTTCATGAGCTGCCCGCTGTCCTGCTCGTGCACGGAGAATAGATTATATTCGGTGACGGCCACCGGGACTGTGCGGTTCCCAAAGTTTGCGCCGAAGGAGGCGTCAATGTCCGCCATGATGGAGGTCCAGACGCCGTGAGGCTGGGCCAGCATAGTAGCGTAATCGGCCGGCGGATCGAAGAAGGCGTACTGGTGGATGTCATAGAAGTCCATGAGCGTGCCGGCGCTGGCGATAACCTCATTGCCCCAGTTGTTGAACTCGGCGCCGGTGGGCGTGCCGACCGCGCCGATCTGGATGCTGGGGTCGACGGCCTTCATGGCCGCCACATAGTCGACAAAGCCATCCCGTTCCGTCGTGCCGTTGACATACTCAACGCCGTCACAGGTCCAGTAGCTCTCCCAGCCATACTCTTGGCACTGGCTGCCGCCGGTTGATGGCTTGGAGCCGTAGAGTTCATTGCCCACGGCCCACAGGGCGATGCCTACGGGATCGGGGTTGCCATGATCGGCTCGCAGTTGGGCCCAATCGCCGGCCGTGCGCCAGTCCGTGCCGTTGCGATCCACGCCGATCACGGTGGCATCGTTCACGTCGGCGTTGAAGAAGGCGACTGCGGCGGCCGCTTCTTGTGGGGTGGCCAGGGGGCTAATGACCCACATGCCGGCCATCCCCGTGGCCTGCATGAAGTCGATGAAGTCCGTCGGGCGGGCAGCCCAGCTGGCCCAGTTGTCGCCGCAGGCGAGCGCGCCGCTCTGATCGCTGCCCTGTTCACAGCTGTACCAGCCATAGTAGTTGCTCCAGCTGCCACCGGGCATGCGGATGAGCGAGACGCCGGACGCAGCCGTCCGCTCGCGGAAGGTGGCGTCGGCCAGGCCGGAGGGCACCAACCATGCCGGCAGATTGGAGCCGAGCAGTGAGTCGTCAATCGGGGTGGACGCGCCGGCCAGGTCGATCTGCACCGTGCCGCTCAATTTGCTGGGGGTGGGATCAGCAGGATCAGTGGGAGTAGGGTCAACAGGATCAATGGGAGGCGGATCACCGGGATCAGCACCGTCATCCAAGTCAAATTGGACCTCTAAACTCTTGATAGAGAAGCCATCCCACGGCCAATCCGCTCCGACGCAGTCAGGACGTTGACCGACCGTCCACTGGAAGGTGTTCTCTCCGTCCTGCAGCCAGGCCGGATCGAGGGCTACCTGAAACGACTTCCAGCCTTGGGAACTGCAGCCGTCTGGATAGTCATAGGGGTTGACCGCCATGGGCTCTCGACCATTGATGCTGAGTTGGACCTGGCCGCGCATGGGATTATGCACCTGGCCAAAGAGAATGGGGTTGGGGCCGATTTGGGGTAGATCGATGGAGATGGCATCGCTTGTGCCAATGGGCACGCTGCCGTTGGCCTGCAGGTAGGCAACATCGTCGGGCGCGGCCTCGAAGTTCTCATAGCGGCCCAATACGGGCCCGCTGAAGCGGATGTTGTCCCAGTGAAAAGTGTAGGTGTTGGTGTTGCCATCCTTCTGCGGCGTGTAGGCATGAGTCTTGAAGACCACCAGCCCCTGGTCAAATGGAAGGCCGCCGGGCACGTTCACGCTGTACTCATCGAAAGAGCCGTCGGCCTTTTCGATGGCCCAAATCAGCTGATCATTGTTGAAGGTCATGCGCATCGTGCGGCGGATGCGTCGATCAGTGGTCGCTGGATCACCCGCGAACATCTGTTCCCAATTGCCCCACTCTGCCACATCTACAATCTTGCCGTTAGGGTCCAGCGCCGCTGTGCCCACTTGGATCTTGCGCTTATTCTGCATGTATTCAAAGACAATGCGGTCTTTGGGATAGACTTCATCAATGGGCAGCCATTCTCTGGCTGGACCGACCTTCAGTTCGCCGCGCGGCACCAGCATCACTTCCCACCAACTGCGAGGATGGTTGCCGTTGATGTTGACGTCAAACTCCAACACGCCACCGTTGGCAAAGTTGAACTCCTGTTTGGGCCAGAAGGCCGTGACTGAGTAGCCGGACACGTCGCCCATACTGGACATCATGTGGTTCTTGCAGACGAAGAAGCTCTGGTCCGGATTGGCGCCATTGGAGAAGTGCGACGTCGTCACGCTGTGCTGGGGTAAGGGTGAGACCGCCGGATTTGGTCCGGCGCAGTCATCCCCATGGTCGGCTGGAAAGCTGGAAAATGGGTCAAAATGTGCTTTGGGGTGGGTGCGGTGCGTCACCACATAGTCGAAATTGGTGGGCAGTAGAGCCTGGGACGGCGCGCTCGGATCGCCGTCAAAGGTCTCTTCAAAAGCCCACGTAATTTCCTGAGCCTCGGCATCTTGCACTGGCGTTGCACCAAAAACCAGGACAAGTAACAGCACAAGATACATTGGGCGGAGCATCACGGTAGATCTCACTGCGTGGGCTAACTGTTTGATGATTCTCTGAAATATCTTCATGGAGACTTCTCCTCAATAATTCGGCTATGAACCTGGGCCAACATTGCCCGTTGGTACGCTGTGCCTTCATCGCAGAGAGGTCACATCCACCCGTGCCGTTCCTGGTGTTATTGGTAATAGAGCTTTCCGGAAACTGATGTGAGAAAGACACATGCCAAGATGAATGGTACTCAGAGGGCGTTGAGCGTAACCTGCGTCACCATGGTCAGGTAACGGTCCCAGTATAGAGTGAGGCGCCCGCGACGATCAACGGGCGACTTCGTGACGTGGGAGAAGCGGGTGGCGCGTGTAGCGGTAGCGTGCAAGTCCTGTTTTACCCTACAATCGATCAACGCATCATCGTGATAGAGCATCTGGACAGACCTCCGTGAGAACCGCATTTTCTACCATTCTCAACGGTGACGACAACGATGAGTCGAAGCTGTGTTCTCACGTGCAGCATACTGAGGATCGCATATAGCTACTTCCCTCTATCGGTCCGCCGGTATAGCCGGGCGGCGTAAATTAAGCAATCAAAAGCATGGCGACTGTAGTGCGAATTTAGTCTGATAATCGTTGCAATTTCACCCAGAACAAGATGTCTGCGCAAGAAACTGAAGAAAGGTAAATCGTGATGGACGAAGAGTTCTTTTTCCAACAATCAACCGTTATCCGAGCAACGCCGAGCGCAGTGGCAGCTGACCTGAATGGCGAAATGATCATCATGGACGTAGAGAGCGGTCAGTACTTTGGTTTGGAAGGCATTGGCGCCGACGTTTGGTCCATCATTGAGCGTCCAACATCCATCAAAGTCATCTGCGATGCAATTGTTGCCAAATACGAGGTGTCGCGTGAAGTATGTCAGGCGGACATATTTGCGCTGATTGAGGAATTAAATGGTCTTGGACTCACAATGGCCGATGGGCCATGAAGTATGCGCAATAGCGGACTACACCAGCAAGACACCAGCCTTCTCTGGTCGAAATTCGACATGGTTTCCCGGGTAAGGCGCTCATCTTCGTGACTCGCGTATGGTCCAATAGTCAACTGTTTAGGCCCAGAGTGACCCATACGTATGATCGTGCTCTGAACGGTGGCACTACTAACTCTGTCCAGAGTATCTCGAGGTATGCGAGGCTTAAGGGACTGCGTTCAGGTTCTTTCGACAATTGCTTGCCTTTCATCGACATCTAATCAACGCTCACAATTTGTCAGCAGAAAACGATTGCCTCGCATGAACGAACGTCTGTTAAGGAGGATGTATGAAGGAACGTTATGTCAGACCCAAGGTAAATCGCTACGGCGACATAGAGCAGATTACATTGGCGGGGTCTCGTCGGCGTAAGTGCCGGCGCAACCACAAGCACAATGCCAGATGCCAAGGTGGAAGTATCGGTAGCTAACGCAGAGGTTCGCCTTGTAAGATGACTGCGAATTCTCGTAATCTGCTCCTGAAATCGCTTGAGCAAGAAGTAAGCGCCGGCTATGGACCAGTGCCTCTTTTCAGTCAGGCAGTAGCCTGGATTCTGACACCGCGCGAGTCATGAGTTAGGGAATCCAGGCTGCTGTTTGGTCCATGTCGAGACGCTTCCGAATGCGCTTTGATTGATCGGACGCATTTATTCCCGCGAACATGAAAAGCTTGAACAACCTCTTGGGACAACACTCATTTGAGGAGAAGCATTTGTCGTGACTGAGTATTGCTACTATGCGTATGGAATCGGTATCCGCTCGGAGATTGCGCTGCCGGAGTTGTGCCGGTGGAACGGCGCCGTCGATGTGACGATTCGTCTGGCATGCCCGGATGATGGGCTGTTGGAAGCCGCCCAGTTTAATGCAAGTCGTGTCAGCAATGAAGTGCGTACTGCCCAACGCACATCCAGACAAGACGTACAGATATACTGGCCACACGTCGGTCGCGCGTTGATTCGCAAGGGGCGAGAGATCGTCTTCAATCCAGAGCCGTCCGTTTCTTCTGCTGCAATGCGCCTGCGTCTGCTCGGCAGCGCGCTGGGCGTGCTTCTACATCAGCGTGGCCGCTTCTGTTTGCATGCCAGCTCCGTAGCCATCGGCGGCTGCGCCGTCGCCATTCTGGGGGATTGCGGAATGGGCAAATCTTCGACAGCCGCCGCGCTCTGCGCACGTGGTCATGATTTCATCGCTGATGATCTAACCACCGTTGATCTGGACTCGGCAGCGCCGACCGTAATGACCGGTATCCCCCAATTCAAGCTGTGGCCTGAAACGGTTGTTGCATTAGACGGCGATCCGACTAAGCTGTCGCGCCTCATTCCCGAATATGAAAAGCGCGCGGCGCGTCTCTCCCGTATTCCAAAAGGGGCTGAATCGCGGCTTTTTTCGCTTTTTGTCCTCGATGAAGCAGAGGAGGTTGAAATCTTACCAATGGCGGAAAGGGAGGGATGGTTGGCTCTAATGAGCAACTGGTACGGCGCCCGTTTTGGCAACGGGTTTTTGAATGCTGAAGAACGACGCGATCTATTCGCCCGCAGCATGGCATTGGTAGAAGCTGTACCAATTTTCCGCTTGGGTCGGCCTGATGCACTTTCTCGCCTGCCTCACCTCGCACAACAAATAGAATCTCATATCTATACAACCAGTAACTGATCCATATCATGCAAAATGAATTGCGCCGTACACTCAATCAACTGCGCCACGTGCCGCGTGCGCTTGGCTTGGTCTGGATGGCTTCCGGTTATTGGAGCGTGCTGTGGGTACTGCTCATTGTTTTCGCTGGATTGCTGCCAGCCGGCGCTGTCTATTGCTCGCGAATTCTGGTTGATAATCTGGCCGGCGTTCTCATACTGGGAACTTGGGAAAGCCTGAAGCCACTCCTGTTGCCGGCGTTGGCAATTGCCGCTATCTATCTGTTGAATCTTGTGATAGGAGAATTGCTCAATTGGATCAGCGTTGCCCAGGCGGAGTTGGTCAGTGATAATCTGGCGCGTCTCATCCATGCGAAGTCATCGGATGTTGACCTGGCATTTTATGAGACGCCCGTTTTTCATGATCATTTGCACCGGGCGCGGAGCGATGCGCTCTACTTGCCGCTCGATCTTCTGGAGAGTATTGGCGATTTGTTAGGAAGTACCGTAACGCTCGTGGCAATGAGTGCGCTCTTGTTGCCATATGGGCTCTGGCTTCCGGCCGCACTCATCCTCAGCATGCTGCCTGCACTATTCGTCGTCCTGCAAAATCACCGCACGCTGCATCAGTGGTGGGAGGAGTCCACGCCGGACCAGCGTTGGGCGCGCTATTACGACATGATGCTGACGGATGAATCAACGGCAGCTGAAGTACGGCTTTTTCGTCTTTCTCCCCATTTTTTGGAAAGCTACCAGACCGTCCGGGCAAAGCTACGTGCCGGGCGCTTGAAGCATCGTTCGTCGTCAAGCATTGACTCAATTCTTTGCCGGCGTATTTGCCCTCATGATTTCAGTCATTGCGGGTGTGTTGGTGCTTTGGCGAGCGGTGCAGGGGTGGTACTCCTTAGGTGATCTAGCCTTGATCTACCAGGCTTTTAATCAGGGACAGAGTTTGCTCACGACGCTCCTGGGCGATGTGGGCCGCATCTATCGACACATTCTCTTTCTCGAAAATCTTTTTGCTTTTCTCGACTTGGAACAAGCAATCAGCGATCCAGCTAAACCACAACCGGTTCCCATTCCTTTGCTACGAGGAGTTCAATTTCGATCCGTTTCATTCGCCTACCCTGGCAGCGATCGCAAGGTTCTGGACAATTTTGATCTTTATATTCCCGCCGGCAAGACTGTCGCATTGGTTGGTGAGAACGGAGCCGGTAAGAGCACGCTTGTGAAACTGCTTTGTCGGTTCTACGATCCATTGCGTGGCCGGATTGAGTTGGACGGCACGGACCTGCGCGATTTCGCGCAGGAAGAATTGCGTGCCGGGCTATCGGTGATGTTCCAGCGTCCTGTTCCCTATCATGCAACAGCGGCTGCCAACGTCGCCATGGGCAAGGGCGCCGGGGCGTTTAAATTCGATGAGGTTGAGCGTGCGGCTCGATCTGCCGGCGCACATGGGATCATCATGGGGTTGCCCAAGCAGTATCAGACTCTGTTGGGTAAGTGGTTTCTTGACGGCACGGGGTTGAGCGAAGGAGAGTGGCAGCGGATTGCGCTTGCGCGCGCCTTTGTGCGTGATAAAGGTCTGATCCTGCTGGACGAACCAACGAGCGCGATGGATTCATGGGCCGAAGCAGAGTGGATGGATCGTTTTGCTCAATTGGCCGACGGCCGCACCGCGCTCATCATTACCCATCGTTTTACGACAGCGATGCGGGCGGATCTAGTCTACGTCATGCGCCAGGGCCACATTGTCGAAGCAGGCACCCATGACATGCTGCTCAACAAGGGCGGGATCTACGCTCAGTCTTGGCGACGCCAATACGCCGCCGGCAACGGTCGCGCCGCCCGTCTGGCGCCTGCTACGACAGGGTAGACTTCACTGCTTCTAGGAACCTGCGTCGCCCTCCTAGGCCATCTGCAACGCCCTGATGGCGCTGGAGGTTATAGATGACGCTGAAGAAATCGTACGCAAGATTATGATGGCCGGTCTGATAAGCGCGAAGCGCGAGGGTTGTTAGCGTGTTGATCGTGGCGTGGGCCGCTCGTGGCCGATCAAGGCAAGCATAAATGGTTGCACGGGTCAACGGATGAAATTGGGGATATGCTTGGATCCATCGATCCAGTAGTCGCTCGTGGCCTTTTTCACGCGCACATCGCACGCTATTGCGTCCATACTCATAAGGAATTTGCAGCCACTGGGCATAGCTTCGTTGCGCATGGTGAAAGCCTGTTGCTGCAGGCCAATAGACAAAGCGAACGCCATCATCTTCCAGCCGGTAAGCTAGCTCCAAGTCCTCATTTCGATGAAAAGATTCGTCAAAGCCGCCCGTAGCACAGAATCGTTGACGATTAAGCGACGCATTGCCGGTGTAGAACTGGTGGGCATTGGGCTCTAATCGCCCGTCTACAAGACGGGCGTACTTATCTATGAGCTGGGTCTGTTCCCATGCTACCCATGGGCTGAGGCTGGCATTCGACGGCGTTTGCATGGGTCCAAATACGGCGCAATCGCCTTGCGTCTGCCCATGAGCCGCGGCATGCGCTTCCACCAAGGTTGACCCTGGTACAACGTCATCATCAAGAAAGAGGAGGTAGTCCGACTGGGTCCGGCTCGCACCGTGATTACGCGCAGCCGCGGGACCGGCATGATCCTGCACGATAACTGTGAGCGGAATTGAGAATGAGCTTGCCGCGAGAGCGTCGACCGTCCCGTCAATTGCACCGTCAACGACAACAATTACGTCGAATCGAACCGCTGATCCAGCCTGCTTCTCCAGGGCCATCAAGACAAGCATTAATGTCTCGATTCGATTATGAGTCGGAATGATAACGCTCAGGGTTGCTGAGGAACAATTGGCAACCATCCAGCTACTGTCCGTCCCAGAACTCGAATTTCGCCTGAGGGGTACGGAATACGAAGCGGACATGGCGGCCGATTTGATCGGTCTGCAGCGTCAGGTAGCGCAAGGCAATTGACGGGGAAACCCTGCGGCCAAGGAGCGTGATGCCCGCGCCTGAGCGCAAATCGATCGCGCCCGATAGGGGAATCGTCTTTTCAACACGCCGAATCAGGCCTGCTCGTACAGGACTGATGTCGAATCGATTCAATACGTTGGGAGCAAGGCGGCAATCCAGCCGGCGGTCGGTGACCCACAGGGCTGCGTATGCAATTGCAGCTATGCCATATGCGTGCGCTTTTTCAACCAAGATTGCCCAATCAATCGCGCACCGCTGTAGTGTCTCGCGAATGTCAACCATGCTCTTGATGTGAACGTAGCGCTTGCGCGCGCTGTTGATGCATAGTGATAGAAGTAGATCTTCCGCGGCCATGGTGTAGACAGGCTGGTCTTGATAATTGACTCTACAGGCATCTCGCCAGATTCTGTCAAAATCGACCGCAAGCGTGCCATTCATGGTGATGTCGTGGTGAGCAAATAGATCGCACTCGATCGCCGAATGCTCAAGATTCAGTATGAACTGTCTTTCCTCAGATGTAACGGTCGGGCGATTTAATCGCAGCACGAGGTCAACGTCAGCCGGCATGGTATACCATGGGTGATCGTATACCTGTGCTGCCAGCGCAGCGCTCTTGAGGATCATGACATCGATCGCGTGTTCAGCAAAGAAACCGAAGGCGCGGCCCAGCGCCTCGCCACGCCCACGATCGGTTATGACGCTCTTCATTGAGATCGACTTAAATTGTTGTTGGATAGAAACCGGTAATGCCAACTCGTTAGCGGCTTGGCAACGCTGCAAGTTGGTGTAGATAAGGGGGGCAACGTAGTGGTCGGCGGCAATCGTATAGATTTGGTTCCAATTCACAGCGCTGTCACTGCAGAGACGGCGGACCTCTTCGCATGTTGAGTTTTCGAAGTCTTGCCTGCAGCACAGGAGAACTATCTGCTCCTCGCGTGTCATGAACGTATCGTATCCTACCTATTTGCGACTGTCAATCACATGGTCGATCAAAAAATACGGGGAATTGATCGGTCTCCACAGATGGGTGATCGGAGATGATTTGTGTGGTCAACCTGCGCTTCAGTAGGCTTTGGTGCGGCTCGGGTTAGGCTGCGGACTCGGTCTGCTGGGGATCAACAAATAACTGGATCTTCAAACCTGGCTGATTGCCGTGGCTCGAAATGTTGCGCTTCAGCAAGGCTGGTATGCCAGGCGCGATAGTGTGCAGGTTTGGTTTGTCGCGTGGGTGATTCTGATCAGCCTCATTATCTTATTATTCGGAAGCATGATGCGTTTCCGGCGCCATGGGCGGCAGTACATGTTTGAACTGTTCGGCCTACTATTCATTCTGCGTTTCCTGATTGTTCGGACTGCTTCTATTCTCGGCGTATCGCTGCCGAGGCTGTCGCGCTTCACCGGGGGCGTCGCCCTAAATTGGGTACTTGAACTCGTTGGAATCTCCATTATTTTTGGCGATATCATACCGGCTACTCTTCCATCCCCACCGAACAGTTGGGTAGCCCATTGGCATGTGCGCTGTTGGCGTCTACTGGGGCTCCAACGAGCCCGGCTCAAAATGCACTTATTCTGTTTCGAACAGGTGAAGGGCTGCCCACAGCTCGCTTTCGTTTCTTTCGAAAGGAGACTCCTGCAATGGACATGTCTCGTCAGATTGTCCATGACTTAAGAAGGAACTATAAGATCATCAAAGCGCAGCTTGATGGCGTAAGCGGCGAGGATGTACAGGTGCCACCACACTTCGGCCAACATTTTGGTTGGAATTTGGGATATATCGTATATATCCGCGGGCGCATGATAGCACTACTTGGCATAGAACCGCTGTGGGACGAGGCCGGCTACGAACGTTACGCTGCATACGATCGGTTATTGATGATAGCCGAACCAGGCTTGGCGTTGCATGAGGTGGTTACCGACCTAACCAACGCTCAGGAGCATCTATTAGCGCAGATCAAGCGTATGGCCAATATTGACTTTGACGCAACGCCTGCAGGACAAGATCGTCCACTTGGCCCTCAACTACGTGATCTTGTCTGGCTGGAAACATACCACGCAGGACAAATGGCTGGGCTCCGTCAACTCGCCGACGCAAATGATTCATGAGCGCGCGGACGCAGACACCAACTACTAAACTGGAGGTGTGACGAGATCTTTAGTTTTGCCAGCTGCAGTGGCAGACCCGGCTTCGACACGCCGACACTTCGACAGGCTCAATCCAGGCAGACTTAGTCCAAGCAGGCTCAGCCAGCGCTTCAGGGTAGCCGTCGCCTGAGCCTGTCGAAGGCAAAGGCGGTCGCGTCCACGAAAGCCATATTCTCGTAAAGATTTCAGAATTTAAGGTCCTGCGAGCGCTGCAATCACTCGAAGCAATAGGAGTTTGACAACCATGAAAGTACTTGTGACCGGCGGCGCCGGCTATATCGGCAGCATCGTCGTCGAACAACTTGTAGCGACAGGAGAAGCTGTCGTCGTTCTGGACAATCTTTATCAGGGGCACGTCGCTGCAATCCACCCTGACGCTCGCTTTGTTGAAGGGGATCTGGCCAATCCGGCTATCATAGAATCCATCATGAAAAGCGAGCGTCCGGACGCCATCATGCACTTCGCGTCTCACACGCTTGTAGGTGAGTCGTGGGAAGATCCTTGGCGCTACCTGGGCGAAAACGTGGTTAACGGCATCAATCTGTTGCAGAGCGCCACCAGACATAGAGTTTCGAAGTTCATTCTCTCCTCAACAGCCAATCTCTTTGATGACCCCGAACAGATGCCGATCGGTGAAGGCGAGCGCATCGTGCCCGGCAGCCCCTATGGCGAGTCGAAGAACATTTTAGAACGGTTGCTGTTTTGGCTTGATCAGACAAACGGGTTGCGTTATGCGGCGCTACGCTACTTCAATGCTGCCGGAGCCTCTGCAACACGGGGCGAGGACCATACCCCGGAATATCATCTCATCCCCATTGTTTTGCAGGTTGCCCTCGGTCAGCGGGACAAGGTCTACATCTTTGGCGATGATTACCCCACGCGCGACGGCACGTGCGTACGCGATTATGTACATGTGCTTGACTTGGCCCAGGCACATATTTTGGCCCTGCACGCGCTGGATGCCGGCAGCCGCACCTACAACCTCGGCACGGGCCACGGCTTCTCGGTTCGGGAGGTCATCGACATGGCGCGGGAGATTACGGGCCACGCCATTCCAACTGAAGTTGCGCCCCGCCGCCCGGGTGATCCCGCGACCCTCATTGCCAGCAGTGACAAAATCCGCTACGAATTAGGCTGGACCCCTCGCCATGCCACGTTGCGTGACATGATGGAGAGCGCCTGGCGTTGGCATCAAAGCTACCCCGAAGGGTATGCGAAGCAGCGGGCACCCAATCACTCGCGTACGTTTAGTGAAGTGCGGCTACCGACCGATCAAATAAGCACGCTGTGACTGTTGCTACGCTGTGGGAAACAGCCGGGAAACGGACGAATCCACGCACCCGTAAGCAGGAGATTTGAATTCAGATCATCGCTACACCGATTACAAGGATCCTCTACTTGATAAATACTTCTACTTCAGGTAGCATTACTTCTAATGTTGTTGACAATCCGCCAACGTATTTCTGTCAGCATCATGTAAAATCGAGGACATCTCCGGCCTCATCTCACCCCGATAACCAATGTTGAATATGTAGTGAAGGGCTGTTGCATACTGCGCGTGTGACAAGTCGTGACGTGTAAGCAGTAAAGACGTCTTGGCATGTCACCTAGGCACTCACCTTCGACTGGGTTTTTTTATCCTCTCCCCCTCCTGGAGCGGGTGGTGCATGCAAGGAGGAGATTGATGGTGCGTACGAATTTGACCCCACGGACGATGTCCAAAGGCCCTGTTTGGAGCGATAAGAGGCCATAATATGTTCGATGGCCGAAGCAGCGTGGGGGAGGGCATCAAAATGCCCTCCCCCACGCTGTTCCTTGCAGTGCCACCCCGTTAGATATCGCCCGCATCTCGTTCGATCCTGCTACTGCTCGCTTATGCCTCTAAGCAGCCTCATTTCCAAGTGATTGAATCCAGGAAATGACGTCGGTCAAATCGGCGCGGGTGCCACGTGTGATGATTGCAGAATAGTCTGCCGCCGCAAAACCCTCTTCGAGCACAACCAATTTTTCCAACGCGCCGACATGAAGGTGATGCTTGTCGTCCGTTTGTTGCGTGATAAACGCATACAGTGCAACGGCTAGACTCGCTTCTTGCACGCTGTATTGCTCGCTCTCAAGGACGCCCGCTATGCTAGCCACGACTTCAAGCGTCAGTGAACGGTTATCTGCCTCGCCTGCAATATGGAACGCCTGATGATAGTATCTGCCGGCTTCGTCGTAGGCACCCAATGCAACCATTGTCGCGCCCAGATTGCTCAAACAGTTGACCAATAGATCGCGTTCGCCAAACTCTTTTTGAAGTTCCAGGCATTCCAACAGGTGCTGCTTGGCTTCGCCATATTCTCCCAGCTTATACTCGACATAACCTAGGTTGTTGAGCGACGTGGATATGCCGCGGCGGTCGTTGAGTCGACGCCGTGTTGCCAGACATTCACGGTGCCGTTGACGCGCGACCTTCGTTTCGCCTAGCTGTTCCGCAACGTTGCCCAGATTGTTGAGAACGTCCGCAAGGCCGTAAGGATCGTTCAACTGACGATATGTGTCGCGCGCCGCCTGGAAAAGATCACGCGCCTGCTCCAGGTCTGATTGCTCTGCAGCAATAATTGCCAGGTGCTGCAGCGTCCAGGCAATACCGTCAAGATAGCGCGCGGCTTCGAAAATTTCTAGACTGGCGCGACAGTGCTTTTCGGCCAGCTGATAATCGCTGGATCTACGGGCAATTGCGCCAAGATAGCGCAGCCCCAAGGCGACATCAAGCGCCTGTCGGGGTGAATCGACTTCGCGATTGCGACCAAGCAACTCTATCCCGTCCGCCAGTAATTGCTTGGCTTGCTGATACTGACCTAAGCGGTAGGCGAAATAGCCTTGCCGAATTGCGAGTCGGCCCTGCAAAAATCCGAGCTCGGTCTGTCCTTCCGCAGGAGGGTGGCCTGTCGAGAGGGTTTCTGCAGCGATGCGAAACATATGCTCGCCCTCAAAGACCCATCCCTGAATGGCATAGAGGCGGCTGAGCGGGAGAATGCTTTGGCCAATCTCTGCAAGCTTGGCATGTTCTACTGCCCACTGCCACGCCGCGCGGACATTGTCAATTTCGAGTAGAATTGCGTCCGCCGCGCTTCGTCGCGTTATTTCCTTCAACTGGTCGCTGCGACTTCGTAAGAACGCGGCATAGTAGCTGCAATGGCGTGCTAGCACGGCTCGTTGTTGTTCTGGCGATTGTTCCATACGCTCGATTGCACATTGGCGGAGGATTTCATGGATATGATACCGACCGGCCCGATCACTATGCACCATTGACTTATCGATCAAGGATGCAAGTGTGCCCAGATCCACTTCTGCAACCTGCGCGGCCGCCGCCCATGAGAATCCGCCTCTGAAATAGGCGAGTTTGCCGACTGCATCGCGTTCATCTTCGGAAAGCAACTGCCAACTGTTTTCAAAGAGCGCAGCGATGCTGCGATGACGCTCGGGAATGTCGCGGGCCTTTACCGGCAGAAACATGAGGCTATGGAAAATCTCAGCGGCAATATCGGCCAGCGACATCACACGCGTCCATGCTGCCGCAAGTTCGAGAGCCAAAGGTGACCCTTCGACCATTTGGCAGATCTTGATAACGGCTACTTGGTCACTGTGGTCGATTTTGCCTTCTGGGTATGTGCGCTCTAGATAAAGCAAAAAGAGACGAACGGCACCATAATCCTGCCATGTCTCAGGCAGATCCGTCATATTGTCCACGCGTAGTCGCTCTGTAGCCCCGTCGATCGCCGGATATGCCAGCCCCTCAACCGGCAGTACCCATTCAGTCTGAAGGTTAAGTCGTTCAAGGGTCGTGACCAGGACTTTCGCGCCAGGCGCCTGCTCAATCAATTCGATCAAAAAGGTGTCTCCGCCTGGTTGTGCGCCCTCTTCAGATGGCGTACCGTGTGTCAACACGCTTTCGAAATTATCCAGCATCAGGAGGATGGATTTTTCGCGTAGGTAGTCGAACAGCTGGATTTTTGGATCAGTCTTACGTTGCAGTTCTAGACCGATGGACGTGGCAATCGTCTGAATGAGCATCGGGATTGATGAAATGTTGTTCAGAGCGACAACGTACGCCCCATCCGTAAAGGCGTCGACCGCCCTGAATGCAGCTTCTACTGCAAGCCGGGTTTTGCCGATGCCACTGGGACCGACCAGAGTCAGGAGGCGGCAAGTCGGTTCTGTTCTTAACAAGCGATCAATCGTTGTCAACTCTTGGTTACGGCCAACAAAGGGCGTAGTATGAACCGGTAGGTTGTGCCGCTGCCGCATTCTGGCCGGGTGACTGAGGGCTTCATCTGTGGTGACCTCGGGTTCGCTGCCGGTATCGTCGTGTCGACTGCCCGGTGCCGACTGTTGAACGTCTACGACATCGATTGTGCCAAGGTTTGGTTCAAAAAGCCCAACAGCGGGCGATGGCAGCATATTCGATCGGATCGCTTCATAGAGTGCGTTGGTGTCGGCGTCCGGCGTCTGGCTCAGTTCTGACTCTAACACCGTGATACAGGTGTCGTATTGACGTAAGGCTGCGGCTTTGTTTCCGCTCCAGGCATAAAGGCGCATCAATTCCTGGTGAACCGGTTCATGCCATGGCGTAAGCTCAAGCCAGAAGCGGGCACCCTGAAGAGCCGCCTGGAAATTCTGTTGCGCGCTGTATCCTTCAACGAGTCTGCTCAAGGCGCCAACAAGATCATTGCGAATCTGCTCGGATTCAAAGAAACGCCAGTCATCGAAATTCGGGCTGTCCTTGAAGCTGAATCCGCTCATGAAGTCGCCCTTATATAGCTCGACTACGCGAGTCAATGGCTTCATACAGCGAGGACAAACGCTTGCAACCGGATGACCATGATGCGCGCACAGATCTAGGTTGTGGCGAAATTGGTGTACATCAAGCCAGAATTTTTCCTGTTCGCTTAGCCCCACACTGTCCCGATCGACCAGTAGCCAATCGCTGCCGAGGGCGCGACGCAACACGGCTATTTCGCGGCGCAAATAAGAATATGCGAGCGTTGGTTCCGTGTCCGGCCAAAGCAACGTCATCAGCGCTTGTCGCTGGCTTACTCGTCGATTTGTGGCGAGGTACGCCAGCAACGCAAATGATTTGCGCCGGTTGATCTTGATGGGGTTGAACTGGGGGGACTTGCTGTCGATTTGGGTGAGCAGATCATCTGTAAGCGGTACATCGCCGGGCCACGATACTGCACCTAACTGTGGCGTGCCCAGCAACGCCAATCTGAATCTGCGCGGTTGCGTGTCCTGGTCCATTGTCCATACTCCGGGTTACACAGCCGTTGGTGCAAATTGAATGGGGGGGCGACGCGGCGGGTTTGGAGGACTGTTTCTATACACATTCTATACGATAATACTGCAATTGGCCAGCAATTCCCATGCAGTTTTTCGAAATGCGCGATATAAGCAGAATGAAGTGCAGCTTTAATCGGCCCCCCATTTTGCTCATTTCACACATTTCTGGCTGTTGCGAACCCCCTGCTGATTTGGCCATGATTGTGTGAATTTGGGCGCTTTTTGTGGACAAACTGTGCTATAATAGGGGCACTTAACATGTCGGTTGTGCTCGCACGCGCGACAGGCACGGTCCTGCCGCTGGTTCCGTCCAGCTTGGGGCTTTCATAACCTCATATCTTGGATCTGGAACCCTGGCAGCTTTGGCTTGTCAGGGTTTTGTCATTTTAGAGGAAGAATGATTGATTCAGCATCCTACAAGGAGGTAGATGATGCAATGGATTCGGTGGTTCAACGAGTTGACGATTGCGGACGTGTCCAGGGTCGGCGGCAAGAACGCCAGCCTGGGCGAAATGATCCGCGAATTGACCCCCAAAGGGGTCGCTATCCCCAATGGGTTTGCCGTCACGGCAGACGCCTACCACGCGTTCATTCGCTACAATGAGTTGGAAAACAGCATCCACGAAATTCTGGAAGGACTCGATACCCACGACGTCCATGACCTGTTGACGCGCACCGGCCAGGTTCGCCGGCTGATTCTCAGCGGCGATTTCCCAGATGATATGAGTGAAGAGATCGTCGAGAACTACTGGCGGCTGAGTGAGGAATACGGCATGCGCTCGGCCGATGTCGCGGTGCGCTCCTCGGCCACGGCTGAAGACTTGCCCAACGCCAGCTTTGCCGGTCAGCAAGAGACCTATCTCAACGTCCACGGCGAGGCAATGCTGCTGGAGTCTGTCAAGAAATGCTTCGCCAGTCTCTTCACGCCACGCGCGACCAGCTACCGCGAGGACATGGGCTTCAATCACTTTGATGTCGGCCTTTCGGTCGGCGTCCAGAAGATGATTCGGGCTGACTTGGCCTCGAGCGGCGTCATCTTCACGCTCGATACCGAGTCAGGTTTCCGCGATGTAGTCTTCGTGACGTCGATCTACGGCTTGGGTGAGAACATCGTCCAGGGCCGGGTGGCGCCGGACGAATTCTACGTCTTCAAGCCAACGCTGGCGCAGGGCTATCGCCCCCTCATCTGGAAGCGACTGGGCACCAAAGAACAGCGTATGGTCTATGATGAGTCGGGCAACAAGCTGGTCAAGAATATCCACGTCTCGACCGAAGACCGGGTGCGCTTCTCCGTCAGCGATGACGACGTGCTCAAGCTGGCAGAGTGGGCGGTGGTCATCGAGGATCACTATACGGCCAAACGGGGTGTGGATACGCCCATGGACATCGAATGGGCCAAGGATGGCAAAACGGGCGATCTCTTCATCGTCCAGGCCCGTCCGGAGACGGTCCACAGCCAGCGGGTTGTGACTGAAATCAACAGCTACGTGCTCAACGAAACGGGCGAAACGCTCGTGACCGGCCTGGCCGTGGGCGACAAAATCGCTACGGGCACGGTACGCGTCATCCCCAACGTTAGCCACATCCGCGACTTCCAGGCGGGCGAGATTCTGGTGACCGACATCACCGATCCCGACTGGGAACCGATCATGAAGAAGGCCGCGGCCATCGTCACCAACCGGGGCGGGCGTACCAGCCACGCCGCGATTGTCTCGCGCGAGTTGGGCATTCCCGCCATTGTAGGTTGTGTTGACGCCACGAAGCTGCTTGAGACCGGCCAGCTGGCCACCGTGAGCTGTGCCGAGGGTGAGTCCGGCGCGTCTACGCCGGTACTCTGGACTTTGAGGTCCGCTCGATCGATGTCAGCGGGATGGCCAGACCGCATACCGCGGTGATGATGAATGTGGGCAGCCCCGAGATCGCCTTCAAGGAATCGGCGATCCCCAACGACGGCGTCGGGCTGGCCCGTATGGAATTTATCTTCGCCAACTGGGTCCAGGTCCACCCCCTGGCGCTGACGCGCTACGCGACATTGCCGGATGACGTGAGAGCCCAGGTCGACGAAGTGACGCTGGGCTATGCAGATAAAGTTGAGTTTTTTGTAGACAAGCTGGCGCACGGCATCGGTACCATTGCCGCGGCCTTCTATCCCAAGGATGTCATCCTGCGCTTGTCCGACTTCAAGACCAACGAATACGCACACCTGATTGGCGGTTATCTCTTTGAGCCGGAAGAGGCCAATCCCATGATCGGTTGGCGCGGAGCCAGCCGCTACTACCATCCTGACTACAGGGAAGGCTTCGTCCTAGAGATCCAAGCGATCAAGCGGGTACGCGAGCTCTTTGGGCTGACCAATCTCAAGGTGATGGTCCCCTTCTGCCGTACGCCCGATGAGGGCAAGCGGGTGCTCGACGTCATGGCTGACGAAGGCTTGCGCCAGGGTGAAGGAGGGCTTGAGGTCTACGTCATGGCCGAGATTCCATCCAACATCCTGATGGCCGACGAGTTTGCCGAACTTTTCGATGGCTTCTCGATCGGTTCCAACGATCTGACCCAGCTGACGTTAGGCGTGGACCGCGATTCGGTACAGGTTGCTCCACTCTTCAATGAGCGGATCGACGCGGTCAAGCGCTCGTGCAGCATGCTCATCGAAACGGCGCACAAACATGGCCGCAAGGTGGGTATCTGTGGCCAGGCGCCGTCAGACTATCCCGAGTTCGCCGCCTTCCTGGTCGAGGAAGGCATCGACTCCATCAGCCTGATTCCGGACGCGGTGCTACGCACGACGGCTACGATTTTGGAGATCGAGCAGCAGCAGGCGCTGGCGACGGCTTGATGGCGATCGACAATTGATCTGCCGGCCGGGTGCAGCTGAAGACGCACGTCTCTCTGCACCCGGCTGCCGGCAAGGAGGCACCAATGAAAGTGGAAAAAGACGTCAAAGGGCCGCCGATCTTTATTGTCTCCGGTGGGACAGGCGCAGCCGGTGAGTTGTTAACGCGCACGGTACTGGCCCAATTCCCGGGCGTCAAGACAACGCTTACGATCGAACCGCACGTCTACACGGATGAGCAGCTTAATGCCCTTGTCGCCAATGCAGAGGCAGCGGGCGGCGTCATCGTGCACACGCTGGTCGACCATGGCTGCCGCCAAAAGCTACTCGATGCAACGTCCCGCGCCGGCGTCTGGCAATTTGACCTGGCCGGGCCGCTGCTCAACTATCTGGCCGGCGTACTCCAGCAGGAACCGGTCGGTCAGCCCGGTCTCTATCGCCGCTTGCATCAATCCTACTTTGATCGCATCGAAGCCATTGAATTTGCCGTGGCGCACGACGACGGCAAACGCATCGATGAAATCAAGGATGCGGAGATCGTGCTGGTTGGCGTATCGCGGGTGGGGAAGACGCCGCTGAGCATGTATCTGTCATTTCAGGGCTGGAAGGTGGCCAACGTGCCCTTTGTGCCCGGCGTGCCGCCACCGGACGAATTGCTTCAGGTTCACCCGGGCCGTCTGGTCGGCGTGATCGTCGATCCGGCCCAGTTAATTCAACACCGGCAGACGCGGCTTCTCCACGTTGGCGGACCCAACGGTTCCTATGTTGACCGTACGGCGGTGGTGGAAGAATTGCGCGCTGTAAAGCACTTCTTTGCCGGTAAAAAAATCCCTGTTGTCGACGCGTCGGAGAAACCGATCGAGAGCAGCGCCGACGAGGTGATCAAGCTGGTCACGCGACGGGTGCAGCAGGTGAAATAGAGCGTGAGTGCGAACAGATCAAATGGATCGCCAGACCTCAGCATCCTGATTGCGACGGGCGGCGCGCCCCATTCCAACGCCGCCGTCGTTAGCGCCTTGCTCTTAGCGTCACCTGACGCACGCCTGATCGTGTTGAGCGTTGCGCCAACACGTGCGCTAGGAGCGCGTGCCGTGAAGATTGCGATGGCTGCAAGGGACCGGGCCGTTGCTGGCGGCTTTTCGGCAGAAGCCATGGTGCGCGTCGGTCGCGCGGGGCCGGAAATTGTGGTGACCGCACATGAGACTGGTGCGCAGCTGGTCGTCGTTGGCGAGCGTCCCCGGCATCGGTTGCGGACCAGGCTAATGGGGTCGGTGACGGCGTTTGTGGCCGAGCATGCGCCCTGTACCGTGCTCATCGCCAAAGGCGTGCCGCGGCCGGTTCAGCGGATGTTGATCTGCGACAGCGGCGGTGCGCCACCGCCGCTGATTGGCCTCTTCGTCGAAGCGCGCTGGCTCCACCCGCTGATCCGTCCGGCGCAGATTCGCGTGCTCCATGTCATGTCGCAGATGGTGGCCGCACCCGGGGTATCCGCGGCCCAGCTAACCGCCGATGCTGGCGAACTGATGGCGCGCGCAACGCCCGAAGGCAAGTTGCTGAGCAAGGACGTAGCCAGCCTCAGCGCCGATGGCTTTGCGGTCCAGGCTAAGATCCGACACGGATTGGTGTTAGACGAGATTATCGAGGAACTGCGCGAGGGAGACTATGATCTCATCGTCATCGGCGCGCACCGCTGCCTGGGCTGGCAGAGCTATCTGCTCACCGACCTTGCCCAAGCCATCATTGCCCACGCCGACCGTGCCGTGCTGCTGCTACGCCGGGGCTAGCGTAGGCGCGGTTGCAAAACAGCCGCTCAGGCTGATCACGAAGCAGCCGTCTGGCGCCATTTTACTAGACATAAGTTAAAGGGTCCGCGAAAATCTGCCCGATCCTCCATATCCGCGTTCTACCTATCTATTGCATCACGCGCCCGCTTAGGCCAATCCAGATAATTAACTGTACGTGGCATCTTCCTGGAAGCTGTACGCAGGACGATTTGTCATTGAGAGAGCTTCCAGGAAGATCGGATAGTCAATTAATTGGATTTGCCCTAGCCTGAATCACGCGTCCGGCACCCGTCGGAAGAGTGTTGTGGCATTGTGGCCGCCAAAGCCGAAAGAATTGTTCATCGCCACATCGATTGGTCGCGCTTGCTTCTGATTGGGCGTGAGGTTTGCGCCCGCCGGTACGTCTGGATCAATCGTGGTCAGGTTAGTTGTGGGCGGCGCCACGTTGTCACGGATGGCCAGCACGCACGCCACCGATTCGATCGCGCCGGCCGCGCCCAGCAAATGCCCCGTCATGGATTTTGTGCTGGAGATGTTGACGGCGGGCAGGTGCTCGCCCAGCAGCCGCGCCAGGGCCAGTAGCTCGGAAATGTCGCCGGCGGCTGTGGCCGTGGCATGGGCGTTAATGTAGTCGATCTCCTGCGCGCTCATGTGCGCGTCGCGCAGCGCGGCTTCCATGCTCAACAATGCACCCAGACCCTCGGGATGGGTCGACGTGGCGTGGTAGGCATCGGCCGACATGCCACCGCCAACGAGCTCTGCATAGATGGGGGCGCTCCGGCGGCGGGCATGCTCATATTCCTCAACAATCAGGGCGCCCGCGCCTTCGCCGACCACAAAGCCATCCCGCGCTGCGTCGAAAGGACGCGATGCGTGCTGGGGATCCTCGTTTCGGGTAGAGAGAGCCTTAAGCGAGTTGAAGCCGCCGACGATGGACGGCGTGATGCTGGCCTCTGAGCCGCCGACGATCACCATGTCGACCTTGTCGAGCAAGATGGAATCGCGTGCGCTGATCAGGGCCGCGTTGGCCGACGCACAGGCGGATGTGGTGTTGAAATTGACGCCGTGGATGTCATAGCGCATGGCAATCAGACCGGAACTGGAGTCGCCTAGCAGCCTGGGAATGTAGAAGGGACTAAAGCGGGGCACGCCGCCACTGCTGATGTAGCCTTCAATCTGATCTTCCAGCGTCTGAATTCCACCAAGCCCCGTCGCCCAGATGACGCCGCTACGCGCTCTGTCAACCGTGTTGTTGTCCGCTCCAAAGTCAATACCGGCGTCGCGCACCGCTTGATCTGCAACAATCATGGCATAGTGGCAGAAGGGATCAATGCGTCGCGCCTCGCGGCGCTCTAGGTAATCTGCAACATCGAAATCCTTTAGCTCACAAGCAATCTGCGTTTTGAAATTTGCAGCATCGAAATGGGTGATAGGCCCCGCGCCCGACCTGCCGGCCAGCAGACTGTCCCAGAAGCTGGGCACGTCATTGCCGATCGGCGTCAGCGCGCCCAGGCCGGTGATGACAACACGTTTTTCGATCATTCGCTCAAATCCCACCTATTTATCATTTGTCAGATGCGTTTGCGTGGCCAGTCGTCGAGCCGTAATGATAGCGGCATTCTCACTTTGCGCCAACTGGCCGTTGTCGCCTTCCTGTCGCCTATTTGTGGCAGGCTTGTGGTGCGCACAAAGATATTCTTCGGTGGTAGGAGTAGGTGCCAACACCTTGGTTTGGCCTACAAATAGCAGCGCTCCTCTCCATCATCGCACACCCACACTGATTGGAGGATTGCTATGCAAACAAGACTAGCTGTGAGAGTTTGGCAACATCGGCGCGCGCTGATGCGGCCGGCAGCGATCGGACTCATGCTAATGGGGCTGCTGCTGGCGGCGAGCGCGATGACGCTTGCCGCACCTGTGACGGTTCCCCCGGGCCCTGACACGCCTGACGAACCGGATTGCTGTACCACCCCAATCGTCAAGCCACCAGCAATCACGTGTCAGCAGGTCATGCTGAATGGCGTAGACACGTCGGATCCCCAGAACGCGCTTGAGGTGTTTCCGCAACAGGGTAATCTCCAATGGCAGATTCTGGTACGGAATCCGGAAGATACGACGCCGCTCAATAATGTGGAGGTAAAGGCCTATCACAATGGCGTGCATGACGAGAGCATCAGCATCACTTGCCGCGACAGGCGTCTGTCGGAAGGTGAATCTACAATCTGTGACGGCTCCGGAGCGATCCAGCCGGCGACTGACCTCTTCGACTATCAGTTCATCGCCAGCGGCGAGCCGGAGCATGATCGCGACAACCCGGTCACCCACAGGTCGGATGCCTGTCGAAGCCACTATCGTGTGTCCTCATGTGAAGTGGCGATCGAGCAATACACGAATGGCGACGATGCCGACGAGCCCTGTGGCAAACCGCTTGAGATGGGTGAAGAAGTGACCTGGCGCTTCGTCATCTCGAACATCGGCGAGGCCGATCTCTGGAATCTGCGTGTGACCGACAACAAGCTGGGCACCATTTGCAGTGGCGCTTTCCTTGCTTCGGGCCGCTCTTTCGAGTGCATCGCCAACGGACGCGCCGAAGCCGGTCAGTTTTCCAACTTGTCGAGAGTGGTGGCCAATTGTGGCGAAGATTCACCGTTGGAGGTCACCGCCACGGATCCTTGTCACTACTTCACCTGTCCCTTTGATATCGAGAAGGGGACGAATGGTTTTGATGCGGACTTGCCTGTGGACGCTCCGACCATACCGACGGGCGACATGGTGACCTGGTCTTATGCTGTGAACAACATCAGTGGCTTTACCCTACGCGATGTAGTTGTTCGCGACGACGAAGAGGGTGAAATTTGTCGCTTTGCTTCCATGGGTCCCGGCGAAATGCAGGTTTGCACTGAAGACTCCGTCGCCCGAGGTGAGTACGCGGTTGGGCCACCCTATGAAAATCTTGCGACCGTCACCGGCTACAATGATCGCTGCAATGTCATCTGTCGCGATGAAGACCCGAGCCACTATGCAAGCTCGCTGCCGGTGGAGGCCGAAATTGTCAAGAATGGGCTGCCTTGGCAGTACGTGGTGACCAACTCGGGAGATATGACGTTAAGGAATGTGGAAATGGACCCGCCCGATGGATTGACTGGCCCATTTTTCCCCTGCGATGACCTGACAATTCGCGGACCGCTACTCGCCGTGGATGAGAGTTGGTGTTATCGTGCCGAGGCCGCGCCGACGCGGGCCGGCTATGGCCGTGAGCAGCGCGTTTCCGCAGAAACGGTAGAGGGCGCGATCCCCGTAAATGATCGCCTGCCGCTGTTGCCCTACGATAATCTGACGCTTTCCGTCTTCGTTGACGGGGAACTTGTCACGCCCCGCGTGGCCGTAGATCCTGCCGGTGGCGGATCAACAACGTGGCGCTACGTCGCAATGAATAACGGCATGCTCCCTATGACCGATGTCGAGTTCTATCACACCGTGATGAGCGGAGATCCCAACCTGACATCCCGCTGCTCGTTTGCTGAGTTGCCTGCCGGCGGCTCCCGAGAATGTACGATTAGCGAGGGGGGTACTGCAGCGTTACTCCCGACAGTCGGCTCCGTCCAGGCCTTCGGCTTGGTTGGTGGTGAGCGGGAGGCCTTTGCGCAAGAGGTCGTCGTGGAATTCGCTCAGCCGGGTATCATTGGTGGCCGCATCTTCCATGATCTGCGGCCAGCCAACAACGTGCGTGATCCGCTCGAACGAGGCGTTAGCGACGTGCGAGTCGAGTTGCTTGACGAAGCAGGCGCCCCGGTGGTTGAGGTCATGTCCGGACCCGATGGCGCCTACTTGCTGCGGGCTGCACCCGGAACCTACTCGGTGCGCTTCACTGCGCCGGACAGCGTTTGGTGCCTGAAGCACGCCCATGCCAATCACTGCATGGATAGCGATGTTAACGCCGCAGGCGAAACTGATCAGTTTGACCTGGCGCCTGGCGCGTCGGTCATGTGCTTGGACGCCGGACTGGGGACGCCCCAGTCTTATCTGCCGCTGGTCGAACGGTAAGTATCGCTGTACGAACAGTACCCTTGGCGATGGTTCTGTTGAGGGCGGAGCAGGGAGCGTGTGCTGCCCGCGATGCGGTCTCAGTAGCGCTCGCTGCACAGCGCACGAAGGAGATAATCATGCGATATAGACTAACTGCAACCCGCATCACGCTCTGCGTGGCGTTGTTGCTTTGCTCAATCCTTTTTGTCGGACAATCGAGTTATGCGGCATCACTTCCGGGCAGTGAACCTGCTCTCTTGCAGTTGGCGTTGCTAGCAGATCCTGTCGATCAACCGCTGCAACCGATAGGGATTCCATTGGCGGAGGGCAATGGCATTTCCGTGGCCGCGGCAAGTCCGGCCAATGTTGCCGGGTGTGCCTGCCCGATTGAAATGACCTTGACCCTGCCAGACGATGTGGAAGTGAAGCAGGTCCTGCTCTACTGGTACACGGCCACCAAGGGGCAAGCCATCGTAGATGAAACAGTAAGCGTTACAGTCGATGGGGCAAGCGCTGTCAACCTGCGCGGCGCCAGTATCGGTGGCCCAACCGACTTTTTCTCCGCAGACGGTGAATCGGTCTACTTCAATTCGTTCCGGGCTGACGCAACTGCTGAGGTCGCATCGCTGTTGCGTCTCGGCGGAGAAACAGTGCTTGCGGTTGAATTGCCCCTGGCTTCGCAGCCTGACGTGGCAGTTGAATCCGGCACCGGACTCTTGGTCATCACCGAGAACGACGGACCTCGCCGTCATATGGAGATCCGTGAGGGGCAAGACCTGGCTTTCTTCCGCTTCGAGGACGAATTGCAGGTGACGGTCCCTCAACGTTTTGTCTTTGATCCCGCCCCGTACGCTCGCGAAGCGGAGGTCTTCCTGCTGATCGGCAGCGAAGGAACGCCGCAAGAACCGCGGCCCAACGATATGTTTGTTCGCTCGGGCGGCGTCGACTATCCGGATCGCTGCAATGGGAACTGTGATAGCCTCTGGTGGGACTCTCATCGAATTGGCAACATTCCTGTTGCTTCGGGCGCAACGTCGATTGAGACCTGGGTCGAGTCAACTGTCAGTGATGACCCACTGGGCGCGTCGCTCAACTGGGTTGTCGCGGCGGTGCTCCTGCCCGAGGTTGAGCCTGAAATCAACTTGGAGCGTGAGGCAGCGTCATGGAGCTATACGATTCGGAATCCAGGGCCAACCGATCTGGTCAAGGTCGCCGTCCTGGGCGGTCCGAACGTGGCCGTGACGTGTCAAGAGACGGCACTGGCTGCCGGTGCAGAAATGACGTGCGATGCGCAAGGATTGGCAGCCTATCACGCCAATGCTGCGTGGGTCTATGCTGAGTCGGCCGTCAACGGGACGCCGCTTGTGCGCTGGGTTGAGCCTGATTAGCTTCCGGATGGATCGAAAACGGCTCAGGCTCGGATGGCAACCGTTCAGCCTCAGCTGACGTCCGAAGCGCCAGTTCCGTCCTCTCCGCCCGGCGGAGAGGGACGGGAAGCATCCGTCCAGGATGCGCAGCAGGGTGAGGCCGGCTTGTCCCGCACGCGTTTTATCGTCACATGGGTTCGATTGCGCCGTCGCACGCACAGAACGTGTAGGCGGCGCAATCTTGCGCGTCCGGCGTATGTGGCCCGCCGCAATCGCGAACGATACACGGATCACTTGCAACAAATTGCTCACTCCTCAAAAAGCTGGTACCGTTTCCTTAGTCAACGTCTCACGAGCGTCAACGTTTCATCAGAAATCCTGGAACCGCCCGCCCATGACAGCCTACCCCTTTTTGCAGGTTGACGCCTTCACGTCGGATCCACTTGGCGGCAATCCTTGTGCCGTAATTCTGGATGCGGACGAGCTCTCTGCGCAGACTATGCAGGCCATTGCCCAGGAACAGAATCTTTCTGAAACGGCCTTCGTCCTGCGCTCGGATCGCGCCAACTTCCGCGCCCGCTATTTCACGCCCTCTGAAGAGATCCCCCTGGCCGGCCATCCGACGATTGCAACCATGATTGCTCTGGTCGATCAGGGGCGAGTTCGATTGGACACTGAGCCGAAGACCTTGACGCTGGAACTGACCGCCGGCGTGATTTCGGTAGAGGTGCGCCAGGAGCATGACCGCACAACAGCAACCATGCACCAGCTACCCCCTCGTTTTGGTGCGACATACAGCGCAGACGCCGTCATGCCCGCCTTTGGCCTGGTCCCAGACGATGCATTGGCGGGCGTGCCAATCCAGACCGTGAGTACCGGAACGCCTCAACTTATGGTGCCCGTGCGCGATCTGGCAACCCTGCGCCGCGCCCAACTCCAGTTTACTGAGTATGCCGCCCTGCGTGCTGCTGGTGATTTCTTCAGCCCGCACCTCTTCTGCATGACAGGCGCGACGCCTGCCGGAGCGACCTTCGCCCGTCATTTTGGTCTGCCGCCGGATACGCTTGAGGATCCCTTTACGGGCTCAGCAACGGGCGGCATGGCCGCCTACTGCTGGCACTACGGGCTGTTGGAGACGTCTGACTTCGTGGCCGAGCAAGGCCACTGGATGGGACGCCCGGGCCAGGCGATGGTGAGCGTGGCGGGAACGCATGATCACATCACTGATGTGGCTGTGACGGGGCAAGGTGTGGTGCTCATTCGCGGCACATTGTCTCTGGTGGATTGAATCAAGCCGGGAAGACCGAACGCAATGATGGGAGTGGAAGCAATGGTTGATGTACCGCCGACCGTGCGTCGCGCCGGGCTTGACGATGCGGCAATCTTGGCCGATTTGGGCGCGCGTACCTTTGGCGATGCTTTTGGCAATGACAATACGCCGGAGGACATGGCGCACTACCTGGCCGCGAATTTCACACCGGCGCAGTTGGGGCAGGAGATTGCTACTCCAGGCGCAGCCTTCTTTCTGGCCTTGGCAGGTGAGCGACCTGTAGGCTATGCTAAGCTGACGGCTGGCGTTGCCACGCCCGACTGCGTCACGGGTCCATCCCCCATTGGCCTGTCCCGTTTCTATGTGGATCAAGCCGTGCAGGGGCGCGGCTACAGCCATGCGCTGATGGCGGTCTGTCTTGACCAGGCCAAAGCGAGCGACTATGAGACCGTCTGGCTGAGCGTGTGGGAGCATAATCCCAGGGCAGTGGCCTTCTATCGCAAGTGGGCATTTGAGGTGGTTGGCCAGCAAGAATTTGTCCTCGGCAGCGATGTGCAAAATGACTATGTGATGAGTAAACGCCTCGACTGAACTTTGTGCCGTGATGAGCGCAGGTGACCAAAATAGTTCTAGAACCCACCTATGTGGAAGGAGCACGTAACAGATGACAACCCAACTTGAAAGCGCCGAACGGTTTTCACCGGACGGACTCAGCGGTGCCATGCTCGCCGCGCGCATACACGGCCCTGAAGATCTAAAAGTCGATGAGGTGCCCGTTCCAGGGCCGCCCGGTCCCGGTAAAGCGCTGCTGCGCATCACGTCAGTGGGCGTCTGCGGCAGCGATCTGCATTCCTATTTGGATGCCCGCATCGGCGATACGGTGGTGGTCGAACCGATGGTGTTGGGCCATGAGTTTGCGGCCGTGGTCGTGGCAGTGGGCGAGGATGCGCTTGACGGCAACCATGAACCGCTTCTGCCCGGCACGCGCGTGGCGGTTGACCCGGCACAACCCTGCGGTCGCTGCGAGATGTGCGAGCAGGGGCATCCCAACCTTTGTTGGCGCATGCACTTCTGCGGCAATTATCCCGATGACGGCAGCATGAGCCATTTCATGCATATGCCGGCCCACACATGCTTCCCCGTGCCGGAAGAAATCGACAATGATGCCGCCGCGTTGCTGGAGCCGCTGGGCGTTGGCTTGCACACGGTGGATCTGGCCAAGATCAAGGTCGGCGACAGCGTCGCCATCCTGGGTGCCGGGCCGATCGGACTCTATGTACTGCAACTGGTCAAGCTTTCCGGGGCCGACCCCGTTTTCGTCACGGACAAGTTCGACTGGCGGCTGGACCTGGCCAAACGGTATGGCGCCACGACCATCAACTGCGATGGCGTGGACCCCGTGGCCGCGGTAATGGAAGCAACCAATGGACGCGGTGTGGATGTAGCCATCGAGGCAGCCTGGGCTGACCATTCGGTACAGCAGGCCGCGGCCATGGCTCGGCTCGGCGGTCGCGTCGTGCTTGCTGGCATCCCTGGCCCGGACACGTTGGAAATGAAGCATTCCACCGCACGCCGCAAGGGCTTGACCATCCGCATGGTGCGCCGGATGAAGCACGTCTATCCGCGCGCCATTCGCCTGGCATTGAGCGGTATGGTGGACGTCACGGGCATTGTCAGTCACCGCTTTCCGCTGGAAGAGGCGCCCAAAGCCTTTGCAATGAATGCCGCCTATCAGGATCAGGTTGGCAAAGTGGTCATCCAGGTTTCTTGATTGCCGAATGGCTCCATGCTGAGGCTGATTCCAGCCGGGGTCAATATACTTCCAGCCTCGCGCTGGGAGCGAATAAGACATTAGCCACATGTACCGGAGGGCACCATGAAGAAATTGACTCGTCTATTTGTCATCGTCGCACTATTGGCCGCCTATGCGTTGCTTCTGGCCCCCACGGCTCACGCAACTGAATTTCGCGGCGGAGAAACCGTCATTATTGAGGCTGGTGAAACTGTTAGCGATGATCTTTATGTGACAGCCAGCCGCATTGTCGTGGACGGGACCGTCGACGGCGATCTCATCGCTTCAGGCGGCGAAATTATCGTGAATGGCGTCGTTACGGGTGATCTGCTGGCTGCCGGTCAGATGGTCGTCATCAACGGCATTATCGAAGATGATGTACGCATAGCGGGCGCCTCGCTGACGCTCAGCGAGGGCGGGCAAGTAGTCGATGAAATCATGAGCGCCGGCTTCAGCCTCGATCTGCAGAGCGGTAGTGAGGTCGGCGGCGATGTGACCTTCTTCGGCGGTCAAGCCGCGGTCAATGGCGATGTGGCCGGAAACCTGAATGTGAGCGCCAATCGGATGCAGCTTGGCGGCTCGGTCGGTGGCGATCTCAACGCGGCGGTTGATAGGAGCGAACAGGCGGCCCAGTTCGATCCTTTTGTCCCTGTCACACAGAATCTTGGCGTGCCGCTGGTAGCGCCCGGTTTTACAGAGAGCGCTGCGAGCGCTGTCGGCGGCGAGATGACGGTGATCATGCCCGAACCGTCTGAAGCCGCAGACGGGATCGGCGCCTTCGATGAGATCGTGGCTGGCGCTATTCCTGAACCGGAGCCACAGTCGCTTGTCCTTGCAACGCTGAGCACCTTTCTCAACCGTTTCATCTTGCTGGCGATTGTGGCCCTCATCGTCTACCTGGTTGCGCCTGGTCTGGTCCGCGGGAGCGCAAGCAGCCTGCGCAGTCGCCCGCCGTCCGGCTTTGGCTGGGGCCTGCTCTGGGGCTTTGGCATTCCATTCCTCTTTGTGTTGATCGCCGTCGCCGCGATCGCCTCTGCCCTCTTCTTCGGCCTCATCGGGCTTGGAAGCGTGGGCGGCGCGCTGGTTACCTACACATTCATGTTCCTGGCTGCTTCGCTGCTCGTCTTTATTCTCGTGCTTGCCCTGCTGGCCAAGGTGATTGCCGGCTATGCGCTAGGCGGTTCGATCCTACGCGCGACGCCAAACGAAAACCCCTGGCTGATCATGCTGATTGGGCTGGGCCTCGTGGCGCTGCTGATCGCGTTACCCTACGTTGGCTTTGTCTTCAACTTCATCATCTCAGCAATGGGATTGGGTTCCCTATGGCTGTTCCACCGCGATCGCAATGAGCAGCCGCATGTCAGCCAGCCGTCTACCGCACTCATGCCGACCACTGGGACCCTGCAGGAGTAACTTTCGGCAAATCGGCAGACCCTGAATCATCGCTTGTTTCATGGGCCGACCAAACATTCTCATAGAATGGAACCGTTCTCGGCAACTTTGCGCCCAAAGCGCGGCGAAACCACTACCTTCGGTGTTATATAGGGATAGTGAGCGTTTACGCGCGCCCGGGATCGGCGTGTGTCGATGACGGGGCCGATCTCTGCGTACCAAAACGAGGCTTGGACTGGACGAAAACGGGCTGCAGTAGCAGAGAGTTGGTTACCCGATAAACCCGTGGAGATTTATCAGAATTCGTCTGATGATGGTATTCTTGAACAGTTTTATGCTTTCCTTAACAGAGAGATGTTCTGGTTCCGATTCGATTCCGTTCTTGAACCAGATATGTACATCTCTCCAGCAAGATGCGTATCGGGTCAATAAAGATCACTAGTGATTCCCGCCGCCGTAAATCTTAGTCTGACTGACCGAAGGAGAACGAGAACGTTGAGCATAGGACTGCAGGCACTTGATGAGCAATTCGTGACAGCAGGCGCACCATGTTTTTCGGCCGATGAGTTACTCGGTGCAATCGCCCGCTTTCGTGAACCTGCCTATATCGTTCGTGAACCCAATGGCGGGCGCATCGGTGTGGCCTTTCACGGGGCGGCACAGAACGGCAATGGTTCAGGCCGTCAGGCCGGCCAACCTGAACACACAACCTTAGGCGTGCTGCCCGCGCTCTATCCCGAGTGGCTGGGCGATCGATCCTTCCTCGAGGCCCACGGCATGCGCTTTCCCTACGTAGCAGGGGCCATGGCGCGTGGGATTGGCTCTGAGGAGATCGTCATTGCCATGGCCCGGGCGGGCATGCTCGGCTTTTTTGGCGCGGGTGGGCTAAACCTGCAGCGGGTGGAGCAGGCGCTCAATCGCTTTCAAACGGAACTGGGCGATAGCATGCCCTGGGGCTGCAACCTGATCCATTCGCCCCAGGAGCCGGCGCTGGAAAACCATCTCGTCGACTTGCTCCTCAAGCTGGACGTCCAGCGCGTTTCGGCCTCTGCATTCATGGCGCTTACGCCCGCAGTCGTCCGCTATGCCTTCGCCGGCGTGACGCGCAACGCGGCGGGCGCGATAGAGCGTCGCAACCATGTCTTTGCCAAGATATCCCGGCCCGAAGTTGCTCGGCACTTCATGTCGCCACCGCCCGCTGAAATTCTCAACGCGCTGGTCCAGGCCGGCGATCTCACGACGGCTGAGGCTGACCTTGCACGTGAACTGCCCGTTGCAGAGGACATCATCGTTGAATCCGACTCGGGCGGTCACACCGACAATCGTCCCCTTGGTTCGCTCTTTCCCATCATTGCTCAGCTCCGCAATCAATTGACGCTTCAATTTGGCTACACGCGTCCGATTCGTGTGGGCGCGGCCGGCGGCATGGGCACACCCGATGCTGTGGCTGCCGCATTTGCCATGGGCGCTGCCTTTGTCGTGACCGGTTCCGTCAATCAGGGGTGCGTTGAGGCAGGCGTTTCTGACGAAGTAAAGACCATGTTGGCCCAGGCAGAGATGGCCGACATGACCATGTGCCCTTCGGCTGACATGTTTGAATTGGGCGTCAAGGTACAGGTTCTGAAGCGTGGGACCATGTTGCCTGCCAGGGCCGGCACCCTCTATGAGATCTATACCAAGTACGATTCGCTCGAGGCCATCCCGCCGGAGATCCTGGCCCGCCTGGAGCAACAGGTTTTTCGCCAACCTGTGAGCGAGGTGTGGGAGGGGACGCGTCGCTTCTTTGCCGAGCGCAACCCGGAAGAACTGGCCCGGGCGGAACGTGATCCCAAGCACAAGATGGCGCTGGTCTTCCGCGCCTATCTGGGGCTGTCGAGCAAGTGGCCCATCGACGGCACGCCCGATCGTAAGCTGGACTATCAGATCTGGTGCGGTCCCGCTATGGGCGCATTCAATGCCTGGACCAAAGGTACCTTCCTGGAAGCGCCACAGAGCCGGACCGTCGTTCAGGTAGCACTCAACTTGCTGGAGGGCGCTGCCCACATTACCCGAGCGGGCCAGTTGCGTACGTATGGTGTGCCCGTGCCGGCCACGGGATATACCTTCCAACCGCGGCCCTTACAATAGAGAACTTAAGCGTTGATTTCGTTTGACAGAGGACAAAAGAAAAGATCGATGAGTAATCACCAGAATAAATATAGCACGCCGTCCGCCCCGCCGATCGCCGTTGTCGGCGTCAGTGCGCTCTTTCCCGGCTCAACCGATACTCGTGGCTTCTGGCGCGACATCATGGAAGGGCGCAATCAGATCAAGGAAGTTCCGCCCGAGCACTGGCTGATTGAGGATTATTATGATCCCGACCCCAGCGCCCAGGACAAGACATACGGCAATACGGGCGCGTTCATGGATCCCATCGCATTTGATTCTTTGGCTTATGGCGTACCGCCCAATGCGATTCAGCACACCGATACCAGTCAGCTCTTGGGCATGCTGGTGGCGCAAAAGGTGCTCGAGGACGCTGCCGAAGGCGCCTTCCCGCACGTGGACAAGAGTCGCATCAGCGTTATCCTCGGCGCGACGGGCACGACGGAGCTGGGCGTTCATCTGGGCGCACGGCTGCAGAAACCCATCTGGCTCAAAGCGCTGCGCGAAAATGGCGTGCCGGAAGATGAAGCCCAGGCCATCTGCTCCGACATTGCCGCATCCTACGTGCCGTGGACTGAAGCTTCATTCCCGGGCATGCTGGGCAACGTGATTGCCGGCCGCATTGCCAATAAATTCGACCTCGGCGGGACCAATTGCGTTGTTGACGCCGCCTGCGCCAGCTCGCTCTCTGCGCTCTCCATGGGCATGAGCGAACTCTATCTCAAGCAGTCGGACATGGTCATCGTCGGCGGCGTTGATACGCTCAATGATGTGCTCATGTATATGTGCTTTAGCAAGACGCCGGCGCTGTCTCCCACGGGCGATTGCCGCCCCTTCTCCGACCAGGCCGACGGCACCATCATGGGCGAGGGGCTCGGCATGCTGGCGCTGCGTCGCCTAGAAGACGCTGAACGGGACGGCGACAATATCTATGCCGTCATCCGCGGTATCGGCTCTAGTTCTGACGGCAAAGGGACCGCCATTTATGCACCGAAGGCATCGGGACAGGCTGTCGCCTTGCAGCGTGCCTACGAAGCGGCCGGTTACTCGCCGCGTACGGTAGAACTGCTGGAGGCGCACGGCACGGCCACCAAGGCGGGCGATGCCGCCGAGTTCCAAGGCGCGGCCAGCGTCTTCGCTGAGGCCGATCCCAATAGTACGCAATGGTGCGCCATCGGTTCCATCAAATCGCAGATCGGTCACACCAAGGGCGCAGCTGGTTCCGCTTCGCTGATCAAGGTGATCATGGCGCTGCATCACAAGACGCTGCCGCCAACGATCAAGGTTGACAAACCCAACGCTAAGTTGGACGTTGATTCGAGTCCCTTCTATATCAATACCCAGTCGCGGCCATGGGTGCGTGAAGACGATCACCCGCGACGTGCAGGCGTCTCCTCATTCGGGTTTGGCGGCAGCAATTTTCACGTCACGCTCGAAGAATATACGGGTCGCAAGCATGTCAAGGGCCGTTTTCGTACTTCTCCGACTGAACTCTTTCTTGTGAGTGGCGAGACGCCTGAACAAGTCATGGCACTGGCCGGTGGTTTGACGGAGGGATTTGTTGGCGAGGAAGGCTTCCAATTTCTTGCTCGCGAGAGCCAACTCAACTTCTTGAGCACGGATCGCGTACGCCTGGCCGTCGTGGCCAAGGATTTCGAAGATCTGCGCGGTAAGCTTGATGCGGCACTGCAGGCGATCCAGCGCGCGCCGGACACCGCACAGCGTTCTCCGGTCGGTTGGGGCTATTCCGGTACCAAGACCGAAGGCCCGCAAGGTCAGATCGCCTTCCTCTTTCCGGGTCAGGGCAGCCAGTACGTGGGGATGGGCGCCGATCTTGCCTTGAATTTTGCCGACATCCAGGCCATTTGGGACCAGGCTGCAGAAGTTGACTTTGAGTCCGGTGAGCGACTGCAAGAGGTTGTCTTTCCTATTCCCGTTTTCAGCGATGAGGAGCGAGCGGCGCAGGAAATTAAGCTGCGCGCAACCGATTGGGCGCAGCCCGCTATCGGCACATCGAGCCTGGGTTATCTAACCCTACTCACCAAGCTAGGGGTCACGCCCGACTGTGTCGGTGGGCATAGTTTTGGCGAAGTCACGGCGCTGCACGCTGCCGGCACGCTCGATCGCAAGTCATTTTTTAATGTGGCGCGCAAGCGTGGCGAACTGATGGCTGAGGCGTCAGAGATGTTCCCCGGCGCCATGACGGCCGTTTTCCATGACGCCGATCGGGTGACAGAGCTCCTGAACCAGTGGGATACGGGCGTCGTCGTTGCCAATCATAATGGCCCCGAGCAGGTAGTTATTTCCGGCATTACGTCTGCCATCGAGAGTGCAGAGAGCCGCTTCGAGCATGAGGGGATTCGCTTCCGGCGGTTGCCTGTTTCGACCGCATTCCATTCCCCCGTTGTCCGCCCGGCTGCCGCGCCCTTCCAGATCCTATTTGGATAACATTCACCTGGCCAGCCCCTGGCTGCCGGTCTATGCCAATCAGCACGGCCGCGCTCTACCCCACGCTGCCGGAAGCCATGCGTGAAACCCTGGCGCGACAGATTGCCCGACCAGTGCGTTTTGAAGAGCAGGTTGAGGCTATGTACGACGCTGGCGTGCGCACGTTTGTTGAGGTTGGCCCGGGCACAGTGTTGGCGAATCTCGTCAACAGCTGTCTCGACGACCGACCCCATGCATCGATTTCGCTCGACCGCAAGGGCCAACATGGCCTGACGAGCCTTTGGCATGCATTGGCGCAACTTGCCGTCCTTGGTACCCATCTCGATCTGGCCAGCCTGTGGGACGGCGTGGTCTGCGGGGATGATCCTCGCCTACGCAAGGCGCCTAAGCTGGCCATCGATATTAGCGGCGTCAACTATAACAAGCCTTATCCACCTGAAGGTGGCGCCGCCGCGCTGCCGGCGCCGAATCCGCCACGCGGTCAGTCGACCAACGGTCATGCGGCGAGTAATGGGTTTGCCGGTACGCCTGTCGATGAAGAGGTCCACGCTGCGCCGCCAACAGCGTCGCCCGCAGCGCCTCCTGCTGCAACTGCCCCGGCGTCGCCGCCGCAGGCACCGGCTGTGCCAGTGCCTGTAGCTGCCAGCAGCAGCCCCACCGAGGAAACAAGTGAAACAGGGCCCGGCAACGCTGAGGTTGAAGCGCCTATGGTTGCCGCGGCAGCTGAAGTCAATGGTGGCACGAACGCGACTGATGTTGACGAATGGGTGTCGGCTATTAAGGAGATGCAGCAGAAGACCCTCGACGCGCACCTGACTTTTTTGCGCACGGCTGAACAATCCATGCAAGAGCTGACGGATCTGATTGGCGGTCAAGTGGCTGACGTGGAAATCGATCCGGTTGAGGCCGCTCCCGCGCCCGTACAGCCGCGTGATGGCTCCGCCACCGGCGCTACCGTCCACAACGGAGAATCCCGCTGGAACGCCGCCAGCTCCATTTACCAATGGCCACGCACAGCCAGGTTCGCTGGACGCGCCGCCCCCGGGACCGCCGACGCCCACGTCGGCCGCGCCGGACGCTCCGACACCTGCGCCCGTGGCGCCAACACCGACTCCTGCAACACCCGCGCCAACCGAACCGGCGCCCGTGTCCAACGAGCTTCACGCGACCATGCTGGAAGTCGTAACCGAGAAGACCGGCTATCCGACCGAGATGCTGGAGCCGGGCATGTCGCTGGCCAACGACCTGGGCATCGACTCCATCAAGCGGGTCGAGATCCTGGCCGCCATGCGTGAGCGAGTACCCAGCCTGCCCGAGTTCGACCCAACCGAGATGGGTGCGCTCAACACGCTGGGCGAGATCGTCGACTACATGAATGCCCAACTTGGCAGCAATGGCGGTGCTCCGGCCCCGGGAACGCCGACGCCCACGTCGGCCGCAGCGCCCGCTCCGACACCTGCGCCCGTGGCGCCAACACCGACTCCTGCAACACCAGCGCCAACCGAACCGGCGCCCGCGTCCAACGAGCTTCACGCGACCATGCTGGAAGTCGTAACCGAGAAGACCGGCTATCCGACCGAGATGCTGGAGCCGGGCATGTCGCTGGCCAACGACCTGGGCATCGACTCCATCAAGCGTGTCGAGATCCTGGCCGCCATGCGCGAGCGAGTGCCCAGCCTGCCCGAGTTCGACCCAACCGAAATGGGTGCGCTCAACACGCTGGGTGAGATCGTCGACTACATGAATGCCCAACTTGGCAGCAATGGCGGTGCTCCGGCCCCGGGAACGCCGACGCCCACGTCGGCCGCAGCGGCCGCTCCGACACCTGCGCCCGTGGCGCCAACACCGACTCCTGCAACACCAGCGCCAACCGAACCGGCGCCTGCGTCCAACGAGCTTCACGCGACCATGCTGGAAGTCGTGACGGAGAAGACCGGCTATCCGACCGAGATGCTGGAGCCGGGCATGTCGCTGGCCAACGACCTGGGCATCGACTCCATCAAGCGTGTCGAGATCCTGGCCGCCATGCGTGAGCGCGTACCCAGCCTGCCCGAGTTCGACCCAACCGAAATGGGTGCGCTCAACACGCTGGGTGAGATCGTCGACTACATGAATGCCCAACTTGGCAGCAATGGCGGTGCTCCGCACCCGCCCCGGGAACGCCGACGCCCACGTCGGCCGCAGCGGACGCTCCGACACCTGCGCCTGTTGCGCCAACACCGACTCCTGCCGCACCTGCGCCAACCGAACCGGCGCCTGCGTCCAACGAGCTTCACGCGACCATGCTGGAAGTCGTGACGGAGAAGACCGGCTATCCGACCGAGATGCTGGAGCCGGGCATGTCGCTGGCCAACGACCTGGGCATCGACTCCATCAAGCGTGTCGAGATCCTGGCCGCCATGCGTGAGCGAGTACCCAGCCTGCCCGAGTTCGACCCGACCGAGATGGGCGCGCTCAACACGCTGGGTGAGATCGTCGACTACATGAATGCCCAACTTGGCAGCAATGGCGGTGCTCCGACACCCGCCCCGGGAACGCCGACGCCCACGTCGGCCGCAGCGGACGCTCCGACACCTGCGCCCGTGGCGCCAACACCGACTCCTGCCGCGCCCGCGCCAACTGAATCAGCGCCCGTGTCCAACGAGCTTCACGCGACCATGCTGGAAGTCGTAACTGAGAAGACCGGCTACCCGACCGAGATGTTGGAGCCGGGCATGTCGCTGGCCAACGACTTGGGCATCGACTCCATCAAGCGTGTCGAGATCCTGGCCGCCATGCGTGAGCGCGTACCCAGCCTGCCCGAGTTCGACCCGACCGAGATGGGTGCGCTCAACACGCTGGGCGAGATCGTCGACTACATGAACGCCCAACTTGGCAGCAATGGCGGTGCTCCGACACCCGCCCCGGGAACGCCGACGCCCACGTCGGCCGCAGCGGACGCTCCGACACCTGCGCCGCGCACGTCGCGCGCCAACACCGACCCTGCCGCGCCCGCGCCAACTGAATCAGCGCCCGTGTCCAACGAGCTTCACGCGACCATGCTGGAAGTCGTAACTGAGAAGACCGGCTACCCGACCGAGATGTTGGAGCCGGGCATGTCGCTGGCCAACGACCTGGGCATCGACTCCATCAAGCGGGTCGAGATCCTGGCCGCCATGCGTGAGCGCGTACCCAGCCTGCCCGAGTTCGACCCAACCGAGATGGGGGCGCTCAACACGCTGGGCGAGATTGTCGACTACATGAACGCCCAACTTGGCAGCAATGGCGGTGCTCCGACACCCGCCCCGGGAACGCCGACGCCCACGTCGGCCGCGCCGGTCGCCCCAACACCCGCGCCTGTTGCGCCAACACCGACACCTGCCGCGCCCGCGCCAACCGAACCGGCGCCTGCGTCCAACCAGCTTCACGCGACCATGCTGGAAGTCGTAACCGAGAAGACCGGCTACCCGACCGAGATGTTGGAGCCGGGCATGTCGCTAGCCAACGACCTGGGCATCGACTCCATCAAGCGGGTCGAGATCCTGGCCGCCATGCGTGAGCGCGTACCCAGCCTGCCCGAGTTCGACCCGACCGAGATGGGGGCGCTCAACACGCTGGGCGAGATTGTCGACTACATGAATGCCCAGCTTGGCAGCAATGGCGGTGCGCCGGGAACGCCAACGCCATCGTCGGCCACACCGGACGCCCCAGCGCCTTCCCTTGACGGCCTCGGCCGTTACGTGCTGCAGGCTGAGCCGAGCCCTGCTCCCGGCTTCGCACCGCCGTTCCTGCTGGACGGCACACCGGTCCACATCACCGATGACGGGCAGGGCGTGGCCGCGGCGCTGGCTGAACTGCTCAACCTGGCAGGCGCCAATGCAATGGTCAGCGCCACGCCTCCAGCCGACGCCCAATCGGTCATCTGCCTGTCGGGGCTGCGTCCGTCGTCGGATGTGGCTGCAGCCAGCCAAGCCAGTGCTGAAGCTTTCCAAATTGCGGCTGGCTTGGGCGCAACGCTCGAGACCCGTGGCGGTCTCTTCGTCACGGTACAGGATACGGGTGGCGACCATGGTCTGGCTGCAAGCGACGGTAACCCTTGGCTGGGCGGTTTCTCCGGCCTCGCCAAAACCGCGGCGCAGGAATGGCCGTTGGCTACCGTGCGCAGCCTGGACATTGGCGGTACAAACGGTGCGCCACCCCAAGCTGTCGCCGAGCGCCTGGCTGTCGAGTTGTTGACCGGTGGCTCCGATCTGGAGATCGGTTTGCCTGCTTCGGGCGAGCGGCTGAGCTTTGCCTCCGTACTGCGAAATCCAAGTGGTGGACCCGCGCTCGTTGACAATCAGTCGGTCATCGTCGTTTCCGGCGGTGGGCGAGGCGTGACGGCCACGACAGTGATCGAGTTGGCCCGCCAGACTGGCGCCCGATTGGCGTTGCTGGGCCGGTCAGCCATACAGGACGAGCCTGACTTCCTCTCCGATGCGGGCGATGACGCTGCCATCAAACGAGCGCTTCTGACCGACGCACAGGCTCGGGGCGAAAAGTTGACACCGCGTGACTTAAGCGCACGGGCCGGTAAGGTGACGGCGGCCCGCGAGATCCGCGCCACATTGGCGGCAATTCAAGCCGCCGGCGGTGACGCCCGCTATATGCCGTGTGACGTGACCGACGCCGTCTCCACGGGCGCCGCGCTGCAAAGCGTGCGCGAGCTCTGGGGACCGATCACGGGCATTGTTCACGGCGCCGGTGTGCTGGCCGACAAGCGGCTGACCGAGAAGACACCGGAAGATTTCCAGCGCGTCTTCGGCACCAAAGTCAGAGGCCTGGAAACGCTTCTAAACGCTACGGCCAATGACCCGCTGACAATGATCAGTCTCTTCTCTTCAGTCGCTGCGCGCACTGGCAACGCCGGCCAGGCTGACTATGCCATGGCCAACGAAGTGCTCAACCGCGTTGCGCTGGCAGAGTCCCATCGTCGCCAGAACTGTGTGGTGAAGTCAATCGGTTGGGGGCCATGGGAAGGCGGCATGGTCACGCCGCTGCTCAAGGCCAAGTTTGAGGAGATGGGCGTCATACTCATTCCGCTGGAGGGCGGCGCCCAGGCCTTCGTCATCGAAGTCCAGCACGCTGCACCGGATGAGGTAGACGTTGTCATCGGCGGCATGCCAGAGCAAGCACCACTGATTGCGCCGGGACAAGGGGAGGCGCTGACGCCGGCCAGCTATGATGTGGTTGTCAGCGCCCAGACCCATTCCTACCTGCGCAGCCATGAGATCAACGGTCAGGTTGTCTTGCCGCTGGTCACAGTGCAGGAATGGTTCACCCGGGCCGCGACCGATCTACTGGGCGAGGACTTCCGGGGTGAGATGCGCAAGCTACGCGTGCTCAAAGGCGTGCCGCTGCCCGATTTTGAGACTGCAGCCACACGTTTTCGCATCGAGTTAAAACCGGATGGACAGGACGCGACTGAGCTGCAAGCCATGCTCTACGATGGTGAGGGCGTGCCTCGCTTCGCTGCCCAACTTGTGCCCCAGGCCCAACCGGGCCAAAGTGGCATGCCGGCTGCTGCAGCGGACTGGCAACGGGCGGATTGGCAAGGCGCTGATCTCTATGGCAATCAACTCTTCCATGGACCTGATTTTGCCGCCCTGCAGTCGGTTGATCGCATCGGTGCAACCGGGGCCGAGGCAACGCTGCTTACGTCGCCGGCGCTCCACTGGCCGGACGGACCCTGGGCGATGGATCCCGCACTCATCGACGGCGGTCTTCAACTTGCCCGCATGTGGGGACTGGCTCAGCTTGAAAAACTGACGCTGCCTACCACCGTCGAGCGTTTTGTACTGCATCAGCCCGGGGTGATTGACGGGCCGACCGTGCGCTGCATCCTACAGGGAGAGCCGATCGGCCAGGCCGGCACGCGCACGAATCTCTGGTTCATCGACGACAGCAGCGGCGCAATCATCGCCGAGCTCCACGGGCTGGAGATGTACGCGTCAAGTGAGACGCCCGCTGGAGGCGCTGCCTAGATGCCCTTTGAACCAATCGCCATCGTCGGGCAGTCCTGTGTGCTGCCCGGCGCGTTGAGCCCTGACGAGCTGTGGGAGGCGGTGCTCTCCGGTCGCGACCTGCTCTCGTCAGCCGACGATTCGTATTGGCGCCTTGACAAAGACTCGATTCTCACCGAACCCGACGGTCAGACCCAAGATCACGCATGGACAGATCGTGGCGGCTATGTCCGCGGCTTTGACGAACGCTTCGATCCAACTGGATTCTTGCTGCCGCCAGAGCAGATTACGTCCCTTGATCCCCTTTTCCTTTGGGTGTTGCACGGCGTCCGTGAAGCCATGCAAAGCGCGGGCTTGGCGACACCGCAGCCGGCCACTGCTTCGCCCATCGGCCTCGTGCTCGGCAATCTCTCCTACCCGACCTTTGGACAGGTGGAGTTTGCTGAAGCGTCCTGGTTTGACCGACAAGATGAACTAGGCGGCCCGCCCCTGCCCAACCCCGTCCCCGACGCGACGGACGCACGCAATCGATTTTCGTCGGGACTACCCGCACATCTTGCTGCGCAGGCGCTTGCCCTGGGGGGCGACGCCTTTTCGCTTGATTCGGCCTGTGCCTCTTCACTCTATGCCGTCAAGCTGGCCTGCGATCGGCTTCAGGATCGCCGGGCCGACATCATGATTGCCGGCGCGGTCAATCGCACCGACGATCTCTTCATTCACATCGGTTTTTGCGCCCTGCGCGCCATGAGCAAACAAGGAGAGAGCCGTCCCTTTGCCGCCGACGCAGATGGCCTCGTGCCGGCCGAAGGCGCCGCCTTCGTGGTGCTCAAGCGGCTGGACGATGCTGTGGCCGCCGGTGATGAGATTCTGGGCGTAATTCGGGGTGTGGGCCTATCAAATGACGGCATGGCCGGCGGCTTTCTTTCGCCATCGGAGGATGGCCAGGTGCGGGCCATGCGCAATGCGTATGAAATGGCCGGCCTCTCTCCTGCTGAGGTTTCGCTGCTTGAGTGTCACGCCACCGGCACGCCTGTCGGGGACGCTACTGAGATTCGTAGCGCGGCCCGCCTCTTCGCCGAAGTCTCGGCGCTGCCCATCGGCTCGCTCAAATCAAACCTTGGCCATCTTATCACTGTGGCCGGTGCGGCCGGTTTGATCAAGGTCCTTGCGGCCATGCGCCACCAAACCCGGCCGCCTATGCGCCCTGTAGAGACCCCGCTGGCCGCGGTGACGGATACGCCCTTCCGCATTTTACAGGCAGCTGAGCCCTGGCCGCGGGATGGCGCCGCGCCGCGTCGAGCGGCCGTGAGCGCCTTTGGTTTTGGCGGCAATAACGCCCACCTCATCGTAGAAGAATGGGATCCAAACGCTTACACCCCCACCCAGGCCGCGCCGGTGGCAACGGCGGGCCGCACGCCGATTGCCATCATTGATCTCGAAGTGACCGCCGGTGAGTTCGCTGACACGGATGCCTTCACACGCGCGCTGCTGGAGGGTTTGCAGAGCCGTGTGCTGGAGACCGTTGATGTCGAGATGATCGGTCTGCGTTTTCCGCCCAACGACCTGAAGCATACATTGCCTCAGCAACTCCTCGTTTTCGAAGTGGCGCGGCGACTAGCCCGTCGTCACGCAGAGTTGCCCGTGGATGCAACCTCCGTCTTTGTGGGCATGGGCTGTGACCCCGAGATCGCACGCTATTCGGCCCGCTGGCGGCTGGCGGATTGGGCCGAGGACTGGCGTGCCCAGGGGTTTGATGCCAATGACGACTGGATCGAAGAAGCCAAGGCCATGCTCATACCCGGCCTGGAAGCGGCGGGCGTCGTGGGCACAATGCCCAATATTCCCGCCAATCGCATCAACACCCAGCTCGACTACCGGGGTCCCAGCCATACGATTTCGGCCGAGGAGCTTTCCGGTTTGCGCGCGCTGGAAGTGGCGGTCGATGCGCTGGCCAAGGGGGAGATTCAGGCGGCGCTGGTCGGCGCAGTCGATCTGTCAGTCGAGCCGGCACACGAGCATGCGGCTGAACAACTCCTGCCGGAGGATCGTCAGATTGCCGGCGACGCGGCCGTGGTCCTGCTGCTCAAGCGGCTGGATGACGCCGAGCGCGATGGCGACAACGTACTGGCGATTCTGGATGACGCCGCCGGCTCAGCCGACGCCTTGTGCCCGAGTGCGTCCAACCCGCTCTTCCTGGGTCTTGCCGCGGACCATACGGCGCTGACAACCCGCTTTGGCCACGCCCACGCAGCTTCCGGCCTGCTACACGTGGCTGCGGCAGCTATCGCCCTCCAAGAGCGCATGCATCCCGGCGAAGAAACGTCCGGTCAGCCGCATGGCGCCACGCCCTGGCTGGCGGCCGGGCCACGTTGCGCCCACTTGGCTGTTGAAGCCATGGGCGGGCAAACGGAACGCTTTCATCTCCGTGCCGGTTCAGCGCCGACAGCATCGCCCAGGGCCGGCTCCTCCGTAGGGCTCCATGTTTTTTCTGGTGCAGATGTTGCTGCCGTCCTGCATGCGCTGGAGCAGGGCGTTGAGGCCGACACCGGTCCGGCGCGGCTCGTCATTGTTGCGCGGTCGCAGGAAGAGCTGGCCGGCCAGGTCGAGAAGGCCAAAGCCGCGCTGGCTAAGCGCATGGCCGGCGGTCAAACCAAGACGACTGCCCCGCAAATGCTGGCCAGGGGCATCTTCTGGTCCACTCAGCCAGTAGCGGGCGAAATCGCCTTTGCTTTTCCCGGTGCAGCCGCGGCCTATCAAGGCATGGGTCGCGAACTATTGCTGACGCTGCCCGAACTGGGCGATCGCGTGACCGAGAGGTTTCCCGTCCTTGCTCGCAGCCAGCACTGGCTGGAGGAGGCCAGCGGTCAGCCAACGCCCGGCCCCTTTGAGGTCTTGCAGGGCTGTACGCTGCTTTCACAAGGCCATGCTGTTTTGATGCGTGAGTGGCTCGGTTTGGAGCCTCAAGCCGTGCTCGGTGTCTCCTCTGGGGAGACCAATTCGGTCTTTGCCATGGACGCCTGGCACGACATGGATGCTATGTTCGATGCGATGGACAGCGAGGGCATGTATACGCGCGAGATCGCCGGCGACTATGCCACGGCCAAGCGTGCCTGGCAGGACCAGGGTGTCGATGAGATTGACTGGGTCGGGTGGCGCGTGTTGGCGCCCGTAGCTGAGGTTGAAGCCGCCCTGGCCGACGAGCCCTTTGCCTATCTGACGATGATCAATGCCCCGGCTGACTGTCTCATCGCCGGTCAGGCCGACGCCTGTGCCCGCGCGGTTGAAAAGCTGGGTCGTCATCGAGCCGTGGAAAATCGTGATGAGATTGTCGCCCATCACCCCGTGATAACGGCGTGGGAGCAACCCTGGTACGATATCCACGCGCGGGAGACGCAGCCTGTCCCCGGCGTGCGCTTCTACTCGAATGCCAGCGGCGCCCACTATGCGCCCACGCGTGAGACCGTCGCCGCCGCCCTGACTGATCAGGCGACCGCAGGCGTTGATTTCCGCCGCGTGGTCAATGCGGCGTGGGACGATGGCGTGCGCATTTTTATTGAGCTGGGGCCGCGCAACTCGTGTACGAATTACATCCGCAGTATTCTTGGGGAACGGGCCCATTTTGCCGTCGCCCTGGATCGGCCAGGCAATGGCGTTGATCAAGCGCTGGATGCCGTGGCGCAACTGGTTGCCGCGGGCGTTCCGGTCAATCACCGGGTACTCACGGACGCATTAACCGATCCCCAGACCGCCAACCAACCGGCGGATGACGGGACGAGCCGTGCGCTCTCTTTCCCGGCCCATTATCCGCCTGTCAAGTTCCCGCCAATCGCTTACAAAGCGCCGGCTGCCCCCGCCGCCGGCGTCCCGTCCCGTGAACCGGCTCCCGAAGCGCCGGTCATTCAATCTGTACAGGTAGCCATGACTCACGAAATTCAGACCATGCCGCCGGCACCTCCCCTTGTTCCCGTGCTGGACGAAAGGCCGGCGCCGTCGGCAGGATCAGCGCCAGTGCCGGCTGCCCCCGCTGCGCCGACGGCGGCTTCGCCGTCGCCCGCGCCCCATGCGGAGTTGCCGACCCAACCGAAGACGTCGACCCAAGAGAGCCTTGAGCGTCGCACCGCCCGAGCCGCGGCCTTGGCACGGCTCAAGCTCTTCCATGCACAGGTGACTGAAGCCCATGAACAGTTCCTGGCCCAGCAGACCCAGGCCATAGAGCTGTTACGTCGTGTGAAGGGTCAAGCAGGGAGAACAGGTGCCGAGACGCCGCGAGCAGAGCCTGTTACGCCTGCTCCTGCGAAGCAAGTAGAGAGCGCTGCTGTGGCGCCGATCGTCCAGCAGTCGCTGGAACCACCGCTGACTGTCCGGGCGAACACGCCGGCAATCAGACCCGCTGCTGTCAAGCCCGTGATTCCCCAGAAGACGCCCGTCACGCTGGCCACGGACGACCCGGCCACGGCGCCGTCAGTCACGGGCAAGGTCTTCCCGGGCCCCAAGCTGAGCCGCGAACAGTTGGAGCATGTGGCTTCGAGCAAAATTTCGGAGGTGTTGGGCGAGATTTTTGCCCAGCAGGACGACTATCACCGCCAAGTGCGCATGCCGGAACCGCCGCTGCTCCTGGCCGATCGTGTCGTCGGCCTGGATGCCGAAGCCGGCGCATATGGTACAAAGGGCACGATCTGGACTGAAACGGATGTGCGTGAGGATTCATGGTATCTCCACAACGGGCACATGCCCGCCGGGATCATGATTGAGTCGGGGCAGGCCGATCTGCTGCTCATTTCATACTTGGGCGCCGATTTTGCGAACAAGAGCGAGCGGGTCTATCGTCTGCTCGGCTGTGAGGCGACTTTCCACGGCGCCCTGCCCGCGGTGGGCGAAACCCTCCACTTTGAGATTCACGTAGACGGCTACGCACAGCAAGGCGATGTGCGTCTCTTCTTCTTCAATTATGACTGCCATGTAGGCGACCGCCTGGCCCTCTCTGTGCGCCATGGCCAGGCTGGATTCTTCACCGAAGATGAGCTGGCTGCCTCAGCCGGCGTGATCTGGGACGTCAATGCCACGGAACTTAACCCCGACGCCCGGCTCGATCCGCCGGCGGTGCCGGTGACGCAAAAGGCCTTTTCCGCCGAGCAGGTCATTGCCTACTCTGAAGGACGCATCACCGACTGCTTCGGCGACGCCTTCCGGCTGACCAAGACCCACGTGCGTACGCCCAGCATCGCCAACGGGTCCATGCTCTTCTTTGATGAAGTGACCGACTTCGACCCCAAAGGTGGCCCGTGGGGGCGCGGCTATCTGCGCGCCGAGGATCATCTCACGCTCAATGAATGGTTTTTTGACGGTCACTTCAAGAACGACCCTTGCATGCCCGGCACGCTCATGCTGGAGGGCACGTTGCAGACCATGGCTTTCTATCTCACCGCCATGGGGTACACACTGGATCGAGACGGCTGGCGCTTTGAGCCGATCCCGGGCGAGACCTACACACTGCGCGCGCGCGGTCAGGTAACGCCGGGTGCGCAAAAGGTCATCTACGAGGTCTTTGTCGAGGAGGTGATCGACGGTCCCGTGCCCATGCTCTACGCCGATCTGCTCTGCACGGTGGACGGCGTGCGCGCGTTCCACTGCCGGCGCATGGGACTGCGCCTCACGCCGGCCTACCCGCTGGAGAGCAGATCGACTCTGCTCGAAGGCGTTGAACTACAGGACCCGGATCCAGCTCGCAACGCGCGCACGCCCGATCACGTTTACGATCCCAAGTCGATTGCGGCCTGTGCCTGGGGCAAACCGTCTGATGCCTTTGGCGAGATCTTTGGCCGCTTCGACGGTCCCGAGCGCTGTCCCCGCCTGCCCGGTCCACCCTATCTCTTTATGACGCGCATCACCCAAATCGATGCCGAGAAGGCCAAACCCGCTGCCGGCGGCACGCTGGAGGCCGAGTATCAGATCCCGCCTGACGCCTGGTATTTTGCCGAAAACGGCAATCGCACCATGCCATATGCCGTGTTGCTGGAGGCCGCGCTGCAACCGTGTGGCTGGTTCGCCTCCTACAAGGGCACAGTCTTGCAGAGCGACGAGGAGCTCTACTTCCGCAACCTGGACGGTACGGCCAATCAGCTGTGCGAGGTCTTCCCGGAGGATGGCCTGCTACGCACGCATGTCACCAATACAAGTCTGGCGCGCTTGGGCAGCATGACCATTGTTGCTTTTGAGGTCAACTGTTTCGTAGGCGAAGAGAAGGTCTTCGAGATGACTACCTCGTTTGGCTTTTTCCCCAAGCAGGCCCTGGCCGATCAGGCCGGCTTGCCCGCAACCGAGGCCGATCGCGAGCGTCTGATCGAGCCCAGCGACTTCCGCCGTGAGTTGGGGCCCCGCCCGCCCCGCTACTGCAACAACCAGCCGGCATTGCCCGGTCCCATGCTGCTCCTGCTCGACCGCGTTAGCGGTTTCTGGCCCGACGGGGGCACCCATGGTCTTGGGCGTGTCCGTGCCGAGATCGACGTGAATGCCGATGATTGGCTCTTTAAGTGCCACTTCATGGGTGATTCGGTGCAGCCCGGCTCGCTGGGCATTGAGGCCATGATTCAGGCCCTGCAGTTTTATATGCAGGAAACAAATATGGGCGCCGGCATGACGCGGCCGCGCTTCGAACCGATCCAGCTCAACCAGGATATGACCTGGAAGTACCGGGGACAGGTCATGCCTTCAGCGACGCGTGTGACTGTCGATTTGGACGTCACGGCCCGCGAGCAGCGCGACGATGAGGCCTATGCCATTGCCGACGTGTCACTATGGGTAGACGGGCTGCGCATCTACTCAGCCACGGGATTGGGCATGCGCCTTGTCCCCGATCCGGACGGCGTGCGCACCACCGGCGACGAGAGGCTTGACCCGGCGCGTGACGCCTGGCTAAACGATCACTGTCCGACGTGGACCGTGCCGGCATTGGCGATGATGTCCATGGTCGATCGATTGGCTGCGGGCGCGCTGGTACGTGCACCGGGACGACGGATCACTGGGCTGCGCAACGTGCGCGTGCATCGCTGGCTTGGCTTTGCCGACGGCGCCCAGCAGGTTAGAACTCAGGGTACAACCCCGGGAACGCGTTCCGTCGAGATGCAGCTACAGCTCTGGGAGGAGACGCACGCCCGCTTTGCGACCGTGGCCAGCGGCGAGGTCCTGGTTGGTGAGACATGGCCGCTGAATCGTTCGATCTGGGCGTCATTGAGTGACGCGCCGCTCATGCCTGACCCCTATGCGGCCGGCGAACTCTTCCACGGGCCGGCCTATCAGCTGTTGACGGAACTGCGGATGAACGACATCGGGGCCAGCTTCTGGCTCGACCTTGATCGTAGCGGCGTTCCGCTGGGCGCGTTGAATCAGGCGTTGCTCGATGCCGCGACGCACGGCATTCCCCATGACGCACTCTGGCGCTGGTCCGACCGCATCCCTACGGGGGTGGCGGCCTATCCGGTAGCGATTCCCACGGCGAGCTTCTATGGCCCGACGCCGACCAGCGGCCTCGTGCGCTGCGAAGCGCGCTTCGCCGGCTTCCAAGATGACAACGCTCAGTTCCCGATGATCGGCATCCAAATCATTACAGTCGATGAAGAGGGGGATGAGACGCTCTGGGCGGAAATCGAATTGGTGGAGACACTCTTCCCCAAGGGCCCGATTGGCGAGCTAGACCCTGCGACGCGCCGGGCCTTCCTGTCGGACCGTATCTACACGCCGGGCGCCGGCCTTTCACATCTGGAGGGGGAAACAACGGTCGTTTCCACCCAGCGTGTCAAGGAGAGTGATTGGCTCGCCGGAACGGTGGCCGCGGCCTATGGTGTTGCAGGATGGCCGGTAGCTTTGGATGAACTGACGCGTCAAGTGGCGATTCGCGAGCATGTGGCGCGCCGGGCGCGCATCCACCCGGCGGAGTTGGTCGTGGATGATGATGCGGTGATGCCGGTCAATGGCTTGAACGGACCGGACTTGAGTGTCGTAACGTCGGTCGGGCGCCCGCTCAATCGCTATGTCGTCCGGGCCACACAGCGCGCTGATGGCTGGACGGCGGATGACGGTGCAGAGGGGGGACGATTGCCGCTGGCTATGGGCCCTGCACGCACCTTCTGGCGCAATCAAATGGGCGTCGGTGCGAATCTTGTCGAAGATCTCTCCTTTGGGCTGATGCGTCGCTTTGTTCGCCGGCTCGAGATCGAAGACCGTGAAGCCATGGAGGCGCTGCGTGGGCGAGGCGTACTCTACCTCGCCAACCATCAGATGGATCTGGAGTCGTTGCTCTTCGTCCTCTTAACGCCTGGTTTACAAGAGTCGCTTACATCGGTCGTCGCTCGCCAGGAGCTGGACGAATCCTGGGTGAGTCCCTACTTTGAGTATGCGTACCAGCACCCGCATATGACCGATCCTAACATCCACTTGCTGATCGACCGGGCAACGCCCGAAGCTGTGTTCGCCAGCCTCACCAGTGCGTTAGATCAAGTTGCGCGGGAACACAATTCGCTGCTTATCCATGCCGAAGGCGTGCACGCGCGTCAGGCGCGGCAGCCGGTGCGCATCGTCAGCAGCACGCTGGTGGATCTGGCGGTCGAGCGGAACATCCCGATTGTGCCGGTACGCTTCGTTGGCGGATTGCCCCTGGAACCAGTGGAAGAACCATTTGCCTTCCCACTGGACTTTGGTCAGCAGGATGTCTGGATCGGCGCGCCCATCATGCCGGATGAATTGGCGGGGCTACGCTCAGGCCAACGGCGTGATGCCGTAATGGCCGCGCTGAACGATTTTGGCGGCCGCTGGCAGGCGGAAATGCCAAATCCGGGAGACCCGGACTTTGCGGCGACGGTTGCCGCATGGCAGGCGGCGCGCGGCGTGAACGAGACCGAGGCCGTTCTCTTCCGCGTGCTCGAAAGCGTGCCGGAACCCAGTGACGAAACAAGGTGGCTGCTGGCCGTGCTCCGTGGAGAAGCACCTGATGCGGCACTATCCGTGGATGATGTGACCAAAGAATGGCTTGCCACCTTCAGCCGGGAGATTCTGGGCTTGGAGATTATAGCCGCCACATCTGTTCCATCCGAGCGTTGAAAACGACCTTTCTGACTGAGTGTTTGAGATGTCTCCGAGGAAATTCGCTGACAAAAAATAGCGCGCGCAATTTGCGTTATCAGTAGCCCTCATTGCGTACAGCAGCGTTTCTGCTCTTGACGCCAAGACGGTCCGCCGAGTCATGTCCCGACTCGGCGGACCGTCTTTCTGTTTTTCTCTGTACCTATCCCATATCGGATAAAAAGGGTGTATACCGCAATTTGGGGCGCTGCTACAGAGAAAGCGACCAGTCCGTTGGTACACCGCTCCCAAAAATAGGATAAACCCGCACAAAAGTCACAGTTGAATCTGTTGGTAACTTATGTTACTATTAACCTATGTTTTATTGACAATTTAGCTGAACCTTTTTGAGGCTGGAGGGTCGATGGCGATCAAATATGCAATTCTGGGCTTTTTGAGCTGGCGTTCTCTTTCCGGATACGATCTCAAGAAGATGTTTCGCGAAGCATCGTTTTTGCATTGGTCTGGCAACAATAATCAGATCTACCGCACGCTGCTGCAACTTCAGAAGGAGGGTCTCGTCACCAGCGAGGTTGAACACCGCGAGCGCGGACCATCACGCAAGACGTATACGATCACCGCAGGCGGACGATCGGCCTTGCGCACCTGGCTCAGCCTGTCGCCCGAGTTGCCCGACATCCGGAGTACCTTCCTGGTTCAACTTGCCTGGGCCGACCAGCTGACGGACGAAGAACTCGATCAATTACTCTGCCAATACGAGCATGAGGTTCACATGCAGGTACTCATGCATCGAGAAGAGAAGCGACGCAATCGGCTCAACCCTGCCCGCACGGAACGAGAGGCCGTTCTGTGGGCGGCAATCGCTGAAAATCGCATCAAATTATACGAAAACGAATTGACCTGGATTCACAAGTTGCGCAAAGACCTGAGTGTATAAGCTGTCGTGAAGGAAGGAGAAAAGACCATGACGACGAAGTCCATCTATAAATCCACTGCAGGTCAGGTGGAGATTCAAGCGCTGGTTGACCGTGTGCTGGCCCAGTGGCCGGTGCCAAATCAGCATATCCATATCCCGACCAGATATGGGGACACGTTTGCGATTGCATCTGGAGACATGATCGCACCGCCGCTCATCCTGCTACACGGGACGGCGTCGAATTCGGCCACCTGGATGGGAGACATTGCCGATCTTGCGTCAACGTTTCGCGTCTATGCTGTCGATATCCCAGGGGAACCAGGCAAGAGTGATCCAACACGTTTTTCGTGGGACGGCCCGGCCTTCACGGAGTGGTTGGATGACGTGCTTGAGGGGCTGGGTGTCGAAAAGACAGTCTTAGCCGGTATGTCGCTTGGCGGGTGGGCGACGCTTCGCTATGCCATCGATCGACCAGCGCACGTGGTTGCTGCAGTGACCATCGTTCCAGCGGGCATTCAGCAGCCGCGCCTGGCATTCATCCTACGCGCCATCGGTTACTCCTTCCTCGGCGACTGGGGACGCGATCGCCTGAAAGACTATATTTTTCAGGGCGGTCAGTTTCCGGATGACCTGGATCGATTCCTGACACTTGTGAGCAAGCACTTCAACTTTCGCACGGGCGCGCCGCCGCTCTTTACCGACGAAGCGTTGCAGAGCTTGTCGATGCCGGTCCTCCTGGTTGCGGGTGAAGACGATGTGATGCTGGATACAACCAAGACAGCAGAGCGAATGGGTGCGAAAGTGCCCGATCTGACCGTCAGGATCTATGCCGGTGATGGGCATGCAACCATCAATACCGCAACCGACGTACTTGCATTTCTGCAAGCTCAGGAACTCGTACAGGCTGACACAAATGGCGCCATAGCCCAGATGGCCTAATTCGGCCCCCAATCCCGAGCTTACCGTTACCCACATCTGATGTCGGCGGTATTTCGGTGAGCCTGAAGCGACCGCCCAGGCATGAATGCCGTGAGTGCCGTGGGCGAGCGTGCTGCGCCCCATGAAAGGAGACTTTTCTGTCGTCGATTAGCCTCACTTCATGGGGCGCACTTTGCTGGCCAGGATATTCATGCCCGGCGGGCTCCCTCGCAAACGCCAGTTTTCCCGTTGTACAGTCTCGGCCGAGATGTGGGTAACGGTAAGCAATAGCTGCCAGTAACGTCAGCAGCTCACTGCTCAGCCATTGCCCGCTGCCAGCCAGTCGCCGGCCCGCAGGCCACGCTGGCCATAGTCCCATGGCGACGCCGGCTCAATCACTGCCGGCGGCTCACCAGCCGCGGCCATTCGTTGCAAGAGGCGCTCGCGCAGTTCATCGGCCACGTCACGGTAAGCGTCTACCCCGGCCAGATTGGTCAATTCGTACGGATCCGCTTCCAGGTCGTAGAGAAATTCCTCGGTGTAACGCTCGCTGTCCATCTGTTCATAGCCATTCAATTCCGGCGCGACCACGCTATACTTCCAGCGCTGCGTGCGCAGGGCGCGGCCGACTTGCGACTCGCTAATCTGAATAAAGACATCCTCCTGCCAGTCTGTCGCGGCGCCGTTGAGCAGCGGCAAGATCGATTGCCCTTCCATGACCTCGGGCACGGGAATGCCGGCTGCGTCAAGCAAGGTCGGTGGTAAGTCAATCAAGCTCACTAACTGATTGAGGCGCCCGCCACCCTCAAACCCTGGACCCGTGATGGAGGCCGGCACGTGGACCGAGCTTTCGTGACAGGAACGCTTATACTCGTCATTGCGCGTTTTGAAGTGGCAGCCATGGTCGCTGGTAAAGAGCACGATCGTGTTGTCCCGCAAGCCGAGACTTTTCAACGCATCGAGCAGGCGGCCGTACGCTTCGTCCAGCCGCTTGACCATGCCGCAGTAGCCGCCCCAATGTGCGCCCGCTGAGCCGCCCAGCGTCTGGAGATCCGGCGGCAGCCAGCGACCCGTGTATGGCTCCCAGTAGCCGTCCGGCGGCGGATAGTTGTCCGTGTGATTCTGGTGATGGGGTTCCAGGAATGAGAGGAAGAGGAAAAATGGCTCCTCACGATCCTGGGCGACATAGCGAATCGCCGCGTCGGTCATGGCGTCAACGCGATAGCCCGGCAGCTTCACGGCCTCATCTTGCTCATTAAAGAGAACCGCGTCATAGGGCTCGGACACAAATTCCAGCAGATTGGCTCCGAGCCACGTCTGATAGCCGCCGCGCTCAGCGGCGGGAACCGGATCGCTGCCGGCCAGATGCCATTTGCCGATATACCCTGTCGCGTAGCCCGCCTCTTCAAAGTAGTGCGCCAGCGTCTTGCTCTCTGCCGGCAAGGGCACAGAATTGCGAAAGCAGCCGGTCTGGGTGGCGTAGCGACCGGTTTGGATGCACGAGCGGGCCGGTCCGCAGACGGGCTGCATGGTAATGCAGGTGGCCAGGTGCGTGCCGTTCTGGGCGACGCGGTCGAAATTCGGCGTGAGGTTGAGCGGGTTGCCGTGGAGCCCACTCGTGTCCCAGCGCTGCTGATCGGTGAAAAAGACGATGACGTTCGGTGATGCTTGAGACATTCAAGTTCTCCTTTGCGCGGCTGATCGTTTTGGGATAGCGTCGTTTGCTTGTTGGAAGAGAAGTCTTGCGCTGCTTTGGAAACGTTGGGCGTGATTGGGCTTGTTCTGGATCGAGTGGTGTTCAACAACCGATTTGTGCATCTGTTTCTATCATCTTATCATGAAAACCTATCGTTTGATTTGTAGAGAAATGCATGGCACTGAAAGGGTCCAATGACACAGCGAACCCGTTATGCGATTGCCGGTCTCGGCGGTCGTTCCTACCTGTTTAGCGAGGCAATTCTCGGCACATACCGGGATTCGAGCATGCTCGTCGGACTTTGTGACGTAAACATCGGTCGCTTGGAGTTGGCCCGTCAACGGGTCGAGGCGGAAAGCGGCGCAGCAGTGGGCGCCTATGGCCATACCGACTTTGATCGCATGATTGCCGAAACGCGGCCCGATACGGTGATTGTTACGACCAAGGACTGCACCCATGATGAATACATCGTGCGTGCCATGGAACTGGGCTGTGATGTGATCACCGAGAAGCCTATGACGACTGATGCGACCAAATGTCGTCGCATTCTGGACGTCCAGCAGCAGACTGGGCAGAAGATCACTGTTACCTTCAACTATCGCTATGCGCCGCCGCGCACCCAGGTCAAAGAGCTGCTCATGGCCGGCGTCATTGGCGACGTGGTCTCGGTCGACTTTCACTGGATGCTGGATACCGAGCACGGCGCTGATTATTTTCGCCGCTGGCACCGCAATAAGGTCAATTCCGGTGGCCTGATGGTGCACAAAGCCACTCACCACTTCGACCTTGTGAATTGGTGGCTCTCAACCGTACCGGCGCAGGTCACCGCCTCGGGCGACCGCCGCTTCTATCTGCCAGAGACGGCTGAGCGATTCGGGCTTACCGATCGCGGCGAACGGTGTCGGGGATGCGCCGAAGCAGCCCGCTGTCCCTTCTATCTCGATCTGGCCGCGGCGCCGGCGCATCGCGCCCTGTACCTTGAAAGTGAGGAGTACGACGGCTATTTCCGCGATCGCTGCGTCTTTAGCCCAGAGATTGATATCGAAGACAGTATGAGCGTGATCGTCGACTATCGCAATGGCGCACGCATGAGTTATTCCCTCACGGCTTTTTCACCGTGGGAAGGCTATACGATTAGCTTCAACGGCACGCGCGGGCGGCTGGAGCACAAGATGGAGGAAGCGACCTATATCAATGGCGACGGTCGCGTGCCGGGGGCGCTCAAGCCGGAAGGAACCTGGACTCGCGTCTACCCCCACTTTGGCCAAGCCTACGAAATCGCCATCGATCAGCAGGGGGGAGGTGGTCATGGCGGGGCTGATCCCATCATGCTCGACTACATTTTTGCGCCCAAGCGCCAATCACCCGACCCACTGCTGCGCGCCGCGGATCAGCGCGCGGGCGCCTGGTCGATTATGACTGGCGTCGCGGCCAACGCCTCGATGGCAAACGGACGGTCGGTCACGATTGCAGAGCTGGTCGGTGAGATCGATCTGCCCGACTATCCGCCCATGCCGGACGACTCGATGCCGCTTCCCTTGCCACCGGCCGACAATCCTGCGCGACGGACGTAGCAGGCATTGGCCGTCGTAGAGTGAAATGTTCGAATGGCGAAAAGATCAGCCGAATCTCTTTCTGTATCCCGCTCCACGCCTGGGCATCCAGGGGCTGGATATGTTTAGAAGTTCATTGACAATCGTAAACAAACGGTTTACAATCCGGGCATGATTCGAACGTTTGCAGATCGTGAAACAGAGCGATTCTATGCAACTGGACGATCGCGTCGTATTCCACCCGACATCCATAGACGCGCAGCGGTCCGGCTTACGCAGCTGAACGCGGCGACACGGATCCAAGATCTGCGTTTGCCTCCCTCGAACCGGCTTGAAGCACTCAGTCACGACCGCAGCGGGCAATGGAGTATTCGAATCAATGACCAATGGCGCGTCTGTTTTCGATTTGAAGACGGCGATGCTTTCGACGTAGAGATAGTTGACTACCACTAGACCGAGGGTTCCATGATTAACAATGGTCTGCCACCGATTCATCCTGGCGAGTTTTTGGCTGAGATCCTGGAAGAGCTGGAGATGTCTCAGGCGCGGTTTGCGCGTGCCATAGGCGTCTCACCGATGCGGGTTTCACATATCATCAACCATTCACGACCGGTGACTGCAGAGTTGGCTCTGCGCTTTGGGCGGGCGTTTGGTCAATCGCCGCAATACTGGCTCAATCTGCAAGCTGTATATGACCTGAAACAAGCAGAGGCCGCCATGGGCGATCAACTGGCAGCAGTCACGGAACTGGTGCCAGCGTGAAGGTCAGCCATGGCTGACCTTCACAGCAATTCAGCTTCTTGGGATGAGACCAGAGCCAGGCACACCGACTGTTTTGAGTTGGGGCATCAACCGAAAGGTTGATAATATCTTGAAGGGCTCTGGACTCCGCTGCCCAGCAACGCATCCAGCCGACCGGGGCCTCCTGCCGTGCCAATTCATACACGATTATCGGCGGCTGATGTGGGCGCAGGTCAGCAGAGTCTCTCATGGGCGGTTGCGCACCACGGGGGATGAAAAGAGCCCTATTTTCAGGGCAGACTGTCAGGAAAGAAGCACCAGAGTACCACTGTCAGATCCTGTTATCACCAGTGCCGCTGCGATGCCGAACGGATCACGGACTCGGGCAGTAGTACCATCCATTTGCACGGCGTACCCTGCGACGGCAAGCCGCTGTAAGGCGGCCTGACGGCTGGGCTCGTCGGGAAACTGCAACTCGAAGTGTGCCAGCCCCAGTCCATTCTCTGGGGCTGGTGGCGCGTCCCGGCTATGCCACGTGTTGAATCCTAGGTGGTGATGATAGTCGCCAGCCGCCACGAAGAGTGCGCTCCCGGGCAGTTCTGTCTTCACCTGGAAGCCGAGCATCTCCGCATAGAAGCGCCTGGCCGTGGCGATGTCGGCCACCTTGAGATGGATATGACCCATGTCTGTCGCAGCGTCGATGCCGTTCCATTGTGTGCCTGCCCCATTACACAGAAGCGTCCGTAGATCCAGAGAACGCGCATAGACGGTAATCGTACCGTCGGCGGCTACTTCCCAGTTAGAGCGCGCACGATCGCAGTAGACTTCGATACCGTTGCCCCCCGGGTCGTTCAGGTAGAGGGCGTGGCTTACTCCGTGATCGCTTGCGCCCTGCCAATGGGGCGCTTCGCACGCGACATAGTGATGGAACCAATCCGCCAGTGCCGCATAGGACGGCACCCGCAGCGCCAGATGGTAGAGGCCGCAGGTGGGAGGAGAAGACCGGTCGCCCGGGTGTTGTCGCAGGTGAACCAGCGCCTGCTCGGTTGTCCCCATTGTGGCAGAGCCGTCGTGCTGCTCTCTCACGGTGAGTCCGACAACGTCGCGGTAGAATGCAAGCATCCGGTCTAGCTTCGCCACGTTCAACGTGACTGCGCCCACTGCGGTCATTGGGTCAATCATGCTTCCCTCACTTCTTCGCCGTTGGTCATCTTCCTGGAAGCCGGCGGCTTCCAGGAAGATGGATAGATTAACGCCGTGCATCTATGTGGATATAGCCGGTGAAAGGCGGGTAATCGTTGATGAACGGCATCAGTTGGCCCACGAACTCCTGATCCTGGGCAATGGCAGCGAAGGCGTCGACGCTCTCATAGGCCGTCATGCCCACCACGATGTTGGGATCGAGCACCGACACCCACTGGTATTCGGCCACGAAACCGGGCTGCTTGGAGAGCGCGTCCAGGAAGGCGTTGAGCCGCGTCTCGTAGTCTTCGCCGTCGAAATTCTCGTACATGGAGAGGTCCCGGGCCGCGACTTCCAGGATCTGCCCCGGTTCGGTCAGCATCTCGGCCAGATCGTAGCTGTCGGACGGATCTTTGGGGCGCAGCGCGGTGAACAACTGCGGCTCGAAGATGGAGAAGAAGGCGGCTGCTTCCGGGCTGCTTCCCAGTTTTTCGCCAGCGGCCGCAAACGCCGCCAGATTTTCATATTGGGTCATACCGGTGAAGACCGTTGCTGTCGGCGGCGCAAAGGTCGCACCGTCGATGATCGCGGCAAATTCCCGATCCGTGCCTACACCCGGTTCCTGGGTTAGTAGGGCAACAAAAGCGTCCCGGGCCGCCGCAAACTCCGCGAGATCCTGGCCGTCGTTCACACGGCGGATGGCGATTTCGGTAACAGGACCATCATACGTCTGCACAGGGTCGCTGTCCGCCTCCATCGATGCCTCTGGCGGCAAAACCGCCACGCAGCCACTGAGCGCCAGAATGATCAAGTTCAAGATGACCATAAGAGCAGTTTGAGTGAATCGATTCATTTTGTGTTTGTCCTCTCTGAATTAATTGTGCTCACAAATTGCTGTGTGGCCTGATAGGCCTGTACATCCAGGATGGAGAAGAAGTCCCCCATCTCCGGCATCTGCGACAAGGCCCCGAGCGCGCTCTGAAAATTTGCCTGCGACGCCCACGCAATGATCACAGCCTTGACGTCGCTGTCGATCGCTCCGAACTCGCGATCAAAAAGATAGCCGGGCTGCGCGCCGACTGCGTCGAAGAAGGTCTTTCGCTTCTCGGCGAACAGATGCTCTTGTCCCGGCTTGACCGTTCTCGCCGCAAATTCAATGACAAAGTCGTCTCCCGCAATCTGCTGCAGATCGAAGGGCCGGCCGTCCTCCGGGCACAGTTGCAGATAGGCCAGCTGCTCAAACGTCTGGAAATAGTTTCGGAAGGCCTCTGTCGGCATCAGTTGCGCCGCCGCTGCAGCAAAATCCTCGGCAGAGCTCCACTCCGTAACTCCCACAAAGACTTCCGTTTCGTTCTCGCCGGGCATGGTGAAGAAAGATTGGTATGCGGCGTCAGGACCCACCCCTTCTGCCTTCTTCATTTCGGTGATGAACGCGGCGCGGGCAGCCTTGAAGTCCGCCAAACACCCCGGTTTCACCTTGTTGATTGCGAGTTCGTAGATGGTGTTAGTGCTCAATTTCATCTCTCCTTGCTGATAGTAAGACGTTGCGCTCGTTTTCATTTGCCGTGTGACATTCGATTCGTTCATCGCAAAGCAACACGTGTTGACAATGCGAAGCGTGTTGCGTAGAGTAAGATAGATGCATTTTGCGCCCGTTTCAATAGGCAACATCGGCGCTTTGTTGCCTACACAACAAAATGAGGAGATTGTCGGGAAATGGCCCAAGATGTCGTTGTCAGCGAGGATCCGCGCGTGACGCGCACGCGGGAATTGATCGAGCGGTCATTTTACGAACTGCTCATGGAGAAGAGTTTACACACGCTCACCGTCGGCGAGATCGCCCAACGGGCGCGCATCAACCGCGCTACTTTCTACGCCCACTTCGAGGACAAATACGCACTCTATCGCCATACGGTGCGCAGCACCTTCAACCGGATTTTGCAGGAGAATCTGACCGGTCTTCACGGAGATGGACGGGCCGAACTCAAAGCGCTGGTGCGTTCTGCATGCGTCTTTTTCGAACAGTTGCACGCAGCCTGTCCGCCAGCCGATCGCCAGACGCGCCCACTGGTGGAAGTGCAGGTGCAGTCCGAGCTCAGCGAATATCTTCTGGTTTGGATTCAAACGTATGTGATGGAACCGGATGATCTGGTCGCCTCACCGGAGATCATGGCCAAGATGGCCGGGTGGGCGATCTTTGGAGCGGGATTGGATTGGGAGCGAAGCCGTCAGGCTGTAGATGTACTGGCCACACAGATCCACGCAGTGGTGGCGAGGATGCTTGGCTGTTCTTGCGAAACCTGCTGACACTATTATTGTATTTGTCCAGTATTGTATTTGTCCAGCAAAAGCCACTTATCAAACACAGTTCTTGGCCGGCTTGATGTGTGAACGCAGGTCGAATCGGTATTCCAAACACGGTATAATGTGCACATAACGACTCTCTGAATTCACGGCAAACCGGCGCAATGCAGCTTGTATTCGATTGGGACGACAACAAAGCAAAGGCCAATCAGGCGAAGCATGGCGTTTCGTTTGATGAAGCGAGAACGATCTTCGGTGATCCGCTTCTGTTGACATTCCTTGACGATGAGCATTCCGATGCCGAGGATCACTTTATCAGCATCGGTTATTCAAGTCGACTGCGGATCCTGTTGATTGTGCATACAGAACACGACAGTGGAGACGTACCTGTGATCCGAATAATTAGCGGCCGTCGAGCAACGATGGCGGAATGAAGAACCGATGAAAAAACCTCGACCCAAGGCAGCTAGACGAATCTGATATGCGTGCGGAATACGACTTCTCTGAGAAACAGGGTGTGCGCGGCAAGTATTACCAAGCGTATCAGGCAGGCCATGCAATTCACGTTCACCACGGAGACGGAACAGTTTCCACCCAGTATTTCACGCTCGAAGAAGGAGCGGTTCTACTTGCGCCTGACGTGCGCGCATATTTCCCTAATTCTGAGAGCGTCAATCAAGCCCTCCGCGGTCTGATCGAGCTGATTCCGCACGGCAAGCAAGACCTCACCCAAACAGGTTAATTCTGTCAACCGTACGCCTGCCAACAAAGCGTCCAGCGGAGCAGGGCTGAGTGCAGCTGGTCTTCATGCTTTCATCCTGCCCGCTGACGCTGGTCGTTGAGCCGATCGTCTCCTGGGCCAAGAACTTGCACCACAGCAAGGTGTCAAACCGATGCGGAGATGGAGACCATGCACACTAAAGCAATTTTGTTCACCGATGTTGAGCAAGTGACGTTGGCCCCTGTTGAGATCCCTGAGCCGGCAGCTGGAGAAGTGCTGCTCGAAGCACTTTACACGGTGATTTCACCAGGAACGGAACTGCGCTGCCGCGCCGGGCAGCAGGAAGGTGCACGCTTCCCCTTGATTCCCGGCTACTCGTTCGTCGGGCGCGTGATCGAGCGTGGCAGCGCCGCCACGCTTGCACCGGGCACGCTGGTCTATGGAAAGGGGACAGCACGCGCCAGCAAACATTTGACCTGGGGTGGCCACATTCAGCACGCTGTCCAGGCGGAGCAAGATGTCCTGCCCTTGCCGCCCGGGCTCGACCCTCTTTGGGGGGCGGCCACGCGTCTGGTCGCCATTGCCTACCGCGGCGTCCGCCTGAGCCGGCCGGCCGCCCACGAAACCGTTGCCGTCATCGGCCAGGGAACGATCGGCGCGCTCTCCGCTCGTCTCCACGCCATTAGCGGTGCACGCGTCGTGGTCTTTGACCTCTCTCCGGCGCGCATTGCCATGGCTGAAGCTGCCGGCCTGGAAGCAGTACTGGTCGAAGGCGATCTGGCGGCCACGGTTCAAGCAGTCTTGCCGGACGGAGCCGATATCGTGGTCGACGCAACTGGCGCGCCTGCAGTCTTGCCGCAAGCCTTGGCCGCCGCCAAGCCCAAGCCATTCGATGATTCCGCACTGCCAGGCGCACGCTTTATCATACAAGGCAGCTATCCTGACACATTCTCAATTCCCTACACGGCCGCATTTATGAAGGAGCTTTCCTTCCATCTCCCGCGTGATGTTCAGCCACGCGACCTGCGCGCGGCGCTGGACTTGATGGCGCGCGGCAAGCTCGATCTTACCGACATCATAAGCGACGTGCGCACACCGGACACTGCTGCTGACACGTATGCCGAACTGGCTGCTCCCGGCACTGAGCTGATCACCGTTGCCTTTGATTGGCAGAAGTCGGTTATGTAACTGCGTCAGACCGAGATTTGGCAGAGCGCAGCAGCCCCGCCGCCTTTGCCTTTGATGCTGCGACAGGCTCAGCGTAGCGCAAACTCTGGCGGTGGCCACTTGTGGGATCAGCGGTGTAGGCACCGGCTGCATGCGCCTACACCCAATTTGAGGAGGAGCCGTCTGGGTCCATAGTCGTGTTGCGTCTACTCTTTGTGTGTGATGGTTGCAAATAGGACTAATCCTGCACCAGCCAGGATCGCCATGTCGGCAATATTGAAGATGCCGGTGCGTAGCGGACCAATGCCCACATTGAGGAAGTCAATAACCGCACCGTCATTCACGATCCGGTCATAGAAATTGCTAATCCCACCGGCAAACACAAGCGAGAGCCCCACGACTGTAAGTGTGTCCATTTGCTCGCTGAAGATGAGATAGGCCAGCAACGCCAGGGAGAAGACGGCCACGCCCACGATGAAGATCCAGAAACGGGTCTCGCTGGGCAGTGAATTGCCTAAACCGAGGAAGGCGCCCCGGTTTTCATGATAGCCAATCCGCACCATGTCGAAGAAGTAAGAGCGCATTTGGTCGCGGGGCAAATATTGCACGGCGATCCATTTGGTGAATTGATCGAGCGCGATCACGATCAGCGAAATTGCGCCAATGATGAGCACCCGTTTGCTTCGCGTCATTGCTTTGTCTCGTTTCGTTGTGCCATGACAATGGTTCGTTCATCTGATACGGGGTAATCATGTGCTGTATTCGACCCGGAATGCTGACGGGGAGACTCCCTTGAATTTTTGGAAGACCGTGGCGAAATACTGGCTCGAATTGAAGCCACAGGCATAGGCGATCGCGGTCACACTCCAGTCCGGTCGGTTGGTGAGCATGCGCGCAGCCGCCTCAACCCGACAGGAGGTCAGGTATTCAACCGGCGACATGTTGGTGATCTGCTTGCAGTAGGTCGAAAACTGACTGCGTGACAAGCTGCATTCATGGGCCATAGCGTCCAGCGTCCAGTGCTTGGCCAAATGCTTGGGTAGTTCAGCCAGGAACATCTCCACCATCCGTTGCGTGGTGGACAGATGGGCGTCCAGCGGGATGTGCTGGTATTCCAGCATTTCCAGGAGCGCGATGATCAGTTCGTTGATCGTCAAGACGAGCTTGGTCTGGCTGGCGGCTGGCTCCGGCTCATCGAGCAGGGCATCCAGCTTGGCGAAACAGCGCGCAATTTCCTCATCGGCCTGCCAGACCGGCTGTTCATTGTGGCGCAGTAGATCCGTCAGCCGCTTGCGTTCATCCGGGGTGCAGATCAGCCAGGCAGGCCACTGCCAGGGCTGGTTTGGGCGCCGCACGTCCACGTCGAGGATCAGCCAGATCAGACGGCTGGCCCCAATCGACGGATTCCCCACGCGGTGGAATTGCCATGGCCGGGTAATGGTCAAGTCGCCTTTGCGCAGCAACCATTGCTGGCCGTCCACTTCAAACGCGGTTTTGCCCTGGGCAAGATAGGTGAACTCGATCCCTTCGTTGCAGTGCAGATCGAGTCCCCAGGACTGGGGACGAGGTGCATCCCAAACGCCGATGGAGCGTAGTTTGGGGAGCATTGTCGGCGGGAGCGGCTTGCCTGGATAGCTGCCCCGCGCCCAGCCCGCGTAGCGAGACATCGCCGCGCTCGGCGGCATGCTTGAGCGGTTCGCACGTGTCCGCGAAATAGAGCTGATTCTTGTCTTGAAAAATTACCGGCTCTGCCATAGAATATCCATACCGCATGTGCAAATTTTACCGCTCGAAAATCGTGAAAGACAGGAGTCTTCGACACATACTATAGTAGAAGCGCAAGCCTACCAACCACAATTGTAGCATAATGACTTTTCAAAGGAGAGAAAGATGAAAGTTGGCTGCTTTGCGCTCGTGGACCCCTTTTCTGTTGTTGACCATCAGCTGGAACGAATTGCCGGACTGGGGTTCAAATATGCCGATGTGACGGACAACCATCCCGGCGGCCTGTTGGGCAACGAATTTGGCTTCACCGGCGCGCTCAGTCTGGACTCAAATCCGGCCGACGTCAAAGCCATGTTTGACAAGCATGGCCTGACCATTACCAGCGTCTGCGCTCATGCCAATCTGCTCGATGCCACATCGCCGGCGGTCTATGGCACGACGGAGATCCTCAAGGCGGTGCGTCTGGCGGCCGGTCTGGGCGTTACAGACGTGATCACCACGGAGGGCGACCCCAAAACAGACTGGGGACACAACCTGACTCATGCAGAGCGCGTCTTTGTCGTGGCCGAGAAGCTCTATGAACCCGTGCGACTGGCAGAGGCTATGGGCGTGCGGATTCTGCTTGAGCCCCATGGTATTTTGACTGACTCGATCGACGGCATGCAGGCGATCTTGGATAAACTTGGCAATCCCGCCAACCTGGGCGTCAATATGGATACCGGCAATTCCTGGCTGGGCGGGGCTGATCCGGTCGAGATGGCCAAGGCTTTTAAGGAGATCATCTGGCACGTCCATTGGAAGGATCTCCCGGCCGAGTGGGAAGCCCAGCGTGGCTCGGTCTACGGCTGCGGCTTTGGCCCCATTGCGCTTGGCGAGGGCGTCATCGATGTGGCCGGGGTCTACGATGTGCTCAAGGATGGCGTGGCCGAGTATAGTACGTTGGAAGTGGGCGGCGATGAGAACATGCTCAAGAGCTATGAATACTTGAAGTCACTCGGCGCAGAATAGCGCATGAAGTTTCGCAGGTAACCAATCATTCCCGGGGTGTCACCAAACGCGGTTTGGCTATGGTGACACCCCGTGGAGTGTCTGAAGTGCCACAAACTATTGGAGGAAATGATGGCAAGACCAATTACTCTATTTACCGGCCAATTTGCCGACCTTCCCTTGGCCGTCCTGGCCGAGAAGGCAAGCGAATGGGGCTATGATGGCCTGGAACTGGCTTGCTGGGGCGATCATTTTGAAGTGGACAAGGCGCTGGAAAGCGACAGCTACTTGCGTGAGAAGCGCGATCTGCTCGATAAATTTGGCCTGCAGTGCTGGGCCGTGGGCAACCATCTTGTCGGTCAGGGCGTCGCCGATGCGATCATCGACGAGCGCCACAAGGGCGTCCTGCCCGGTCGCCTCTGGGTCGACGGTGATCCGGAAGGCGTGCGCCAGCGCTGCGCTGAGGAAATAGCCAATACTGCGCGAGCCGCGGCACAGTTTGACGTTGGCATCGTGACGGGCTTTACCGGCTCGCCCATCTGGCACAAGCTCTATTCCTTCCCACCCAACAACTTCGACACGATTGACGCCGGCTATCAGGAGTTCGCCGACCGTTGGAATCCGATTCTCGACGTCTACGATGAAGTCGGCGTGAAATTTGGGTTGGAGGTTCATCCCGGCGAGATCGCCTACGATTTCATTACCACTGCCAAGACCCTGGAAGCTATCGGCTATCGTGAGGCGTTTGGCATTAACTTCGATCCCAGCCACCTGATCCACCAATTCCTTGATCCTGCTGCCTTCATCGAGGAGTTTGCCGACCGTATTTATCATGCCCACGTCAAGGACGCCAAAGTACTCGTCGGCAATGGCCGCCGCAGCATTTTGGGCTCTCACCTTGACTTCGGTGACGGTCGTCGCGGCTGGGATTTTGTGTCACCGGGCCATGGCAGCGTTGATTTTGAAGAGATGTTCCGGGCGCTCAATCGCATTGGGTACGAAGGCCCGCTGTCGGTGGAATGGGAAGATAGCGGCATGGATCGCGAGTGGGGTGCGCCGGATGCTTTGGACTTTGTACGCCGCACTGACTTTGCGCCTTCGGCCGTGGCCTTTGACGCCGCCTTTGCCTCGGGAGAATAGAAAAAATCATGACGACTTTAGATCGCAAAATCAAGTATGGCCAGATCGGCGGCGGTCAGGGTTCCTTTATTGGGGCCGTTCATCGTCGCGCCGCGCTCTCCGACGGTTTGACGGAGCTGGTGGCCGGGGCCTTTTCCAGCGATCCCACACGGGCCAAGACGTCGGGCGAGGAGTTGCTCATCGCGCCTGAACGCAACTACGGCTCCTGGCAGGAGATGCTCGAGAAGGAAAGCGCGCTGCCGGAAGGCGAACGCATTGACTTTGTGAGCATTGTCACGCCCAACCACGTTCATTTTGGGCCGGCTTTAGCTTTTGTTGAGGCCGGCTTCAATGTCGTGCTGGACAAGCCCATGGTGCACAATAGCGAGCAGGCTCAGGCGCTGATTGACGCCGTGGAAGAGCATGACGTCGTCTTTGCCATCACCCACAATTACACGGGCTATCCCATGGTCAAAGAAGCCCGTGATTGGGTCCGCTCCGGCAAACTGGGCAAGATCCAGCGGGTTGTGGTCGAGTATCCCCAGGGCTGGCTCCTGGAGAAGGAAGAGGATGGCGATAACAAGCAGGCTGAGTGGCGCACTGATCCCAGTCGTTCGGGCATCGCCGGCGCGATCGGCGACATCGGCACCCATTGTGAGAATCTGGTCTCCTATGTGACGGGGCTGGAGATTGAAGCGCTCTGCGCCGACGTCAATACTTTCGTCCCCGGCCGCTTGCTCGATGACGACGCCAGCGTGCTCCTGCGCTTTACCAACGGCGCGCACGGCATCCTCTGGTGCTCACAGATCGCGGCTGGCGAAGAGAACGGGCTCACGATTCGCGTCTATGGCACTGAGGCTGGTCTCGAGTGGCATCAGGAGCATCCGAATTGGCTCTACTTCAAGGATCCCAAGGGGCCCATGCAGGTCTACAAGCGGGGCAATGATTACGTGGGCGAGGCCGCACAGCGGGCGTCCCACCTGCCTTTTGGTCACCCTGAAGCCTTCTTCGAAGCCTTTGGCAACGTCTACATGAACGCCACCGATACCATGCGCGCCAAGCTGGTGGGGCGGGAAGCGACCGAGCTTGAGCTGGACTTCCCCACCGTCTACGACGGCGCCCGGGGCGTCAAGTTTATTGAGAAGGTGATCGAAAGTGGCCAGAGCGATCAGAAGTGGCTGCCCTTCGAGTGAGACCGGGGATGATGCTTAATCGAGAATAGCGAATGAAGAACGGTTAATTTGATTGCCGCCCATTAACCATTTTTTATTCTCGAATAAGCATTCATCAATCCAAAACCAAAAGCGCCTGCTACTCGCATCATGCCGAGCAGCAGGCGCTTTTGTATGCCGGCAGCCGGAGCCGGGCCTGTTAGAACGCCCGGTTCCGGCAATCGGCTAGTAGACCGAATCCGGTTCGTAGTAGATTTCGGCGTTCTCAGGCGTAATCAACTCTGCGGCCAGGATGATCTCGGACGGGATCTTCTGCTGATAGAAGCCTTCCATCGGTTGCCCGCGCAGGCCCATCACGGCCATGCTCACGGCCGTGGCGGCCATGGAGGGCGGATAGGTCACGTCGGCGCGAATCAGCGGATCGCCATCCATGATCTTCTTGATGATATCCTTGGAGCCGGCGCCGCCCAGGAAGAGCTCGATGTCGTCGCGACCCGATTCCTCGTAGGCCTGCATCACGCCCTTGAGTACATCGTCGTCCTGCGCCCATACGGCGTCGATGCTGTCATACTTCTGCAGGTAGTTCTCCATGATCTCCAGGCCCTTTTGCGTCGACCACATCGCGGGCTGAGAATCGAGGATATTAATGTCGGGGTACTGCTCCATGACGGCGTTGAAGGCCTCGACGCGTTCTGTGTTGATCACGGTGGGGATGCCCTCAAGCACGACGATGTCGCCGGCTCCGTCCATCTCCTCTACCATCCATTCAGCCGAAACCTTGCCCAGGCCCGGGTTGTCACCCGCAACATAGACGTCAGCGATTGGCTTCGTGAGGCCGCGGTCGATGACGACGATGTAGATGCCGGCGTTCTTGGCTTCTTCCACCACCGGCGTCAGGGATGCGGAGTCATGGGGCAGAATCACCAACGCATCGATGTCCTTCACCATGAGGTCTTCCACATCACCTACCTGAGAGTCGGGCGAATCGGCCGTGGTCAGGAAGAACTCGACGTTTGGATCCTGCGCTTCCCAGTCGGCAATGGCTTTTTCGGTCCAGTAGACGATACCGCCGGTCCAGCCGTGGTCTGCGCTGGGGATGGCCACGCCGATCTTGATCGGCTCGGTCGATACGGCCTCAGCCTCGGCGGCTGGGGCTGCTTCTGAATCGGCCGCGGGTGCTGCGGTTTCAGCCGGCACAGCCGCGGTACAACCCGTGAAGAGCATGAGGCTGACGAGCAATAGCCCTAAGAAAGATTTCCACGATTTCATACGATAGATCCTTTCTGTGAAATAAAAGTAGACCTAGATAACTTGATGCCTGACCTAATTCTTGCGTTGGTATTGCACCAATACTGCCGCAATGATCACGATGCCTTTGACCGTGCCCTGGAGATAGGGTGAGACGCCGGCCATGTTGAGCATGTTGTTGATCACGCCCAGGACCATGGCGCCGATGACTGTGCCCCAGATCGTGCCTACGCCACCGGCCATGGACGTACCGCCGATCACGACGGCCGCAATCGCATCCAGCTCGTAGAAGACGCCGGCATTGGTGGAGCTGATTGAGTTGAGGCGCGAAGAGAGCAGGACGGCCGAAATGCCGACTGTAAATCCGGTCAAGACGTAGGTGGCGAATTTGACCATCTGCACGCGGATGGCCGAGTACCGTGCGACGGTTTCGCTGGCGCCGACTGCGCAGACGTGGCGCCCAAAGGGGGTGTAGGTCAACAGAATGTGGAAGACGATTGCAACCGCCAAGAAGATAATGGCTGAGTTGGGAATGCCCATGATCATGCCGGCGCCGATCTTGGGATAAACATCGCTCTCGGCGCGGAACTCGCCGCCGTTGGCGATATAGAGCGCCATGGATCGGAAGATAGACATCGTGCCCAACGTGGCAATAAAGGGGGCTACATGACCCGTTGTGACCAAGACACCGTTGAACGCACCGCAAAGCATGCCCACGCCGATCGCGACCAGTACAGCCACGATCACAGCGGGGACACCGCCACCCAGCGCATTGAGCGCCAGAATCGCCAGACCGCCGGCCAGCGCTACCATGGACCCTACTGAAAGATCGATCCCCCCGGCGATAATGACGAATGTCATGCCGAGCGCAATGACGCCCGTGTAGGAGATCTGACGGGTGATGTTGAGCAGGTTACGCGGCCGCAAGAAGTATTCGCTGGCAAACGCCGAGATGATGAATAGGATGACCAGCGCGGCCAATGGGGCCCAGGTCGCATAATTGATGTTCTTGAATCGATCCGTCACGGACGGTACCCTCGGAATTTCGTGAATTTAACTGACATAAAATTAAAACTGGTGTGCGATTGACTCTACACCTCGTGCACCTTTAGCCCGGTCGCATAGAACATGACCTCTTCATCACTCATGTGCTCATCGGCCAACGTGCCGACCAGGCGTCCCTCACGCATGACCAGAATGCGGTTGCACATTCCCAGCAGTTCTTCTAATTCCGAAGAAATGATAATGCAGGAGAGGCCGCTCTCAATCAGGTCGTGGATAAAGCCATAGATCTCGCGCCGGGCGCCCACATCGATGCCGCGTGTCGGTTCGTCCAGAATCAGGATGGTGGGCGATGTATCCAGCCACTTTGCGAGATAGACCTTCTGTTGGTTGCCGCCGCTCAGGTGGGCGAGGTCATCGGTCAACGAGGGGATACGGATATTGAAAGAGTCGACATAATACTGAGCCCGTTCGGTGCAGCGCTTGTTCTGGATAAAGAACTTCGAGTACTCTTTGAGCGACGCCAGCGTGATGTTGACCACCGTGTCGTAAATGAGCAGCAGGCCGCGCCCCTGACGATCCTCGGAAAGATAGGCGATGCCCGCCTGCATGGCATCGCGCGGGTTGTGAATTTCCACGGGGGCGCCGTGGGCATCGATCGTGCCGCTGTCCATGTGACGCAGGCCCATCAGCGTTTCGCCCAGTTCCGTGCGCCCGGCGCCCATCAGGCCGGCGATGCCCAGAATTTCGCCCTTGCGCAGGTCAAACGAGATATCGTAGAGGGTGTTGTCAACCGACAGATTTTGGACCGAGAGCGCCAGCCCCTCACCGGTTACGACCGCTTTGGGCGGGAAGGTCTCGCTTAGCTCGCGGCCGACCATGCGCCGGGCCATTTCGTGCTCATCCAGCGCCTCAACCGAGTCTACGCTGATCAGATCGCCATCGCGCAGCACCATAACGGTATCGCAGATTTCCATGACCTCACCCAATTTATGGGAAACGAACATGATGGCGCCGCCGCTAGCCGTAAAATCGCGCATGATTGCAAAGAGTGAGTCGATCTCGGCCCCTGAGAGCACCGTCGTCGGCTCGTCCATAATCAACAGGCGTGATTCCTGGCTCATGGCTTTGGCAATCTCTACCATCTGCTTCTTGGCCACACTCAGGCTCCCGACCATTGCCTCGGGATCAACATCCGTGTCCAGCGCTTCGAACAGCGCACGCGCTGCTGCGATCATGCCGCGCCGATCCAGTACGCCATTGCGCCGCATTTCCCGTCCAAGAAAGATATTTTCGTAGACGCGGAGCGTGTTGATGAGGTTAAATTCCTGGGGGATCATGGAGATGCCCAAGTGTTGGGCGGTGATGGTGTTGGGAATCTCAGTGGGTATGCCGTCTACCATGATCTCGCCGCGGGTGGGGGAGTAGACGCCGCTGATCAGCTTCATGAAGGTCGATTTGCCGGCGCCGTTCTCACCGATGACGCCCAGGATTTCACCAGCATGGAGACTGACCGTGAGATTCTTCAGCACCTCAACACCTGAGAACGCCTTGGTGAGGCCTTCCACCCGCAGCAACTCTGCCTTGGATTCCTGATATGTCATTTGTCACCATCTGCATGCGCTGAGAGACAAGCTGGTTGTGGGGAACTCTTGTCTCGCTCCATTGTGCCTTAAGAAAACCTTTTTCGCAAGTGGTTTTGGCTAGATTCGAATGACTTTCGAAAGAAAAACTGGTTTGAAGTGGCTTTGATTTCCGTCAATCACTACTTCGCGCAATACTAGTGTTCCGCCGATCTTGAATTGTCGACTTGCTTTCCTGTGGCGGAACCTAAATGCATCGGCACGAATAAGTTCGCGGACTCGTCAAACAAAGATTGCCGATGCACTAGTGCCTACGTCTCGTTCTGGTGATTGCCCATAGCAGCGTGCATGGGCAAGCGATGCGATGATGGTCTTTTTCCAATATTGGCACGAGATCATTGGTGGGGGCGGCCCCTGGCTCAGCGCAATCGTGTTGCGGTCGATTGGCTTTGCCAGTGACTGTCCCCCATTTTCCGAACGCACGGTTCCACTGAGGCTTTCGCTTACCTGTAGAGCGAACCGTAATTTTCACACGCACGGAAATCGGCGCCCATGGGCTCATTCGCCCCAAAGCCGGCCCACGCGCTGGGGCGGAAGATCGTTGTTTGATCTACGTTATGCATATAGACCGGAATCCGCAGCATCGCGCAAAGGCTGACCAGATCGGACCCGATGTGGCCGTAGCTGATGGCTCCGTGATTGGCGCCCCAATTATTCATGACGCTATAGACGTCGCTGAAGGGGCCCTCACCGGTTGTGCGCGGCACAAACCAGGTCGTGGGCCAAGTCGGATTCGTTCGCTCGTCGAGCACGTCATGCACGTCTTCCGGCAGTTCTACTGTCCAGCCCTCTGCAATTTGCATGGCCGGTCCCAACCCCTTGAACAGATTGACGCGACACATCGTCACCGGCATGCCGCCCTTGGTCGAGAAGCGGGTTGACCAGCCGCCACCCCGAAAATACTCGGTCATGCCCGTGTGCCATGTGGTGGCCGCCAGACAAGCTTTGGCCTCTTCTTCGCTGATTTCCCAGTAGGGCTTCATAACCGGCTCGCCGTCGTGCGTCTGACGACCTGTGCCGTCCAGCGTCGCCGGTCCCGAATTGATCAGATGGAGGATGCCGTCGGCGGCAACGCCGTCCAACTTGTAGCCCGTTACGCGCTCCACTGCATCCGGACTCCAGTAGGTGCGCACGTCAGCAAAGATTTGGGCCGTATTGGTAAGCAGGTGATTGAGGAGCATGGAGACGCCGTTGAGCGCATCATTCTCCGTGGCAACGATATACGGCGGGCGAATGCCGGTCCAATCGAAGGAGGTGTTGAGAATCGCTTCCAGGAAGTCGCCATTGGGCAAGTGGTCGGTCCACTGGCGCTGGCCTTGGAAACCGCCGGCAATGGCGTTGCGACCCAGCGCTTCCTCACCGTAGCCAAGCTCGGCGAGCTTCGGGTTGCCGACCATCAGGTCGCGCGCAATCAGCGCCATCTTGACCGAGATCTCCCAATCGGCGTCTTGCTGTTCACGCGTCCGCTGGTGGGAGGGTGGATTGTAGTCTTTGCCTTCCGGGCAATATGCTTTGACCCACGCCATCGCCTCGGTGAACTCTTCTGGATCATAGATCTCTTCTTCGATGCGGCGGACAAATTCGACCATGTCAATCGCTTCCACACGCATGCCCAGATAGTCCTGGAAGAATTCCTGATCGACGATGGAGCCGCCGATGCCCATGGAGGTGCCGCCCATGCTCACGTACGACTTGCCGCGCATGTTGGCCACGGCCAGCCCCGCCTTGGCAAAGCGTAAGAGCTTCTCTTGCACATCCTCCGGAATGCTCTGATCGCCGGAATCCTGAACGTCACGACCATAGATGTTAAAGACGGGCAGCCCCTTCTGGTTGTGCGCCGCAGAGACAGCCGCGAGATAGACCGCGCCGGGTCGCTCCGTGCCGTTGAAGCCCCAAATCGCCTTAGGCAGATGGGGATCCATGTCCATCGTCTCGGAGCCGTAACACCAGCAGGGCGTAACGGTGATTGAGACGCCGACCCCCTCGCGTTTGAACTTCTCGGCGCAGGCCGCGGCTTCGGCCACACCGCCAATTGTGCTGTCGGCGATGATGCATTCCACGGGCAGGCCGTTGTAGTGACGAAGATTCGCGGTCAGAAAGTCGGCTGTGGACTGCGCCATGGCCATGGTCTGGTCTTCCAGCGACTCGCGCACGCCGCCTAGCCGCCCGTCGATCGTGGGGCGGATGCCGATTTTTGGCATCTCGCCAATCAGACGATTTTCGGGTGCACTCATTGCAAAATCACTCATGCCATTTCTCCTTCAGTTTTCAATTTGTCTGGATTAGATCTCGACGCCAAACTCATTGGCCAGCGCCTGTTTCATCACGTCTACCGGCGCACGTTCTCCGGTCCATCGCTCAAACGCAATCGCGCCCTGGTAAACGAGCATGCCCAGCCCATCCAGCGTGCGTGCGCCGCGGGCTTCGGCCTCGCGCAAAAAGCGCGTGCGCGGCGGATTGGGAATCACGTCGCAGACCAACTGATCGCTGGTGATCGTCTCCAGATCTACGTTGGGCATGCTCTCCACATCGGGGTAGAGACCAATCGACGTGGCATTGATGACGATGTCAACATCTTCAGGAATGGCATAGGGTTCGCTGCCGGGGACGAACACCGCGTCTGCCGGCGTCTGCTTGTTGAGCAGGCCAACCAGCTCTTCGCCCCGCTTGCGCGAACGATTGATCACCGTAATCTGGCTTGCGCCGGTCAGGGCTAGCTCGACGGTGATGGCACGCGCTGCGCCGCCGGCGCCAAAGACCGCGACGTGCCGGCCCGAGGTGCCATAGCCGGCGTCTTCGCGCAGCGAACGAATGAAACCTTTCCCATCCGTGTTTTCGCCGATCAGGCGGTTGCCGTCGCGCCAAACTGTATTGACGGCGCCCATGAGCTGCGCATCGGTCGCCACCTCGTCCAGGTACTGGAGAACCGAAACCTTGTAGGGGATGGTTAGGTTGATGCCCATCATGCCAAACGCGTGAAGGCCCTTGATGGCTTCGGCTAGATTGCCGGGCAAGACCTCGATGGTCAGGTAGCGCCAGCGCAGGTTCAGTGCGTCGAAGCCGGCCTGTTGCATGACACAGGTTGGGTTCTCGGCCACGGGGTGGCCAAAAACGCCGACTAATTTTTCAGTGTAATCCGGATCTTGCGACATGTATATTGCTCTCCCCGTTGAGGTTGGGCTGGTTGGCATGTCTCTTGCGCGGGCATCCTGCCTAGGACTCAAGCATGCTGGCAATTTTGGCCGTCATGGTCGTGGTTGCGGATTGATCCAAGAAGCCCATTTCCATTTCGCAAACAAAGGTCTCGCCTGCGCCCAATGTCTTGACGTTGCCTTTGGCTCGCTCGGCGCTCAAGCCTTCGGGCTCGGCCGTAGCCGGCAAGACCATGCCCAGCGCATCCTGGTCGGGTGTGCGGCAGATCCAGCGCACGCCCTTTTCGAGCTGTGCCGGTCGGTGACGGATATAGTCGGCTGTGCCGTCGGGATATTGCTGCAACGTGTGCGCCCAACCCGACTCGTCAGCCAGATAGTCGATGAAGAAGACGACTTCTGGATCAAAGGCCAGATCTGCACGCAAGACTTCGTGCTGAGACGGCTGCGCAGCCAGGGCATCGAGGAAATCGACAAAGTCCGGGCCTGGCTTGACGTGAGACGGGATGCTACGCCGCACGCGAACGTGTTCTGCATCGGATGGCGCGCTGTAAATCAGGCGTCCATCATCGACTGGCCGGAAGTTGACGTGCGCCATGTACATATAGTCCATGGGGGTCTGCTTGAGGTTTGTCACCGCCATGGTGACGTTGAACGTCTGCGCGCCGGCGTGGAGGGTAACTTGAGGGTTGGCCACATAATTGTAGCTGAAGGCAACCGTGTACCGGTAGCTGCCGCTTACGCCGATGAAGGGACCCTTGTCGTCTTCATCAATGGTGATGAAGGCCGAATCATAGGGTGCGTTGGGCAGCTCGCCGTGGAGAAGGTGCGTGTCGCCCTCCGCCGGCACGCCCATGGCCGTGAAGCCGCAGTGGAGTAGGAAGCCACCGTAGGTCTCCAGGTAATTGCGGGTTGCTTGGGGTTGATCAAACATAGAGCGCATCGTCAGCTCGCGACCGCCAAAATTTGCCGACCAGATTTGCTGACCTTGGAAGGGCAGAATGATCAGCTCACCCTCCCCATTGCTCAGGCGCACTGCTTCAACGCCGGTCTCGTAGCGAAAAACGGAGGCCCGCAGATCGCCGCTTTCCGCGAGCACCATTTCCTGGGCCGGAAACATTGCGTGCGTCAGATGGATTGTCGTCATGATTGGTGATCTCCTCTTGAGCGGACGGGGTGAGGAGCGTCCGCCATGTGGGTGTAGATCGATGCGCGCCCTGATCGACTTTCGCGTCTCTGAGCAGCGAGCGATCGCTTGCGCCCCAGAAGACACTACGCGCCGTTGAGGACGGTTACTTTCTTGGCTTGACTGCCATTGCTCGTCTCGAGCAGTTCAAACTCCAACACGGCGTGGCGGCGCCTGAGATCTGCAAAGAAGCCGTTATCGATGGTTTCACCGTTGTGGGTCACATCGCTGATGTGGCAGAAAATGTCGTCACGAACGTTGTCAGAAGCGAGCCCTGTGCGCACGGTCACAAAGCCATACCCCTTCTCTTCGTTGACGGCGTGCATTGTGCCGTGAATCCGATTGTCGTCTGACTCTTCATTGGGCGGGATCAACCCCGGCACTAGATAGCCGTTGAAGTGATTGTCCACTTCGCGCATGAGGTCTGTACTGGTGTTGGAAAAGGAGAGCAGGTCGACGCGCTTGCCACGCGTCTGCAGGGCGCGGACCAGGCGGATAAAGTCGCCGTCGCCGCTGCCGAGCAGCACGTAGTCTAGATTCTCTGACTGCAGCAGGGCGTCAACGGCCAGATCCAAATCGGCATTGGCCTTGAGATAGATCTCGCCATCGGCGTTGAAGTAGCGCCGGACCTCTTTCGGTACCAGATGAAAGCCATTCTTGCGCACGGCTGCTCGGTAGCGCTCGTTGCGCTCGCGAAACTTGGCGTCTTTCAGCTCTCGTTCGACATCGATGGCCAGATAGGCATTGGCACGCAGCACCGTCGTTCCTTGCGCTTCGGCCAATTGCTTCACAATATTATATTGCAGCTTCCAGCCGCCGTTGCGGTTCAGATTCTCGACATCGATAAAGATGCCCGCTTTCAACATAGTCCTGCTCGCTTTCAGGATGAGTGAGGAAGTTTGCTGTGATGACAGGCAAGAATGTCGCTTGTCAGACTCAGTCTACCCGCGTTTCCCTGATCCATGCCAGCAAGATTTATGGCGCTGCTGATATTTGGTACTGTCAATTCATGACGCCTATGCCTGGCGTCCGCGCCGGACCATATCCAGATAGACGGCAAGAATCACGATTGTGCCGGTTACGACCATCTGCCACTCTTGCGGCACTGACATAATGCGCAGACCGTTGGTCAGCGTACTGATGATGAAGGCGCCGATGACTGTGCCCAGAATCGTCCCCTGTCCACCACTTAGCGAGGTGCCGCCGATCACGACCGCGGCGATGGCATCCAGCTCATAGCCGATACCGAGCGCCGGTTGAGCCGAGTTGAGGCGAGAGGCGATTACAATGCCGGCCAGGCCACTGAAGAAGCCGCCCAGAACGTAAACAGCGGTCTTCCAATTGGCGACACTGACGCCCGACAGGCGGGTTGCTTCTTCGTTCGAGCCAATGGCCACCGTGTAGCGCCCCAGCACGGTCTTGCCGAGGATAAAGGCGGCCAGGAGCGCCGCAGCGAAGAGAATCAGCACGGCATTCGGTATGTCGATGGCGGGGACGGCTGCGCCTACGGCCGAGCCCATGGTCAACATGCGAAAGCCAGGCGCGTCATTGAAGTAGATGGGCCTCACGCCTGAAATAATGAGCGATAGGCCACGCGCAATCATCATCATGCCCAATGTGGCGATAAAGGGTGGAACGTGCATGCGCGAAATGACGATGCCATTGACCAACCCGGCGGTCATGCCGGTTAGAATCCCGGCCACGATGCCCACAGGAATCGGCATACCCAAGAAGGTGATGAAGACGCCGGTCATGACGGCGGACAAGGTCATCACCGTACCCACGGAGAGATCGATGCCTGCGGTAATAATGATAAAGGTCACGCCAAGCGCCAAAATGCCGTTTACCGCCGTGGCCAGGAAAATGCCTTTGATGTTTTCCCACGTGAAGAAGACGGGGGAGGCGAGGGAGAAAAAAGCAAAGATTAAGATCAGCGCGCCAAAGGCCAGCAGCTTTTGTGCTGCGCCGGAATGCATGATCGAGCGTTTCTCCGCAACTGGGACTTCCACACTCTCAGCAGTTGCCATGGTTATGCCTCCCCCATACGATTTGTCTCATCGGAACCATTGGCTGAGGCTCCGTTTGTCTCAGAAAGATTGGAACTACTAGCGGTTGCAACTACACCCGAACGCATGGTGGCGTAGGTCATGATCAGCTCCTGCGTGGCCTCTTCAGCCGTTACTTCGCCCGTAATGCGGCCTTCGCACATGACAATGATGCGATGACTCATGCGCAAAACCTCGGGCAGCTCAGATGAAATCATGATGATCGATTTGCCCTGTTGCGCAAGATCATTTAGGAGCCGGTAGATTTCGCTCTTGGCGCCGACATCAATGCCGCGTGTTGGTTCGTCAAAGATCAAAATATCACTGTCGGCGGTCAGCCATTTGCCGATGACGACCTTTTGCTGGTTGCCACCGGATAGGTTCTTGACGGTCTGCTCAATGCTGGGCGTCTTGATCGAGAGTGCGTCAACATAGTGCTCGGCAACGTCTGCCGCCTTGGCGTCCTTGACGATGCCCAGCGCGCCGAGGTAATCCTCGTAGGAGGCCAGCACAATATTGGCTTCTACATCCATGCCAAGGGCCAAACCATAGCGCTTGCGGTCCTCTGAAAGGTAGCCGATCCCATAGCGCACTGCATCCTTTGGACTGTTGATCTTGGCCAACTCGTTATTGACATAAATTTCACCTGAGTCAATCGAGTCGGCGCCAAAGATCGCCCGTGCAACTTCGGTTCGTCCGGCGCCCATGAGACCGGCAAAACCAAGGATTTCGCCTTTGGTCAATTGAAAATTGATGTCAATTAGCTCATCACCGCGATTCAAGCCTCGTGCTTCCAGGACGATCTCAGTGCTTGGCACTTCAGGGAGTTCCGGTGCGGCTTCGTAGATCGTGCGACCCACCATCATGCTGATGATCTGCTCAATGGGCGTCGCAGCCGCGTCAACGGTATCCACGTAGCGTCCGTCG
>CAWEEJ010000024.1:0-170714 GCA_963807905.1 uncultured Chloroflexia bacterium | reverse complement strand
AAGTGATTGAATTGATCGGAACCAGCGAGGTTCTTGGGAAGAGGCGGCCAAGTCGGCCATGGAACGGGCGGAGTCAACCCTGCGTGACCTACGCATCGCCGAGGTGAAGAAGCTCGACATGAAGGTGGAGGATGGCAAGGTCGTTGCCTATCGGGCCCGCATCGACGTCTCGTTCAAATATGAAACTAGATAGGGCGATTGCTTAATCGAGAATGAAGAACGGTGAGTGACAAATGGGCTTGGCGCTCCATTGGTCATTCACCGTTTTCCGTTGCCACCATGTAGCAAACTGTACTATTCTGCGGCCCGCATTCCGCGACCCGCATTCCGCGGCCCCATTCCCGGCTCGCGCTTCCGACAACACCGCCTTGGCCAGCGCCTCTAGCTCCAGAATGGCGTCAATGTCCAGCCATTGGAGCATTACGCGGTGGACGCCGGCTTCGGCCAATGCTCCAGTTGATCCTGCACGGAGAGGGCGTCCCCACAATCATGCCGTGTGAGCGGACTTCATCGCCACTGCGCGCCCCGAGCTTCTCGCTGACGGCCACATCGGTACGACCGAAGACCAGCCCGGTCATGAGCGAACGGCGGACAGCGTCGTGTGCCCGGCCGGCTTCCTCCAGCAGTTCGTCGAGCCGTGCACTGCGTTCGGCAAAGTCAGCTGCGGTCAGAAAGACGCCGTTCCACTCGTCGGCATAGCGGGCGACAAGGGGCAACGTGCGTGTACGGCCATTTCCACCGATGAGCAGTGGTGGACCATTTTCTCGTTGGGCCTTGGGGAGCAGCACGGCGTCGCGCAGCGTGTAATAGTCACCGGAAAAGCTGACTGGCTCCTCGCTGCGCAGCAGGCCGCTCATGACTTCCAGGCTCTCTTCAAAGCGGTTAAAGCGAGGGCCCACCTCCAACAAGTCGTAGCCAAACATATTGTGCTCGAGTTCTTGCCAACCCGCGCCAACACCCAGCGTCAGCCGGCCGCCGGAGAGATCATCGACATCTTTGGCGATGCGCGCCGTGAAGACAGGATCGCGGACGAGGTGGGCGTGACCATGGGCCGAATTCGATGCGCTTGGTGTTGGTCGCAAGCCAGGTGAGGGAAACCCATAGCTCCAGAGAGTCGAGCGCAGGCAACTCCATATTTGTGAAATGGTCTGAACGGTAGAGTCCGACGAACCCCAACTCTTCTACCGCCTTGGCCATCGTCTGCCAGCGGGCCCAATTTACCCCGTCCTGGCCTTCGATCATGATGGCGACATCCATGTCATCTCCCCCTTTGGTGGCACGCGTTTTGTGTGGTGTCGACTTCACTCCCAGTATAGCAGATGCGAGCGAGAGGGGCGATGGCGCCATCTGCGTTGATTTCCATCCGTTCTGAGCAAGAGACGGGCGCATTGAGCCAACTCCGTCTTCTTCGGCGCGTAGTGCTCTATGAAGTGCTCCCCATCGCCTCGTGATCATATTGCTCCAAGGTTGGGGAGGAACTGTTCTGAGGCGCCTTTGGGGTGGTTTGTGCGCGGGGAAATCTGAGTGCTATACTGCCTGGACCCTGACAATATGATTGGCTGAACAGCAGCCGGTGTCTGCACGGTGCAACACCGCAAGAGAGGACCAAAACACGCAGTGACCGATTATCTAGCTGCTGTTAGACTGTTCAGCCGCGACATCCGATATTTTTTGTCAGCGCGCGCTGAATGGCTTCGCCTTTTTCGGCATCTACGCACTGTTGTTCAATCTCTATCTGCTGCGACTGGGCTATGACACCGCCTTTATTGGCCTGGTGAATGCAGTGGGACCGCTGGCGCTAGCGTTTGGTAGTCTGCCTTCTGGCGTGTTGAGCCGGCGAATCGGCAGCCGGCGCGCCCTTTGAGCGGCTATCTTCTGATGGGGGTGACCGTACTCCTTCTGCCGCTGGGCGAAGGCTTTGTGCAACCGTGGGCAGGCCGCTGGATTCTGCTGAACTATGCGCTGACCTGGCTGCTGGCTTCGGTGGCCGTGGTCAATTTCAGCCCCTTCCTCATGGCCCATACAACACCGCGAGCGGCAATATGCATTCTCCATTCAGTCAGCGCTCTTCCCCGTCTCGGGCTTTGCGGGCAATCTCTTGGGCGGCATCTTGCCGGGCTTGCTGGCCCTGCTGCTTGGCTTGACATTGGATGACGCAGCGCCTTATCGCTATGCGTTGATGCTTGCGGGCGTGGTCTATATACTCGCAGCCGGCGTCATGTTGCAGACGAGCCCGGCGAAAACGCCGGTTGCCACAGCGACAACCACCGATGAAACACCGCGCCGGACGCCTATGCCAGTTGTATTCATCAGCGTAATCGCCGGCGTGTGGTTGCTACGTGTTGCCAGTGAATGGGCCATGCGCGTCTTCTTCAACGTCTATTTGGATACCGAGCTAGGCGCCTCGACTGCGTTGATTGGCCTGTTGTTGGCCGCAGGACAACTGTTAGGCTTAGCAGCACTCTTCTCCCCCTTTGTCGCTGCTCGCTTTGGTCCGACGCGCACCATCGTTGGGGCGATGATCGGCATGGCTCTGGCTTTCTTGCCTCTCATTTTGATCAGCCAGTCGCTAGCGGTGGGGTCAGGCTTCATTCTCATGATTGCGCTCGTCTCCGTCTCGACGCCGATCTACACACAATTGTCGCAAGAAGGGGTGACAGAAGAGTGGCGCACCGTCAGCGCCAGCGCCTTGACCACCTGCCTGGGACTAGGCATTGCCCTCTCCGCCATTGCCGGCGGGATCATCGTGACGAGGGTGGGGTTTGACGCACTGTTTGTGGGCGGTGCGCTGCTCGCTCTGATCGGTGCGGGCATCTTTGGCGTCTACTTCCGGCAACCGCGTGGAGACCTTGAGAAGGCCGTCGAGCCGGTTACTGAGCCGCCTGTCGAATCGGCCCTATAGTTGCCGAACGCTGGCAAGGCCTGAACGAGGCGATTGCCTGCTTCTGTGGGCTATCGTAACATCTGCCCGCCATGTGCCCGGTACGCTCCCAACATCATTCGGCAATCTGCAAAATCTGGGACCGTGCCAGGCACGTTTTGTACCGATTGCATGCGCCTAATCAGCCAGGATCTCCACATCTGCGCTCATGCCCCAGCGCAGGTCGGGTGGCTGTTCCTCAAACGCAATGACCACTGGATAGACGACATCACCGCCAATCACAGTGGCCTGGGGCGAGATGCGGATCACGCGACCGGGATAGCGTTCATTTAGCGCGTCGACGAGGATTTCTACCGCCTGACCCACCTGCACGCGCGCCACATCCCGTTCGCTGAGATCGGTTGTTTCGACCTGGAGATCGGCTAGATCGGCTAGGGTCAGCACCACTGCGCCCGGCTGCGCCATTTCGCCCGGGTTGATCTTCAGATCGGTGATCGCGCCGGCGAAGGGTGCGCGCAAGGTAAGCTCGTCCAAGGCAGCCTGCGCGCGCGTGTGCGCCGATTCTGCCCGGCTGACAGCGACCGCTGCTGCTGCCACATCGCCATCGCGGGCGCCGGCCGTCAGCAGGTCAAGCTGGGCCTGGGCGCTGCGCAGCTGGGCGGCAGCCTCTGCGACCTGATTCTCCGAGCCGGGGCTCAGCAGGCGCTCCAGCCCGGCTTGAGTCTGCTCGATCCTCGCTCGGGCGGCGGCGACCGTTGCGGCATTGGGATCGGCGAAGAGCGCGTCATAGCGGGCCTGGGCTGCTTCCAGGTTGTTGGTTGCCTCTTGCAGGGCACGGCTTTGGGGCAGCATACCTACGTTCGCCTGCCATGAGACTTCGTTGTAGGCCGATTGGGCCTGCTGGCGCGCGGCCTTGGCATTGGCCAGCGCGGCCAGCGCATCAATCCGCTCACCCTCGGTGGGGCCGGCAAAAAGTTGCTGGTACGCGCTCTGCGCGGCGGTCAGCTCAGCCTCGGCAGCCTCGACTGCTTCCGGGCGAGCCGCCTCGGCTAGCTGATCCAGCCGGGCCCGGGCCACGTCAACCTGCGCCTGGGCGATGGTGATCTCCTCGGCGCGCGGGCCGCCGGTTAGATCGGCCAGCGCAGCCTCGGCTTCAAAGAGGGCCGCTTGGGCCTGGTCCAGATCCGCTTGGGCTGCGACCCGGTCCAAGGCTACGAGTGCGGTTCCCTCAGCAACCTGCTCGCCCGCGCCGACGGCAATTTCGGCCACGCGGCCGATCACGGGGAAACCCAGATCTGCACTGCGGGCCGGCTCGATATTGGCCGAGGCCCGGACAGAACCGGAGGTGGCATTCAAGGCAATGGCGGGCAAAGGCGTGGCCGCCGGGGTAGGTTCGGGCTCGGGCTGGCGATTGCAGCCGCTTAGTCCCGCCAGGACAACAAGGGCCGCCGCCACGCACATCAACCGACGACGTTGACTCATCTCCATCCTCATTTCAAGTGACTGGTTAGGCCGCGGCCAGCTCAGGTTGCATGATCAGCCCCTCGCCGCCGTTGCCATCGTCGATGATCTTGCCGTCGACCATGCGCACGATGCGCCGGGCATAGGACATGACGCGGGGATCGTGGGTGGCGAAGAGGAAGGCCGTGCCCGTCTCTTCGTTGAGCTGCTGCATGATGTCCATGGCCTGCCGGCCATTTTCCGTATCCAGGTTGGCGGTCGGCTCATCGGCCAGGACGATGAGTGGGTGTGGGGCCAGGGCTCTGGCAATCGCCACGCGCTGCTGTTGGCCGCCGCTGAGCTGATCGGGCCGGTTGTCCAGGCGATCAGAGAGGCCCACGGCGTCAAGCATCGCCAGCACTCGCTCTTTGCGCTCGGCCTTGCCCACCCCATTGAGCAGCAGGGGTAGTTCCACATTTTCGTAGGCGCTCAACACGGGCACCAGGGCGAAAAATTGGAAGATGAAGCCGATCTCCTCCTTGCGCAGATCGGCGCGTTGGGCCGACTTGTAGGTGGTCACATCCGCGCCATTGACGAAGACGCGCCCGGTGTCCGGCAGATCCAGGCAGCCCATGAGCTGCAGCATGGTCGTCTTGCCCGAGCCCGACGGTCCCACAATGGCCGAGAACTCACCCGGCTCAATGGTCAGACTCACGCCGTTGAGCGCATGGGTAATGACTTCGCCGATCTTGTATGATTTTGTCACATTGTCCAACTGCATAATTGCCATCTGAAAACTCCAAAGAAATGAAACAGCCATCGGCCATCAATCATTGACAATCAACCATTAACTGCCGCCATCTTCTACAACGTGTGCAGCGCGTTCTACCGGCTCTTGTCGCGCCGTGTACCAGGCTGGATAGAGCGCCGCCAGCATGGTGATGATCATCGTCCACGCCGAGAGTGAGATCATGCCGGGCGGGTTGAACTCGGCGTTCAGGCTGGCCCCGATGGCCATGTTGGCCGCGGCCGCGCCCATGTCGCCGGCAGGGATGCCGTAGGCAGCCAGCGCGGCCACGCCGGCCGCCCCCAGAATGTTGCCCAGAAGGACACCGAAGACACCCAGTATCACGGCTTCGATCAGGAACATGAGCGTGATTTGGCTGCGCCGCATGCCCAATGATGCCAGGATGCCAATCTCGCGCATACGCTCGAAGACTGCCATGAGCAGCGTGTTGGCGATGAGTACGGCTACAATCAGGATCACGATCCCGTACATGTAGACATAAAAACCTTTGCCAGTTTCAAAAGTCTCAAGCAACATTTCGTTGAGGGTGCGCCAGGTAAGCGTCTCCAGTTCCGGTCTGGCAAGGGCCGCGGCCACTGCTTCGGCGGCTTCTTCATCGGTCAGCCACATGGTGACCGCACTGGCGCGGGCGCCGGTGTTGGCGAAGGCCTGGGCCTTCGCCAGCGGCATGAGCAGAGAGCTGTCATCGTAGCTGAAGACGCCCGTCTCATAGACGCCGCGGATCGTAAACTGCGCTTCGTCCGGCTGGCCGTCGGAATTGATGATCGCCGCACTCACCGTGTCGCCTTCGCCCAGCCCCAAGCTGTCGGCCAGGCGCTTGCCAATCAGGATGCCGCTGCGGTCGTCGGCCGTCAGAAACTGGCCGCTGACCATGTTTTCGCGGAAGGGCGAATAGATTTCCGAACCGGTGTCAACGCCGTAGATGCGCAGACCCACCGACTCATCGCGCGTATTGAGATAGCCATTGGCCCAGAGCACGGGCGCAGCCGCCTCCACCTCTGCCAGGGCGCTGGCCTGCGCCGCAAGTTCCGCTGGATTCTCAAGCAGGTCTTCCCAGAGCAGGCTCATGTTCTCGATTTCATAGCTGGGCGCACGCAGCTGCAGGTGACCGCTCTCCAAGCGAATCGAATTCTCGAGCGTGTCGCCGAAATAGCCGGTGACAAATCCATCCATGACGATCAGGAGGGCCAGCCCCAGCCCAACTGCCAGGATCGAAAAGAAGGATCGTCGTTTGTTGCGACCCAAATCGCGCCAGGCGATGGTACAAAGCTTGCTAAATGCCATAATCAGACTTCCTTTCGCCCAGAAAAAGACGAAGATTCAATGAAAAATACGGGTGCCCGGCACGATGCATTCTGCTAGACGTGATGCAACGCCTCGGCCGGTTGCTGTCGAGACGCCTGCCAGGCCGGGTAGAGCGAGGCGAGCATGACGATGAAGGTAACGAGCACGCCGCGGCTGATCACGCCGGCTGGAGATACATAGGGATAGAGCCGGTCGCCCATCAGGGCGGTAAATTCCCCCATCCCCGAGACAAAAGAGATGTCAATGCCGACTCGTCCGACCCAGGCCAGCAGCGCCACGCCGGTCAGGCAACCGAGCAGGGCGCCCAGCGCGCCGATCATCGTGCCTTCCAGCAGAAAGAGCCCCATGATCTGCCGGCCCTTCATGCCCAGGGCGGAGAGCACGCCCATCTCGCGCGTGCGCTCGAAAACGGCCATGAGTTGAATGTTCAAAATGCCAATGCTGGCCACAATGATGACAATCAGCCCGATGACGGTGGTGAAGGCCAGCTTGGTCGTCAGCGCCTCTTTGACCTCGGGCTGCAGGGAATCCCAGGTGTCGATGTCGTAGCCCGGCAGCATGGCAACCAGCGCCGGCATCACCTGAGCTTCCTGGCCGACCTGCTCCAGATTGATCGCCACTTCTGTGACCTGATCGCGCAAATTGTAGAGGCTCTGGGCTTCGGCCAGGGTCATGAAGAGCGTGCCCTTTTCAACTTCGGGCATGCCCAAGTCGTAGATCCCGACGATCGTCATGGTGCGCTGGCGCATCTGCTCCTGCTTGCTGCGCCCGACCACGTTGACCCGGTCGCCCACGCCCGCTTCCAGCCGGTCTGCCAACCCGCGGCCGATGAAGATTGCATCGCCTTCACCCGGACGCAAATAGCGACCTTCGACGACATTTTCGGCCTGGATGCTAAAACCGGCCTCAATCTCAGGCTCGATGGCGTTGATGACAACCGGGAAGGCGCCTTCGGCGCTGCTGACGATGCCGGCGGTCTTGATGCGTTTGGCTGCCGAAAGCACCTCCGGTTGGGCCGTCGCAGCCGCCACGACAGCGTCCGCATCCTCTAATGGCAGGATGGGCAGCCGCCGGGCTTTGTCGCGATAGCCTTCATCGTGGGCCTGGATGTTGCCGCCATAGAGGCGGACGGCATTGCCGTAAATTGCCTGATCGGAGCCGGCGATGAAACCGTCAAAAAAGAGCAGGAGGACCAACCCCAACACAATGGCGATCATGGCGATTAACGTGCGCCGCCAATTGCGCCACATGTTGCGCCAGGCCAGCTTCAAATAGGTTCCCATGGTTTATTCAGCTCCTTCGTCTGCCAACGTATCGCCTGCCAACGTATCGCCCATCGGCGCAGCCGCTTGAACGACCGGTTGCCCGCTCAAGCCGTACTCAAGAATACGCAACATCTGGACATATTTGTCCTGAACTTCGGGAAAATCGAAGAGCGGTCGCTGCCCCTGCCACGCCGTCCCGTGGTCCTCGATCGCTTCGCGGATGATGCGGGGGCCGATTTCGGTCATGATGACCTGAAAGAATTCTGCGGCCATCTTGTCGTCGATGTCTGGCGCGATATCGCCTTGGGCCTTCCCAAGCTTGACCAGACTCTCGTAGTAGGCGCGTGATTTCTCAATCGCCTGGCGGTAGATCGGACTCTCGTTTGGGTTCCCCTTGAGCATGCGGTAGCCGATCTTGCTAAAGCGCGGGTTGCGCAATTCGAACTCGACGCTATTCTGGAGGATCCACCGCATGTAGTTGAAGAGACCCACATGGTTCGGATCTGGGTGGTCCAGCGAAAACATACTCGCTTTTTCCTGTGCAATCAGGTCGACAACATAGCTGTAGAGGTCATTCTTGTCTTCAAAGTATTGGTAGAAACTGCCCTTGGCAATGCCCGCCCGCTGCACGATGCGGCTAATCGAGACGGTCTCATAATCGTTTTCTGCGAACTCATCCACCACAATGTCGGTAATTAGGGCACGCTTTTCTTCAGGTAGGTTATGAAACGTCTGTTTTGGCATAACGTGGTGCTTTCCGAATTATGTGACTGGGCGGTCATGTGACTGGTTGGTCATATGATATTTTGAAAATCAGACTTTGTCAAGCAACTCGCTCGATCTCGGCCAACGGCGCCTATTTGGGCCAACTGTTCCAACGCTCACACAAGATCGTTTGGTGGTGCGTTAAAATACTTCTTTAGCACGTGCCGCTCGGTTAGACTTAGATCTAGAGCATTGCACGGGCAGGGGGGAGGCCGCCCCATTTTCTCGCTTGGCGCCGGGAGAAGTCGACAATGAGTGACTATCGCTTTCCGTCATTGAACGACACTGCATGGCACGACACCCGTGATACGATCCAGCTTGTGAGTCAGCTCATGGGCAAGATCCGTCGCGTCACCACCCCCAGCCGGAAGCACTGGTGGCACGTCAGCCTGCGCTGTGCTGCGGTCGGTCCCTACACAACGCCCATGCCTTGCGGCGTGCAGACCTTTGATCTGCTGCTCGATCTAACGCAGCACGAACTCGCATTGACCACAAATCATGGGGAGCGCTGGAACAGGCCGCTATCGGGCACGTCGCTTCACGCGCTGGCCGATGATCTGCTCTCCTACCTGGCGCGGCTGCAGATCGACGTGCCGCTGGATCCGGCCCTATTCGATGACGAGTCGCCGCTTGTCTACGACGCCGCCAACGCAGCCCGGCTGTGGAGCGCTTTCTCGCAGATCAACTCGGTTCTGCGCCGCTTCCAGGGCGAGATCCGCGGAGAGACGAGCCCCGTGCAGCTTTGGCCCCACAACTTCGACTTGGCGCTTCTCTGGATGACGGGTAATCTGGTTGAGGGGCAGGATCCGGAGAATGCCGAAAGCGCCGACGAACAGATGAATTTTGGCTTTGTTACCGGTGACGACTGGGTTCGTGAGCCGTACCTCTACGCCACGGCCTATCCTTTGCCCAAGGGGCTCGTTGAAGCTGCGCTGCCGGCGCCTGCCTACTGGCATGAAAAAGGTTTCACGGGGGCAATCCTGCCCTATGCTGCGCTCGTCGACAGCACGGAGCCGGACCAAGAGCTCATGACTTTCTTTCGCACTGTCTATCAGGCTGGACAGCGCCTGATGCTCCCAGTCGTGTGAGCCGCGTGTCATCTCAAAGGTGCGCCAGCGCAATGTCCCCGGCACAGACCAGATCATACCTTGCCCATATCGACGTTCCCGAAGCTGCGCCATCGCTGGACTATCTTGCTGCGCTTCAGCATGCCCATCTGCTGCGTGTGCCCTTTGAGAATCTTTCGGTCATACGGGGTGAACCGATCCTCCTGTCGGAGGAGCAGCTGGTTGAGAAAATTGTCGGACGTGGGCGCGGCGGATTTTGCTTTGAGCTAAACGGGGCGTTTTTTGCGCTGCTGGAGGCGTTGGGGTTTGCGATTGCGCGGATTGGCGCTGGTGTGAAGATTGACGATGGATTCACGCCTGATCTGGATCACATGGCGCTTATCGTCATCCTTGATCAACTCTACCTGGTTGATGTCGGCTTTGGCGATTCGGCCCGCCAGCCCTTGCCGCTGCATGGAGAAACCAGAACTGACGTGAGTGGCTGCTACCGCGTCTGGCGTGATGGGAAGGCTGCCGACTACCTCCTGCTGCAGAAAGCGGAAGGGGACGCCTGGATCACCCAGTACCGCTTCACAACCAAGCCCCGCGACCTGGCAGACTATCGCAGCCGCTGCCACTATCTAGCCACCTCGCCCGACTCTACCTTCACGCAGCGGACGATCTGCTCTATGGCAACGCCAGGCGGCCGAATTTCCCTCACCGGGGAGCATATCACGATTACTGATGGCGACGATCAGACCAAGCGACCCATTGCCGACGTCGCGGCTTTCAATGCTGCACTGGTACGGTATTTTGGCCCGGCGTTTCTGCCCGCTGTAGATGCTTAAGAAGCAGTAGCAGCGGAAGGCACGGATACAAAAAGGCCGCGGCGTGCGCACCCAGGAAGCGATATCTCTCTGCCGCTCATGGGTGCGCACGCCGCGACGCATTACGCCTGTGTACGAATAGGTGCTGGATTGATCAGTCAGGACAGGTTGGTGATTACGGCAACTGCTCCTGTCCGCGCTCTGAGCAGGACTGTGCCGACCTCAAATTCTGCGACCGCTTGCTGCAGGGTCGTGAGGTCAGCATCGGCCAGACCCTGGGTCAATAGCTCCGCTACCTGATCGAAGGAACCGATTGCGCTTTCGAGATCGATCTGGGCGCCGGCGAAGCGTTCCGGTGCAGTGATCGTACGGATTTCTTCGCCCACACGCGTCAACACTTGCCCTGCCGTTTCGAGTTGGCCCTGCCATGTCCCATCTTCCAGTAACGTCGCGTCGGCTGCGGCCGTGGCAATGAGTTCCGTCACAGTTGCAGCGGTGGTCTGCAGGCGCTGGGCGATCACGTTGACCTGATCGACATAGAGCGTTTCGTCAGCAGTGAGTGGCTCACTCTCAGCGGTAGCCTCTGTCGCATCGGCCGCACCGGGTGTCGGTGTGGGCAGGATCGCCAAGCCGGTTGGCGCGGTCTCGGTCGCGCCGACTGATTCGGGCGTGGCGTCATCGGGCACCACCGGCACATCGGCCGGCGGATCGGCGACCAGCGTTGCAAAGACCCAGCCGCCATTGTCAAGCAAGTACCAGTCTCCGGCTTCATTCTGGCCGATGACGGTAATCGCCTGGTCGGTCACCGTCCCGCCAATGACCTCGAATTCGGTGCTGGGGCCGGCACGCAAGTTGGCATCGACTGTCACGGTCGATGTCGAACCATCACCCGCGGGGGGCGTATCCGCCGCCGCCGGCGCTTCGTCCGCAGAAGTCTCTGTCGGCGCTTCAGCCGCAGGCTCAGGCGTCGTCTCAGGCGTCGTCTCTGCTGCGGCCTGTTCCTCCAGTTGTGCAATCAGTTCCGGCGTGGCCAGAGGCAGATCGGTCGGAGCCGGATCGGCCAGCGTGTTGAAGAGCCATGTGCCCGTGCTCAACAGATACCAGAGACCGTCCTCGGTAACGCCGACCAACTCCACCGTGGCGCCGGCGGGCAGCGTATCGGCGATCTCATCGTTGGTGGTGGGACCGACACGAACGTTGGCCGTCGTCGTCGTCGTCGCCTGCACAGAGTCGGGTCCTGCGTCCGCTTCCCCGGCAGGGACCGGGGTCGCACTCTCTGTGAGCGTATCGGTCGGCGTAATCGTGGCCGGTAGCGTGACGGGTGCCGTCGCGGTAATGGTCGCAGGTAGGGTAACGGCTTCAACATCGGTTATCGTCGCCGGAAGCGTAACGGCCTCAACGGCGGTCACGCCCTCGGAGGCGGTTACAGTTTCGGTCGGCAGCAGGCTCAGGGCTGTTACCGTGACCTGCGCGGTGGGGGAAACGCCGACTTCGAGCGAGATGGGCAGGGTGCCGGTCACTGTATTGGTCATGCCATCGGCCAGCATGATGGTCAAGGTGGCCGGAACAGTGGTCGTCATCGTTTCACTGACCACAAAATCGAGCGCCAGATCGAGTAGAAAGGTGACAACCTGATCGTCAGCAATTGGCACAGCATCAGTAGCGGGCGTCGTGGCCTCAACTGCCGCCTCCGCCGCAACCGCTTCAGTAAGCGTCGTTGTGGGCGTCACAGTCGCCGTCGCGGTGATTCCGTCATCGGTGGAGAGCATGGCCGCCAATGTGGCCGTAAAGGGAATCTGCTGGCGGATTTGAATGCGTACGGACGGCGAAATTGTTACGGTGGGTGTCATCACGTCGATCGCTGCAGAATCCGCGGCGGTTGGCGGCGCTTCTTGTGCAGCCGGTGCGGCAACAAGGATCGATTGCGTGAATAAAAAGAAGGTCGCGGCCGCAAGTACGAGCGCGAAGGGAGCCAGAAGTTTTCGATTCATGGCGGTGCTCCTCCAATAGCTGGCGGGAAGATGATTTGGCCAGCCTTAGGGTATCTGCTACAGGCGATTTTGTAAAGTGGAAAAAACGGCTCTTGGTCGACAACTTATGCATCAGGCGACTAAATCATGCCGCATTGTAGGTGGTAGTTGATAGAGGCTCAATGCGCGGCACGACCATTCCCAATTCTCCGTTTTCAAGGTTCGATTGACCATTTGATTTAGTTCTTCAATTCACGCGGACGCCACAGCGCAACGAGCGGGTAGCTCTGTCCTTCCTCAAGCTCGCGCCAGCTGCTAATCGGGAGATCGATTTGGGCCAGGGCCGCAGTTGGCATGGTCTCATCAGCATCGGTCAAGGCCTTGAGCAATTGCTCTGAGTCCGGATTGTGGCCCACGATCATCACCGTGTCGAAGGCATCGTCTGCATTGCGCAACGAGTTGAGATAAGCACGGTAACCGCCCATGTAGAGTGACGACGCCCAAACCACATCGCCCTGGTACTCGCAAGCCTGGGCGAGTAGTTCGACCGTGTCGTGGGCGCGACGTGCGCTGGAGCTAATAATAAGATCCGGGACGATGCCTTCCGCAACGAGAAGCTGTCCCATACGTGGCGCATCGCGGGTGCCGCGTTTGTTAAGCTGGCGGTCATGATCGACCAGTCCTTCCTCTTTCCAACTGGATTTCGCATGACGCAGAATGAGCAGTCGCTTCACTGGTTTCTCCTTCTTGCTGAATGGTCTATGTAGGTGGTCGCGATTGAGGCCCCAACGGCCTATATCATTGTGGTGAGCGCTTGGGGATGGCGCGCCAGAAAGGGCGCCCACGGCAACCGGCTCGGATCCGGTTCTACGCCGGCCAGGCCGCGCAGGAGGCGGAAGGCGGCCAGCTGCCCGGCCAGCAACGCTGCGTGCGCGGTACCATAGTGCGCTGGGCTTGCCGCTTCGCCCGCCAGGTAGAGGCGGGCGCTGACCGGCTCGGCATAGCGGAGCCGATGCGCCGTGGTGGTCTGTGGCTCCGAAAACGAATAGGAGCCGCGGGCCCAGGGATCGGATATCCAGCGCGTCACGCGGTAAGCGCAGGGATCGGGTGCATCAGGGCCGAAGACGCGGCGAATCGAGAGCATGGCCGCTGCCAATATTTCTTCGTCGGTCGCCTCCAAGTCCAGATATGCACCTTGCGCCCCGCTGGTGAAGCCCAGCAAGACGGGGGCGCCCACGACGTCGACCAGGCTCGACCAGGTCACAAAGCGACCGCGTGTGTCGAAACTCGTCGGCAGGGCAACGAAGCGATCGTTGGTATCCGGCCAGAATTGCTGCTCAAAGCGCAGAAAAATCTTGTTGAGCGAAGCTCCGTCGCCGAAGCCTATCGCTGCGATGGCCTCTCGCCAGGCCGGTGGCAGAGGCGGCTCAATTTTCAGCCGCTCTGTCTTGAGCATGGAGAGGGGCGAGGTGACGATCACGGCGTCCGCCTGGAAGCGCTCGTGCTCGATCTGTGCCTGGGCGCCTTCCTCGCCCCATTGGATGCTGTGGACCGGCGTGGCCCGACGAATCGTCAGACCTCGAGCGGCATCCTCGATCAGCCGTTTGTAGCCGCCTATGGGCATGGCGTTCACCCCACTGGCTTCATGCGGATACCAGCTGGCGACGTCAATGCGGTTGAAGGGCGCGCCCTCGACGCCCTCGGCCATCGCAACCAGATAGCCCAGCATCTGCCGATCAAAGAGCGTGAGCGCCTCGAGTTGATCCAACAGAGGCGCCAGCGCATCCGCCAGCGTGAGTTGAACGGGGTGATCGTGCCAGCGCTCGATCTGGGCCCCTGCGGTGGCCGCGCCCAATGCCAGGCTGGCCGCGCCCATGCCGCGCCAAGCCCGCTGCATGGCCTCATCATAGCGCAAGCAAGCGGACGTCCCATCAAAGATGCGCCGTCCATCGCCCGGGGTGTTGAGCAGGGGGATCCCCAGCGTCTGGCACCATTCCGTGAGCGGATTGTCGTCGGCGCCGTGGATCCAAGACGCGCCCAGGTCAACAGGTAGCCCGCCGAAGTCGTCCGTCCACGTCCGCCCGCCAATGCGTTCGCGCGCTTCCAATACGGTTACCTCCACGCCACTGTCGTGAAGCAAGCGGCCGGCGACCAGGCCGGCCATCCCCGCGCCGATCACTAGGACACGGAGCGGGTGGGGCAGCGATCGTGTGGTTGGCAGGAGGCGCCAGGAATGATTGTATGTTGACATAATATTTTACACCATGACCGAGCGGATTGGGTCAGCGAATTGGCACTGGGACCAGGCGGGTGCAGCAGGGCCGGATGAATGGCAATCGTACCGGTTCAGAGCCGTTGCGATTCGATCACAGTATAGGCAAATCAGGCAACAAGCTCAAGTGCTGCTTCGACTACGCGGGAAATTGTGCACCGAACGACCATGGGTCCCGGCGAGCAGGAAACGCGCTTTATTCTCTGTTGAAAAACTCCAATTTTGCTTTCGAAATGATTGCGAAGCAACCGGTTGCGTAACACGCGGTTTGAGATTTGCCAAACCAATGAACTTTGCTATGATGCATGACTAGAAGGGCACATTTATTGAGCGATTTTGGCTCCATTTTCGTCTAACATCATTGCCTGAATCATGCAGTGGCGCCGGTTGTAGGCTGGCTGGTTGGCCCTGAGTGTTTACGCATCGAAGACCGCACCGTTTTGAGGAGAACGATCATGATCAAGAAGAGCAAGGGCAAGGCGCCCAATAGCACCAAAGTCAGCTTTGTGATTCCCCACAATCCTGACCAGGAGACCGTGACAGTCGTGGGCGACTTCAACGAGTGGGACCCCACTTCGTTGAAGCTGATCAAGCGCAGCAACGGCACGCGTAGCGCTTCCGTTGAACTGGCCAATGACGCAACCTACCGCTTCCGTTATTACACCACGGACGGCCAGTGGTTCAACGACGGTGAGGCCGACGGCTATACCATGGGCGACCATGGCGCAGAGGATTGCCTGCTGATCGTCTAGCGCGGTTGGCGTCTGCTGCAGCGCTGTCCCCGTTGTTATACTATACTCTATCAGTGCCCATTCGCCTGGAATGAGGGTCAAGTCAATGGCCCTGATTCTAGGCGTTTTTGTGTGCCAGGGTGGGCTTTGATTCTCAGCGTAATGTTCATCACGGCGCCTCAAGGCAGGGCCCATCATACTGGTTCCATGCATTGGGTACTCAATTGACGCAAGGAGCATTGAGATGGCAAAGGTCGTGTGGAAGAATATTGTACTGGCCGAGAGTGATGCTGGGGTCGTTGTCGAGGGCAACATCTACTTTCCGCCAGAATCGTTGCAGCAGGACTATTTCCAGGCGAACGATCATCAAACGGTCTGTCCGTGGAAGGGGACGGCGAGCTATTACGATATCGTCGTCGAGGGCGAAGTAAACACAAATGCCGCCTGGTACTATCCGACACCCAAGGACGCAGCCAAAGAGATCGCCAACCACGTCGCCTTCTATCGCAACCGGGTGACGATTGAGGCATAAGCGCGGCCAAGCTGCTCTTTAAGACAAGCGCCCGGTCGCACGAACCGGGCGCTTGAGCTATTCGTTTTCGTTGATGGTTGCGGGAGCAGCGTGGGTGGCCAGATATTCCCAGGCCGACAGGGCTGCCTTGCCCCCCTCGCCGATGGCGACCGGCACCTGTTCCGCATGGACGCTGGTCACATCGCCGGCGGCAAAGAAGCCGGGGAGACTGGTTTCGCAGCGCTCGTTGATGATGACAAAGCCGTAATGATCCAGATCGACCAGACCGCGCACGATGTCATTGTGGGGCATGAGTTCGTACTGGACAAAAATGCCTTCTACGGGCAGAAAGCGCGTCTCGCCGTTGGCCCCGACCAGATTGATCCCGGTTACATAGCCTGGCTCTTCTTCGCCGTCTACCTCTATGGTGTCGCCAATTACCTGCTGGATCTCCCATCCCTGAAAGACTGAGATGTTCGGATGCTGCAGCAGTTCCTTGGCCGTCGGTACCTCGGCGAGACCATGGAGCAGCGGCGCAATCAGATAGACCTGGCTGGCCAACGGCAACAGCTCGAGCGCCGCAATGATGGCGCGCTGACCACCGCCGATGACGGCCACGTCCTTGCCACGAAAAAAGGGTGAATGGCTGACCGCAGAAAAGCTAACACCCCGGCCGCGATACTCTAATTCACCATGGACATACATGCGTTTGGCACGCGCACCGGTGTTGAAAATGACCGTGCGTGCCAGGATCACCTCGCCATCATTCAGAATCACTTCAAAGATCTCATCATCCGTTCTGTTGATGTCAACCACATTGGCGTTGATGATCGTGGTCGCGGAATCCTCTACCATTGACTCGAACTGAAAGACAAGATCGGCGCCCCAGACCGGGTCAACCACCTCCATGTCACGCAGGCTGAAGGGGTAGGTGACCTTGCCACCCATCGACCGGGCGATGAGCGCCACGTCCAACTGGGCACGTAGCGCGTAGACTGCAGCCGTCAATCCGGCAGGTCCACCGCCGATAATCGCAATATCATGAATGGGCATGGGCTTCTCTTTCTAGTACGGGATAGCAATGGATCACGACAAACGTGCGACTCATGTTTGATGAGTTGCGACTGACCGAGACAATCTGGCGGCAGAGGCTTCAGACGTCTTGCATCTTAGCCGACCGTTTGGCTTTGTGCAACGCGGCCAGGAACTGCTCTGGCGGGGCGGCTTTGCTCACGAAGTCGCTGGCGCCGGCGGCCAGGGCCGTGCGGCTCGCCTCGGGGCGACCACTAAGCACGATGATCTGTACGTGAGGATCGGCGTGGCGCAGATCGCCGAGCAAATCATACGCGGCCTGAGCCCTGCGGACGCCCGGGAGTTCGCCATCCAGGAGCACGAGATGGGGCTGCAGCTCCTTGACCAAATTGACCAACGCCGGTACATCCCCGGCTTCGCCGACGATCACGAAGTCCTGCTCCTGTTCCAGCAAGAGTTTGACGGCGGAGCGCAACCACGCCTGGTCATCGGCCAGGAGGACGCGAATTTCTTGACGGTTTTCTTGTCGCTGGTCAGTCATAGCGGTCCGTTTTGTCGCGCTCCCACCCGCAACTGTCACGGGCGATCCATACCCGCATCACCTCTGCGCGGTCCCATTTTCGGTGATAGGGGGCGAAAGGCGCCTCACTCGAATGGGGACGCTTGACCGGTTCTGGGCTGCAATGATCACACGGCAACTGGGCCGGTTTCGGCGATTTCGTAACTGACTTTGCCGGCGAATTTCTTGAAGTTCTCGTCAAACATGCTCGCCAGCTTATGCGCCTGGACGTCATATGCCTCTTTGTCCGCCCAGGTCGAACGCGGTTCGAGCACTTCGTCGGGCACCTCCGGGCAGTGGACAGGTACAGCCAGATTGAAGATCGGATCGATCTTCGTTTCTACCTGAGTAAGGGCGCCGTCGAGCGCCGCGTGGACCATGGCTCGAGTGTAGGCGATGGAAATGCGTTCGCCCACGCCGGGCGGGCCGCCGCTCCAGCCGGTGTTGATCAGCCACACATCGCTGCCGTGGGTGCGGATTTTCTCGCTGAGCATGTCGGCGTAGACGGTCGGATCATGCACCATAAACGGTTCGCCGAAGCAGGCGCTGAAGGTCGCCTGGGGCTCCGTGACACCCTTCTCCGTGCCGGCAACCTTGGCCGTGTAGCCGGAGAGGAAGTGGTAGGCTGCCTGTTCCGGCGTCAGTTTCGAGATGGGTGGCAGAACGCCAAAAGCATCGGCCGTCAGCATGATGACATTGTTGGGGTGACTGGCCAACCCCGTGCGTGTTGCATTGGGGATGTGGCTGATCGGGTAGGCCGCCCGCGTGTTCTCGGTCAATGAGTCGTCGTCCAGATCGATACGACCGGTGGTCGTGTCATAGCCGACATTTTCCAAAATCGTGCCAAACTTGCGTGTCGCGGCATAGATGTCCGGCTCGGCCGTGGGCGACAGACGAATCGTCTTGGCGTAACAGCCGCCCTCCATGTTAAAGATGCCGTTGTCGCTCCAGCCATGCTCGTCATCACCGATAAGGATGCGTGCCGAATCTGTGGAGAGGGTCGTCTTGCCCGTGCCCGACAGGCCGAAGAATATGGCCACATCGTCATCCATACCGACATTGGCCGAGCAGTGCATCGGCAGCACCCCTTGCATCGGCAGCAAGTAGTTCATAACGCTAAAGATCGACTTCTTGATCTCGCCCGCGTATTGTGTCCCGCCGATAAGAACCAGCCTCTTGTCAAAATGGACAACGACAAAGACTTCGGAATTTGTGCCGTCCTCTGCCGGAACTGCGTGGAAATTGGGCGCCTGAATCACGGTGAACTGGGGAATGTGTTCGGCCAGCTCCTTGTCACTGGCCTGAATAAACATATTGCGCACAAAGAGATTGTGCCAGGCCGTTTCGGTGATCACGCGTACGGGCAGGCGGTAGGTCTCGTCTGCGCCGGCGAAGCAGTCCTGCACGAAGAGGTCGCGCCCTTGCAGGTAAGCCATCAGACGCTTGTAGAGTTGATCGAAATGCGCCGCTGACATGGGTTGGTTGACCGCGCCCCAGTGCACCTTGTCCCGGTGGACCGGTTCCTGGACGATGAACTTGTCACGCGGCGAACGACCTGTGTGCTGGCCGGTACGGACGACCATCGGCCCCAGGTGGGCCAGGTGGCCTTCGCGCCGGCGGACCGCCTGTTCATAGATCAGTGGCGTCGTCAGATTCCAGTAGACGGTGTCAGCGTTGCGGATGCCATGATTCTCTAGACCAAACGTACTGCGCGGGCGCTGGGACATAGCTGCTTCTCCTTGATCACTTCCTTGTGAAAATAAGAATAGTCGGGCGCGCGAAGCGTGATGAGCATTCAATCGACGCTGCACTAAGTGTAACGGAATCGTACCGGGACTTCGCTGGACGAAAGACGAGAAAAGCGCCCCTACGCGAGGATAGTTTTTAGCCTGGTCAACTGACTAGGTTTATGACAATTGACAGTGGTCAATTAACCATTTTCAATTGCCACGTTTAGAGCACCAGGTCCTGCTGGAGGGCGTAGGCCACGGCTTCGGTGCGACTGGAGACGTGAAGCTTGGAGAGGATGTTGGAGACATGAAATTTGATTGTCGAGCGGCTGACGAACAGTTTTTCAGCGATGGTTGAGTTGTTTAGCCCCTCGACCATCAGGCGCAATACTTCACGTTCGCGGTCGGTCAAGTCATAGCCGGGCTCGCTGTCTTGCTTGCGTGCGGCATTCTGAATCAGCGCTTGAGCCGCTTCGGGGGCCAGGGTGGGCTTTCCAGCGTGGGCGGAGCGGATGGCGCCGGCCAGGTCATCGGTGGAGACATTTTTGAGCAGATAGCCGATGGCGCCGGCGGCCAGCACACCCTGGACGAGGTCGTTTTCCTTGAAGCTGGTCAGGGCAATGACCTTGATGCGCGGATAGCGCTCGCGGATCAGGCGTGTGGCCGTAGCGCCGTCCATCTCCGGCATGACCAGGTCCATAAGGACCACATCTGGTTGGACCCGGCCGCAGAGCTCCAGCGCCTCGGAGCCGTCGGCCGCTTCGCCCACGAGCTGCAAATCGTCGTACGCCAGCAAGAACGCGGCCAATCCGCTGCGCACCACCGCGTGATCATCGACCAGCACGATCCGAATGCGTTCAGGTGGTTGACTCACGATCTCTCCTTTGGTTTGTCGGCAGGCCACTGCACACGCACTTCTGTGCCCGCACCGACTTCACTGTGAATTTCCAGGCGGGCGCCAATGCCTTCGGCCCGCTCGTGCATGATGGTCAAACCCAGGTGCTCCGCCGTCACCTCCTCGATGACAAAGCCGCGGCCATCGTCCTGCACGCGCAGGCAGGTCATCTCGCCGTCGCAGGTAAGCGTGACCGTGGGCTGACTCGAGCGCGCATGCTTGGCCACGTTGTTGAGCGCCTCTTGGGCAATGTGGTAGAACGCGATCTTGACGTCGGGCGGCAGGTCGCAGGACTCGCTCGTTTCCAGCTTGATCGGCACGCGCGCTCGTCCCGTGATCGCCTCCGTGAGTTGGCGCAACAACTCGCTGATCTCGACTTCGATCAGCGTGGCCGGGCGCAATTCTAACAGCAGCGTGCGCATCTCCGCCAGCGCGCCGCGGGTGAGCTGGCGCAGCTCGGCCAGCCGGCGGTCGCTCTCAGCGCGGTCACTCTCCCACAGCTTGGGCAACACTTCAGCGATCAGTGTAGCCGAGAAGAGCGTCTGCGTCACCGAGTCGTGGAGATCGCGGGCAATGCGATTGCGTTCTGCCGCGACCGCGGCCCGTTCGACCTGCATGTGAAGACGTGCGTTTTCAATCGCCAGTGCGGCTTGATCCCCTACGGTCATCGCGAGCTCGATCTCTTCCGGCGAGAACTTGCGCGGCTCATCATAGTAGAGCATGAGTGTGCCGTAGACCTCGTCCTTGACCACCAGCGGCACCGAAAGCAGACCCTGATACTCGCCGGCGTGGAAGAGATCTTCTTCCGTCTCCGAGTCTTCGCGATCTACCGCCACGATGTGCATGCTGCCATTGGTGACAGTCAGCCGCTTGCCTTTGGGCGGCACGGTGGCGAAAGAGGGCGATGTCGCCTTTTCAAATTCCTCTGTCGAAAGACCAAAACCGGTCTCCAGCACAAAGGCGTGGCCCTCTTCCTGCACGCTGTAGATGGCGCTGGCGTCAGCAAAGAGCAGCCGACACGCCTGCTCCGCAATGTGATCCAGAATCTCGTCCTGGGTGCGGTTGGAGTTGAGCACGGTCAGCGTGTCGCGCAGGCCGTCGGAGACCTCGCGGCGACGTTCCAATTCGCGCGTGCGCTCGCGTACGCGTAGCTCGAGCATCTCCTCCGTCTGCTTGCGACGGGAAATGTCGCTGATCGAGCTGATAATGATCGTCTCGTCGCCGAAGCGGGCAAAGCTGAGCCCTGCTTCGATTCGGGAATTCCGACCCATCCCGGCGCCTGCCGGACAAATCCATGCCTGAACCCATGGCACGCACGTGGGGATTCTCGCCATAGCGGGCCCGGTGCTCCACGTGCAGCTTGCGATAGCGCTCGGGAATCAGGCGTTCGATAGGGCTGCCCGTCAGCTCGGCGCGCGAATAGCCGAAGAGCTCCCCCAACCGTTGATTCGCATAGCGAATCAACCCATCCTGGTCGGTGGTAACCACAGCAACGGGCATGGACTCGAGCAGTTGATGGAGGTGGGCCAAGGCTACGCCGGCTTCCTGCGCAGGTAACGCCAGATTAGACAGCTCGGTTGGGTTTTCGGCAATAGGTCGGCGCTCGGTCATGGTCCATTCCGAATCGGATCTGCGTTCAATTATTTCAGCAGAATTGGCGTCGTGTGCGGCACGATTATAGCATACGGGGAGGATGAGTGCGGAATGGGGCAGAGGCGGATTTGGGTTTCTGGTCGCGACGATGGCGGCGTGTCGAAGCACCTGGGGCATCGCCAGCCAGGGGTGAAGTCCCCGGCCTAGGTGCGCGTGCCGTGAAACGGGGCTATGGATGGCCGCGTAGTCTTGTTGAAGCCCCACTTCATAGGGTGCCTCTGCCAGCAAGGGCATTCATGCCCGGCGGGCTCGGTCGCGGACAATGTCGGATCAACCTGCCGTGTGGCTCGATCTCGTTCGCTAAATCACGGATGCCCAGTCGCGTTGGCGGGGCTCGAGGGAGGAATCCATGTCTGACGGTGGAGCCGCGGCGTCAGCCGGGGATGAAATCCCCGGCCTAGCAATGCGCCCCACAAAGTGGGGCTACGGTCGTCGGCAGTCACGGTGAAGCCCCACTTCATGGGGCGCCCCTGCCAGCAAGGGCATTCATGCCCGGCGGGCTCGATGCACGCATTGCCGGGTCAACCTGCCTTGTGGATCAGCCGCCCTCGACCAAATCACGGATGCCCGTCGCGTTGGCGGGGCTCGAGGGAGGAATCCATGTCTGACGGTGGAGCCGCTGCGTCAGCCGGGGATGAATGCCCCGGCCTAGCGCGTGCGCCCCACAAAGTGGGGCTATGGCCGCCGGCAACCTCGTTGAAGCCCCACTTCATAGGGTGCCCCTGCCAGCAAGAGCATTCATCCCCGGCGGGATCGAACGCGCAAGCTAGCTCTCACCCTGAAACTTCTGTACATCACTTGCGTATTGCTTTGTACAGGTGCAGAATCATTGCATCAAACTCTCATTGCACGCCATTTGGAGGCAGCCATGGCAATTGAAAAACATCTGACCCGCAGCAAGAGCAACCGCATGATCGGCGGCGTCTGTGGCGGGATCGGCGAATACTTTAGCATCGATCCGACGCTGATTCGGATCATCTTTGTCGGTATCTTCTTCCTAGGTGTGGGCTTCCCGCTGATCGGGTACATGCTGCTCTGGATCATCATTCCGCCCGGGCCGCCCAAGGTAGCCGGCGAACTGACGGTGACAGCGCCCGAAATCACGGATAGCCAGGCCGAAGAAGGCGATAAGCAGGGACAAGAGTAATGGAACGCGGATCTGGCGGATAGAGCGGATCAAGGCGGATCTTTTTGAAGATAATCTGCGAATATCCGCTTAATCCGCTCTATCCGCCTCCCTCATCCGTCGCGACCTCAATCAGCGCCTGTCCGTTGGTAAGATTTGTCACGGTCGCTGAAAATGTCTCCACATGCTCCAGGGGCAATTCGAGCATGTACGTGACATCCACCGCGAATTCTTCCTCCAAAATCGAGACTTCATACTCATTCCACAGCCGCTGCAGGGGCGTGACCGCGGCATAGTCCACCACGAGCGTCAGCGTGGCGCTGGGCACGCGTTCGGCGCGGGGCAGGCCGGCCAGCGCGTGCTGGACGCCGCCGCTGTAGGCGCGCACGAGCCCGCCTTTGCCCAGCTTCGTGCCGCCAAAGTAGCGCGTCACCACCGCGGTGACGTCACCCACGTCGGCGTGGAGGAGGACGGTGAGCATGGGCTTGCCCGCGGTGCCGTGGGGCTCGCCGTCATCGCTCATGCCGATCTGCGCGCTGGAGCCGGGCGGCCCGACCACGTAGGCCCAGCAATTGTGGGAGGCATCGCCAAATTCCGCTTTCATCTGCTGCACGAAGGCGCGTGCTTCGTGCAACGTCGGCGTGTGGGCCACGGTGGTGATGAAGCGGCTGCGCTGGATCTCTTCTTCCACGCGATGGGTGCGGGCGGGTATCGGGTAGCGGGCGGACATGGGCAGACTCTCTATCGTGAAGGCGCTGAAGTAATGGTTATGGGCTCGCCGGCGTAGCGCTGCGATGCAGGCGCAAGAGCGCGAGCAGGGCGCCCAGCGCCATGAAGCAATAGATGATGGGCAGGGTGAAGCCGGCCATGATGCCGGCCGCGTCGATCGTGATCCCCATGACCCAGGGGCCAAGGGCCCCGCCCAGCCCGCCAAAGGCAAAGAGCAGGCCCAGGATCGCGCCTTGGTTCTGGCTGTGCTGGCCGGAGACGTCCGCCGTGGCAGTCGGAAAGACAATCGAGAAAAAGAAGCCGGTGGAGGGGATCAGGACTGCCAGGCCGGGCGGGCCAAAGATGCCGGCGGTGAGACTGCCGATGCCGCCGAGCATCGCCAGCAGCATGATGCGCAAATAGCCGATTCGGTCGACCACAAAACTGCCCAGTAGACGGCCCAACATCAAAAAGACAAAAAAGAGCGAGAGATAGAGCGAGCTACGCGCCAGCGACATGCCCTTCTCTTGCTGCAGAAAAGCGACCAGCCACGATGCAAGCCCCAATTCCGCCGCCACATAGGTCGTGATCAGCAGATAGTAGAGCAACATGGGGCGGGTGAAGCCAACCGCACGGAGCGCACCGAAATCGACGCTCGTATCGCTGCCGCGGACGCGAGGCGGGTAGCGCACGAGCGCAAAAAAGAGCGCCAGCGAGACCGTCAGCACCAGCGTCACCTGATAGACCTGCCGCCAGGAGAAATCGTTGAGCAGCAGCTGCGCGGCCATCAGCGGCGCGCAGAAGGAGCCGATGCCGTGGAAGACGCCCAGCAGGTTGAGAAAGCGACCGCGCCGGCTATTGTGCACCTCGACGATCAGCGCGTTGCCGCCCACCTCGATGGCGCCCAGCCCCAGCCCGGCCAGCGTCATGCCGGCGAGGAGCCACCAGAAGGTTCCGCCCACGCTGAAGAGCGCCAACCCTGCCGTGAGCAGCAGGCCGGCAGCCAGCAGGATGACCTTGTTGCCGACCTGGTCGGCCAGGATGCCGGTGGCCAGCGTTGCGACCAAGAAGCCGAAATAGGAACCCAGCAGCAGCGTCCCGCCAGAGGTGTAACTGAAGCTGAGATCGTCGAGCAGAACCGGCAGCACCGGCCCCTTGAGGTTGTCCACATAGCCAAAGATGAAGAAGGCAAAAAACGCGCCCGCGGTGAGCAGCCAGACCGACGCCGACCGGGCGCTGCGTTGCAGGGCGATGGTACGCTCCGTCATGGAAGAGCCTTTCGTGCTGAGATGGGCGCTGTTGTGCGTCGAGCCTCGGGGCTCACAGACTGCGAGTCTAAACGCGTCTGCTCATCATACCGCCTCCGTCCCGTTGCACCGAATGGCCGCGCATTCAGGCGCGCTGCACCCTTCGGGAACGCCGCGCCCCAGCTCGGCCCGGCATAGAGAAGGCGAGCGCCGCAGAACATGATCACCCCAGTAGTGCGGCGAACCAACCAGCATTGACATGCAAAAAGTCGGAGATGACGATTCACACTCCCCATTCCGCACTCCCCACTCTGCACTTCAATTGACATCCCCACAGCGCCAAGATAAAATGCGCTACATGGCCGACACAGCAAACACCCCGGATCCCACTACTCCCAAGAGCCCGCCGCCACTTCAGGTGCGGATCGCCCATTTTGTCGATGCCCAGGGTGATCAGCCCGTGGGCGTGCGCGCGGTCGAGCCGCCGCCTGATTCACGCCAGGCCCTGCGCGGCAACCTCTACGCCGTGGTGGAACTGACGGGCGACAATCCCGACCGTAACGAGCTTTCCGAGCGCGTACTGAGCGCGCTCCAGCGCACCTACTACACGGCCAAGGGCAGCCAGGCCCAGGTCATGCGCCAGGCCATGGACGCGGCGCGGCAGAAGGTGGACGAATTCAACCAATTCAATGTTGAGCAGCCCCTGGGCGCTGGCATCATTTGCGTCGCGCTACTCCAATCTCACCTGCTTATTCTCCATAGTGGCCCCGCCCTGGCGCTGATTTCTACTGGCGAGGCGGTGGATCGCTATCCGGCCGATATTCTGAATTTTGAGAACGCCGATGCCTCGACCGAGGCGCCCGACTTCTATCGCCATGAAATTGCCAACGGCGCCACGCTCTTTATCGGCGGCGCCGAGTGGCTGGATGTCGTGCCGATCCGCACCCTTGCGGCCACAGTCTCGTATACCAATTTGGCCAATTGCGGCGATGCCGCGGCCGGCCTGCGCGATCAGTACCAGCTTTCTGAATTGCCCGGCATCCTGGTGGTGATAGAGCCCGCCGGGGGACCGCGCACGCAACCCGCTGCGACAAAGCAGACGACGGCCCCGAGCCCAGAAACTCGGTCCGCGCCGCCGCCCGCCGCGACGGCCGCCCGTCCTCGCCCCAACGTGCCCGGCGGTTTGCCGTCAGCCGTCAACACGTCGCCGCCCGTGCGCGATGTGCCCAAAACGCCGCCTCCGACAGCAGCCACGGTTGGACCGGTGCAGCCGTCACCCCCTCCGCCGCCTGAACCTGCCTTCGGCCCGCCAGTCACGGACCCTGTCGAGGTGCCGTCAGCAGACAACGCCACCATGAATGACTTTGGCGTACCCGGCTATTTGGATGTTTCCACTGCTCCCAGCCCCGTCAGCATTGAAGCAGCCGCTGAGCCCGCAGCGCGCGACGAGTTCGTTGACGATGAAGCCGCCAAGACCGGCGGCGTAGCAGCGCTTACCGCGTCTCTGGCCGCCAGCATGCAGCGCGGCGCAGCGCAGGGCAGCGCGTTGCTGGCAAATTTTTTGCCTGACCGCTCGCGCTCTTCTACGGCAACCGAGGCCCCGGACAACGCCCAGGGCAGTGACTTCAGCGCGGACGATGACGTCCTGGATGATCGCTATGTCGAGACGACGCCCTCCAACTTTGAGCAGGCCATCGCTGCCGCACAAGAACAAGACTATCCGCCGCCGCAAGCCGCTCGGGGCGGACGCGCCCGCCTCTTTGTCCTGCTGGCGGTGCTGATCTTGCTCCTGGTTCCCGTCGTGGTGGCGGCGGTGACATGGGGACAGGGCGGCACCAACCGCGTGGAGGCCGAAGCGCTGATCGAGCTCTCCCAGGCCCAACTCGCCAGCGTGAATGAGGCGCTCAATGCCGGTGACGGCGAGACTGCACGCATGCAGCTCCAGTCGGCTATGGAAAATCTAGAGGCAGCGGAGATGCTCATTGGCGCTTCGCCGGAGATTGATGCGATTCGCGCTCAAATCGAACGCGAGCTGCAAGACATTTTACAGGTCCGCCCGCTGAACGCGCTGGTGCAACCTTTGCTGCGCTTTCCAGATGGCGCCTTGCCCACCCGTGTGCTCGTCGTTGACCAGAATATCTATGTGATGGACACCGGCCGCCAGGTGGTCGAACGCTATCGTCTCGATCCGAACCTGGAATTTGTGCCCGAACCCACCCCCGAGACGGTGCTGCGCGAGGGTGACGTCATTGATGGCTTCACTGTGGGACGACTGGTTGACATGGCCTGGCAACCGTCAGTCGCTGGCGTGCAGGACAAGCCGGGGCTCCTGGTGCTCGACCGCAACAACCAGTTCTTCCGCTACGACGATCGTGTAGAGGGCGCATCGCATGTGGAACTGGGTGATCCGGCTGCACTGCAGCTGCCCAACCAGGTCGAAATCTACAGCGGGCGCATCTACGTGGCCGATGAGGGGGTGCAGCAAATCTTGCGCTACGAGCCGGGCGGCTTTGGCCTAACGCCGACACCCTGGTTTGCCGAGGGGGCATCGGCCAATCTAACCGGACTGCGGCGCATGGCGATCGACGGGGACATCTGGCTCCTCTATCCCAATGGAATGGTCCTGCGCTATAACCAGGGCGAGTCGGTCCCGTTTTCCATCAAGGGCAACGTTGCGCAGATCGGCGACCCGGTTGATATGGCCGTAGGTCAAATAACCGATGCACTCTACATCGCTGATGCGGCCAATGACCGCATCTTCTCTTTTGACAAGAATGGCAACTATCTGGCCCAATATGTCTCCCCTGAAGGCGATCAACTCAACAACTTGCGCGGCCTCTTCCTGGATGATGTGGCCGGCCAGTTCTACATTATGACTCAGTCTTCACTCTTTCAGGTCCCGCCCCCCAATTAGGGCCACTTGCTCTATCCTCGCATCCATTAGGGACAGGGCGGTAATCCTACCCAGCTCGGCAGGTGACCATTCGGGCATCCGTTGAGCTATTTGGATCATGGTCCGAATGTCCGTCCTTGATGCTGACTGATCCTCCCGTTTGGCAACGTTTCGGATCCAACTCAGACCGCTGGCCTACGTCGTGCCGCTGACGCGTTTTGCATCGCCAAAATACGGCGCAAATATACTTTGTTGCCACAGTTGATCTTGCTAACCTGCCGTCTTGCTATGCTATAATTCCCATTCTATGGAAAAGCGCCAAGCAGATTCACCACAACCGAAAAGCAAGCGTACCTTCTCCGCACCCATCTTGGCGACGGCGCTATACAGTTTACTGATCCTGACTTTTTCGGTTTTTGCCAGTACTCAACTGTTTGATCGGGCGCGGAATCGGATTGTCAATACGTCCCCCTTGGCCGGTATGGAGATGCTGACGGCTTCGCTCCAGTCGAACGTGCCGGCCGTCGCGCCTGTGGCGGAGGATACAGCCGGCGTCGAGTCGGCCGACGCTGCTGTGACGGACTCGGTTGAGGACCCGGCTGCATTGGCCATGGCTAACATGCCGTCGATCAACATCCTGGCGCTCGGCGTTGATGCCCGGCCTGATGATGCTGGGCTGCCTCTGACCGACACCATGCTGCTCATTTCGCTCGACCCCGCCAGCCAGTCGGCCGGCATGCTCTCGCTCCCGCGCGATCTCTGGGTGCCGATTCCGCATACGGATACGACGGCCAAAATCAACACAGCGTACATGCTGGGCGAGTCCGGCGGCTACCCCGGTGGCGGCCCTCAGACAGCCAAAGACACGGTTGGCAGCTTCATCGGTCAGCCGGTTCAGTATTACGTGCGCATCAATTTTGATGGATTTGTGGAATTGGTCGACCTGATCGGCGGTGTCGATGTCATGGTGCCCGAAGCAATTCATGATGAGGCCTTTCCCACGCTCGACTACGGCGTGGAGACGTTCCACTTGGACGGGGGACTCCAGCACCTGGACGGTGAGACCGCGCTCAAGTATGTGCGTACCCGCAATGTCGACAGCGATTATGGTCGCGCCCGGCGCCAGCAGCAGGTGATCCGCGCGATCGCCGACAAGGTAATGCGCGCCGATATGATCCCGACGCTTATCGCCAAGGCACCACGACTGCTCTACACCATGCGCAGCAGTATCGAGACGGACATGCCTATGGCTCAGGCGCTGGATATTGCCAACTATTTTCGGACCGAATCTCTGCGCGAGGTGCGCCAGCTCGTCCTCGACAGCCGCTATGGCGAAGAGACCTACAGCGACGACGGTCAGTGGATCCTGCTACCCGATCGCACGCGGGTGCGCGTGGCGCTCAATAGCTTCTTCGCGCCTACCACGCTGAGCGGCTCCGTAGCCCAGACGGATCCGAGTTGGGTGCGTGTCGAGATCCTGAACGGGACGGGCGAGCCGGGTGTCGCTGCCCAAGCGCGCGAGATGCTGCAGGCGCAAGGCTGGCAGGTCGTTTCGATTGGCGACGCCGACCGCAATGACTATAGCCATACGTTGATCGTCAACTACGGGATTCCCGAGTCGGTCATCGATCAAGTTGGCAACGACCTGGAGCTAGAACCGGGACTCTCCACGTTGGAAGGTCTAAATACCGCCGCGCCCATCGACATGCGCATCGTCGTCGGACGCGATATGCTTGGCCAATTGCGTTGATCAGACCTTGCTGCCCATCGTTTTTCCCAGAGTTCCCCTGATTCCGTACTGGCGTTGAATCCTGGACGCCTCTCCCGACCGATACGCGGAAAGGAGGTATTATGCGCAGAAGCTGGCTGATCCCTTTCCTGGCCGGCGGTAGCGCAGCCGCGCTTCTCCACAGCCTGTTGCACGTGCACCCCATATTTGACTCCACGCCGCAAGATCCTGCGCCGGACTATGCAGGTGCATTGCAGCGCATGGCCGCTTTGACGGCGCTGGATACGTCCCGCGTCAAGCCCGTCTGCCGTTCACGCCTGCTCACACACGGTGCACGGACGGAGCGGGCGATTGTGCTCTTCCACGGTTTCACCAATTGCCCGGCACAGTTTACCAAACTGGCCGAAGCGTTTTTTGCCCGGGGCTACAACGTCCTCGTACCGCGCTTTCCTCAGCATGGTCTGGAATCGCTCGCCCCTGACCTTGGGCAGCTTTCGCCGGCCGATCTGCTGACTACGGCGCGCCGTAGTCTGGATATTGCCCATGGGCTGGCGTCACATGTCACGGTGCTGGGCTTCTCCATGGGGGGCGGTTTGGCCGCCTGGTGCGGGCAAAATCGCGCCGATGTGGATCGGGTTATCATGATTTCCCCCAACATTGGCCTTGCAGCGGTGCCAAGCTGGGCTGCACGGCCCTCGGCCAATTTGTTGAGTACCTTGCCCAATGTTTTCCGCTGGTGGGATGAAGAGAAGAAGGATGCCCGATCCGGTCCGTCTCACGTTTATCCCCGTTTTTCCAGCCGGGGTGTCGGCACGATGCTGCGCATGAATTTGGCGGTTCTGAAGCAATCGCTTAGCGCCTCCCCGGCGGTCAAGGAACTCGTCGTCATCACCAATCCCTGTGACGATGTGGTGCGTAATGCGACGACCGCCGAACTGGTGCGCAATTGGCGCAATCATGGTGCGACGGTCACCACGCACGAAGCGCCTGCTGAATGGCAGTTGATCCACGATCTGATGGACCCCGCCCAGCCTGAACAGCAAGTTGACCGTGTCTACCCCTTCCTGCTCGAACGAATGTAACGGGTAGAAAGCGCGCGGAAGAGGGACGCTGAAGGGCGAAGAAAAGCGAAGAGCCACTGGGCGGTCATTTTGACGTCCAGTGGCTCTTCGCTTTTTGTGACTTCCAGTGCAACAAGCTTCCTACCAGTCCGTGTGCGTCACCGTGGCCGGCATACCCTGTTCGTGGAAGACGATGCCGCCCAGGTAGCCCTGAATGATCAGGCTTTCCAGGCGATAGACGCCGGTCACGGGCATGCCAAGTTGCTGCTGGCGGGCATAGACCGCGAGGGCGCTGTTTTGGCCGCCCTCGAAACCCAATCGGAGCCAGGCCGAGCCGCGCAGGCGGCCCATGTTTAGCTGGACTGCATCGCCAATCTCGCCGCCGGGCGCGTCAACCGGGCCCGCATCCTGTTGGGCAACTGCTTGTGCGCTTGGTCCAAAAACAAAGGGCAGAAACGTGTTGTGATCTTTTGTGCTGATGGCCTCGCCCGTGTCGCCAACTCCAGGCGCTACCGTGCGCCGGACCGCCTGCCAGACGACGAAGGTGGAAACGTGTTGCTTGCCTGGCAGACCTCCGCCTTGGATTACTTCGGCCGCGCCTTCCGGCGCCCAACACCAGGGCCCGGACTGGCCTTCTCCAGGCCAGAACGCGCTGCTGGGGCCAATGGGAATATTGGTCCACCCGGAATGATGCTTGGTTGTGCGTTCGATGAAGCCGCTGTAGCTCGGGTCGCCGAGTTTTTCAAAACCGTCGGACCAGAAGTAGACCTTGTGGTTGGGCAGCAGATTTCCATCCGGGCCGATTACCGCGGCAAACAGGTGATGATCGGCGCCGGCATCGTCGAAATAGTCGGGCGCCCCCCAAGGTCGCAGGTAGGACATGCGCGCCCAAATCGGCAGCGAGTAGGGCAGTTCATCCACTTCCCATGAGCCGTTGCGCGTTGTAAAGATATCCTTGACGACGTAGACATAACCCGTATCATCAGCCGGGGCGTCACTCCGTTCATCAAGTGAGCGGCTGACGAGGTTCATCTGTTTTGCCCACTCACTGATCCGCTGGCTGACGAGCGCAGGCGCAGCCGGTTCTGATGGCTCACTGCCTTCAGCCTCGCCAATCTCATCGCTGTCGCCCTCATCAGGCGCTTCAACTGCGCCACGCGGCGCCTCCTGCCAGACAACAAAGATTGAAACATGCTGCTTGGCTGGGAGGCCGCCGCCGGCAATCACTTCTGCCGGACCGACCGGCGCCCAACACCAGGGCCCCGACTCACCGCGCTCGGGTACGAAACTGCTATCCGGACCGACCGGAATATTGATCCAGCCTGAGTGATCCTTGGTCTCCCGGTGCACATAGCTGGCGTATGTTGGATCGCTGAGCTTGTCGAAGCCGTCCGACCAGAAGATGATGGGGGCCTGGCGCCGCATCTGACCGTCCAAACCGATTACAGCAGCGAAGATGTGATGGTCTGCCCCTGCATCATCAAAATAGTCGGGCGCGCCCCACGGCTTCAGATACTCATCACGCGCCCACTGCGGAATGGCGTAGGGAGCATCGCTGACCTCCCAAGAACCATTAATGGTCGTGAAGACATCTTTGATGAGGAAGACACTCTCACTCTCTTCATCCACCTCATCCCCGCGTTCGTCAATGGCGTAGAAGCGCATATTCATATGGTCGATCCAGTCGCTCATGCGCCGCTCGATGGCGGGAACGTTTCCTGTTTCCCCACCCGGAACGGATGGCTCGATCGGCTCGACCGGTTCTGATGGCTCGACGGGTTTGACCGGCGGCGCGATGGGTTCACCGGGCTCAACCGGTGGGTCGACGGGGGGCCGGACTGGTGGGGTGACAGCTCCGTCACCGCGCAGCGCGGCATCGTAGGCCTCGCGGTCCATCTCTTGCCAGACTGCAAAGGTGGAGACGTGATGGCGTGCCGGCAAGCCGCCGCCAGTCACGATCTCGGCGGCGCCTTCTGGCGACCAACACCAGGGGCCAGCCTCGCCGCGCTCCGGCACATAGGAACTGCCTGGTCCCAGCGGGTTGTTCGCCCAGCCGGAATCGTCTTTTGTTGCGATGACGGTATAGCTGTCATAAGCCGGGTCTGCCAGCTTATCCAGACCATCAGACCAGAAACGAATCTTGGCGCCTTTGATCAGGTTGCCGTCCGCGATCGAGGACGGCGCCAAAGAGATGGTGGTCGGCGCCTGCTTCCAGAAAGTCGGCGCTCAGGTAGGTGTCGCGCGCCCATTGGGGCACGGACGCCGGATCTTCATCCGGTTCCCAAGAGCCTAAGTTGGTGGTGAAGAGATCACGCAACACATAGACCGTGTCGCTGGCGGGAACAGGGGCATCGGGTCGATCGTCGAGCGTGCAGAAGCCAATGTTGTAGTGATCGAGCCAGCTGCTCAGGCGTCGGGTGATGGGGGCTGTGCTTGGAAGATCGCTTTGGGGACTGGTTGGTTCGGCCGCCTCATGCCCAGCATTGGCATGGCGGTCATCCGGTGTGATTTCGCTCACGATGGTCCTTCCTTCGTTGTCTGGGACCACGTCGGGTCCGCTGGTGAACAGATCGTGGGGCGTGCTGTCACGGGGCATCATAGATCATTTTGTAAACATAATCAACCAACGTGCAGGCTGTGATTGGATGACTGTTGCGAGGTGCAACGCCCACGAGTAGGAAGAGGAAATGGGAATCAAGCAAGCGCGATTCCCATTTCCTCCCGATTGGGCGCTCTGTCTAGTCGCCGTACTCTGACTCTGGCACGCCATGATGGGTCGTCTGCTCGTGCGCGAGTTCACTACCATCACTGTTGGCGCCGACAGACTGGCCGGCGTACGAACTGGTGGCGCCACGACGCTCGATCGCCACCGCACCCTCTTCGAACTGGGTGACTTCACCAGCTGCTTCCTTCTGGAATTGCTGGGTGTAGAGCCGGTAGTAGTGACCACCCTCCGCCAGCAGCTCGCTGTGCGAACCCATCTCGGCGATCCCGCCGTTCTCGATGACGAGAATACGGTCGGCGTTGCGAATTGTGCTCAGCCGGTGAGCGATCACAAAGCTGGTGCGGCCCGCCATCAGCACGTCCATACCTTGCTGGATCAACGCTTCCGTCAACGTGTCAACCGAGCTGGTCGCTTCATCCATGATGAAGATGTCCGGCTCCGCCAACACGGCTCGCGCCAGGCTCAGCAACTGCTTCTGTCCTACCGAGAGCAGGTTGCCGCCTTCGCCCACTTCTTCATCGTAGCCCAACGGCAGCTTTTGGATGAACTCGTGGGCGCCGACTATCTCGGCTGCGGCCTCAATCTCTCCATCGGTGGCGTCCAGGCGTCCATAGCGCAGATTCTCACGGATCGTGCCGGAGAAGAGATGGGGCGTCTGCAGGACCACACCGATGCGCGACTGAATGGCCTGCTGGGTGTAATCGGTGTAATCGACCCCGCCGATCCGGATCTGCCCGCCGGTCGGCTCGTAGAAGCGTGAGACCAGGTTGACAATTGTCGACTTACCGCCGCCTGTCGGGCCAACCAGGGCGATGGTTTCGCCTGGCTCCACGTCCAGGCTGAAGTCAGTCAAGACCGGTTTGTCCTCTTCATACTGGAAGTCAACATGGTCGAAAACGATCCGGCCCTGCATGCTGCCGGGATCGTAGGCATCCACTTTGTCGATCACCTCGGGCTGTGAGTCGAGCAGCGAGTAGATGCGTTCGCCCGAAGCAATCGCCTGCTGCAGGCTGGCATAGACACGCGCCAACTCCTGGATCGGCCAGAGCATGAAAGTGATGTACGAGATGAAGGCCTGAATACCACCAATGGTGATCCCGCCCAGCTCGACCTGAATGCCGCCGTACCAGATGATCGCGCCCACTGCCAGCGATGCAATCAGCTGCACAATGGGCAGAAAGAGGGCCGAGAGCCACGCTGCTCGATATCCGGCCTCATACATGTCATCGGAGCGCGCCTGGAATTCGGCCAGGTTGGCCTCCTCCCGCCGCAGCGACTTGATGACGCGCACACCCGTGATCGTCTCGTTGTAGTGGCCCGTGATCTGTGAATTGATCCGACGCACGTGACGATATTCGACGATGATGTACTTTTTGAACTCCATGGCCACGATCACGATAATCGGAATGATCACGGCCACAATCAGCGTCAACGGCGGGCTGATCACCCACATGAAGATCAGCGCCGTGCCGATGTTGAAGACGCTCCAGGTCACATCGAGCATGCCCCAGGTGATCAGCTCGGCCACCCGATCGGCATCGGACGTGACGCGCGAGATAACCCAACCCACCGGTGTGCGGTTGTAGTAGCCCAGCGAAAGCTGCTGCAGCTTGCTGAACATGGCTTCGCGCAGATCGTAGCGGATCTTGTGCCCCAAGATACCCGTCAGGTAGATGAAGCCAAAAACCGAAAGTGCCTGGACCAGGATCAACGCGCCGTAACGGGTGAGAATTGCACGCAACGCTTCTACGTCCTGCGCCATGATGCCGTCGTCGATGATCAGCTTGCTTAGATAGGTGAAGTACGAATCCAGAAAGGAGACGAGCGCAATCAGGGCAATGAAGGCCAGGGCCTGTGGCCAGTAGGGCTTCAGCTGCCCAATCAACCGCCGGATGGTCTGGCCATTGAATTGCGTATCGAATTCTTCTTCCTCGAATTGATCATATTGTTCCGACACGACTGAGTTCCTCCTCTAGTTCGCTTTCCATGCGTGTCTGAGCAGCAAAGATATTCCAGTACATGCCCTCCTGGGCGACCAGTTCATCATGCGTGCCCCGTTGGACGATCTTGCCGTCTTTCATCACCAGGATGAGATCGGCATCCATGAGACTTTGGATGCGATGGGCGATGATGAAGGTCGTCCGGCCTTCCATCAGCGTCTCCAGCGCCTGGCGGATCAGCGCCTCGGTCTCTGTATCCACGGCCGACGTTGAGTCATCCAGGATAAGGATGCGAGGATCCTTGAGCAGCGTGCGCGCAATGGCCACGCGCTGCTTCTGGCCGCCTGAGAGCGTTGTGCCCCGTTCACCGACCAACGTGTTATAGCCGTCGGGGAACTTCGTGACAATCACCTCATGAATGGCGGCCGCACGCGCTGCCTCTTCGATCTCTTCTTGGGAGATCTCCCGCTCCACGCCATAGGCGATGTTCTCCGTCACCGTGCGTGAGAAGAGGAAGGGCTCCTGCTCCACGATACCGATATGACTGCGCAGATAGCTGCGCGAGTAGTCGGTTAGCGGAACGCCGTCCAGCAGGATGACGCCGCCCGTGTAGTCGTAGAAGCGCGGCAGCAAGTTCATCAGCGACGTCTTGCCAGATCCGGTCGCACCCAGCAGGGCGATGCGCTGACCCGGTTGCGCCACAAAGCTGATGTCCTGCAGCACGGGGCGCTCGGTTCCTGCATAGGCGAAGTCAACATGCTTGTATTCGATGTTGCCAGCCAGTGACTGAGGCGCGACGAAGCCCTCTTCGTCGATCTGCTCGCGTTCCTCACGTACGACTTCGGCCACGCGTCCGAAGGAGACCATGGCCGTCGACATCTGGATAATGAGCCGGCCCAGGTTGCGAATGGGCCAGATGATCCAGATTAGCATGCCGGCATAGGCCAGATACTCACCCACGCTGATCCGGCCATTGATGGCCATGACGGCCCCGACGCCAAAGCCAAAGACCATCTGGAATCCGCAAAGCGTGTCGGAGATTGGCCAATAGAGCGAGTGCATGGTCAGCAGCTGCCGGCCGTGTTCGTACATCTCGCTGTTGACTTCATCAAACTTATCTTCCTCATAAGACTGGCGTGCGAAGGCCTTGACGACCCGGACGCCGCTCAGATTCTCCTGCAGCGTGCTGGAGAGTGTCGCCTCCTGCTCCTGATAGCGCTCATAGATATCCGAAACCTTGCGGAAGAAGTAGAGCGATATCACCAGCACCACCGGGATGACAACCACGGAGAGCAGGGCCAGCTGCCAGTCGATGAGCATGATTGCCACCAGGTTGACGACAAAGAGCATGATGATGCGTCCCGTTTCGATGGCCTGGTCGGCAAAGAAGCGGCGGATGGCATCAATATCGGACGTGGCGCGCTGGATCAGTTCACCGGTTGACATCTTGTCATGGTAGGTGAAGCTGAGGCGCTGGATGTGATTGAGCATATAGTTGCGCAGCCGGCGTGAGATTCCTTCCGACGTACTGGCGGCCAACCGCCCGCCGAGAAAGGTGAAGACACCCTGCACCAGAGCTAGCGCTACGAAGCCAAATGCTACGATCGGCAACGCCACGGGCTTCGTCTCCGCCACCAGGAAGGTGTCGACGAAATAGGCCAGCAGCAAAAAGGTTGCGGTGCGCGCAATCGTGGCGACGACCACGCTGGCAGCTGCGCCAAAGTACTGCATGCGGAAGCCGTCCATGAGCAGCCATAGCCCCTGCAGGCGATTTTCAGATGCTGCGTTGCGCACGTCTTGCTCTTGTTGGGCTTGCTCTGCGTTGTGTTCAAATGTCGATACTGCCATGATCAACCTCGGATTCTGCTTCAAACAATCTGGTTTGCCTACCGCTGTCCACGTTGCATAGCATAAGAAAGAAAAAAGCGTGGGTCATCGGTTCGATCCCCGATGCCCACGCTCATGGTTGATGAAGCGATCGCTCAATCCTGAGCGAGCCGGCTTGCACCAATCAAAAAAGCCGCAGGCACCGTTGCAGTGCGCTGCGACTTTCGAGTCAGCCTATGAAAGACTTAATCGACAGCAGACGCACTGCTCCCCTTGAAAACATCTTCGCCGCTAGCGAGGCGGATGCGAATCATGGTTGGGAAGTTATACATATTTCGTGCGTCTCCTCTACCGATTAGTGTAGTCTACAATTTGATGCTTAGTTCAAAACAACTTCGCAAGACGTTTTGCCTGCGGCCAAAAGGATAGCATAAGCTGGATGCGGATGTCAAGCCTTGCGCCAGTATTTTTTTTGACGATCCGCCCATGGGGCGGCGCCCGTGCGCCGTTGCGCTCTGCTAGAGGCGGATCCAGCGACGCTCTTCGCTTGCTGTGCGTGCCGCATCTAGCATTCGCTGTACGGCCATGCCGTCGTAGAAGCTGGCGGCGTCGGGCAGGATCGCTTCGCCCATAGGCAGGGCGGCGGCAATGGTCTGGGCCAGAAAGAGCGTGCCGACGCCAAAGGGGCCCTGATTGGGCAACTGATCGATCAACGTTCGGTCGGGAACCATCACCCGCACAGGCTGCCATTCGCCGCCGGCAATCTCGTTGCCCTGCATGCTCCAGAATCGGTCCTTGTCGTCGATCTTGAGCGCACCGTTGGTGCCATATACCTCAATCGTCATGCCATTGCTGCCCGCCGTCGTCGAACTCACGGTAATGTCGCCCAGCGCGCCATTGGCAAAGCGCAGCATGATTTGGGCGTGATCATCGGCCGTGACCTGACGCTGCCCGCCCAAGGCCGGATCCGTGCGATAGAGATGGCCGGTCGCCAGCTGAGCGGTGAGCATGTCCACGCGGCCGATCATCCAGCGTGCCAGGTCGAGCAGATGGCTGCCCACGGCGCCCAGCATGCCGCCGCCCGCCTCGGCATCACTCCACCAGGTCCAGGGCAGATCGCGATCGAGCCGGTTCGGACCCAAGCGCGTCATGCGTACGGAGATCACCGTGCCCACCGCGCCGTCCTTGATCATCTGGCGCATCTGGCGGCGTTGGGGATGAAAGCGCAATTCATGGTCGAGAATGGCCATCTGCTCCGGCGCGGCCTGGGACGCGGCCAACATGGCCTCGGCCTCGTCTAGGTTGAGCGCGGTCGGTTTCTCGCAGATGACATGCTTGCCTGCTTCGAGTGCCGCAACCGCAATTTCCTTGTGCAGTCCCGGCGGCGTGACGATGCTAACGATATCGACACTGTCGGAGTCGATCAGTTCTTGCCAGGTCGAATAGACTTCAGGGATATCAAGCGCCTGGGCCACCCGTTGCGCATTTTCCGGCCGGCCCGACGCAATGGCTTGGGCGGTTAGCCCACCCAGTCGAAAAGACGGGATCTGAACACGCTCGGCCCAACCAGTGCCGATGAATCCGACTCGGAGCATGGGATTTGTCATGAATTAGTTCTCCTTTGGTTGATGTTGGGCAGGGTGAAACGGAAAGCGACATGCGTGAGCCACCGCGCGGCGACTTACGCATCCCGCAACAGCGTTGCAAACAGTTCATCAAGGATTGGAACGATCTCTTCCCACGTATAGTTTGCAGCCACGAATTCATAGGCTGCCTCTCCAAGCTGCGCGCGACGAGCCGCGCCATCGCGTATCAGCTCAAGGATCGCATCGGCCATAGCTTGCGGCTCATCGGCGATCAGCATCTCGCGTCCGTTTGTGACGCCGATTCCCTCAACGCCCAACGAAGTGCTGACCGCGGCCTTACGTGCGGCCATGGCCTCCAACGCCTTGAAGCGCGTGCCGCCGCCGATACGCATGGGGATGACGTACGCTGTGGCGCCGTACAGATAGGGGCGAACATCCTCAACTGCCCCCGTGATTTCGACTCCGCTCATGGTGCGCAGGGGGTCCAGTCGCGCATGGGGATTCATCCCCACAATCTGGAAGCGAACTTCCGGCACTTCTGCAACGATAAGCGGCAGGACTTCCTGGCAAAACCAGAGCACCGCGTCAATATTGGGACGGTAGTCCATCTTGCCGGTAAAGACCAGCGTGGCCGGCTCCTCGTTCACCGCCACGTGCTCATACTGACTGAGATCGATGCCATTGGAAACGACCGTTGGCGTCAGTTCCGGGACGATGTTCTGCAGGGCCGCGCCATCGGCTGCACTGACAACGGTTACGGCATCGGCGGCGCGACAGATGGCCGCTTCATAGCGCACGAGCTTCTGCCACTGTACCAGGCTGTAGCCGGCCGCCGGCAGCCGGTCGGCGCGTCGCAGATCAGTAAGGGCGTTGCGTTTTTGCAGCAGATACTCGCAATTGTGATTGTCAAACACAAATTGAGGGCGGCGAGCCCCCCGGTTTGGGAGACGACTTACTAGAGTGCCATATTGTGCCATCTCGATCCCTTCAACCTGAACGATATCATAGGCGTGAGCGCCTGCCCAGGCGCGGACCAAGGCGCGCATGGCCGAACTCTCCAGGCGCAGCGCCATATCCGGGTGGGGCGAGAGCGCCGTGTCACGGATGCGGCTGCTCTGGCTGCGCACGGGCTGATCGACCGTTGCGATATGCCGGCAGAGTGCGTGAAGCAGGCTGTCGTCATGCAGACTTTCGCCCGGCGCCACAAAGGTGAGCAGGTCGATGGTATGGCGTTTTGCGAGCTGTGCGATCAAGTTGTAATTGCGCAACGTCGTGCCCTGTTGTGGCGGATAGGGCAATTGGGGCGTTAACAACAATAGTTCCATGGCTTGGTTCCAGGCCTGCTTCCGGTGCGTTTGTTGCGGCCTGACTGCGTCTTGATCACAGCGGGCGTTTCGCTGGCTGACTCACGGCGTGACCGGATGTCCCGCTCATGCCGGGGGTGGCTAAGGCTGGGTGGGTTGCTGAAAAGAGGAGGCTGACTTGGTCGATTCCACAGAGTTCGTCTTCCCTGCGGCCACAGTTTCGTAGACTTGGAGAGTCTGGCGGGCGGCCAGTCGCCAACTGAAGCATTTTGCACGCTGAAATCCTTTGCGGCGGAGATCAGCGTGCAGCTCATCGTCCGTGAAGAGACGCTGAAGCGCGACGGCAATCTCTTCCCAGTTGCGCGGGTCTACCAGCAGCGCGGCATCGTTGACCACTTCCGGCATGCTGCTCACATTGCTGACGATGGTCGGGGTGCCGCAGGCCATGGCTTCCAATGGCGGGAGGCCGAAGCCTTCATAGTAGGCTGGGTGGGCGTGGCAGCGGGCGCCAACATAGAGCTTGTGCAAGTCATCGTCACTCACGCGCCCCAGCAGTCGAGTCCGGCTACCCAGATCGAGCGTTTCGATCGTCTCGAGCGTTTCTTCGTATAGCCACCCTCTGCTGCCCGCAACGACCAGGCCGACGTCGGAGATGTTGTAACGGTCCGTAAGGATTCGGAAGGCTTGCAGCAGGCCATTCAGGTTCTTGCGGGGCTCAATCGTACCGACAAAAAGCGCGTAGCGCTCGGGCAAGTCATATTTCTCCATCATCTCTTTGCGCGTCTCCACCTCGGGCAGCGGGACAAAGGTGGGGTCGGCCGCCTCATAGATCACGCTGACCTTGTCGTCCGGGACGCCGAGGCGGGCGATGAGATCCTTACGCGTGTGCTCACTCGGCACGATGATGTGGCGCGCGTGACTGACGGCGCGATCGATCTGGCCGTAATAGGCTGCGCTGTCTGCGGTGATAAAGTGCGGCCAATGTAGAAAGGCCAAATCGTGAACTGTGATAACGGTGGGGATGGGCGAGTGCAAGGGTGGGATAAAGTCAGGGGCGTGGAAGAGGTCAAGGGGGTAGCGGATCAACTCTGCTGGCAGCAGATATTGCTCCATGCGACCCCTGTGCACAGGTGCAAAAAGGGTTGCCCTTGAGAAGTTCGCCTCATCGACAAGCGCCGTCCGATGGTTGCGGTGTTGAAAAATCGTAAATTCGTGCGGGGCTTCAATCTCAGCCATGGCATGTAAAAGATGCCACGTGTAACGACTGATGCCTGCCGGCTGATGATGCATCAGCCGTGCGTCGACGCCGATTTGCATAAGAGAATTTGTTCGTTCACGGATTTAGGCTGGATCGGTCAAGTCTCAAACTGTGTAGAGATTCTAGCAGCCCCTTTCTCATTTGGTCAAACTAACCGGTGGCTGTCCTGAAGTTCCAAAGCAAGATCGAATCGACGACAGATCCCCATAATTATGGCCGGGGGACGAGAATCAAACGACCAAAATCAGTTTTCACCCGCTTCTTTCGCAGGAAGCCGCGACCAATTCGTTATGCCGCGTACGGTTGCCGGGGCGCGACGCGAAATGATTGGTTAGGCAACAAAAAAGATGCTATACTAGAGCCACTTCATGACACCATTTCGGGTAGTCATTTTGCGTGCCTCTGCCGATCATCACAGCTTTGGAATCATCTACAGTTTGGGTAGAATCATCACAGTGTGAAAGCGCTCAACGCGTCCGATCGTGCATGCTTGAGGACAGGTGAAACTGGATGGATATTGCACAACTTGCTCAGATGGTTAACTGGCTCGATGAAGAGCATCGCCGCGACCGTGCCGATATCGCGCGCCTGCAGCAGCGCCTCGAAAGCCAGACCGCCGACATTGTCGAACAGACACGGCGGATTCAAGAGCTGGAAGGCCGCTTGGCGACAACGCAAGGCCAATTGACGCGTTTTCAGCAGATCGAGAACGCGCTTCAAAATACAAAATCTGAAGTCACGACGATGGTTGAGGCACGCGATGAAGAGATTGGCCAGATTCAGCGCGACGTAGAGCGCACGCGCGATGAACGACCGCGAACTCTTCAACCGCGAGATCAGCGAGATTCGTCGCGAATTGCCTCGCCTTGTGCGTCTGGAAGAGGCGGTCGAGATTCGCGCCATCGAAGATGAGCGCCTCTCTGAGCTCATTATGGGCGTTCGCAATCAGGTGGGGGGGCTGGCCAAGGAGATTGAAGAACGGACGCGACAGATCCCCTTCCTGGCCGAGCAGCGCACCAGCGATACCAAACGCATCGCGCAGCTACAGCAAGAGACGGTTGAGCTCTTCAAGCGTATCGAGGCCGTCGCCGGCCGCATTCCGGTGCTCGAAGAATCGGTCCGCAAGTCAGCATCGGAAATTGAGAAGCTGCCGCCACAGATTGATACCTTACGTGAGGCGCAGCAAGACTTCATGGAGACGGTGCGCAGCTCCTTGGTCGAACGTGATCAGACCATCAACCGCTGGAAAGAGGCCATTGAAGAGCAGAAGACGCTGGTCAACCAGGCCCACCAGCGCGTCCAGTCGTTTGCGCAGCAGATCGACGTTGCTCGTCGTTCGGTGCAGGAGGTGCAGGAGTTCAAGGATTTGGTCCTCCGTGAACAGAGTCAGGTGCAGGAACTGCAACGCCTGGCCGAAGAGCGCATGCGGCGGGAGATGGATGAGTTTCGTGAGGAGTACGAAAAGCGCCGGCGCAAGGCCGAACTGCGTCAGGAGCATCTCTGGGCCGAGCAGGACAAATACAATGCTGAAGTGGTGGAAAAATTCCCGCCCCTGCTCCATGACCTTGAGATCCACGACGCGTCTGCTGCAACATCTGTGGAAGCTGCAGGAGAGCTACAGCGCCTACTTCCTGGGCACGGCCCAATCGTGGCTAGAGGGGCTCGAAAGCTCCGTACGCGAACGCGATGACAAGGTGCGCAACATGGAAGAAGCATGGCAGCGTCGCCAGCGCAATGCTGAGCTTTATGCCAGCCAGGCCGGGCAACGACGCGCTGCCGGTGTGGTTTCGGGCGACTCTTCCGGCCCGGCCAACGGGCGCCAGCAGTAGCGAGTTATGCGCGTTATTGGAACCGCCGGTCACGTTGATCATGGCAAATCGACCCTCGTTCAGGCCCTCAGCGGCATTGATCCAGATCGCCTAAAAGAAGAAAAGCAACGCGGTATGACGATCGATCTAGGCTTTGCCTGGATCGATTTACCGATTGGCGCGAATGACGTCGAGAACGTGGGCATCGTCGATGTGCCCGGCCATATCGACTTCATCAAGAACATGCTGGCCGGCGTCGGCAGCATTGACGCCGCAATCCTGGTGATTGCAGCCGATGAAGGCGTCATGCCCCAGACGCGTGAGCACCTCGCAATCCTCGATCTCCTCGGCGTAACCAACGGTGTCGTCGCGCTTACCAAGACGGATGCGGCGGAAGACGAAGAGTGGCTGGAACTGGTCGAACTTGATATTGTCGAACTGCTGGAAGGAACCCAATTGGCTGACGTGCCCGTAGTTCGCGTCAGCGCCCAGCGCGGTGAAGGGTTGGACGTGTTGCGGGCCGCGCTAGCCACAACTCTCGCTGACCTCGCGCCCCGGCGCAATCGCGCCCGGCCGCGTTTGCCTATCGATCGCATCTTCAGCCTCAGCGGCTTTGGCACGATCGTGACCGGCACCCTGAGTGATGGTCATCTGGCCGTCGGGGAGAGCGTCGAAATTTTGCCCGCCGGCGAGCTTGCGCGCATTCGCGGTCTTCAGAGTCACAAACGGCCACTCGAGCAGGGCGCGCCAGGCAGTCGGCTCGCAATCAATCTGAGCGGCGTGGGCGCTGAAGCGTTGCATCGCGGCGATGTGGTTGCTAGACCCGGTACGCTGCGGCCAACCGTGCTGCTCGACGTGTCGTTTCGTCTGCTGGCGGATGCACCCAGAGCATTGGAGCATAATCTAGCAGTCGATTTCTTTTCGGGGGCCACGGAGACGCCGGCGCGCGTGCGTGTGCTCGGCGTAGAACAGATTCAGCCAGGACAGGAGGGCTGGCTCCAGTTGCGTTTGGAACGACCGGTCGTCGTTGCTCCCGGCGATCGCTACATTTTGCGCCAGCCCTCACCGAGCATGACGCTGGGCGGTGGTGTCGTGTTGAGTCCTCATCCGCGCCGCCGCTGGAAACGCTTCGAGCCCGCGGTGCTACAGCGCTTGGAGACTCTGGCACGGGGCGCTCCGGATGAAATCTTGTTGCAGGCGCTTAGCCGGTCTCCCCTCATCGAGTACGAGGAGTTGTTGAGCCTGAGCGGTCTGGACCTGGACGTCGCCAATGCTGCCTATGCAGAACTTGTTACTGCAGGCGCGGTCATCGACCTCAGCGGTGCGTTCCTAACGCTTGATCAGTGGCAGCGACTGCTCGATCAACTGTCTGCCTTGTTGGCCGATTCTCATGAACGAGCGCCACTGCGCCAGGGAATGGCACGCAGCGAGGTGCGCAGCCGCGTCGACGCTGCGCTCGGCCGCAAGCTGGCGCCGCGCCAATTTAGCGCCGTCATGGAGCGGGCTCAGGCTGCCGGGCTGGTGGAGATGGATGATAGTGCGATCTGGCAGGCTGGCTTCGCGCCAGTGCTGACTAGCGGCCAGGAGGCTGCCGTGGCGCGTACGCTGGAAGCCTTTGTGGCAGCACCGTATGCTCCCCCGAATCAGGGCGATACGCTCAAACTCTTGGGTAACGACGAGGCGCTGCTTGAGATGCTTGTAGAACAGGGCCAGCTGGTCCGTATCGGCGGTGTGTTGTTACGTCGTGTCGACTATGATGCCATGTCCGCCGCGGTCGTTGCATTTGTAGAGACCCACGGTCAGATCACCCTCGCCGAAACGCGCGATCTCTTTGATACCAGTCGCAAATATGCCCAGGCACTTCTGGAGGAACTTGATGCGCAGCGGATCACCCGGAGAATGGATGATGTGCGGGTCCTGCGCGGGGGGTAATTTGGGGCGCCGCCGGTCTGGTTTGTTCGATCTTTACGTGGTATCTTAATGCAAAGGTGATTCAAAACGTTTTGAGCCCAAAACGAAATCGATTGGCGCATTAAAGGATAAGTATGCATTATCGAAAACTGGGTAGATCAGGGCTGAAAGTCTCTGAACTTTGCTTGGGTACCATGCAGTGGGGGTGGTCGGCTGATACGGATGATGCCTTTGCTGTGATGGATGCCTTTGTAGAAGCTGGCGGCAACTTCATCGACACGGCGGATGTGTACAGTAAGTGGGCGGAGGGTAACTCTGGAGGCGTCAGCGAGGAGATCATCGGTCGCTGGCTGAAATGCCATGGCAAGCGTCATGAAATTGTGCTCGCCACCAAGGTTCGCGGCGCCATGTGGCCGGGTCCCAACGGCGAAGGGCTAAGCCGCAGCCACATTATCCAGGCGTGTGAAGATAGCCTGCGGCGCCTGCAGACCGACTATATCGATCTCTATCAGACTCACTGGTATGACGCTGAAACGCCGATTGAGGAGACCATGGCTGCGCTTGATACGCTGGTCCAGCAGGGCAAGGTGCGCTACGTTGGCTGTAGCAACTATCCCGCCTGGCGGCTCATGCAGGCGCTCTGGGCGAGCGATGCCGGCAGCCTTGCGCGTTATGACTCGCTGCAGCCCCACTACAACCTCGTCAACCGGGCCGAATATGAGCGGGAACTGGCTGAAGTCTGTGCGACGTACGGTGTCGGCGTGATCCCCTATAGCCCGCTGGCCGGTGGCTTTCTTACCGGTAAGTACCGCCGGGACAGTGTGCCCGACAGCGTGCGCGCAGATGGCGTAAAGGGTCGCTATTTCAATGAGGCCGGTTGGCGGACGCTGGATGTGCTGTTGGCCGTAGCCGAGGAGCAAGATGTCTCGCCGATCGCGGTCGCGCTGGCTTGGTTGCTCCAGCAGCCGGCTGTCACGGCGCCAATCATTGGCGCCAATTCGGTCGAGCAGTTGGCTGCCAGTCTTGCGGTCACTGATTTGACCCTCTCCGGAGACCAGCTAGACCGGTTGAGCGATGCTTCTGCCTGGTCATAAGGTATGCACTTCATGAATCGCGCGTCAGATTCGCTTCCCGGAACCAGTTATCCCCTCGGCGCAACGCTTAGCCCCGACGGCGTGAACTTCGCGGCCTATTCGCGCACAGCGTTGGCCATGGAGTTGCTTCTCTTTGATCACGTGGATGATGCAACGCCTTCGCGCATCATCCAACTCGATCGCAAACTCAACCGTACATTTGATTATTGGCATATCTTCATCCCCGGCATTACAGCGGGCCAGCTTTATGGCTATCGCGTCTACGGCCCCATGGACCCTGCCCGCGGTCATCGTTTTGACTTGGATAAGCTGCTGCTTGATCCATATGGTCGTCTGGTTGCTACGCCGCAACACTATGATCGGGGAGCGGCCTGCCGGCCGGGCGACAACGCCGGCCAGGCAATGAAGAGCGTCGTCGTTGATCTCAGCATCTATGATTGGGAGGGCGACCTGCCGCTCCAACATTCGTTTAGCCGCACGATTGTCTACGAGATGCATGTCCGCGGCTTCACGCAGGATGTCAGTTCAGGCGTGCGTGAAGAAAAGCGGGGCACCTATGCCGGTCTGGTTGAGAAGATTCCCTATCTCCAATCATTGGGCGTGACGGCCGTCGAACTACTGCCCATCTTTCATTTTGATCCGGCTGACGCACCCTACGGATTGACCAATTACTGGGGCTACAGCCCCGTCGCCTTTTTTGCGCCTCACTCACACTATGCCGCCGCCCCTGACCTGGCAGGGGTGCTGGATGAGTTTCGCGACATGGTCAAGGCCCTACATCGGGCCGGGATCGAAGTGATTCTCGATGTGGTTTACAATCACACGGCCGAAGGCAACGAAGAAGGACCAACCTTCTGCTGGCGCGGCTTTGACAACGAAACCTATTACTTCTTGGAATCGGATCGCACCACCTACGCCAACTACAGTGGGACGGGCAATACGCTCAATGCCAACAATCCGGCTGTGCGCCGTATGATTGTGGACAGTCTACGTTTTTGGGTGGAGGAGATGCATGTCGACGGCTTTCGGTTTGATCTGGCCTCGATTTTGTCGCGCGGCTTTGACGGCAAGCCTTGGGCGAACCCGCCGATCTTGCTCGATATCGACACCGACCCTGTTTTGGCGGGCACCAAATTGATCGCCGAAGCCTGGGACGCGGCCGGTCTCTATCAGGTCGGCCGCTTTGTGGGCGACCATTGGAAAGAGTGGAATGGCCAGTATCGTGATGATGTGCGCGCTTTCGTGAAGAGCGATCCTGGCATGGTGAGCAAGGTGGCGACCCGCTTCCTGGCCAGTCCGGACCTTTACGGTCATGCCGGGGAAGGGCCCGAGCAAAGCATCAATTTCGTCACCTGCCATGATGGCTTTACGCTCAACGATCTGGTCTCGTACAACGAGAAACACAATGAAGCGAACCTGGAAGGCAACCGCGATGGCCACAACCACAATTTGAGCTGGAACTGTGGCGTTGAGGGGCCGACTGACGATCCGGCGATCGAGGCCCTGCGCAATCGGCAGGTGAAAAACTTCCTCACGCTCACGCTGATGTCACTGGGCGTGCCCATGCTCCTAATGGGCGACGAGATGCGGCGCACGCAGCAAGGCAACAACAATGCCTACTGCCAGGATAACGAGATCAGCTGGGTCAACTGGTCGCTCTTGGATGAGCATGACGACATCTTTCGCTTTACCCAAAACCTGATTCGTCTGCGCAGGTCGCTAAATATGTTTCAGGGTGACATCGATATGTCGCTCAATGAAATGCTTCACTATGCACGCGTGCAGTGGCATGGTACCGAGCTCTTCCAACCGGACTGGAGTGACGAGTCGCGCACGATTGCCTTTACAATCCGCGGACTGGGCGGGCATCACTATTTTCACATGATCCTCAACGCCTACTGGGAATCACAGCGTTTTGCGATCCCGCCCCGTCCGGCCGGCACGCCGGGGTGGCGCTGTATCGTCGACACGGCGCTGCCGCCGCCAGACGACTTTCGCATGCCCGATGCCGCGCCCATGGTGCGCAACACCCATTATCATGCGTCTGACCGTTCAGTAGTACTGCTGATGGCGGAGGCCAAGCGCCTGGCGCGTGGCCGCCAAACGGGCGATTGAGTGCAGCGTGGCGCATGAAGTACGATCAATAACCGAACCAGGCAGGGCGTCAAAGCGGCGACGCTCTTCCCCTGTTGACAAATGAAGGTGAGATGACCGATGACAAATGCAATCTACATTGCAACTGTCGAGCCGAACTGCGGCAAGTCTTTGGTTTCCCTCGGATTGGCCGAAATGATTCTGCGTCGCACGCCGAGAGTTGGCATTTTCCGGCCGGTGATTCGTGGATCTCACGCACGGCGCGATAAGAATATCGACCTGTTGCTGACCCACTTCGACTTGGCCCAGAGTTATGAAGAGACCTATGGCTTCTTTCGTGCCGAAGCGGCTGACCTGATTTCACGCGGACGCTATGACGATGCCTTGAATCACGTAATTCAGCGCTACAAAGCGATTGAGAATCAGTACGATTTTATCATTTGCATTGGGTCAGATTTAGAAGGCGTTGGCGCGCTCTTTGAATACGACATCAACGCCGACATTGCGCGCAACCTGGGCACGCCAGTCTTGCTGGTGGGCACGGCATCCGGGCGCGAGATAAATGAAGTGGTCAATACGGTTAGCATGTCAGTGGACCATTACGTAGACCGCGGCTGCGACATTATCGGTACCATTGTCAACCGGGCCGACATGGATCAGGTTGAGCCCTTGCAGGAGGCGCTGGAACAGGTAGTGGGTGACAAGAGCCCCTTCATTTCAGTGATTCCCACCAACAAAGTCCTGCGCAGCCCGACGATTCGTGAGATTGCCGAACACCTTGAGGCCGAAGTTCTCTACGGCGAGCAACATCTGGGTCGGCTGGCTTACCAGTACCTGATCGTCGCCATGCAGCTACCCAATTTTCTGGACTATTTGACCGAGCATGCTCTGCTCATTACGCCGGGGGATCGGAGTGATGTGCTCCTTGGCGCATTGCAGGCCCATCGCTCGCACAATTATCCGCAAATTGCGGGCATTCTTCTTACCACCGAGCAACGACCCCCTGCCTCGGTTCGAAAACTACTCGACGGGCTCGATGAAGCCATACCCATTATCTCCGTTGGTATCGACACGTATGATACAGCCTTGCAGGTGGGCGACGTACGATCATTTATCACCAGCAGCAATCGCTCCAAGATCGACCTGAGCTTAAAGCTCTTTGAAGACTACGTAGATACGGACGCGTTAGAGTCGCAGATTTCTACGGCAAAGCCTCGGGGCATCACGCCCAAGATGTTTATCTTCAACCTGCTCCAGCAGGCACGCTCGGATAAGCAGCATATTGTTTTGCCCGAGGGCCAGGATGAGCGAATCCTGCGCGCAGCGGCTGTCTTGACCAACCGCGAGATTGTTGACTTGACCCTGCTTGGAGACGAGAGCGTGATCCATGATACGGCGGCCCGCTTGGGCCTGGATCTCGACTTTAGTAAGATTGCGGTCATCAAGCCGGAGACTTCGGCACAGTTTGACGACTATGCTGAGACGCTGTATGGATTGCGCAAGCATAAGAATTTGGCGCCTGCCCAAGCCCGGGACTTGATGACCGATGTCTCCTACTTTGGCACCATGATGGTCTACAAAGGCGACGCTGACGGCATGGTCTCCGGGGCGGCCCATACGACGATGCATACGATCATGCCGGCGCTACAATTCGTCAAGACCAAACCGGGTTGTTCTGTTGTCTCGTCCGTCTTCTTTATGGCGCTCAGCGACCGCGTGCTGGTCTATGGCGACTGCGCGGTCAACCCCAATCCCTCGTCGGAGGAACTGGCTGAGATCGCCATTGCGTCAGCCGACACGGCCCAGACCTTTGGCGTCGAGCCGCGGGTGGCCATGTTGTCCTACAGTTCGGGCGCCTCTGGCCAGGGCGAAGATGTCGAGCGAGTGCGCGAGGCGACCAAGCTGGCCCAAAAGCGGCGCCCGGACCTGCTCATTGAGGGGCCAATCCAGTATGACGCCGCCGTTGACCCCGGCGTGGCGGCCAAGAAGATGCCCGGCTCGCGGGTTGCTGGCCAGGCGACAGTCTTCATCTTTCCCGACCTGAATACCGGCAACAACACCTACAAGGCGGTTCAACGTGAGACCGGCGCCATCGCCATTGGTCCCGTGCTCCAGGGCCTGCGCAAGCCGGTCAACGATCTCAGCCGTGGCTGCACCGTCGAAGACATCATCAACACCGTCGCCATCACCGCCGTCCAGGCACAACAGGATTAGTGGAATGCGGATTGGGAATTGCGGATCCCACCCTACAACCTGACACCGCCACACCAGGGAACCGAAAACGCCCATGAACATCCTCACCATCAACGCCGGCAGTTCATCGCTTAAGTACCAACTCTTTGAGATGCCGGGTGCGCGCGTGATCTGCAATGGACTGGTCGAGCGGATTGGCGAGCCAGTGGGGCGCTTCAAGCATCGTGTGGGAGAGGGCGAGACGCTGGTGCTTGAGGAGGCGGTGGCCGATCATGCGGCTGGGCTGGCGCGGGTGGCCGCATTGCTCATGACGGGCAAAGAGGCCGTGCTTGCCGACGCGGACGCACTGGACGCAGTTGGCCATCGCGTGGTCCACGGCGGCGAACGTTTTCATGCGCCCACGGTCATCACCGCAGAGGTGAGGGAGACCATCCACGATCTGAGTCCCTTTGCCCCGCTGCACAACCCGGCCAATCTGGCCGGCATTAAAGTGGCCAAGGAGGTTTTTCCAAACGCTATACAGGTGGCAGTCTTTGACACCGCGTTCCATCAGACCATGCCGGCTCACGCCTACCGCTATGCCGTGCCGGCCGATCTCTACACGGAGCACGGCGTCCGGGTCTATGGATTTCACGGAACGTCGCACGCTTATGTGGCGCGCGCTGCCGGGGCGCTGCTCGGAAAAGCGCCTGAGACCTGCAACCTTATTACGGCACACCTGGGTAATGGGGCCAGCATCACCGCCATCTGCAACGGTCAGTCGATCGACACGTCGATGGGGTTCACGCCGCTGCCCGGGCTGATCATGGGGACCCGGTCGGGTGATGTAGACCCGGCCCTTATCTTTTACTTGAGCGCCCGGCTCGGCCTCTCTTTGGCCGAGATCGACGCCATGCTCAACAAGCAGAGTGGCCTGCTGGGTCTCTGTGGCGACAATGACTTGCGCGACATCGAAGAGCGCGTCGACGCCGGCGACACGGATGCCGCGCTCGCGTTGGAGATGTATGCGTATCGTATTCGGAAATATATTGGCGCCTACGCAGCCGTGCTTGGACGCGTCGATGCCCTCGTCTTCACGGCCGGCGTGGGCGAGAACAGCGACGTCGTCCGTGCCAAGGTTTGTGACGGACTTGGCGCGCTCGGCATCAGCTTGGATCCAGCCAAGAATGTGGCCACCGTGCGCGGCAAGTCCGGTCAGATTCATAGCGACGAGAGCCGCGTCGAGGTCTTTGTGATTCCCACGAATGAAGAATTGGAGATCGCCCAGCAGGTCATGGGCGTAATCGGGTAGGCGTGCGGCCACAATATCCGTAGAGTCAGTGCGCGGCAACGTGTATGCTACAAGACATAACGAGGGGGCGATCCAAACGGATCGCCCCCTCGTTCGTGCAGGTAATGGAAAGGCTATGCTCGGCAGGACCTTGCAGCCCTCAAGCTACTGCTGTGCCGCCTCCCACGCACCGTATCCAGGCGGGAAGGAGCGTACGTTGTCCAGGCCCAGTGTGTGCAGGGAGCCGGTGGAGATGGCGGCGCGATGGCCAGAAGCGCAATAGACGATGACCGGTGAATCGGTCGGGATCTGATCCAGGTTCTGGGCCAGGTCGCGAATCGGAATATTGATCGCACCGGTGATGGCGCCGGCGTCGAATTCATCCGGCTGGCGCACGTCAATTACCGTGGCGCCGGCGTCAATCGCCGCTTCCAGTTTTTCGACGTCGGAACCCAAGGAGAAATAGCCCTCAGGAATGTTGTTGAGAAACTCTGCGGTGGCGGCCAACATGTCACCGTCCACCTCCGGCACCTCAAAGGTTCCAGGCTCGGTGGCCTCAGTGCTGACCTCACCCTCGGCCGCGCTCCAGCCTTTCCAGCCAGGAGGATAAGATCTGACATTGTCGTACCCCAGTCCGCCCAGCGCTGAGAGCGCCATGCCGGCGCGATGACCGGAGGCACAGTAGACCATCACCGGCTGATCGGCAGGAACCTTGTCCAGGTTGTCGGCCAGGGTGCGAATCGGGATGTTGACCGCGCCGGGGATATGACCTTCGGCGTATTCACTCTCTTCACGTACGTCGATGACGTAGACGTCGGTGTTTTCCATCATGTCCTGGAAGGCTTCGGTGTTGCCAACGGCCAGGTAACCTTCGGGAATGTTGGTCAGGAACGCGTCTACGCCAGCAACGACGGCGTCGGATTCCAGCGATGCCGCGACCTCTTCGGGTACGTCGCCGGCCGCTTCACCTTGGGCCGCTTCCCAAGCGCCGTAGCCGGCCGGGAAGGATTTGACGTTGCTATAGCCCATGCTCTGCAGGGCAGCCAGGGACATGCCGGCGCGATGGCCGGAGGCGCAGTAGACAATGACCGGTGCGTCAGTCGGCACCTGGTCCAGGCTCTGGGCCAGTTCGCGGATCGGAATGCTGATCGCACCGGCGATCGCGCCTGCGTCGAATTCATCCGGCTGACGGACGTCAATCACGACGGCGCCATTTTCTTGGGCGACTTCCAGGTCTTCTACCGTCTTGATCGAAAGCCAGCCCTCGGGAATCGTGCTGAGGAAGGCTTCGGATGCGGCCAGCATGGCCGGATCAATCTCGGGTATGTCGTAGGTTTCGCCCTCATTCGCCTCAGTGCTGACCTCTTCTTCTGCCGCGGACCAGGCTTTCCAGCCGCCGGGGAAGGAGCGGACGTTGTCGTAGCCCAAAGCCTGCAGCGAACTCAGGGCCATGGAAGCACGATGACCGGAGGCGCAGTAAACGAGTACCGGCTGATCCGCCGGGATTTTGTCCAGGTTGTCAGTCAGGGTGCGCAGCGGTACGTTGACGGCGCCGGGAATATGCCCTTCGACGTATTCACTTTCTTCGCGCACGTCGATGACGACTGCGCCGGCATCAATCACGCCCTTCACCGCGTCGATCTGACCAACGGCCAGGTAGCCTTCGGGGATTGTGCTCATGAAGGCGTCCCAACCGGCGACGACTGCATCGGCCTCGGCAGCCATGTCATCGGCGGGCTCTTCGGCCGCTTCCTCAGTGGCCTCTGCAACCTCCTCGGCTACTGCTTCTTCAGTAGCTTCTTCGGCGGCTTCTTCGGCCGGTGCTTCCGTTGCTTCTGCAACTTCTTCAGCGGCTTCTTCCGCTTCGTCTGCCAGCGGCGCGGCGGCTTCCTGAGCAGCAGCGGCTTCGTCGGCAGGCGCTTCAGCAGCAGGCGCGCGGCCTCCGCCGCAGGCGCCCAGAACCAGCATGAGCACGACAAGCATTGATATGAACAGGTGGTTACGCTTTAACATACTTCTCCTCGTTTCGGTGCACTGCATGGTGGCAGTGCGGTGAAATTGATAGATTGAATCGTTGCTGCTTTCATCCGGTCGGGCCGGATGGATTTGCCTTTGAAGCCTTTACTCTCCCGGCTCGAGTACGCCGTCGTGATCCTCTAACTCCGCGACCCACTTGGCATGCTCCAACCGCGCTTCCTCTTCATCAACGTACCCGGTCGTCATGCCCGAGAGCGCTTTGTAAACAAAGGTGAAGTAGAGATGCCCGGCCAGTAGCACGGTCAGGACGACCATGGAGATGTCGTGGATGCTGGCCGCCAGCGCCAAGCCAGTCATGCCCAGGCTACCCTTGCCAAACCAGAGCAGTAGGCCGGTGATGACGATCGTGGCCGAAAAGATCACCACGCCGGCGTGATGCAGCTTCTGACCGGCATTGAGACGGCCCTGGGGCGGCATGTTGCCGGCGCGGCCCATGAAGTAGCGATAGGAGTGGGCCAGCCAGCTTGCGTCGTCCCGGTCATAGTGAAATGAATCCCACAGCAGCTCCTTGGCGCCGTGACGATCCAGCACAAGGTAGAGGATCGGGATTGCCATGAAGATGACGGCGCCGATCCGATGTAGCAGCCGTGAGGTGCCGCCCGCCGCATATTCGGAGAGGAAGGGCAGGAAGATCACAAGCCCGGAAAAGAGCAGCATCAGGAACGAGATGGCCAGGAGCATGTGAACGATGCGCGGGGCCTTGCGATAGCGCAGGACCTTGCGATGACCGTCGTCGGGAACTACAGTGTCAGAGAATGTCTGGGTTGCCACGATTATGCCTCCTCTTTTTCCGTCGAGGGATCAACATCGAACGGCACGGACGGACCGTCGGCTGCGGCAGCCTCGCGGGCGTGAATCTCTTCCAATTCTTTCATGTGATTGCGCCGGGCGATGATCGCCGCAAAGCCGGTGACGGCGATGCTCAGGCCGGTGACTGCTGCGCTCATAGGCTGTACCATCTTCTGCCAGGCGTTCATCACTAGGGGTACGTCCGGATTGGCGGGCAGGTCGAAGGCTTCGGGCGCGTCAGGCAATACCATGATTACGCCCAGGCCGCCGGCTTCCGTCTCGCCGTAGATGCGGGCGTTGGGATAACGCGTTTGGAGCGCAGCCAAGCGGGTACGCGCTTCAGCCAGAATCTCTTCCCGTTCGCCATATTGGAGGGCGTTGCTGGGGCAGGTCTTGACGCACCAGGGTGTGCCGCCGGCTTTGACCACTGCTGCGCAGCCGTCGCACTTGCTCGAGAAATCGTCATACATCTTGGGGATGCTGAAGGGGCAGGCATCCACGCAGTAGGAACAACCGCTGCACGCGTCCCGATCCAAACGAGTCAGGCCATCTTCTTTGTAGAGGGCGCCCGTCGGACATGCTGCTACGCAGGCTGCATCGGTACAGTGCATGCAGCGCTGGTTAAGCACGTTACTGGCGATGTCCGGGAAAGTACCCGTCGTTTTTTCGCCGAAGTTAATGTACTGGACGCCGCCGGGCAGTTCATTGCCGGTCTTGCAGGCCGCTACGCAGGCTTCGCAGCCAATGCAGCGCCCCATGTCCAGGAGATAGGCAAAGGTCGTCACGTTACGCCTCCTTCACAAGCCGTACGAAATTGATCCGCATGCCGGCGCCACCGCTGATGGGATCGAGGGCATAGCGGGTGATGAGCTTGGCGTCGCTTGCGCCAACGCCATTGGCCTGGCTCAACTGGGGTGCTGCCTGGCCAAAACCATGAGGCATAAAGACCGCATCCGGTCGAATGCGCTGGGTCACCTTGACAAGGACGGGGCCGCTAGTTACGCCGTCTTGGTTTTCGACCAAGACGCGTTCGCCATGCTTGATGCCCATCTCGTCAGCCCGGGCTGCGTTGAGCCAGATCTCATTCTCAGGATTCAGCTCGTTGAGCAGTGGTGTGTTCTGGGTCTTGGCAAAGGTGTGGACCGGATGGCGTCCGTAGAGGAGCCGGAAGTAGCCGTCGGGCGGCTCTTCGGTCGGCTCGTAAACGGGCAGCGGGGCGAAGCCGCTGAGCGTCAGATCGTCAGCATAGAACTCAATCTTTTCCGAGGGCGTGGGGAAGGGTGATTTGTCACCGTAATCTGCAAAGTAAGGCTTGCCCTTCTGGATGATGACGCCCTTCTCTTCGCGCATCTCTTCAATGCTCGAGCCGATCGACATGAGGCGGGTGTTGAGGTATTCCTCGATATCGACCCATTTGAAGTACTTCTCCAGGCCGACGCGCATTCCCAGTTCCCGAGCGATCCACCAACCGGGCTTGGTATCGTAAAGGGGTTCGACCGCCGGCTCGCGCAGGGCGATGTAGGGGGTCTTGTGTGCCAACGTCCACAGATCATCATAGCGCTCCAACGAGGTCGCCTCGGGCAGGACAATGTCGGCCCAGGCCACGTGTTCTTGGGGGAGCACGTCGATTACGAGGACGAAATCCAATGCTTTGAGCGCCTCGATTGTACGCTCGGTATCGGGCAGAGAGTTGAGCATGTTCACGCCGTAGACGATGAGCCCCTTGATCGGGTATGGCTCGCCGGTGATCATGGGCGGAATCAATTCCTGCATGGCGGTTGCGCCGCGCATAAAGGATTCGCGGGCGCCGTCGGCGCGGGCTTTGCCGCTAGGGCCGACGGGCAGCACGTCGCTCTCTGCACCCGGCTCGGCCGAACAGCCGCCTGAACTGCCGGCCACGGCAAAGGGCGGGTGGGGATACGCTTCGATATAGGGCGACTTGTTGAAGTAGATACCGCCCTCGCGTCCGTAGGCCCCCATGAGTGCGTTGATCATGTAGACGGCGCGCATGCGTTGAGTATCATTGCCGTACCACGTGACGTGGCGGCCCGGCATAATCGCCGACTGCGGCAGCTCTTCGGACATGACGCGTGCGGTTTCACGGATCAGCTCGGCGGGCAAGTCGGTGATTTCCGCCGCCCACTCCGGGGTGAACTCGGCGACATGAGCCTTGAGTTCCTCGAAGCCTACGGTCCACTCTTCGATGTATTCGACATCGTAGCGGGCCTCGTCGATGATGACATTCATCCAGGCCAGGAGCAGGGCGGTATCTGTACCGGGTTTAATCGGCAGCCAGTAGTCGGCTTTGGCCGCGACCTGTGAAAAGCGGGGATCGACCACGATGACTTTCATGCCGCGCGCCCGGGCATTGGCAAAATCCTGCATGACCGTGTTGCGGGCGTCTTCGCCGATGTGACTGCCGATCAGGGTGAGGCATTGCAGCCCGTCCCAGTCCATGGGTTCGTGGCCGCCAACGACAGAGCCATAGGTCAGCTTGGCGGCTTCTTCACGCGGGCTGGTGCAAAGCGATGAGGAGGGTTTTGCCGCATTGGGCGTGCCCCAAGCCTGGGCGAAATAATCAGTAAACCAGAAATCGCCGGCCGTGTGGCCGAAGACCGCAATCGACTCGGGACCATATTCTTCGGCGATCGCCATCAGCTTCTGCGCCGACTCGTCCAGCGCCTCTTCCCAGGTCACTTCCTGGAATTTCCCCTCGCCGCGCTCGCCCGTACGCACCATGGGGGACTGGAGGCGGTCGGGGTCATACATAAAGGAGACGCTGCCCTGACCGCGGGCGCAAAGCATGCCCCGGCTCTTGGGATCCGCCGGGTTGCCGTCGACCTTAAAAACCTCTCCATCGACGCTGGAGACGATCATGCCGCAACTCCACGGACACATGCTGCAGCAGCTGTAGCTCTTCTTGATCTCGCCAGTGGCGAACCAGGTCGGATCCAGCCGGTGGCTTTCCCCGCCGGCTGCCATGACCGGTATCCCCGGGCTGGCCAGCGCAAGGCCGCCGCCACTTGCCGCTGCGGCTTTCAAAAACGTTCTGCGGGTAATCTGCAAGTCGATTTTAGCCATTGATTACTCCTCGCACCGTCTCTCGTCAGGACGGCGTAATAATTTGTTGATCCAATTGACTCTTCATTTCAGCAACGGGTGGCGCACACGTAAGCTCGATCCGGAGCTTCTGCTCGCGCTGCATGGCACGGTACATGACGCAGAGAATGCTGGAGAGCCATTCCTGGTCCATGTGTTCTTTGGGAATGCTATTGCACGCGCCCGCATCCCATACACGCTCGCGATATTGGCGAAAGTCCAAGGGAAGCAAGGCGACAATGCGAATCTTGGGGTTGCATGCCACCAAGTCTTCGACCAGGGCTGGCGTCGCGCTTTCGGCCATGAGCCAGTCGACAAAAACGACGTCGTCAATCGCGGCGGAAATACGTTCGATCAGTGCCGCGCGGCTGTTGACGCTATCGACCTCTACCTCAGGGCAGAAGAGATCAGCGGCTGACGTCAGCAGCGAATTCAGCAGACCGAGCGATTGCTGATCCGGGGTCGCAAAAAGCACCTTAATGCGCATGACCGCCTCCCTTCGCTGAACCAAAACGTTGCTGTGAAATCATTCACAATCACTGGCTGACAGTGTAGCAAAGGGAAACTTATCTGTGTATCGGGAAAAGTTTGACGGTTTGAGGGGAAAAAGTCTTACAGGGGGAGGGTTGTAGGGTTGTGAGCGTGTGGGGTAGGATTCGCACTCCGCACTCCGCACTCCGCACTCCGCACTCCGCACTCCGCACTCCGCACTCCGCACTCCGAATTACGTATATTCCGTGAGGAGTCCACGGGCGAGGGCGTACTTGACGAGATCTGCGCGGCCGTGGAGGTTGAGCTTCTGCATGATCCGCGTCCGGTATGTTTCCACGGTCTTGGGGCTGATCGAGAGCTGCTCTGCGGTTTCGGCTGCGGTATGGCCCAGGGCCAGGAACTTGATGACCTCGCGCTCGCGCTCGCTGAGGCTGTCATAGGCGTCTTGTACGGGGCCGGCCTTCATCTGGCCGAGATAGTCTTCCAGCAGCATACGGGTAGCGGAGGGGTAGAGAAAGGCGCCGCCCTGGGCGACGGTGGCGATTGCATCCAGCAGCTCGGTGTCGACCGTCGACTTGAGTACATAGCCGGCGCCACCGGCCTTGAGTACCGGAAATAGGTATTTCTCCTGGGCATGGACGGTCAGAATGAGCACGTGGCACTCGGGCAGCTCGTTGCGAATGCGACGCGTCGCTTCCAGACCATCCATTTCCGGCATGGAGATGTCCATCACGATGACGTCGGGCAACAAGGCGTGGGCCTTCTCAATGGCTTCGACACCGTTTTCCGCCTCGCCGACGACGGTGAGGCCGGGTTCGCTATCGATGAGCGCGCGCAGGCCGATGCGCACAACCATGTGGTCATCGACCAGGAGCACGCGGATGGGATTATTCTGCATGGTCACGTTGCTCGCCTTGGGGCGGATGCGCCGGTGCGCTTGCCCGGATGCTGGTGCCGGAACCGGGTACGGATTGAATTGTCAGGTTGCCGCCGATCATAGCCATGCGCTCATGCATGCCGACCAAGCCAAGGCCGTGTACGTCATCGGCGTAGGGGTAGGCGGGATCGAAGCCACAGCCATCATCCTGGATTTCAAGCGTGATGTCACCGTTCTGCGCCTCGAGCGCCACATTCACGTGTTGGGCCTCGGCATGTTTTGCCACATTGCTCAACGACTCCTGGCTGACGCGGTAGAGGGCCAACTCCGTCTCTGCCGGCAGGCGGCGCTCGAGGCCGCGAATCTCAATCGTGGCCTTGACGCCGTCGGCTTTGTTGAATTCGTCCACGCGCCACTCCAGGGCCGGCGCCAAGCCAAGGTCATCAAGGATGGTCGGGCGCAGGTCCAGTGCCACGCGACGCACCTCCTCCAATGCCTGGGCCGTCAGTTCGCGAAGCTCTTGTACACGCGCCTGGGCCTCGTCGGGTGTATGTGCACGTTCCAACAGGCGCAGGTGAACGAGCAGCGATGTGAGCGCCTGAGCGGCCTCATCGTGCAACTCTCGCGCCAAGCGCTGGCGCTCTTCTTCCTGAGCCTGGAGTAGCCGATGGGAAAGCTGATGCAACTCCACAGCATTCTCATCCAGCCGGTCCAGCATCTGATTGAAGGTGTCGGCAAGACGATCGAAGCGCTCATCGGAATTGTCGCCCAGCGCCACGCGAACGTGATAATCGCCACGACCGACCTCGTCGACCGCTTCTTGCAGGCGGTCAAGTGGCTCCAACGCACGCTGAACAACCCAATTGTTGACCAGGAAGCTGATAATGATGCCGACTGTGCTAAAGAGAAAGATGAGTTCGTAATGGACATCATCGGGGAATTGGCGCACATGCCAGACTGTTATAACCGTGCCGGCGATGGCTCCAACGGCAACAATGGCCGAATTGGCGATGAGGATTTTGTAGGCAATCGGGATGCTGAGTAGACGTTGGCGCAATGTTTTAGACTGACTTTTTTGTGACATAACGGTTCGATCATCGAGCGCGATCGCGCGCTGTCCACTTGTCTGATTGGCCAGGCTAGTGTACCACAAATCAAGCAAAAAGCCGCACTCGACTGCGCGGCTTTTTGGCTTCGTTTATGTGATTGAACCACCACCTGGTCGGCCGATGCGTTAGCGAAAGAAGCGCAAGATCAGGTTGAGTGCAAGGGTCAGCAACAGACTTATTACCAGCATGCTGCCAAGCGGGGCGATCAGGGTGAAATTGTCGCGTTTGACCACCACATCGCCCGGCAGGTTGCCCAGCCACGGCACGCGGCCGCTCAGGCTAATCAACGCACCGATGATAAATATGGCACCGCCAAGCAGCATCAACGTCCGTCCCGCGTCGCCCATGGCCTAGACGTGCTGCATCAGACGCTGGCGCAGGGCTGGGGCCGGCTGCGCCCCGATGATCTTGTCGACGACCTCGCCGTTCTTAAAGATGTAGAGCGCCGGGATACTCATGATGCCATACCGACCGGCGGTAGCCTGATTCTCGTCGACGTTGAGCTTGCCCACGGTGGCGCGGCCCTGAAATTCTGTGGCGAGCTGTTCAACTGCCGGGGCCACCATGCGGCAAGGACCGCACCAGGGGGCCCAGAAGTCGACCAGAACCGGCCCGGGCTGATTGATGATGCTGTCAAAATTGGCATCGGTTAGAGTCACGGGCTTGCTGTCGCCGCCCTGTGGGCGTGGCTGGCCGCTGGCCGTGCTGGTTGTGCCGTTTGTGTAGGTCTGCTGGGGCGCAGATGTCCCGGCGATTGACTCACTGGGGCCGCTGGGCAAGGCGGGCCTGACGCCGCCATTGATCAGGTAGTCGACCCAATCCGTGAGCGTGCGTTCATCACCTGCACCGTTGGCCGTTCCCTGCGTGGCGCCGGCTTTGATAAAGACAATACTGGGCACGCTGGTAATCTTGAAGCGCTCGGCCAGCGCCTGCTCGTCGCGCACGTCTACCTTGGCTATCAGGGCTTTGCCGGCGTATTTTTCTGCCAGCTTGTCCAAAATCGGGTCCAACTGCCGGCTGGCCGGACTTTCGTCGCGCCAAAAAACGAGGAGTACGGGGAGGCCGGCGTTGAGCACACGGTCAACGCTTTGACCATTGGTGTGAATTACGGAATTAATTGCCATCTATTTCGATCCCCTCCTTGAGTATGTTGCTATTCGTTACGCGCCTCGTGCAGACGCGTTTCCATGCGATGCCACCATGTTAGCGCAATACTATCAGATTCACGTCTGAAAAATGTTTGCGCTCTGTATGCAATTGGGCGGCATGCATGTAGGCGGCGAGCCTGTCGCCAACTTGCGCGTCGATGCGATTGCTCAAGATTTTGAGGAGGGGGGAGCGGGACGTTCCATGGAAAAAACGTCGGTAACGCGCGTGTAATTGGGCCCGGCGAGGCGGCCGATCGGCTTGAGCTGATCCAATTGCACGTAGCCGTCCACATAGATGTCATCTCGGATGTGAATTCGCTGTACCTCGCCCAGAATGGCGGCGCCGCCGCCGGGGGCACCATTGACTACAACGATCTGCTGCAGGGTGCATTCGAAGGCCACGGGCGCCTCGGCCACTCTGGGCACGCGGATCGTCTCGCTGGGCAGAGGCGTGAGGCCGGCGAGCTCGAACTCGGACTGACCCGGCGGCAGGATTGCCGCGGTGAGGTTCATGGCTGCGGCCGTCTCTTCATTGGTCAGATTGATCACAAATTCCGGTACCGCTTCGATGTTGCGCCACGTGTCCTTCTTGCGTCCGGTTTCACGCGAAATCTGCGGGCAGAAGAGCAGCGTCAGCGGCTCACTGCAAACGCCTGTGAAGTAGGAAAAGGGCGCCAGATTGGGAGTTCCCTCCGCATCGACGGTACTTACCCAGGCGATAGGACGGGGCAGGATCGTGCCGATGGTCAGCTTGTAGACTTCTTTGGGCGTCAGCTCTGCAGGGTTGATGATCACGATTTCTCTCCGGTCGAGTCGTCAGGCCGCGGGTCAACCGGCGGCGCCAGAACGTCGGCTTCCTCCGCTTGATTGCGGATCTCTTCATAATTCGCGTAGTCATCGAGAGCGAAAGTTAGCAATCGTTCGACCAGACGAAAGGGCGCATCAATCATAGGGGCATGGCCCACACCGCGCAATACCTCCAGGTTGTTGGCGCCCGGAATGGCGAGGAGGGTCCGGTTGACGCTGTCGCGTTCGACCAGCGCGTCCTGGTCGCCCCAGATAACGAGGGCGGGCAGGGTGAGTTGTTTGGCCTCTTGCAGCCGGTTCCAGGAAGCCAGCGCGACGGCTAGCTCGGTGAAGGCGGCAGGGGCCTGGGCCGCAGCGTCGTCCACCAACTGCTGAAAGAACGCTTCGTCAGCGTTTGATAGGAACGACGCCGTGAAGGCCGGCATCATGGCTGACAGCCCGGCCGTGAGCAACTCGCGGTTGATGCGCATCTCTTCGAGCAGCATCAGTCCTTCTACGGGCGTTACGACACCTTCGAGGGGCGGCGGGTCGATCAGCGTCAAGGTAGCAACGCGATCTGGGCGGGCCAGTGCTACGTCCAAGCTGATAGCTGCCCCAATTGCGTGGCCCGCCAGGTCAAAATCACGCAGGTCCAGCGCATCGATCAGTGCTTGGATATCGCTCGCCATGGAGCCGATATCATAACCGCCCTCAGGCTTACCGCTCTGACCGCAGCCACGCAGATCGGGTGCTACGGCGTAGATCTCGTCGGGTAGATAGGCAAAGAGAGGTTCCCACCAGCGACTGGTGGCGAAGCTGCCGTGGAGCAGCAGTAGGGGCACGCCATCGGGATTGCCATGGGTCCGATAGTGGAAGCGCAGGCGGGGGGTATCGAGAAAGGGCATGGACGTCAGCGTTGCTCCCGTCGTTGCGACTCGGCGTCTTCGGGTAGAAAGATCAGTAGCAGGGCGGCAGCAGCTGCTGCGCGGTGCGGACCTTCTACGCGCCCCACAGTCTCCTCGCCCAAGATGTAGCCTCCCTGAACGACGACCCCGTCTGGGTCGAGCCAGCCCAGTTCGCCGCCTTCGAAGAGCCCGTGACTCCGTACGGCGCCGTCGCTGCTTACCTGGCCAACTTCGCGCTCGTCGTAGGTTGTCTGGCGAAAGACCCGTCCATCTGCATCGACGCGCCCGATCGCCGTGCCGGATTGCCCGTCTCGGCGAAAGATCACGCGTTCGGCGTCAATAAATCCAACTTCAAGCTCACCATATTGCGTCTGTTTAAAGATTAGTGTTGATGCATTATTTCGTGTAGCCATCAAAAGCGTTTCTCACCTAAATAATCAACCACCACAACAGAATAAACGCTCGGGCCGCAGCGACTGATCGCGACCGAGTGAGTTTGCTGCCGACACTTGAGCACATTATGCCACAGTCTGTGCATTGGCCAGTGCTGTGAGCATTAGTTGATGCATGGCGGCATTGGCCGTCGCGAGGATGGCAAAGTCATGCTGAGCATAGTCCTGAAAGACGGCAGGGAGGGGAAAAGCGCCTGAGCCGTCCTGTAGGGTTAGCACCGCATCGGCTTCCGCCAGAATAATTGCGCCTGCCGCAATGTCCCAGATTTTCGGCGTGGCTTCAACGTCGGCCAAAGCTGCGCCTTGCGCCACCTGCATGAGATGATAGGCCGCGCTACCCAGCATGCGTGATTTGAGCGGCGTCTCGATCGTGCGCTCGCGCGCGGTGCGGGTGCACTGGGTCATGAGGTGTTGATCTGTCGGGATTGTTTCGCGGGCACTATGGATGGGTGTGCTGTTAAGGGTGGCGCCTTGTCCTGCGACCGCACTATAGGTCTCTCGCAACAATGGCATGTGGATAACGCCTACTACTGGGTCTCCTTGATGGAGGAGACCGATGGAGACCCCCCAAAAGGTCATCCCGCGCGCGAAATTGGTTGTGCCATCAATCGGGTCAATGACCCAGGTGAACTCATCGCCTGGATCATAGATCGTACGCTGTTCCTCGCTGAGCACGGCGTGGTCGGGGTAACGCTGCTGCAGGGCGTCGCAGATCAGACGGTCTACGGTTTCATCTGCAATGGTGACGAGGCTGCCGTCGGCCTTCCGGCGCGCATCGATATGGCGGAAGTAGCCGGCCGCGGTTTCTCCCCCCATGTGGGCAAGTTCAGTCGCGGTTTGAAGATAACCTGACAAGTTGTTTTCGTGTAGTAAGTTGAGCATCGTGATCCTTCTCGATCGGCTGATCGACGGGATTTAGGAGGGGGCTGGCTGGTTGCCTAGAGTAGTTGTACGACGCGCGTTGCCCATTGGTAGAGGCGCTTGCGCACTTCAGCAATGCGCGCATGGTCGGGCGGCTGCATTGGCGTATCGGCCGCCTGGTCACCGACAAAGAGTCCGCGGTTCACCTCGACCAGCATAGCGGGCGCGCGCGTCGTGCCGTTGTCCGTAACGCCATAGGCGAGGTAATCGGGGCGAAGATACTGTTCGACGATAAAGCCGCCCCGAAAGGGCCAATTGATGGCTGCCGCCGGGGGTGTAACGCCTGGGGTCGGTTCAACGAGGGGCATTCCCTCGAAGAGTTCTGCGGCAATCTGCGCAGCCGCACGAATAAACTCGCCGGAGCAGCTGGTGGGGCCACAGTTTGCCACCGGCTCGCCGCGCGCATCACCATTATTGGAGAGACAGATGAGGGGACGTACCGCACCTGGATAGTCGTAGGCAGTTGGACCCCGTTGGGCCATGCTGTGACAGTCCAAAAAGAGCTTCATGCGGCTGGCGTTATTCTGCAGCGCGGCATGCAGTTCCAGATGATAGGCGCGCCAATAATGCTCCAACAGGCTTTGCTGAAGTCGATAGTCGATTGTTTCACGATAAATCGCGCGTCCATAGCTTGTCTCAAGCTTCACGGGACCATCTGGGTTGCTCAGATCTTCCGGGTACCGATTGGGGTCGATCAGCGCGCGTGCGATCGGTGATTTCACAAACGCCAGCGTACCGCGTGTGTAGCCCTCGGGGACGTATGGGTCCAAATCGGCGTGGGCGAAGTCGTAGTGGAGGTCGGCCCAAAGATCACAGTCGTTGTAGAGATCGACGGTGGAAATCGCCAGCTTGCCTTGGATCTCTGGCGGTATGCCCATGCCGGCGTGGGGGCAGCTCTGTACGATTGGAAGTGGGTTTTGGGACATAAAAGCGGACTGCTTATCCATTCATCCATTGATGACAAATTGTAACCGCCGCTGAGTAGAGCTGCGGCTAACCCAGAATAATCGGTTCCTCGGGATAATGCACGAAGCTGGGCTGTTGGCGCTGGGCAAGGGCAACAACGATTGTCAAGGGCCCCAGCCGTCCCCAAAACATTGTAAACGCGATCAGAAAGCGTCCAAAATTATCCATGTCACCCGTGAAATCGAGCGAATAGCCCGCGTTGGCAAACGCGCTGACCACCTCAAACCCAACTGTAAAGATCTCTCCTTCATGATTGAGCGACAGCAGGAGCGTGATCAGCAGGACCAGCAGCGAACTGACAGTCATAATGGCGACGGCTTTGGCGATCGTCTCGACCGGGATCGTGCGCCGGAAGCTGATGGTCTCGCCGAGACCGCGTGAGGTGGCGATCACGGCAAAGATGATGACCGCGACCGTACTCGTGCTAACGCCGCCAGCCATGCTCGCCGGCGCACCGCCGATGAACATCCACAACATGAGGATCAGCTGCGTCGCCTCGCCCAAGTCCTGGAGCGGCACAATGGTCAACCCGGCTGTACGCGACGATATAACGGAAAAGAGCGCCACGGCGAAGCGTTGATTGAACGGCACATTGCTGAAGAGCGTATTGTGGAAAAGGGGGTCGGCCATGAAGACCATGACGCCGATCACAGTCAGGACGGCGGCCATAAGCAAGGTGAAACGCGTGTTCAGACCCAGAAAACGATAGCCGGGATAGTTCCATAGATCGTACATTACGGTGATGCCAAAGCTGCCCAGGACGATCAGCGCGCCCATGACGGTCAATGTGTACCAGTCTGTGCCAAAGCCAAAGAGCACGCCCTTGTCGGTACCGGAGAAAAGATCGAAACCGGCGTTGCAGTAGCTGCTGATGGCATGGAAAATGGCGTACCAAATGGCGTCTCGTTCGGGCATGGCCGTTCGCCAGCGCAGCCAGAGCAACACCGCGCCAATCGCTTCCAGGGTCAAGGTGATGCCAAGCACGTAAAGCGCCAGGCTAAGGACGCCGCTGGCCTGGCGTGTGCCCAGAGACTGCTGCACAATCAGGCGCGTCTGGAGGTTGATTCGCCGGCCAATCAGCCGAAAAAGCAGGACGCTGAAGGCGACGAAACCGACACCACCGACCTGAAGCAGGACGAGAATAATGACCTGGCCCAGGATGGAAAAGTCAGTTGCGGTTGTCAACACCACGAGACCGGTGACCGTCGTCGCGCTGGTCGACGTAAAAAATGCCTCACCCCACGTGATCGAAACGCCGGGCGCGGCCGCGGCCGGCAATTTGAGCAGGAATGCGCCAATCACAATAATCGCGGCAAAGCCGATGATAAGGGCCCACGGTCCTTGATAAAGCGAAATGCGTCGGCGGCGCCGGCGGACGGGCGTTTCATCTATGGCAAAGTCAGAGGTTTGTTGGGCGCCTAAGGGCTTCTCGCTGCCGCCGTCGGGCCGCGACGTAGAGATCTTGACCAGGTAGGGCTGCTCCTCTTGGCGCCGTTCCTCGCCGCGATCGTCATTCTGTGGACGATTCTGCTCATGTTGTGGAGAAGAGTGTTGCTGATCGTCGGTCATGGCTATCCGAATCGTGGGGCGTTGGCGTCGGCTAGCTGATTATGCAACGGCGAGACAGAACGGTCAAACAGGTCCGGATCAGGCGTTGCAGATTGGCGAATCGGATTGGTCGTCGCCGCTGAATTATGGTACAAAGAAGCTGAACTAGTCCGCAATGGACTTGAGCAACGCGCGACGCGATTACAGAAGGGGAAATACCCTATGCAATTCTGGCTTGGCATGGCCGCCGGCCTTCTCATCGGTTGGATCGGTGAGTGGCTGCTGACTCGGCGTGGCAGTGATCGGAGGCAAGCTACAGCAGACCCCGTCCTCTACAGTGAGCTACACCAGGCACGTCAAGAGCTTGAGCGTCTCAAGTCCGGGGCTGAGACTCCGGATCCGCTCATAGCGACGGAGACCAGCGCGGCTTCGCCATCTAGGCACGCGGTGGAAGATGAAAGCGCTGATGTCGCTGATGACTTGACCGTGGTCAAGGGAATCGGTCCGGTTTTTGCCGAGCGGCTGAACGCGGCCGGCATCGTCTCATATGCGGACCTGGCACAGGCATCGCCGCAAGCCCTGAAGGCAGCCGTCGCGACAAACCAGAAAATTGCGGCGGAAGATTGGATCGCACAGGCCAAGGCCCTGCTCTAGCTCGGCTCGCGCATGGGCGGCAAACACAATGATAGCCGCTTCAGCAACGAAGGATTGTACCCCATGTCACCACGACATACCCCCCGCGAAGTCAAGCGCTATGACCAGGCAAAATTTGCGGTAGCCGTACTCATTCTCCTGCTCATTGTCGTCCTCTTTGTCTTTGGCAACGTACGTGGATTGAACCAGCCCGAGTCAGATGAAAACGAAATGACGCTGTCCACGCCTGTTCCCACGTACGCGACCGACGTTGAGTTGGCAGCGCGGGTCGGTGTGGCGCGCGACGCAGTTACTGAAGCCGCCACTGACGATGAGACGGTGGGAACCGGGCGCGGTGCGGTAGCCGAAAACGATTCGGAAGCCCCGGCACAGGCCGCTACCGAGGAGCCGTTGGCCCTACCCTCGATCGATCCTGGTATGGCAGCCGCGCCCGTCGAAACCGGCCGCACGACCATTGTTGGGACGGCAGCGCCAGCTGACGAAGTGGAACTGTTGCTGGACGGGCTTTCGCTTGGCATGGTCGCGGTGGCTGACGACGGCAGCTGGTCGAAAGAGATTCAGCTACTTTCCCCCGGTGAATATGATTTGGTTGCACAGAACAGCGAGGGGGGCGTCAGTGACCCTGCGCGCCTGACTGTGATCGCACCGGCCGAGCCGCCCCAGTTCGACTCGCTGGCGTTTAGCAGCGCGCTGACAACCGGGCTCAATTCGATTTCCGGCCAAGGGGCGCCCGGCAGCGAGGTTGAAGTGTTCCTGGACGGCCTGCTTCTGGGGCGCGTGCCCGTCGATGATGACGGTGTCTGGGCGTTGGACGCACGCCTCCTTTCCCCGGGCCAGTATACGCTTGACGTGCGCAGCAGCGACGGCCTGGCCGGTGACTCTGTGGCAATTGCCGTTGACGCGGCCGCAACCTCGACCGAGGATGTGGTCGCTGAGGCGACCGATGCTGCCGCTGAACCAGCGACCGAAGCCGCGACCGAACCCGCGACCGAATCTGCCAGCGTGACGGAGACGGGTGAGACAGCAGATGATGCAGTGGCAGATGATGCAGTGGCAGATGATGCAGTGACTGTCGCCCCGCCAACGATTGACGAAACGATGCTAGACGGCGATTTGCCGGTTGGCCCCTTGATGATTCAGGGTGCAGGCGCACCTTCTGAACAAGTCACGGTCTTTATCGACGCACTGCCTCTGGGCGAGACCGAGGCGAATGAAGCCGGACAGTGGACGGTAGACGCGCGCATCCTGGCGCCCGGGGCGTATGAGTTGACGGCGGAAGGCGCACAGAGTGGGCGCAGCACACCGGTGGCGATCAGCGTTGTTGACGCACTTGTGGACGAAGCGGATGCGGTTGACGAAGTAGCCGTTCCGGCATCGCTAGATGCAGATCAATTTGCCGATTCAGTGGCGCCCGGGCCGATTACGATCAGTGGCCAAGGCAATCCCGGCGAAGAAGTTGAGATTCTGCTTGACGATTTGCTATTGGGCGTCGCCATGGCTGACGAGACGGGTAGCTGGACCTTGGACGCGCAGCTGCTGGCGCCTGGCGACTATACGCTTCGTGCCGCCAACACCGCAGGCGGCAGCGAGCCTGTGGCCATTTCTGTCCTCAGCGCGCTCGCCATAGCCGACGCAGACGCGACACTGCCTCCGACGGAGCCCGCTGCAATTGCAGCCGCAGCGACAGCGGTTGAGGTCACGGCCACGGTAGAAGTCCCAGCGCCGACCCCCGATGAGACCGCCCCGGTTGAAGCCGCCACAGCAATTACGCCGACGGTAGTGATCACCGCAACTGTGCAGCCGGACGCCGCGGTTGTGGTTACGGCCACAGTGCCAGCTACAGTAACTATGTCAGCGACGGTTGCCGCTGACATACCGACGGCAATACCCACGCAATCCCACCCACTGAAACACCCACTGAAACACCCACTACTATAGCCACTGTGACACCGACGGCAACGGCGACTTTGGCTGCGACGGCTACGCCTACGGAGGCTGTTGCCACAGCTGATGATGCCGACACGGGGACTGAAGTTGCGATTGCGACATCTGCTCCCATCACCTTGACGTCTGCCGCTGATGCAGCGCGGGATGCGATCACCATCACCGCGACTCTTACGCCGACCGAACTTCTAACGGATACCGTAGACGACGGACTGGCGACCTTTACGCTCACGCTGCCTGTGACGGAGACAACGCCGGCTGCTGGGATTCGGCCCATTCCGCCCACGCTTGAGGTGGCGGCTGCCGGTGCAATGGAGCCGGGGCGCATCGCCTTGGCGGGCGCGGCACGACCCAACAGCAGCATCGAAATCCTGGTTGACGAAGCGGTCAATGGCGTCGCCTTCACCGGGGATGATGGCCGCTGGTCGTACGAGATCAATCTGGCCGAGCCTGGTAGTTTTGACTTGGCCGCACGCTACGTGGACGGCGCAGAGAGCGCCCCGAGCCGTATTCTGATTCTCGCCCAGCCAACTGCAGCGCCAACACCGACTGCCGCGCCTACGCCCATTCCCGTTGTCGTCGACAGCGTTGAGCTGATCTCTGACGCAGCACAACTGGCGCTGCTGGTGCGCGGCACGGGACAGCCCGACGCGACCGTACGTCTGGGCATTAACGCCGCGCCGTCGACGGAGACGCAGGTAGCGGCCGATGGCGCGTGGTCCTTGCAGGCCGAGTGGAAGACCCGGCCGCGATCGACCTGGAGATCGAAGGCATCAGCGCCGATGGCGCCACGCTGCCCGTGATGATTCCGACCGGCGCATTGCGTTCACTACTGGCTGCGGCCCTTCCGGAGCCGACCGCCACATCGACCAATACGCCCGAGCCGACGGAAACGCCGACGGAAACACCTGAACCAACGGCAACCGAAACGGCGACGCCTGAACCAACTGAGACGCCAACCGAGACGCCTGAACCAACGGCGACCGAAACGGCGACCCCGGAGCCAACCGAAACATCAACCGAAACCCCCGAACCGACTGCGACCGAAACGGCGACCTTAGAACCGACGGAGACACCCGAGCCGACCGAGACAGCAACGGCGACCCCGGAACCCACTGCGACCAATACGGCTACGCCCACACCCACGGCCACGCCAGTCCGTCCAGCGCTCAGCTCGTTGATTCTGAAGAGTGGCACCATCACCAACAGCCTGACGCTCAACGGCGCGGGTGCGCCGGAGAGCACCATTCAGATTTCGCTGGATGAGAGTGCGATCGCTACGACGACGGTAGATGCCAGCGGCTTGTGGACGGTGACGGCAATCTTGGAGGATGTTGGCGAGTTCCTCCTGCGTGCCGACGAAATCGACACTGATGGCGTCGTTGCGGAGCGTGCGGCGCCAGTCCGACTGGTCGTGGATCCGCCGCCTACGGCCACTCCTGAGCCCACAGCCACGCCAACCGAGACACCGGAGCCCACGGCCACATCGACCAATACGCCTGAACCAACGGCAACGCCTACGGAAACACCAACCGCGACACCGGAACCAACGGCAACCGAAACAGCGACCTTAGAACCGACGGAGACACCGACAGAGACTCCCGAACCGACGGAGACGGCAACTGCGACTCCGGAGCCCACGGCGACGCCAATCCGTCCGGCATTGGGCGCCGTGATTCTGAACAGCGGCATCATCAGCAACAGCCTGACGCTAAACGGAACAGGTGCACCGGAGAGCACCATTCAGATTTCGCTGAATGAGAGTGCGATCGCCACGACGACGGTGGATGCCAGCGGCCTGTGGACGGTGACGGCGATCTTGGAAGATGCCGGTGAGTTCCTTCTACGTGCCGACGAAATCGACGCCAGCGGCGCAATCGCTGAGCGTTCTCCAGTGCTGCCCCTGTCTGTCGCGCCGCCACCAACGGCCACACCGGAGCCAACGGCGACATCTACAGCCACGCCGACAGAGACGCCTGAGCCGACGGCTACGAATACAGCCACGCCGGAACCAACTGAAACGCCAACCGAAACACCCGAACCAACGGTGACGCCGACGGAAACAGCGGAACCGACGGCGACCAGTACGGCGACGCCTGAACCAACTGAAACGCCAACCGAGACGCCGACTGAGACGGCAACTGCGACTCCGGAGCCTACGGCGACCAATACGGCCACGCCCACGGCGACGCCAATCCGTCCGGCATTGGGCGCCGTGATTCTGAACAGCGGCATCATCAGCAACAGCCTCACGCTTAACGGAACGGGTGCGCCGGAGAGTACCATTCAGATTTCGCTGGATGAGAGTGCGATCGCCACGACGACGGTAGATGCCAGCGGCCTGTGGACGGTGACGGCGATCTTGGAAGATGCCGGCGACTTCCTTCTACGTGCCGACGAAATCGACGCCAGCGGCGCAATCGCCGAGCGTTCTCCAGTGCTGCCCCTGTCTGTCGCGCCGCCACCGACGGCCACACCGGAGCCAACGGCGACATCTACAGCCACGCCAACAGAGACGCCTGAGCCGACGGCTACGAATACCGCCACGCCGGAACCAACTGAAACACCAACCGAAACCCCCGAACCAACGGTGACGCCGACGGAAACACCTGAACCAACAGCAACCAGTACGGCCACGCCTACGCCTGAACCAACCGAGACGCCGACAGAGACGCCTGAGCCGACGGAAACCGCCACACCGGAACCGACCGCGACCAACACGGCAACGCCGACACCTACATCAACCGCTACGCCACTGCCGCCACAGGTTGACGCCGAGTCGTTGCAAGACGGTTTTGAAGCGGGCGACGTGATAATTTCTGGCGTTGGTCAGCCTGAAAGTGAATTGGAAGTATTGGTGAACGGCGTGATATCCGGTACTGCGCTGGTAGATGCCCGGGGCGTCTGGTCTTCCACGCTGCCCTTCACGCGCCCGGGCCTCTACGCGATCAATGCCCAGCAGCGGCGCACCGATGAATCTGTCGTTACAGGGCGCCGTGCAATCATGCTGCGCATCCTCGCGCCGACACCTACACCGACAGCCACGCCGACGGAGACGCCCGAACCGACAGCAACAAATACGCCGCGGCCGACGGCCACAAATACGTCCACCCCTGAGCCGACAGAGACGCCGACAGAGACGCCTGCACCCACAGCAACTGCCACAGCAACTGCCACAGAGACACCGGAACCAACTGCGACGAATACCGCGACACCAGAGCCCACTGTGACCCCAACAGCGACAAGCACGGCAACCCTTGAGCCAACATCGACGGCGACGAATACGCCGGAACCGACGTCTACTGCGACGCCTGTTCCGCTGACGGTAGACGAACTCTCACTAGCACCGGCGAATGCTTTGCTTACGCTGCGTACAAGCGGAAAGGGATTGCCCGGTGCGATTGTGGAACTTGTCATCGCCCGTGGTGAAACGATCTCGGCAACCGTCGATGAAGGCGGCGCATGGGAGATAAGCGCCCCTGTTGATGATACAGATGAATTGGCGCTCAATATCCGGGCGCGAAGCCTGGAGGGGGGGCGTCTAACGGTTAACATTTCAGGCGGTTCGCTGGCACAGTTGCTTGCGGATGCCATGCCGGAACCAACGGCGACCAGTACGCCTACGCGTACGCCGGAACCGACGGCTACAAATACCGCTACGCCGACACCCACACCAATACCCACAGAGACCCCGCACACCAGAGCCGACATCGACGAGTACAGCAACAGCGGTGCCCACGGCAACAAGCACTGCGACACTGGAACCCACGGCGACAAGTACGCCCAGTCCAACAGCGACAGCTACGCTGACACCCGAACCGACAGCAACCAATACGGTAACCCCAGAGCCGACGCCAACCCGCACGCCGACTGCGACACCGGAACCCACAGCCACGTCGACGTCTACAGCAACCGCTACACCCGAGCCTACCGCGACGTCTACTGCCACGCTGGAGCCAACATCGACGGCGACGAATACACCTGAGCCGACGGCAACTTCAAGTCCAACTCCTACTGAGACGCCAGCGCCTACTGCCACAAATACGCCAAGACCGACGGCAACGAGTACGGCAACGGTGGCGCCTACGGAGACGCCAACCCCAACGCTGGAACCAACAGCAACACCTACCGAGGCGCCGACAAGTACGCCTACGGCTACAGATACCCCGGAACCTACCGCCACGAGCACGCCGCAACTATCTCCGACTGCAACGGCAACGCAACTTGCGGAGCCGACGGTTGCGAGCACGGCAACGCCAGATCCGACCGCTACTGACGTTGCACTGGCGGTTACGAATACGGGCGAGCGGCCAACCGCGGCGCCAGCCGCTGACAGCCTGGCGCCAGGTTTACCTGACACGGGCCTTTCGCTTACTGCGCGCAGCCAGGGCGGTGTTGGCGTTGTCTTACTGCTTTTGGGTGGACTATTCCTGCTCGAGACAGTGCGAAACCGCCGCCGGTAGGAGGTATTAACTGAGCGTGCAGCGGGGCTCCAGAGTTGGAGCCCCCGCTTGTTGTTTGCGGAATATGTCGTGACAGGGGTGCTATTTCGCATAGTCTTATCGTCGCATAGACAATGCCTTCTGTTGCCCATGCGGCACCTAATCCAGGTGCAGGCGCCACCAAACCCAACGGAACGTAGCGAATCGAAACGTGCACGTTTTGCGGGCACCAAATACACTCCTGCGGTCCACTGCACGCCCCTATGCCGGATAGTCGCCAGGCGCTCCTTGCTGTTTCAGTAGCAGGCGTTTTGCGACGTCATACATCCTGGCAAGTCCGAATGCAAATACAAGGCAAAACAAGGGGTTGACAACACTGCTCTTTCTCGGTTATTATAGATACCGATAATTTATCCTTATCAGAAGCTATTAGCGAGAGAAAGCCAGTGAGCGACCAATCGAACAAACTCACCAAGGTCACCACCGCACCCAAAGCACCGCTAGATGCGCAGGGTCGCAGCCGCCGCGCAGCGCTGGGTCAGGTCGCCGATCAATACGCCGGCGCGGCGGCGTTCGACGACTACACCAGCCGCAAGGCGCACAATACGCTGCGGGCACAGGCTGCAGATCTCGACACCTTTGCCGCATACCTCGCGGCCATCGGTGATGCAAGTGGGCTAAGCGCAATTGAGCTACAGAGCTCCCCACAAGCGTGGCATGGGGTCACGTGGGGCATCATCGAGGGGTACGTACGCTGGCTCTTACAGGGTGGCTACTCGATCAGCAGCGTCAATCGCAAGCTCTCAACGACCAAGGTCTATGCGAAATTGGCCGGCAAGGCGGGGGTGATTGATGCCGAAGAATCGACCTTAATTCGGAATGTGTCCGGATACAGCCTCAAGGAAGGCAAGCGCGTCAATGAACGTCGAGCCACCCAGCGCGTCGGTGATAAGAAGGGCGAAAACGTCAGCATTGCCCCAGCACAGGCTCGCACGCTCAAACGACAGCCCGACACACCCCAGGGGCGCCGTGATGCTGTCCTGATCACCCTGCTCCTCGACCATGGTTTGCGCGTCGGCGAATTGGCGCTGGTCCAGAGCAAGGATGTGGACTTGCAGCGTGGCCTACTCACCTTCTTCCGCCCCAAGGTGGATAAGCGGCAGACCCATCGGCTTACAGAAGACGCCTTGCGCGCGGTCCAGCGCTGGATCAACTTTGGCCATGCACCGAGTGACGGCCCCCTTCTACGCGCGAGCCGCAAAGGGGGACATTTGGGCAAGCCTGGTATGAGCGAGCGCGCCATTACTGCCCGCGTCCGCACGCTCGGCGAAGAAATTGGGCTCTTTGGCCTCTCGGCCCATGACTGCCGCCACTACTGGGCGACCATGGCCGCACGCAGCGGCACAGATCCCTTCGCCCTACGCGATGCTGGTGGCTGGAACTCGCTCTCCATGCCCAGCCGCTACGTGGAGGAACAAGATATTGCCAATGATGGTGTAGTGCTGGATTGACAAGAGCGCAATGACCGCCCCGGTCATTGCGCTCTTGATCTATTGACTATGCGAATCTCGCGTTAATGTGCGTAGAACTCAACTCGCTATGTCAGTTGGGCCATCGCTTGCGCTGCAGCTTCGACTGTGTCGTTGATTTCCTGCTCGCCGTGGGCCGTGGAGAGAAAACCGGCCTCGAACTGCGAGGGCGCGAGATAGACGCCGTTCTCCAGCATGGCGTGGAAATAGCGGCCAAAGCGCTCCGTATCCGATGCCGACGCCGATGCCCAATCTGTGACCGGACCGGGCTGGAAGAAGATCCCAAACATGGTCCCCACCCTGCTGACGGCGACCGGAATCCCGGCTGCCGCAGCGGCTTCGCTGAGCCCGGTCATCAACTGCGCGCCGCGCTGCTCTAGTCCGTCCCAGACGCCCGGCTGATTGATGCCGCGTAGCGTCTCCAGCCCGGCCGTCATGGCCAGCGGATTGCCGGAGAGCGTGCCCGCCTGATACATAGGCCCGGCAGGGGCCACCATCTCCATGATCTCGCGCCGGCCACCGTAAGCGCCCACCGGCAGCCCCCCTCCGATCACTTTGCCTAATGCTGTAATATCTGGTTTTATGTCAAATAGTGTCTGGGCGCCGCCAGGGTGCACGCGGAAGCCGGTCATGACTTCATCGAAGACGAGCAGGGCGCCGTGATCGGCCGTAATCTGGCGCAAACCGGCCAGAAAGCCAGGCTGTGGCGGCACCAGGCCCATGTTGCCTGCCACCGGCTCGACGATGATCGCCGCAATTTCATCGCCTGCCCCGTCGAACAATTGTTCGACGGATGCCAGGTCGTTGAAGCGTGCAGTCAACGTGTCGGCTACAGTGGCCGCGGGCACGCCCGGCGAATCTGGCAGCCCCAGCGTGGCCACGCCCGAGCCGGCCTGGACCAAGAGCATGTCGGCGTGACCGTGATAGTTGCCCTGGAACTTGACGATCTTCGACCGCCCTGTAAAGGCCCGGGCCAGGCGCAGCGCACTCATGGTGGCCTCGGTGCCCGAGTTGACAAACCGCACCATCTCCAAGTTTGGCATCATCTCCGTCACCAGTTCGGCCAGTTCGATCTCCAGTGGAGACGGTGCGCCAAAGCTGGTTCCGTTGGCCGCGGCCGCCTGCAGCGCAGCGATCACGGTCGGATTGGCGTGGCCCAAGATTAGCGGACCCCATGACATGACGTAATCGATATAGCGGTTGCCGTCCACATCGATCATGTAGGCGCCTTCGCCGCGTTCGATAAAGCGCGGCGTCCCCCCTACCGACTTAAAGGCCCGGACTGGCGAATTTACGCCCCCGGGGAGTACCTCAACCGCACGGGCAAAGAGCGCTTCGGATTGGCTTGTATTCATGATCTCTCCAGTCTTGTGCTGGTTTACGCCGCCGGCTCCGCTTCCGGTTGCAACTTGGCGGCTGCGGCGGTGACGAGCTCAACAAGGGTGTCAATATAAAGCGGATCCTCATTGAGGGCCGGCGGTCGCTCCAGACGGATGCCCAGTTCCTTGGCGACCGCCTGGGCTTCGATGTCGATGTCATAGAGGATCTCGACGTGATCCGATACAAAGCCGACGGGGATGCTCACAATGTTCTTGACGCCTTGCTCAGCCAGTTCGGGAATGTATTCTTCCAACTGGGGCCCCAACCAGGGCTCCGGACTGCGCCCGGCAGACTGGTAGCTCCATGACCAGCGATCCTCGGCCAGACCGGCCTTTTCCGCAACGAGCCGGGCGGTTTCGCGCAGCTGGCTGTCATAAGGGTCGCCCATCTTGATGATGCGCACCGGCAAGCTGTGTGCGCTAAAGATCACGTGGACGCTCTCCTGTTCGTCTTCGGGCCAACGTTCAATGCCCTCCATAACGCGATTGGCCAGTGCCTCAATCAGCTTGGGGGCATCATGGTAGGAGGCAATGTTCTCAAACTCGATGGCCCCATGCTGCATCTCCAGCCCGGCGGCAATCTTGCCCTGATACTTGGCCACGCTCAGCTTGGAGTAATGGGGCGCAAGCACAAGGCCAACGGCGTGGGTTACGCCGTCATCGAGCATCTGGCCGATCACCTCCTCGATCCAGGGCGCCCAATGCCGCATGCCGAGATAGATCTTGTAGCGTTCCGGGTCCAGTCGCTTGCGCACGGCCTCAATCTGGCGCGTGGTGATCTCCAGCAGGGGCGAACTGCCGCCAATGTTACGATAGTTATTGCTGATCTCCTCCAGCACGGCTGGCGTAGTCGGTCGACCTTGACGAATGTCGGCGAGGTAGCCTGGCAGCTCTTCCAGCGAATTGGGCCCGCCATAGGCCATAATCAACACGCCGATCGGATAATGGATGTCACTCATTGGATTCTCCAGGTTCAAAATGATCAGCCGCGTGCGGTCTGCTCACGCACATATGCCAGAACGCGGTCCACGGTCTCGACAGGCGTCTGGGGCAAGATGCCATGGCCCAAGTTGAAAATGTGGCCGGGCGTATCGCCGGCGCGCGCCAGGATGTCATCAATCTGATAGCGCAGCTCGCGCCATGGCGCAAAGAGTGCAATCGGTTCTAAGTTGCCCTGGATCGCCTGCTCTGGCCCGATGCGCTCGCGAGACCAGTCCAGCGGCATGCGCCAGTCGACCCCGACCACGTCGCCGCCACAGCCTGCAACCAGGTCGACATAGGCTGCTGTGCCGGTGCTGAAGTTGATCACGGGTACGCCCGCACGCTGGAGCATTGTGAAGAGCTGCGTATTATACGGCGCCACAAAGCGCTCATAATCCTGCCGGCCCAGGGCAATGCCAGCCCAAGAATCGAAGACTTGCAGCGCTGCGGCCCCAGCCTTGGCCTGCTTGAGCAAATAGTCGGCCTGAACCGTCACCAGCTTGTTCATCAGCCGCTGCCAGGCCGCGGGCTCGCCGTACATCAGCGCCTTGGTCTTGGCATATTGCTTGGAGCCGCCGCCCTCGATCGCGTAGGAGGCGAGCGTAAAGGGCGCACCAGCGAAGCCGATCAGGGGGATGTCACGCGGTGCAAGCTCGCTTGCGACCATGCCAATCGCCTCCAGCGTCGGCCCCATGCTCTGTTCGGCTGGTGGCGTGGCCAGCAGATCGATGTCATACGTGGTGGTCAAGGGGTTGTGGATAACCGGCCCCTCGCCCTTGACGAACTCCAGGTCCAGGCCCATACCAATCAGCGGCGGCAGGATGTCGGCGAAGATGATCGCGGCGTCAAAGCCAAAGCGGTTGATTGGCTGTAGGGTGACCTCTGCCGCCAGTTCGGGCGTGTTGATGACGTCCAGCATGGCATGCTGGGCGCGGATGGCCCGGTATTCTTCCATGTAGCGGCCGGCCTGGCGCATAAACCAGACTGGCGTACGCTCTACCGGCAGCCGCCGGCAGGCACGCAGAAAGAGCGCAGTAGGTTCTTCAACGATGTCGGCTGCAGTTGTTTCCACGTTCATTGCTTCGCTCATTTCTCGTTGCCCGGTTGATTCTGCCAGATCGCCTTGCCCACAAAGAAGGGGCCAAGCCGCTCCAGGTGAAGGGACGTCTGCTTGGTTTTACGCATGCGCTGCACAATCGACGACAGGGGCGAGAGCTCCGGACCCAACAGCGCGACGACGAAATCATTGTCGTTCTTATCCATGCCGTGGCACGCAAGGCGAATGTCCGTGCCCAGGCCGGCCCGGCCATATGCACGACCAATCCCGCCATGCTCAGCCAAGATGGTGCGCTGCTCTTTGGCGTCAAGCTGCTCAAAAGAGCCGGCGCGGCGCAAGGGATACCAGACAACCCACGGCATGGCGGGATCGACGACACGGCGTTTGGGGCGATCCACCAGCGTTTCATCCAGATCGGTCTCGTAGCCAATGGAGTAGGTCCGACCAAGCATGGTGTATTCCGGCTTGGGCGTCAGGTCGGCGAAAGGCGGTTGCAGGAGGAAGTCGCGTAACTCATCAATGAAGTAGTCGGCTTCTTCACTCCATGTGAGCAGGCCAACGCCACGCGGGTCGTTGATGTCCGCGTAGAGCGTTGCCGGCAGGTCGGCTGCAGCCAGGGCGTCGATGAGCGGCTGCGTATCGCTGCAGTCGCCGAACGCATAGAGCTGCATGAAGAGGCGGCGATTCGACTTGATTACCTCACCATCAGGGCCGCGGCCGAGCTCATATACCTCGACTGTCTCCGTCTCCGCATCACCCTGTGGGCGCTGTTTCTGCAAAACTTCTTCGGCCATTATAGTGTCCTCAACATGTTCACGTATAAGAATTGTCAGATCGCTCCTGCTGGATCGCTGCCGGCGCTCAGGTGATTGGGGTGTGGCCCCTTACCGGGCGGACAATGCCCGGGCAGCCTCGATCGCATGATAGGTAATGATTAGATCCGCACCAGCACGCTTGAAGCCCAGAAGCGTTTCCAGGATAGCCGCTTCGTCCAGCCAACCGTTGGCAATCGCAGCCTTCAACATGGCGTATTCACCGCTCACGTTATAGGCTACCATGGGCAGTTCAGGAAACGCTCCCTTCACTCGCGCAATGACATCAAGATAGGCCAATGCGGGCTTGACCATCAGAAAATCCGCGCCCTCTGTCACATCCAACTGCGCCTCGCGCAGCGCCTCGCGAACGTTGGCCGGATCCATCTGGTGCGTCTTGCGGTCGCCAAATTTGGGCGCGCCGTCGGCCGCATCGCGAAAGGGACCATAAAAGGCTGACGCATACTTGACCGCATACGACATGATCGGGATATGGGCAAAGCCGGCGGCGTCCAGGCCCTGCCTGATCGCACTGACCATGCCGTCCAACATGCCGCTGGGGGCAACAATGTCCGCGCCGGCCTCTGCATGCGAGACGGCCGCTTTTGCCAGGATCGGCAGTGTCTCATCATTGAGCACATAACCTTCGGCCAGGTGTGCGCCGCTATCCTCTGGATGATGGAGCAGCCCGCAGTGGCCGTGATCGGTATATTCACAAAGACAGACGTCGGTGATGACGACCATGTCCGGCAAGGCCGCCTTGATGGCGCGTACAGCTTGTTGCACGATGCCGTCCTGCGCAAAATTTTCCAGACCGATCGGATCCTTTTGTGCAGGAATGCCGAAGAGAATCACCGCGGGCACACCCTCGGCTGCAGCCACGCCGGCTTCGATGACTGCTTCATCAACAGAAAGCTGTGCAATGCCCGGCATGGAGGCAATGGGCGTGCGCACGCCCGCGCCATGGGTGACGAAAAGGGGATAGATGAAGTCGGTCGGCGTCAACTCAGTCTCGCGCACCATCGCACGCAGGGTCGGCGTGTGGCGCAAGCGTCGCGGCCGGATGGGTAGCTGAAGCTGTGATGATTCTGCGGCAACGGCAGTACGGCTCATTTCACGTCCCTAATTGATTCTTTGGCAGGCTGGCTCTCTGGCGCGTAATAGGCGCAAAGCGCATCCAGCAGACCATCGGTCGTGTAAGTGTCCGCCACGATGTCGGCCTTCAGCCCCTGGCAGTGAGCCTCAGTCGCGGTGGTCGGCCCGATGCAGGCAATGGCGGCACCTGCGACAGCCTGGTCGATCGATAATCGATCGACCAGCGCAAGAAAATTGCGCAGCGTCAACGGGCTGGTAAAGGTGAGTACATCCGCCCCCTGCCGTAACGCATCCACCTCTGCGTCGGTCGGCGTAGCAAGAATGGTGCGATAGATCGCGAGATCATAAACCTCTGCGCCGCGGCCCAGGAGCCCCTCGCTAAGTTCTGGACGGCCCTGCTCGGTACGCGGCACGAGAATGCGCTGGCCCGTCACGTTGGGCAGCGTTGCGGCCAGCGCTGCGCCCGAAAAATCGGCCGGCACAAAATCGCTGACATAACCGGCCGCCCTGAGCGTTGCCGCGGTCCGCGAGCCGGTCGCGGCGATTCGGGGACCTGTCAACACCGCCTGGGCTTCTTCCAGTAAATCAAGAAAAAAACGCACGGCATTGGGGCTGGTGAAGAGGATCCAGTCATACGTCCGCAGATTCGCCAATGCCTGGTCAACCTCCGGGGAGCGAACGGGCGCAAAGTCAATCGTCGGAAAACGGACGGGCTCGGCGCCAAGCTCCGTCAAGCGCCGGCAGAATGACTCTGCCTGCTCGCGCTGGCGCGTAACCACCACGCGGCGACCGCTCAGGCAAGCTAGAGCACTCATTGCAAGAGCGCAGCCGCGCCCTGCGCAAGTGCATCCGCAGCCAGCTCGGCGCCAAGGGCGTGCGGATCGCGCCCGCTGCCGTCGACACGCAATACCCGGCTGCCATCCGCGGCGCCAACGAGACCATTCAGCGTAAGCAGGCCATCACCGTCCACTGTGGCGTAGGCGGCAATTGGCGCCGAACAGCCGCCACCCAGCGCACGCAGGAAAGCCCGTTCTGCTGTGACGCAGGCGCGCGTCTCGGCAATCTCGATTGCGGCCAGCAATGTCCTGGTGGTCTCGTCACCGTGGCGACACTGGACGGCCAATGCGCCTTGCCCCGGTGCTGGCAGCATCCTGTCTAAGTCAAGCAATTCGCTGGCATGCTCGACCAGCGACAGACGCTCCAACCCGGCCATCGCCAGGACCGTCGCCGCGTAGCCGTGCTCCTCCACCACCTTGCGAATCCGCGTCTCCACATTGCCGCGTATCGACTGAATGTCGAGGTCGGGGCGACAGGCAAGCAGTTGGGCGCGACGGCGCACGCTGCTTGTCCCCACGACGGCGCCGGCGGGCAACGTGGCAAGACCCAAGCCATCAGCGGTCACCAGTACATCGCGTACGTCCGCCCGTCCTGGAATCGCACCAATCGTCAAACCTGGCGCGTCATCTACGGGCAGATCCTTTAGCGAGTGGACGGCCAGATCGATCTCGCCGGCGTTGAGCGCAGCTTCCAGTTCAGCCGTGAAGAGACCTTTGCCACCGATCTCGGGGAGCGGTTTATCCAGCGTCTTGTCGCCTTTGGTGACAAAAGGAACCGTGATACAGGTTAGTTGGGGCCATGCGGCGGAGAGTCGGGCAATGACATGTTCGGTTTGCCATCGGGCCAGACGAGAGGTGCGCGTGCCAATGCGAAGGACGGGGGCGGCCATCAGGGCGTATCCTGGATATCGCTCAGGTCAAAAAGATCGCGGATCGTCTCGGCGTAGGTGTCGGCCTGGCCATTGTGAGCGACCTGGCGCAGGCGCTGAGTGGGAGAATGGAGCAATCGGTTGACCAATGCGCGTGAGAGATGATTGAGTTGGGCGACCACCTCCTCGTCTACATCTTCCCCCATGTAGCGCAGCGTGCGCGCCAACTCCTGTTGGCGGATTTGCTCTGCCCGCTGGCGCAGATCGACGACTACCGGGCGCATGGCAAGCTCATGGAGCATGGCCGCAAAGCATGAGGCCTCCTGGTCAATGATGGCCTCCACCTTGGGCACCTCACTGCGCCGCGCGGACAAGGCTTCATCCAAGCCCGCGTTCAGATCGTCAATATCGAAGAGTCGTACGCCAGGCACGGCCGCCGCGGCCGGCTCGATATCGCGGGGGAGCGCAATGTCGACCAGAATCAACGGGCGATGCTCTCGCTGCGCCTGGAGCATCTGGAGATGATCGGCCGTCAGAATAAAGGACTCGGCGCTGGTCGCGCTGACGACCACATCAGCATTCAATACGGCCTCGTCCAGGCGATCAAGCGCATACACCGTATGGCCTTCGGAAGCGTACGGAAGCGCCCGTTCCGGCGTGCGGTTGACCAATGAGATGCGTTCCAGTTTGCGTGCCGCCAGCGCTTTGAGCGTGAGTCGCCCCATCTCTCCCAGGCCGATAACGGTAATGTGCTTCGTCTTCAGAGCTCCCCCGGCTCGGCCGGCCAGGGCAATGGCAACGGAGCTTATGCTGGCAGGATTGTTGCTAATGGCCGTCTCGCTACGGGCACGCTTGCCGGCGCGGATGGCGGCAAGCATCATTTCATCGAGAAAGGGGCCAATTAAGTGTGCTTCCGTTGCCGCAGTGTAAGCAGAGGTCACCTGCCCCAAAATCTGCGACTCGCCTAAAACGAGTGAATCGAGACCCGTTGCAACGCGTGCCAGATGGCGCATAGCATCAACGTCCACATAGCGATAAAAGGGCGCATCAACGCTGTCCGCGACGCCGCTGGCCTCTGCCAAAAGCGCGCGCAGCAGGGCTTCGCCTGCATCGATCGCCAGGTCTGGATCTATTGTGGCATAGAGTTCAAAACGGTTGCAGGTGGAGAGAAGCGCAAGTTCGCGAATTGCCAGAAGATGGGCAAGTTCGGACTCATCCTCGGCACGGCGGCGGACGTCGGCCAGTGCGTCCAACGAGCAGCGAAAGTGTTCACGTACATCGACGGAGGCCTGGCAATGATTCAATCCGAGACAGAGGAGACGGGCTGATTCCATGCTCAACACTTAAGTCCGTGGCTAGAACGTCTTTGAAACGGGCCTTGGGGCAGGCCATAACTGGGCCAAGAAATCTCGCGAAAGCTGCGCGAACCCTAGTAAATCTAAGGGATTGTGAAAATAGTAACCGATGGGGTGAAATCCGTCAAATTCGGTGCAAAAGTGTATAGCGCCATTAATGATTGTTGTTAACGTTGCTTAATTCTTGAGCAATCGATTTTCCTTCTGTTAGACTTGGGTTTGCGCTTCGGCTGGGTTTACGCCCTGCTGTCGCGCGCAAATATCAACGGCCAGGCCGTGCCGGCCCCATCAGAAGGATTGTGCGTCATGTTAAACCATCAGGCGACATTGATTGCAGCCGATTTGGAGGGTGTGTTCCTCCCCGAAGTCTGGATTGCCGTCGCCGAGGCAACCGGCGTCGAGCAGTTACAGTTGACCACGCGTGACATAGCTGACTATAGCGAACTCATGCAGCTACGCATGGAGATCCTGCGCGAGCATGGCTTGACGCTGGGCGATATCCAGGCCGTCATTGCCGGGCTCGACCCGTTGCCGGGTGCTGTGGACTTTATGGACTGGGTGCGCCGCCAGTCGCGGCTGATCGTCCTGACAGACAGCTTCTACCAGTTTCTCGAACCCTTTATGCCAAAGCTTCGCTACCCGACGATCTTTGCCCACCAGCTGGTCGTAGACGATGACAACATGATCGTCGATTATCGGTTACGGGTTCCCGACTCAAAACGGGTCGCCATGGAGAGCTTTCACACGCTGGGCTTTCGCACCATGGCCTTCGGTGACTCATTCAACGATACCAGCATGCTCAAAGCCGCGAACGTAGGCGTTTTCTTCCGCCCTCCTGAGAGCGTTGCCGAACGTTTCCCTGACTTTGCCGTGACCCACACTTACGCTGCGCTGCGCGGCGAGATTGAAGCGTTCCTGGCGCAGGCCGGCGCGACCCAGGTCCAGACCTAGTGCATCGGCAATCTTTGTTTGACGAGTCTGCGAGCTGGTTCGTGCCGATGCATTTAGGTTCCGCCACAGCAAAACGAGTCGTCGGTTCAAGAATGGCGGAACGCTAACATGGCAACAATTGGCCTCTTTTATGGGACAACCGACGGCGCGACCGAGCGTGTTGCCGAGCAAATTCAGGCACTCATTGCCGCGGGCGGGCGCCATACGGTCGAACTTAACAATGTGGCTGAGTTCTATCTGGAAGATATGGTCCAGTACAGCTACCTGATCCTCGGCGTCCCCACCTGGAACATCGGCCAGTTGCAGGACGACTGGGCCAGTTCCCTGGACGAGCTGGATGAGATCGATCTGAGCGGCGCCACTGCGGCCATTTACGGCCTGGGCGATCAGGCCGGCTATCCTGAGACTTTTGCTGATGCGCTCTTCTTCGTTGCCGATCGGATACAAGGCAGCGGCGTACGAATGGTGGGGCGTTGGCCTACGACCGGCTATACCTTCACAAATTCCTGGGCGGTAGTCGAAGGCGATTTTCTTGGCCTGGTGCTCGACGAGCACAACCAGCCCGAACTCACCGAAACGCGCTTGAGCCGTTGGCTGGCGATTGTCTTGGCGGAATTCGGGATTTAGGCGGATGCAACAAGCAAGTTAAGCTTGGTTTAGCAAGATGCGGGCCGTCGCCGCAACATTTTTTCGATAAAGATTGGATGAAATACTGCCGCAGGGCGTTCCCGTTCGAGTATAATGGCGTTTTCAAAGGTTCTCTGCCGCCATTTCATGCGAGTGCGCCGCGGCCAGAATATGGATCGACAGTTGCTTCATCGTGACCGATAAGACGACCGACGAACAATTTACCGCACCCCAGCACATGGAAGATAGCACCAACGCGCCCCAAGACTCCATGTCCAGCCTGGTCAGCGCCATCGGCTATATCTTGGCCGTTTCGTATCCGGTCTTGGCCATCTCCACCGGCACACGGGCAGTCTACCAACTCTTTTTCAAGGAAGGCGTCGTCTACCTGCTGCCGTCGATCCTTAGTGGCATCGCTGCGCTCTGCTATCTGGTCGTGGGCTTTGGCTTTGCGTACCGGCGACGTTGGACCTGGTGGCTGTCGGTCAGCGTATTGCTTTTCGAGAGTCTTATGACCCTTACCATCGGCATCTGGAGTTTTGTGGCCCCGGCGACAGTCGGCAGTACGGTTTGGCGACACTTTGGCGCGGATTATGGCTATTTTCCCCTCTTCCAGCCGCTGCTGGGGTTAATCTGGCTCTTCTGGCCCACCACAGTCCGTGAGTATGGCGTCACGCTTCCCTGGCATGATGAGGGGCAGATCGAGACAAGCGAGGCCCATGCGGCCCATGATTGAGTCGCCGGTTACGCCCTCGGGGTCCCGATCCGCCCTGGCGAGGGAGCGATCGCGCTTGCTGCCCCGGACGTCTGCCCCGCACATGCTACTCAACGTCATCGCGGCGCTGATTGCGGGCATGATGCTGCTCCCACTCACCTACTTGATTTGGCGCTCGCTGAGCGCAGGCAATGCCCTTGAGCTCATCTTTCGCGCCAGCACCCTGCGCATTCTCTGGAATAGTGTGTTGCTGGCCCTGTTGGTGACTGGCTTTTCCCTGCTGCTCTCTTTGCCATTGGCCTGGCTCACGGTACGGACTGATTTGCCCGGCCGGCGCCTGTGGAGCGTGCTGACCACGCTGCCGCTCGTCTTCCCCAGCTATGTGGGAGGGTATGCGCTCGTGGCCATGTTGGGCCCGTGTGGGATGGTGCAGAACTGGTTAGAACCGCTGGGCGTCGAACGCCTGCCGTCCGTCTACGGACTTGTCGGCGCTACCTACGCTCTGACACTCTTTACCTATCCCTATCTGCTGCTGACGATCCGCGCCGGATTGCGCAATCTGGACCCCGTGCTTGAGGAGGCATCGCGCGGTATGGGCTATGGGCCGTGGCAGACCTTCCGTCGGGTGACGTTGCCGGCGTTGCGCCCTGCGATTGCCGCGGGTGTGCTGCTGGTGGCGCTCTACGTCTTGAGCGACTTCGGGGCCGTCTCGATTCTGCGCTACAACAGCTTCACGCGTGCAATCTACATTCAATATCTCAGCAGCTTTGATCGCAGCTATGCCGCGCTGCTTTCGCTCGTGCTCGTCGCCTTAACCCTGCTGTTGCTCTTCGGCGCCCAACGCATCCAGGGACGTGGTAGTCCCTACTACCGGATGGGCGCAGGCGCGGCTCGATCAATGCAGCTGCAAAAGCTGGGCGCCTGGCGCTGGCCGGCCATGGCCCTTTGCAGCCTGGTCGTACTGGCTGGGTTAATTGTCCCGCTTTCGGTTGTGACCTACTGGCTGGTCCGCGGATTGCGCGCCGGCGAACCGCTCTTGCCCGCCTTCCAAGCGACGTTCCACAGCGTACAGGCGAGCACGCTGGCTGCGCTGGCCGCCATTGTTCTGGCGTTGCCGGTAGCCTACCTCGCCGTACGCTTTCCAAGTCGTTACAGCAATCTGATCAGTCAGTCCGTCTACGTCGGTTATGGCTTGCCCGGCATCGTCATTGCATTAAGCCTGGTCTTCTTCGGCGCCAACTTTCTCCCGTGGCTCTATCAGACGTTGACCATGCTGATCTTTGCCTATGTGGTGCGTTTTCTGCCCCAGGCCACCGGCACCGTGCGCACATCCCTGCTACGCATGAGCCCGCGCCTGGAAGAGGCCGCACGCAGCATGGGAGCCAGCCGCAGCCGCACCATCAGCCGCGTCACGTTGCCCCTGCTGCGTCCCGGCATCTGGACGGGTGCGGCCCTGGTCTTTTTGTCGACTATGAAAGAGCTGCCGGCCACGTTGCTGTTGGGGCCGACTGGCTTCACAACGCTGGCCACACAAATCTGGTCGGCAACGGAGGAGGCATTCTTCACGCGTGCAGCATTTCCCTCCCTTATCCTGCTGGCTGTTTCCGCAGTGAGCATCGCCATCATACTGGGCCAGGAAGAACGCGACGCCTCATGAGTGACCTCACGCATTCAGCGGCGCCGGAAACGCCCGCCATCCGCCTCCAGGATGTTGAAAAGCACTTTGACGATGTGGGCGCGGCCAATGGCGTCACGTTTGACCTGGAACAAGGCGAGCTCTTGGCACTGCTGGGGCCCAGTGGCTGCGGCAAGACGACGACATTGCGCCTCATCGCGGGCTTCGAACGACTGGATGGCGGCGTCATCGAGATCGGCGGTACCGTCGTTTCATCGCAGTCAGTCCATCTCCCGCCGGAGAAGCGGCGCGTCGGCATGGTATTCCAGGAATACGCCCTCTTTCCCCACATGAGCGTTGACGACAACATTCGGTTTGGACTCCATGCCTATGCCGGAGAAAAAGACGTGCGCATCGGTGATGTTTTGGAATTGGTCGGCCTGCAGGGCCTGGGGCAGCGCATGCCCTCGGAGTTGAGTGGCGGTCAGCAGCAACGAGTGGCCTTGGCGCGCGCGCTGGCCCCCGAGCCCGAGCTGATTCTTCTTGACGAACCATTTAGTAATTTGGATGCCGGCTTGCGCGTACGCGTGCGCGCTGAGATTCGTGCCATCCTCAAGCAGGCCGGCGCAACCGCAGTCTTTGTCACCCACGATCAGGAGGAAGCCCTCAGCCTGGTCGACAAGATTGCCGTCCTCATGGATGGCCGGGTGATACAGGTAGCCTCGCCCCAACAACTCTACCATCAGCCCACCAACCATGCTGTGGCGGAGTTCATCGGTGACGCTAATTTCTTGCCCGGGGTGGCCAGCGGCTATCAGGCTGATAGCGAGCTCGGTACGGTTCACCTCCAGTATCCGGCGCAAGGCGACGTGGAGATCCTAATTCGGCCTGAGAATGTGGCCGTTGTCCCAGGACCGCCCGACTCCGTGGCGCGTGTCGCGGAAACGCTTTTCTTCGGTCATGACCAGCTTGTCACGCTACGTCTACCCTCTGGTCGCACCCTCAGTACACGCGTGGGGCCAATGTACAACTTCGCCAACGGCCAGCCGGTCCAGGTTGAGGTCAAAGGCCTGGTGATGGCCTACCCGCATGAATAAGCGTTGCCGGCTTGATTAGCGACGATGCGGGCATGCGTCGATTCCGCGAGCCAAGGCAAATTTGCATTCCAGCCGCGGCTATCTGATCTGTCGGACTGATCTGTCGGCCCGTATTTGGCGTTACCGACCGATTTCACATTGTGCGATAATGTGGTCAGCAATCAACCTACCATTAGTAAACACCTGGAGAATTTAGCCCTATGCGTATCGCGGTCGGCACAGATCACGGCGGATTTTCGCTCAAGGCGCCTGTCATCGATGAATTGACAGTGTTGGGCCATGAAGTGATCGATGTAGGGGCCCACAACACCGAATCAGTCGATTTTCCTGATTATGCGGCCAAAGTCGGGCGACTGTTGCAGGCCGGCGAGGCGGAGCGGGGCGTCTTGCTCTGCGGTAGTGGCGTCGGCGTGGCCATCGCAGCCAATAAGATTCGCGGCCTGCGTGCAAGTGTTGCCCATGACACCTACAGCGCACATCAAGGCGTGGAGCACGACGGCATGAATGTGCTCTGCCTGGGTGGGCGCATCATCGGTGATGAATTGGCGTGCGAGATCGTGCGCGCCTTTGCCGGTGCCGAGGTTCAGCAGGAAGAGCGCTTCTTGCGCCGGGTCGGCAAGATAAATGCGCTGGAAGCGGGAGAGTTGGGATGAACGGTCGCAAGATCCCACCCATGCAGATGGTCGTCTTTGGCGCCTCCGGCGATCTGGCCAAACGTAAGCTCTTGCCCGCTCTCTACAGCCTTTACCGCCAGGGGCTGCTGCCCGATCACTATGCCTTCCTCGGCTATGCGCGTACGGAATACACGGACGAGGCCTACCGTGACGAGGTTCGTAGAAGCATGGAAGCGTTTGCGGACAAGCGCCTGCCCGATAAGGAATGGGAAGAATTCGCACGCCATATCCATTATCAGAACGGCAACTACGATGACCGTGAGAGCTTCGAGCGCCTGGCAACGTGGGTTGATGAGATTGATGAACTTCATCACACCGAAGGCAACCGCCTCTTCTACCTCTCCACGCCGCCGTCGGTCTTCAAACCGATCACAACCTTGGTAAGCGAGGTCGGACTGATTCAGGTTGGAGACGACAGCTGGGCGCGTATGATTATCGAAAAACCATTCGGCCATGACTTGGCCAGCGCCGAGGATCTCAACCGGCATCTGTTGGAGCACTTTGACGAAGGTCAGATCTATCGTATAGACCACTATCTGGGCAAGGAGACTGTGCAGAACATCCTTGTCTTCCGCTTTGGCAACGGCATCTTTGAACCAATCTGGAATCGAAACTACGTCGATCATGTCCAGATCACGGTGGCGGAGAGTCTTGGGGTCGAAGACCGCGGCGGCTATTATGACAAAGCCGGCGCGATTCGAGACATGATCCAGAACCACGTGATGCAGCTCGTTGCGCTGACGGCCATGGAACCGCCGGTTGCCTACGAAGACAAAGCCGTGCGCGACCAGAAAGTCAATGTGCTGCGCGCAATCCGTCCGTTCGAGCGGGAAGACGTTGCTGGTTGCGTGGTACGAGCGCAATATACTGGCGGCAAAACGAATGGCGAAGAGATTCCGGGTTATTTGGAGGCGCCGGGTGTCGATCCGAACTCCACGACGGAGACCTACCTGGCCTGGCGGCTGGAGATTGACAACTGGCGCTGGAACGGCGTTCCTTTCTATATCCGCACGGGCAAGGCAATGGCGACCAAACTCACGGAGATCAATGTGATCTTTCGCCAACCGCCGCTCACATTTTTCCAGGATCTGGAGAATGACATGCACATTCCCCAAAACATGATCACATTGCGGATCCAGCCCGATGAAGGGATTCGCCTCTCCTTTGATGCCAAACACCCGGGCCCCATAATCGATGTCGATCCCGTCTCCATGGAGTTTACCTATGCCGACGCCTTTGGCGCCGAGTCGGCCGAAGCGTACGAGCGCCTGTTGCTCGATGCCCTCCTGGGCGACGGCACACTCTTTATTCGCCGCGATGAGATCGAAGTGGCCTGGGACCGGGTGACGAGGGTGCTGGAGGGATGGGCGCAGGAAGAAGAAGCGGCCAATGGCCCTATCAAACTGGCTACCTATCGCGCTGGCAGTTGGGGGCCAAGCGAGGCAGATAGGCTGCTTGCGATGGAGGGGCGCTATTGGCGCAATCCGTACAAATCGGATCATTCCTCATAGCGTGACGGGCCGAGAAGGCCCGTCATCCGAAATCGCCGGATTCCTGACGAGGTTTTTGGCAATTCCACTAAGATACAAGTACAATGGCCCCCGATGCCGGGGTGTGCAAACGGTTGCACGCGCTGATGGAATTTTGGCGACGGATGACGTGTCGCAGCAACACTAAAGCAATATTGATGCACTACTGATCAGAACCAAATTCGAACAGAGCTTAAAGGAATCCTCATGAATCTTATTGGGACCGTTTCAGTCTTGCCCAAACTCCCAACGGAGATCGCTCGCCTACAAGAGCTAGCCTACAATCTATGGTGGAGTTGGGAGGCCGAGGCTCAGGAACTATATGCGATCATCGACCCTGAGCTGTGGGAAGCAACCAACCACAATCCAGTCAAGTTCTTGCGAGCGGTGCAGCAAGAGAAGCTCAACACTGTCGCCAAGGATGCTGACTATATTGCTGCCTTTCAGGCCGTCCTGGCGCGATTCGATGAATACATGTCGCCTGAGGCCAAGACCTGGTTCAAGACCCATCATGCCGACAAGCGCGACCAGGTAATTGCCTATTTCAGCGCCGAGTTTGGCCTGCACGAAGCGCTTCCCATCTACAGCGGCGGTTTGGGCATCCTGAGCGGCGACCATTGCAAGGCCGCCAGTGATCTGGATCTGCCCTTTATCGGTGTTGGCTTTCTCTATCCCCAGGGCTATTTCACCCAACTCATCGATGCCGATGGCGTCCAGCAGGCCCAGTATGAGAAGGTAAACTTTGCCGAAGTGCCCGCCACCCCAGCCGTAGATCCTGACGGCAATGAAGTGCTGGTTCATGTCGATCTGCCTGGCCGTACCGTCTACGCCAAGGTATGGAGAATCCAGGTCGGCCGCATTCCGATCTACCTGATGGACACGGACGTGGAGCGCAACGCCCCTCAGGACCGTGAGTTGAGCGCCCGCCTCTATGGCGGCGACCGTGAAATGCGCATCAGCCAGGAGTTCGTTCTGGGTATCGGTGGTGTGCGCGCTGTGCGCGCGCTGGGGATTGCCCCAGCCACCTGGCACATGAACGAGGGCCATAGCGCGTTCCTTGGGCTGGAGCGTGCACGGGAGAAGGTTCGGGAAGACGGCATCAACTTTATGCAGGCCGTTGAGGCTGTGCGCGCCAATACGCTCTTTACGACGCATACGCCGGTTCCGGCCGGCAACGACACCTTCTCGTTTGAGTTGGTGGAGAAATTCTTCTGGCAATACTGGACGCAGCTGAGCATTGGGCGCGATGAATTCATCCATTTTGCCAGCCAGCAGACCGATCGGGGACAGCAGTACAGCATGACTGTGCTGGCGCTCAAGCTCAGCGCCTATCACAACGGCGTGAGTGAGCTTCACGGTCACGTGAGCCGGGCCATGTGGAACTTCCTTTGGCCCGACCTGCCTGTCGAGCAGACGCCCATTGGCCATGTCACGAACGGCGTTCACTCCAAGACGTGGATGGTTCAGGAATTGAAGGATCTCTATAGCGCCTATCTTCCCACTGACTGGCAGGAGGAGATTGACGCGCCCGCAACCTGGTCGTCTGTCGACGCAATTCCCGATGATGAATTGTGGCACGTGCACGATGAGCGCAAGCATAAGCTCATCGACTTTACACGTGATCGGGTCGAACGCCAGTATCTGCGGCACGGCGAGGGCCCACGCCGCATTGAAGAGGCCGCCCACCTACTTGACCCCAACGCACTCACCCTTGGGTTTGCCCGGCGCTTTGCTACGTACAAGCGGGCCACCCTGATCTTTCGCGACCGGGAACGCCTCAAGGCGATGCTGCACAATCCGGATCGGCCGATGCAGATCATCTTCAGTGGCAAGGCTCATCCGGCTGATGAGCCGGGCAAGTCCCTCATCCGTGAGATATATGAGCTGAGCCAGGACCCTGATTTTGCGGGCAAGATTGTCTTTGTCGAAAACTATGACATGAATATTGCCCGCCACCTGATTTCGGGCGTAGACGTGTGGCTTAACAACCCGCGACGGCCGCACGAGGCCTCCGGCACGTCTGGCGAGAAGGCCGCCGCCAGCGGTGTGCCAAATCTTTCTGTTCTAGACGGGTGGTGGGTTGAAGGGTACGACGGCAGCAACGGGTGGGCTATTGGCGAAGAGCGTGAGTATAAAGATGAAGCGACTCAAGACGAAGCTGATGCGCTGAGCCTCTACCAACTCCTGGAGGATGAAATCATCCCCCTCTACTACGACCGGGACGAACAGGGCGTGCCCCATGGTTGGGTTGAGGTGATGAAGAATTCGATTCGCTCGTGCGCCCCTCAATTCAGCATGCGGCGCATGGTCAAGGATTACGTGAATCAGTATTATCTGCCGGCTGCGGTGAGCGGCGTGCACTTCCAAGGCGACGATTATGCCGTGGCCAAGGCTGTCGCAGCGTGGAAGGCGGATATCCAGCAGCGCTGGAACACGGTGAACATCGAGATGCTTGATCGGCCGCAGCTTCAAATCGAAGTCGGCCAACCCATGTCGCTCGCCGCGCAAGTCTGGTTGAATAGCGTGCCGGAAGAGAGTGTGGCGGCCGAAATCGTGTATGGCGTGACCGATGCCGCCGGCCGTATGGTGGCTCCCGCTGTAACCGGCATGGACAAGAGCGATACCCAGGGCAATGCGCTCGTCTACAGCGGCGCGCTGCAGCCAGAGGAGAGCGGCCAGTTCGCCGTTGGCGTGCGGGTGCGTCCGTCGAACCCGGACCTGATCAACCCATATGAGATGGGCCTCAGCAAGTGGGCCTGATCACCGCCTGAGCCAGCGTGCATCCCATTTGCGTTTAGGTGATTTCCTTGCGCTCACCGATATAGAGTATGATTATGGGGCGTCGGACATCCGGCGCCCCTTCAATATTCAACAATGCAGGAGTTCATCGAATGAGCAAAGACGTGCAGCATCCTCACCGCGGGACAGGCATGACCATCGTTCTTATTCTGGTTATTCTTGGCAATCTCATCATGACGGGCGTTTATTGGGTCACCGTGCGCCAGGAAGGCGACGCATCGCTTGCGCTCTGGCTGCTCTTGCTGTCGTCGGCCGCGGGCGTTATTTCGGCCTTGGGGATCTGGAACTGGCAGCGCTGGGGGTTGATTCTCTATTTGATTTCGGCCGCGGTGACTGCAATTGTGGCATTGGTGTTGACCGGAGATTTGGTCATGGTGTTTGGCGCCATTTTGATTCCGATTATCGTCCTCTACTTCCTGCGCCCTCACTATAGCGACTTCACGTAATCTCTGTCGCGTATGGTGCTAGTGAATCCCGGCAGAAATTCGCATACAGTTCCCACCAGAGATAGATTCGCTGAATTTCTGTCGTGGTATTCACGCCCATCTGCACTAGTGCATCGGCAATCTATAATTGACGAGTTTGTGAACTTGTTCGTGCCGATGCATTTAGGTTCCGCCACAGCAATACGAGTCGCCAATTCAAGATTGGCGGAACACTAGGATTCGTTCTTTCATAAGCAAACGACCCCGAGGCAAAATATTGCCTCGGGGTCGTTTGCTTATGATCAGGGGCTCCCGCCCCACTGATCACGCCCAGTTACGGGATAGGAACCGAGCCGGACGCAGCACGTTCGACCAGTGGGAGAAAGACTGAAAAATCACCATTCGCTGTGGCGTAATTGGCCGTCATGACGAGACCGGTCAGCACGATCATCACAAGGAAGATAGCCAACAGCGCAAGCTGTCGATGGCTAGGGTTGAAGCGGGGCATGGCGGTGCTTCCTTTCTACACTGCTTGGGGTAACGACGCAGCCAGCTTGGTTTCGACAGGCTCAACCGGCGCTGGCTGCGTCGTTACTGCTTAGGTAGGTGCGAGCCAGGGATGTTACCGTTGGCGGTAACTGCCTTGATACAAGATCATACGCTGCACGATTTCTGAAGATTCGGACGGTTCGCCTACGCCTTGCCTATTCCGCAAACCAGACCGGCTCGCCTTCAGGCGTTTGACCGATGCCGTAGACGCGGGCGCCGACGTATGTCATGAGACCATGTTCGAAGGTCTGAATCAGCGCCTCGCTCTTGTTCTCGCGCACCTGCGCCCATCCGAGCGCCTCACGCAGCTCGGGGTTCTGGCGCCAGATCTTGCCAAAGCCACGCTCTGGCTGCTGCAGGCCACCCGGTGCAGTCAACGCCGGATCGATTTCAGGCTCTCCCTCTTCAAACGTGTCCTCAAACGCGCGCCAATTCTGGCGACCATCCTGCGTCCAGAGTGCAAAGATCTGCCCCGTATCGCTGCGCCAGAGCATTACGCCATGCTCGAAAGGCTGAGCGACCACCGTTGCGCTGCTTGGTTCGGTCTCTAGCGCCCAGCCAAGGGTTTGTTGACGGGCCGGATCAGCGGTCCAGGCCCCCGTGAAAGGAATAGAAGCCGTAAAACGGTCGCTTGGCGGCTCCTCCCCGAATGTTTGCGGGACAAAGGTGGGCAACGGCGTTGGCGGTGGCAGGGGCGTGGGCGCGGCTACGGTTGGCACACTCTCTTCGGCGGCAGCCAGGGCCAATGGTGATTCGGCGGAATCGTCACCTGTTGGCTGCTGCGCGAGCATTGCACCGAGCAGATCGGCCTCGTTGTCAGCGGCGTCTGCCCCAGCCTGGAGCCGGGTGATTTCGTCTGTTAGTCGCGCGTTTTCATCCTGTAAGAAGACAATCGTCGCTTCGGCTGCGGGCGAAATCGGCGCTCGTTCCGGACTGCACGCTGCCAGCAAGGCCGCCAAGCCAAGCGTGAGGAAGAGTGTCGCCGGCTTCGATTGGTGGAACATTGTAGTCCTCCTCCAATGGCGCGGCGCACCAGCAGTCAGCGCCGCGCAAATTTTGTGGTACCATCAATGAAAACCCAAAATACGCCCGGCTAGTTCCCCACCCCCGCTCCCCACAACCTGAACATCAGAGTTGTGTAGAAAGGCAATCCCATGACTGAAAATCCTAATTCCCTGCCGCCCGCTGCACTCGACGGCATCACCGTTATTGACCTCTCACGCGTTCTGGCCGGGCCCTATGCGACAATGCTGCTGGGCGATCTCGGCGCACGCGTGATCAAGATCGAACAACCAGGTCGTGGCGACGACACCCGACGCTGGGGCCCCCCTTTCGCGGAGAATGGCGAAAGCGCTTATTTTTTTAGCGCCAATCGCAACAAGGAAAGCGTGACGCTGAATCTGAAATCGGAAGGCGGGCGTCAGGTATTGCGCGAGCTCGTGGCGGAAGCAGATGTGCTAATTGAGAATTTCAAGGTTGATACGATGGACCGTTTGGGTATTGGCTATTCATTACTACACGAAATAAATGCACAATTGATCTATTGCGCAATCACGGGCTTTGGCCAGGACGGCCCGTACCGCAATTTTCCAGGCTACGACACGGCCATACAGGCTATGGGCGGGATCATGAGTATCACCGGGCCGGCGGGCGTGACAGGCGAGCCCCATAAGGTCGGCGTGGCAATCACGGACATTACCACAGGCATGCAGGCTGCGACCGCCATCCTCGCCGCGCTCTACCATCGCACCGTCTCTGGCGAAGGGCAATATATCGATATTGCGCTCTTTGATACGCAACTGAGCTGGCTGGCCAACGTCGCGACCGCCTACTTCGTCTCGGGCGAGACTCCCCGCCGCTATGGCAATGCCCATGCATCCATCGTCCCCTACCAAACGGTGGCGACCGCTGACGGTTGGCTCATGCTTGCGGTGGGCAACGATGGTCAGTTTGCACGCCTCTGCACGCTGCTGGGCCGTCCGGAGCTCGCCGCGGACACGCGTTTCGCCACCAATCCGCAGCGCGTCGCTCACCGCACAATTTTGATGCCATGGCTGGAAGAGATTTTTGTGCGGCAGACCACAGAAGATTGGCTGCCGCAACTTCTGGAGGCGGGCGTTCCGGCCAGCAGTGTAAACGATATTCCAGCTGCACTGGCCCATCCACAAGCGAGAGCCAGACAGATGGTCCAGACTGTGGAGCACCCGCAAACCGGGCCGGTCACGCTGCTGGGGCCTGCGCCGAAGTTGAGCCAGACGCCCGCGCAGATCCGTATGCCCCCGCCCCTGCTGGGCGAACATACGGATCGGGTATTGAAGAATTTATTGGGGTATGACGAGAAGCAATTGGCAACGCTGCGCGTGGACGGCGCAATTTGAGCGACCGCACGCAGCGTTGTGCAGCCACACGCTCATTGTGCGACCGCACGCTCAGGCGACGCCGTTCCGACTCCGCCACCAGATGCCCGGCAGCCGGCCAATTTTGCCCCATTTAGAGACGTAGGCACGGCGGGAGAATACGTCGTAGTCATGACGCTCAATGTCATCGAGAATCGCACGATAGAGCTCGGCAGCGGCGCCAATCGCAAAGCGCCCGCTCGGATCAAGATAGCCGATGCCGGGCATAGCCTCCGCATAGAGGCGGCGGTTGCGCTCAATCTGAAAACGCATGAACGACCGCCACGCATCCGTTACGACGCCTGCAGCAATATCATCTTCACACAAGCCAAAGTGCGCAAGCTCATCCTGGGGCACGTAAACGCGACCGCGCGCCCAATCCTCGGCGATATCACGCAAAATGTTCGTTAGTTGAAGCGCAACGCCCAGCTTGATAGCGTAGGGCAGCGCCTCTTCATCGCTGTAGCCGATAATGTGCATGGACATGAGACCGACCGTGGAGGCAACGCCGTAGCTGTACTGGGCGAGCTCATCAATCGTTGCGTAGCGATCCTTTTCGAGATCAGTCGCAACGCCATCCAGCAGTTGCTCGGCATAGCGCAGGGGAATGTCATAGCGGAGGCGTGCATCGGCCCAGGCAACGGCGACCAAATCCTCTTCCGGCGGATGGGCCAGCGATGCCGTAGCGCGCCACGCAGCCAAATCCTGCTTGCTCTCCGCCCCGCCTTCATCGACGATATCATCACTCACGCGACAAAATGCATAAAGCGCACGCGTGGCCCGTCGCTTTCCATCCGGCAAGAGGCCGGAGGCAAGGTGAAAGGAGCGGCTATTGATGGCCGTAACCGACTCACAAAAGGCATGTGCGCGCTCGAGAAGCTGTGAATCAATTCGATGCGATGTACCAAGAGGGGCGGAATGGCGAGCTTCACGGGCCAGGGAGAGAAGAGTCCCTTCCCAGGGATGAGTTTCTAATTGCATAGATGCGTCTCTCCGGTGCATGGCGTGGAAGTGTATTTGTTCTAGATAAGTTTAGCGCAGCCGGCCAGGACCGACTGCTCCACTAAGCGGAATTTTAAGGCGAAGCCACTGCTTTGTCAAGGTATTTATCATACATTTGTCGAATCTTTTTCTGGAAAAAGTATGGACAAATACTTTACAAAAGACATTTGTGTCGTATTGTCAGGATATAAACAAAGATTCAGACAGTTTGTGGACATATGGCAATTAGGTCATACTCTGCAACTGATTCTAGATGGAGGCAGTGGCATCCGTGAAAGCAAATGATAATACGCCCATTTATAACGTAAAAGCGGTTGTACGAGAAACTGGCATCAAGCCGGATACATTGCGCGCATGGGAGCGACGTTATGGGCTGCCCATTCCAAATCGGACGGCCAGCGGCCACCGGCTCTACTCTCCCCGGGACGTTGAGACCGTCAAGTGGCTCATAGCGCGGCAGAATGAAGGATTGAGCATTGGCCGTGCCGTAGATCTCTGGGAACGCCTGAGCGAAAACAACGAGGACCCACTTGCGACCCCAGGCCATCGTCACCCTGACGCGCCGCGAGCGGCGACCAGGCGCGATCCACAACCGACTACCTTCATCCATGGAGCCGATCGCGTCGTTGGCCTGCGGGCAGCCTGGGTCAACGCCTGCCTGCATTTTGAAGAGGCTCAGGCAGAAGCTGTGCTAAGCGAAGCGTTTTCGCTGTTGCCAACCGAGCAGGTTTGCACGCAGATCATTCAGGCGGGCTTGGCTGAAATCGGCAAAGGCTGGCACGATGGGCGAGTGACCATTCAGCAAGAGCACTTTGCCTCGGCCCTGGCCATTCGCCGCCTGGAAACAATGCTTGCCGCAACGCCAATTCCCTCACGACGCGAGCGAATTTTGATTGGTTGTCCGCCGCAAGAGGAGCATGTCTTTCCGCCGCTCATGCTTTCGTTGTTGCTGCGCCGCCACGGCTTTGACGTGATCTATTTGGGCGCAAACGTGCCATTGCGCAGCTTGGAGAAGACGCTTCAAGAGACGAAGCCAAAGCTCGTCATTCTGACGGCTCAGCAACTTTCTACTGCGGCCGATCTTCAGAAAATGGCAGAGGTGCTGGCCGATAACCGGATTCCCTTGGCCTATGGCGGCAGCGTCTTTGCCACACGCCCGGCATTGGTGACCAAGATTCCGGGTCATTATCTGGGTAATCAGCTGGACACGGCGCTCGACAAAATTGAGTCGCTCGCGGTCCGCCCTCACCTGCAGCCCGCATTGCAAGAGACACCGCTGCGCTACCTGGCCACGCGTGACCGCTTTGCCCGCAAGCAGGCAGAGATTGAGAGTGAGATCTGGCAACGCTACGGCGGCAACGAGATGGAGCAAGGCCAGCTTGCCCAAGCCAATGCGCATGTGGGTCGTGCCATTCAGGCTGCGCTTTCGTTTGGGGACATGAACGTCCTCGGTCCTGACATTCGCTGGATTCAGGATCTATTGGCAACGCACTATCAGATGTCGCCCTCAATGCTGATGGCCTATCTTCACGCCTATCACGACGCTGTCAATACCATTCTTGGCTCAGACGGCGAGATAATTCGCCAGTGGCTTGCCCAATTGCTGGACATCACGGAAAATAGTGATGTGCAGGGTGAGACTGAAAAAGACATCTCGCATAGCGAAGTTAGCCAATTCAAGAGCGAGCGCTAAGACAGGAGGACAGACGATGCGAATCATCATTACTGGCGGTACCGGGCTAATCGGCCGCGCACTAAGCAAAGCGTTGGTCGAGAATGGTCACAATGTGACCGTACTGAGCCGAAACCCAATTGAAGCCAAGGTCATGTCAGAGGGTGTCCACCTGCATCGCTGGGATGGCAAGACCGCTGAGGGTTGGGGCCATTTGGCCGACGGTGCGGATGCCATTATCAACCTGGCCGGCGCCAACCTGGGTGAACACCGCTGGACCAAGGCTTACAAGAAAGAAATCCGTGACAGTCGCATCGATGCCGGAAATGCAATCATGGAGGCAATCCGTGCTGCGGAGGAGAAGCCCGGCGTGCTGATTCAAGGCTCCGCCGTGGGCTACTACCCAAGCGATACGAGCGATACCGAATACACCGAGTCGAGTCGAATTGGCAACGATTTTCCGGCCAAGGTGCTCTTTGACTGGGAACTCTCGACCGCGGCGGCGTCGCGCATGGGCATTCGCCGCCCCATTATTCGTACGGGCGTCGTCTTTAGCAATGACGCCACTGCCTACAAGCGTTTGAAGCTGCCCTTCAGCTTCTTTGTCGGTGGCAAGCTAGGGGACGGTGATCAGTGGATGGCGTGGATTCACATCGAGGACGAAGTGCGCGCCATTTTGTTCCTGCTGGAGAATGAAGCGGCTGATGGTCCCTTTAACCTGGTAGCGCCCAATCCAGTCCGGGCCGGCGAACTGGCCATAGCTATCGGTGACGCCATGGGTCGGCCATCGTTGATTCCGGCCCCCGGGTTCGCACTCAAAGCCGTCTTGGGCGAGATGTCAACCGTCGTCCTCGAAGGGCGCAAAGCCGTCCCCGCCAAGCTGCTTGAGATGGGGTTCGAATTCAAGTACCCCACGATTGAGGCGGGATTGGCGGAACTGACGGGCAAGTCAAAAGAGAAGAAGCAGGCCGATCCGGTCCCGGCCTAGTGGTCCGCTGAGGAGCAAAAATGCCTACCTATCGTCACGAATTTACAGTTGATGCACCGCTCAGCGCGGTGCGCGCGTTTCATCGCCAGTCTGCCAGCATGGGGGCGATTACGCCGCCGCCAGTGATCGTGCGTATCCACGAAGCGCCGGAACTGCTGGATGAAGGCGATGAAATGCGCTTCACGATGTGGGTAGGCCCCTTGCCCATTCAGTGGCATGCCCGCATTCAAGATGTGGGCCCAACCGGTTTTGTTGACCGCCAGATCGATGGCCCATTTAAGCGCTGGGATCACACGCATACCTTTGCGGAGGTCGATGACCATACGACCCGCGTGATCGACCAGATCGTGATCGAGTACCGCGATGGATTGTGGTGGCGCACGCTCGGCACGGGCATGCGCCTGAATCTGCCTGTGCTCTTCGCCTTTCGCAAATGGAAGACGAAGCGTTTGTTGCAGAAGCAATTGAACACGTCGTACCAGCCCTCCTAGGCTAAAAACATGAACAGACCCAAAATCCTTGTCGTCGGCGCAGGCATTGGCGGCCTGACGACGGCCGCTATGCTTGCAAAGGCTGGGCTTGACGTCACCGTGCTCGAAGCGCACGTCTACGCGGGCGGCTGTGCGGGCACATTTTTCCACAAGCAATACCGTTTTGATGCCGGGGCGACCTTGGCCGGCGGCTTCTACCCTGGCGGCCCCATGGACATCGTAGCCAAGGCGGTTGGCATCCCGTCGTGGCCGGCCCATGGCACAAATGAAGCCATGGTTGCCCATCTGACAGACGGCGCGCAGATTACCCGCTACGGTGATGATGAGCGGTGGGCCGAGCGCATCAGCCAGTTTGGCGAAGAGAGCCTGGAGTTCTGGCGCTGGCAGGAAGCGACTGCCGATGCATTGTGGGCGCTCGCCCTGCGCACGCCGCCCTGGCCGCCTCAGTCCCCCGGCGAAGCGGTCAGGTTACTCTCGGATGGCGTTGGCTGGCTGGGTGACTCGTTCCCCACTCATCTCAAGCCGGGTCTGTTGGCCGACGCCTTCCGCCCGGTGGCGAGCCATTTGAAAGGCGCATCTCCCAGGCTTCGTCAATTCATCGATGGTCAACTGCTGATTGCGGCCCAGACCACCAGCGAGCGCGCAAATGCCCTTTATGGCGCCTCTGCGCTGGATCTGCCGCGGCGGGGTGTCGTCCACCTGGAAGGCGGCATCGGCGCGATTGCTCAGCGCCTTGTGGAAGCCGTACGCGGCAACGGCGGCAGCGTGCAGTTCCGCCAGGAAGTAACGAAGATCGTCATGCATAACGGTCGTCCGGCCGGTGTTACAACCAAGCGCGGCGATCATTTTGCCGCCGATCTGGTCATCATCAATCTGCCGCCGTGGAACATTGCCAACCTTCTCGGTGATGACGCGCCCCGCAAGCTCAAGAAGCTGCCCGCCATGCCCAAGGATGGCTGGGGCGCCTTTATGACCTATGTCGGGTTCGATGAAACCCTCGTCAGCCCGTCTGCGCCTCTGCACCACCAGGTGATCGTCGGCGAACCGCTGGGCGAAGGCAACAGCGTTTTCCTTTCCCTGAGCCCGGCATGGGATACCGTTCGAGCACCCACCGGCCGGCGTGCGCTCACGCTCAGCACTCATACGCGCTTGGCCCCGTGGTGGAGCCTCTATCAGGATGATTCCAGCGAATACGACCAGCGCAAACTGGCCTACAGTGAAAGCCTGCTGGCCGCGGCGGAACGTGCCTTGCCTGGATTGCGTGAAGCTGCCGACCTGGTTCTGCCGGGGACACCCGTCACCTTTAATCGCTTTACACGACGCGAATGGGGTTGGGTGGGCGGCTTCCCGCAGACGAGTCTCTTCCGGGCATGGGGACCACAGCTTGGGCCCAACCTGTGGATGGTTGGCGACAGCATTTTCCCCGGCCAGTCGACCGCCGCTGTGGCCCTGGGCGGACTCCGCGTCGCCCATTCGCTGTTGGCGAAATATGGCGTTCCCAGCGCTACACCCGCCGGCAAAGAGGCGCTTCAGCCCGGACAGCACAGCGCAGAACCCTCCTCAACCTAGCCGTGGCTAATCAGGCAACGATTGCGAGTACCCATAATGAGCACAGCGATTTGGTGGATCCGCCGCGACGTGCGGCTGAGCGACAATCAGGCGCTCCACGCATCCTTAGCCGCCTCAGATCGGGTTGTACCGCTCTTCGTCCTCGATCCAGCCCTGATCAATTCTTCGTATGCCGCGCGCGACGTACGGCCTTTTTGCTGGGCGGTCTGCAGGCGCTAAATGAACGCTTGCAGCAGTTGGGCAGCCACCTCATTTTACGCAGCGGCGATCCGACTGAAGTCGTTCCGGCATTCGCCCATGAGCTCAACGGTGCAGAGATTTTTGCAGAGCGCGATTATTCGCCATATGCGACAGCACGAGATCGCGCCCTGCTGGAACGGGATGACGTCTCGCTTACGCTGGTTGAGGGTGCGAGCATTCGGCCTGTGGGCAGCGTGATGAAGAACGATGGCACACCCTATACGGTCTTCACGCCCTACAGCCGCCGCTGGAAGCAAGCACCCCCTGTCGAACGACATGAGCTGCTTTCGATCCCACAAGCCTTGAATCCGCTGCCAGACTTGCCAACCGAAATGGTGCCGGCGCCCCCGCGGCGGGCTGATCACGAAGCCTTTCCACCGGGCGAAGTCGAAGCCTTGAGACGGTTGACCAGATTTATCAAACTATCGAGTTGATCAACTCTATTTTTGACTACGCGAAGTTGCGAGATCGGCCAGATTTGGACGGCACTTCGCAACTCTCGCCCTATCTCCGCTTTGGCATGATTTCGGCGCGCCAGGCCGCAGTTGAGGCTCAAACGGCTATACGCAATGCGCCCAACGCTGAAGCCCGCGCCGGCGCCAACACATGGCTCGACGAGCTGATCTGGCGCGACTTCTATATGACGATCCTGGCCTCCTTCCCCCGCGTCCGCGCCGGGAACTTCCGTGCCGACTACGACGCAATCGCCTGGCATAATGACGAAACGGAATTCGAGGCGTGGTGCGCCGGGCACACCGGCTATCCATTCATCGATGCCGCCATGCGCCAGCTCCTCCACACAGGCTGGATGCATAACCGCGCCCGCATGGCGGTGGCTTCCTTTCTGGTGAAGGATCTGCTGATCGACTGGCGCTGGGGCGAGCGCTGGTTTATGCAGCAGCTGCTGGACGGCGATCCCGCGGCCAATAATGGCGGCTGGCAGTGGGCGGCGGGAACGGGAACCGACGCAGCCCCCTACTTCCGCATCTTCAATCCGGTGTCACAGGGCAGCAAACACGACCCCAACGGAGACTACGTGCGCACGTGGGTGCCGGAACTACGCGACGTGCCGCAGAAGTTCATCCACGAGCCGTGGAAGATGAGCCCGATCGACCAGGTCCGGGCCAATTGCGAACTCGGCACGGACTATCCTCGTCCGATCGTCGATCACAAGTGGGCACGCGAGCGCACATTGGCTGCCTACAAAGCGGCCCGCGCCAGCGCATAGCCCATGTGACGGCAATTCACCAGGAATCTGCCGATAAATCAAGAATCCATTGCAAAACAAGGAGTGATTCTGTATGATGGAAGGAGGAAAACGCGCAGCCATCAACGGCAACATCATGTAGCGGGACAATGATCCAGTAGGATTATGATCACAGAAAGCGTAGCATTCATCCTTGGCGCAGCGATCGGCGGCTTGCTTGTCTGGATCTGGATTCAGGTACGAGCAAGCTATACCAGCGTACGCGGTTCGCTGGCAGCGCGTGAAAAGGCCAAGCAGGAGAAAGCGAAACAAGCCCAAAAGGCGCGCGAGGAGATCACCAAAGGCCGCCGCGCCCTCATGCGCACCAGCGTATTGGCAATCACAGCCATTCTCATCATGAGCATTATCGCGGTCGTAGTCTTCTTTATGTTTACCGCATAAGCGCTACATGGTTCACCCCTCGAAATGATCCACAAGGGTGCACCCCATTTTGGGGGCGATGCACGAACGGAATAATCGCTTTCTCTAGGGCAGCCCCCCAGATGTGGTATGCACCCGATCCACAAGTGACGCTTGCCAACACCCTGCGCGACTGGTAGGATGTAACGAGATTGGGCCACTTCACCTTACATCTTATCTACACCGCAGTCGCGCCCATCCATACTCCAAGGAGGACAACTTATGCGACGACACGTTTGGTCCGCGATCTTGTTGGCGATTCTTATCTGCCTGACCGGATTTTTGGTCGGTGGCAGCTCTGCTGCCGTGGCCGCTGATCCCCCCAACCAACCATTCGACCTGATCTATAGCGTGCAAGATGTCAAATACCGAATTTACCAGGACGGTGTTGGCATGCTCAACAAGACCGAGGGCACGCTGATTGCGCCGGCCTTCAACGGGCCTGGTATTGTCAAGGCCTACCTCGTTTGGGCCGGCCTTGGGCGCGATGCAGATGGCGTGCTTATGCGCCGCGATGCGGAGCCGGACGTTCGCATTACGCCCGAGTTAATCTGGAATCGTGATACGTTTGGCGGCCAGCCGACGTGGGGATGCTGCGGCGAGGAATTGACGGTTTACGCAACCGACATTACTGACCTGGGCATTGCACTGACGGGCAACCATACCTACACGGTATCTGATATGGAGATTACCCACACCGTCGGCGGCGAGCCAGTCGTGGAGAATTGGGGCTTCAGCCTTCTGCTCGTTTACGAGGATCCCACGTTAGACCGCACGCCGCGACATCGTCATCAAATTGGGGAACGACGGCCTCTTCTCCGACTGGACGGGGTTGCTTGGTCCCAATAGCGATGTCCAGTGCTTCTCCTTTGAATCCAACGGCCTTGAGCGCCGTGCCAATTTCAGCGTCGTTGTTGGCGGCGTGGAAAACGCGACACGACCGAACGCACTCTGGGGCATGGCCAGCAGTGAGAATTACGTCGATCCGAATGCCGAGGGGGGCACCTGGACGCAAAACTCGGGGTTGATCAACCTTCCCCCCAATATTGTCGGTGTTCCCGATTCGACCCAGCTAGATGGTCCCTTCGCCGATGATTCAATCTTCCCCGATGACAACGATACAGGATCGCCCTTCCGCGATCGCAATGGGGATGAATGGGATGAGTATCAGCGCTTTGACGTCATGATTGATCCGACGGACGAATGGGTCTGCGTGCAGGTTGAATCAGCCACGCAGCAGAACCGATCCGATCTACCGGCTGTGGTGCCCGGTACGACAATTAATCGTTCAGCCAGCGTTGGCTTCCTGGGCTTTATTGCGCTGATCGAAAACGTCGGAGCAGATCCCGAAATCGACATCGTCAAGTTCACCAATGGCCAGGACGCCAACGATCCTGACGGCGCCAACGTCCCAGTTGTCGCCCCGGGCGATGACGTCACCTGGACCTATGCAGTCACCAACGTGGGCGACGTCGATATTCCCGAAGCAGACATTACCGTCACCGATAGCGTTGAAGGCGATGTGACGCAGATCATCGACAAGGGCGATGGCGACGCGATCCTGTCGCCGGAAGAGACATGGGTCTACCAGCTCGAAGGTACGGCGATTAACACGGCGCTGCCGCCGGCAGACGAGAATTTGACCCTGGTCGATGACGTCTGCACGCAGGATGGTGCGGTTTCACCACCAAGCACGGCCTACACCAACGTCGGTACCGTGACGATTCCGTCGATGGAGGCGACCGACCCGTCAAGTTACTGCAACCCCGGACCTGGCCCGGCGATCGACATCGTCAAGTTCACCAATGGGGAAGATGCCAACGATCCTGACGGCGCCAACGTCCCTGTTGTTGCTCCGGACGATGACGTCACCTGGACCTACGCTGTCACCAACGTTGGTGGCGTCGATATTCCCGAAGCAGACATCACCGTCACCGATAGCGTTGAAGGCGATGTGACGCAGATCATCGACAAGGGCGATGGCGATGCGATCCTGTCGCCCGAAGAGACGTGGGTCTACCAGCTCGAAGGTACGGCGATTAACACGGCGCTACCGCCGGCAGACGAGAATCTGACCCTGGTCGATGACGTCTGCACGCAGGATGGTGCGGTTTCACCGCCGAGCACAGCCTACACCAACGTCGGTACCGTGACGATTCCGTCAATGGAGGCGACCGACCCATCAAGTTACTGTAACCCTGGGCCTGACCCGGCGATCGACATCATCAAATTCACCAATGGTCAGGACGCAAATGATCCTGATGGTGTTGATGTGCCGATCATTCAACCAACTGCCCAGGTGATCTGGACCTACGCAGTCACCAACGTCGGCGTCATTGACATTCCCGAAGCCGATATTACCGTCACGGATAGCATCGAAGGTGACGTGACGCAGATTATCGACAAGGCCGACGGCGATGACACACTGACCCCCGACGAGACGTGGGTCTATGAGCTCAGAGGTACGGCCATCGACCTGACGGCCCCCCCGAGCGATCCGAACCTGGTAATCGTTGACAACGTCTGTACGCTGGGTGGCGCAATCGGCCCGGCATCAAGCGCCTACACCAACGTCGGTACAGTAACCATCCCGACCATGAGTGCAACGGATCCGTCCAGCTACTGCGGACCTACGGGGAATGCGATCGAAGAGCCCAATGTACCCGCTCGACCAGACAATGGCGGGCAGATCTTCATGCCATTGCTGAGACGCTAGGTGATTGTCCGGAATCAAGTTCGTAACCTTCCTGGAAGCTGCACTAACTGATAACCAGACTGACGGAAAGCTTCCAGGAAGGTGAAATCGTTCCGTTGTTTGCGGACAAATCATTAAATGTAGGGCCGGTTTAAGCCAGCCGGCAGTTCTGCTACTATGTAACGTAACACAATAGATGGTCGGGCATCCTCCTTGATGGACTGGAGACATGCTCGACCATCTAGCATTGTCAACCAGAAAGGCTTTGCAGCAATGACGAGTGAACGCCACAATGACGCCTCCGCCGACCGTCAACGCACGCTGCGTAACGTAACCATCTTCAGCATGGCTGCGCTGGCGTGCGGCTGGGTGGGCTTGTGGATAGACACATTGCTGGGCCAGAGCGGCGATCAAACGCTCGGCATGCTGATCTGGCTGGGCACGCCGCTGGCGGTTTCTCTCCTCCTGCGCGCCTTCGCCGGGGACGGATGGCGCGATCTCGGTCTGCGACTGAACATGCGCTCTAACGTCAGCATGTATCTCATCAGCCTCCTCCTCTACCCGGCGACTGGTTTGATCGTCATCGGCGCTGGGGCGCTAACGGGCAATGTCACCCTGACGAGCCGTAGCATCGCCGAACTCTTGCCCCTTTTCGGGGGCTTCCTGCTCTTGGGCATTCCCAAGAACATCATCGAAGAATTCGCCTGGCGCGGCTATCTTGCGCCCAAGCTCTTCCTGCTCAATATCGATACGCTGGCCGCTCACGTACTGACTGGACTCATTTGGGGCGCGTGGCACCTGCCCTATCTGGCATTTGTGCTGGCCTACCTACCGGAAGGTCCGCCGACGGTCGTCACGCGGTTCCTCATTGGCTCTGTGGCGGCATCGCTCGTCTACGGCGAGATCCGCTTGCGCACCGACTCTGTCTGGCCTGCGGTGCTCATGCACACGGTAGGCGGTGCGTTTATCGCCACCCTGCTGCTCGAAGTCGTCATGACTCCGGAGATGGCCTTCCTCTTCTCGCCAGGGGTCGAGGGTACCTTGACTATCGCCATCTTCACGCTCGTCGGGTTGGGTCTCTATGCACGGCGTGTCAGCTCAACCGGTGTTCACACATCTCAGGAAAGGTCACCATCATGATTACGCCCCGTAGCTTTGAGGGCGAAGAAGATTTCTGGCGGGTACGCGCGCTCATCGTTGCCACCACGCCGATTACTCCGGTCGGGTTGAACTGGGAAGTGCGCCGTTGGGATGGCCAACGCTTTCATCACCCTACCGGGGCCATGACGCCAACATTCATGGCGCGCATCCAGCTTTGGGAGGATGACGGACAGCTCATCGGCGCGGTTCACCCCGAAGATGGGGGCGACGCCCACCTGCAGCTTCACCCGGATTATCGACACCTTGAAGAAGAGATGCTGCTTTGGGCCGAGGAACATCTTGCGCAGGTGCGTAAGGATAGCCCAACGCGCACGCTTGACGTGGTGGCGCGTGCGTATGATGCACGCCGGCAGCGGCTTCTGGCTGATCGTGGCTACACGAAAACGGAATGGGTCGACGTTATGCGTCACTTGCGGCTGGGGCAACAGCCGCTGGAGACCCCACACGTTGCCCCAGATTACCAGATCCGCACGACCCGGCCCCAAGAGCTCGCTGAATGCCAGGGCATCGCCGATCTTCTCAACGCGGCCTTCGGCCGCACCACGCATACCGCCGCTGAGTGCCAGGCCTTCACTCGCCTCGCGCCTTCGTTTCGAGGCGATCTCGATCTCGTTGCCGTCGCCCAAAACGGGGTAATCGCGGCCTACGTAGGCGTGGCATATGACGAAGAAAATCGTCGTGGGATCTTTGAGCCGGTCTGCACTCATCCCAACCACCTGCGACGTGGTCTGGCCCGGGCGCTCATGCAGGAGGGTCTGCTGCGCTTGCGTGCCCTGAGCGCACGCGACGTTGTCGTCAGTACGGGCGATATGGTCCCCGCCAACCGGCTCTACGACAGCATCGGCTTCACCGAGGCCTATCGGGGCTTCGTCTGGCGCAAGGAGGATCATATGCGCACGACGGCATAAATGGCCATGCTGTTTGACAGCCACGCCACACTATCCCTCCGACCCCGGATTTCGGCTTGCCTTATGTCGACCGCAAGGCAGGGCTTCACAAGACAGAAGGGGAGCAAGGCATAAGCCCCGCTCCCCTTCTCAGTTCAACCCAATTTCAGAAGTTCACGACTTCAGTGCAATTGTCATGACCGACTGCATTGAAGAGACCGGATCTTCCTACTGCATGGCATCCACCAGGATCTCCACGTCAGAGGTGGGTGCGCCCCGGGTGATGACCGGAATCACCGTCGTGTTGCGGAAGAGCAGCACACCGCTGCTATCCGTAATCGTAGCGCTCACGGAATAGGTAAACCGTTCGTCAATCTCGTCCGGATCGTATTCGACCACATACGGAATCGGCGGCTGCCCCGGGTTGTCGATGATCTGTTCACCGATCACGACAGCGGCGACATCAGCCCGGGAGATGTCTTGAATCTTTACGGTCACAACCGCATCATCAGGCAGCGCACTACGCTGAAGATAGGTAACGGTACCCGTGACTGCAGCCTCAGGCGCACGACTCTCAACCGTGATACGATCACCGGCAAAGACGGCGCCCTGGGTCGGATTGGCCGCCACGACATTGATAGCATAGGTGCGATCTCGATCGAAAGGCACCTGCACGTCGAGCGAGGTGGACCAGAAGCCAGATCCCGGTTCAACTTCCACCGGAATCACAAAGAGGATGTTGCCTAGTTCATCCACCACATTGACGAAGACCTGCTCCTCGAAGACGCCATCGGTGATGCCGGCCACCGAGATCAGACGATCCGCATAGGTGTAGACCTCGTTCGGCAGCGGATGGGTGATGACGGCGAAGCTCTCCTGCGAAGTGGGATCACCGAAGTAGACGTCAAGCCCAGCTGAGGCTACGATGCTGCCATCCGCCGGGCTATCGGAGTAGGCCTCGATACGACCGCGGCCCACGTAATCGACTTCCAGGTCGATCGTCCATTCGCCTGCGCCGCCAACTTCCGCAGCGTTGAGCGTAGTTGGCTCTTCGACCAAGACATTCCCGCGATTATCCACGAGACGCACAACCACATTGCCTTCGAAAAGCCCCGCTCCGCGACCACTTATCGTTAACGCACCCTCTTCGGCAACGATACTATAAGGCGCCGGCGCATCGATCGTTAAGTACATTGCCGCCACGGGCGGGCCATAGACCACGGGCACAACCGCACTTGTCTCCACACCGCCGTTCAGCGGCGAGACGGAGTAAGCAAAGATCATGCCATGGGTCCCGGAGATCACATTGCCGGGGTCCAGTTCGGCCTGCCACGTCCACATGCCGTTCTCGTCCGGCTCGCTGGCCACGACGCCGCGTGTGTTGTCAATGACGTTACTGTCGGCATCCAGCGCACGCAGGAAGATGTTGCCAGGCAGGACGCCAACCGCTTCGCCCTGGACGATAATTACGTCGTCCACATCAAGCGAGGCGCCGGCTTCGGGCACGCTGATCGTCAGCTCTGGCGTCACTTCAACATTGCCAGAGTCCGGCAAACGCGGCACGAAGAGCCGTTGCCCAACGGTCACGATGTTCGGGTTGGACAGGCAGTTGGCAACCGTCAGTTCTCCAACCGTGCTGCCAGTACGCTGGGCGATCGAGAAGAGCGTGTCCCCACGCTGAACCACGTAAACCGGCCACTCGTTGCGGACGCTACACGAGCTGGCAAAGGTCACGCGGATCGTGTCATTCGTCACGACGCTGCCATCGGCTGGCGAGGTGGAAAAGGCCGTGACTGAACCCGGCGTGCCGTTTGCAATCAAGAAGACCAGGCTCGCGGACCAGTTACCGCTCTGATCGGCCGTTGTAACGACTTGGCGCAAGAGCTGGCCGTAGGCATCGCGGGCCTGAACGATGACGTTGTTCTCGAAGATGCCGACCGCACGACCACTGACCAGGAAGCCGCTGGTGGCATTCACGATGCCGCCATTCTGGGGCCGTTCAATCACGATCGAAGGGGGAACCGGGCGAGTGGTATCGGTCACAAAGTTGACGTCGATAAGATCCTCGGCCATCCGGCTGTTGTCGGCCGGTGACGGCGAAAAGGCGATGATGCGACCCGGGCCGTCGAGCGGGCCCGTATAGAGGTTGACGCTCCAGTTGCCGTTGCTGTTGACCGTCGTCGCCCGTTGCGCAACGCGACGTCCCTCGCTGTCACGCACTTCGACGACGACATTGCCTTCGGGCAGATTGGCGCCCGTGCCGCTTACGCCAAAGCCGCTGTCGGTATTGATCGTTGCGCCGTTGCCTGGCGAACCGATCAAAAGGCGCGGTTCTGCATTCACGCGACCGTAGCGCACGTCAACCGCATCCTCGGCCACGATCGAACCGTCGGCCGGCGAAGTGGAGAATGCATAAATCCGGCCGTTCGTACCCGGGTCCACGCCCGGCTCCAACGTCACGCGCCATTCACCTTCGGCGCCCAGGTCAGCGGCAACCGTGGAGGCTTCTTCATCCAGCACGCGACCGCGGCTGTCCAGCGCCTGGACCACAACGTTGTTCTCCGGCAGGCTGCGGCCGGTACCCACCACGACGACCTCGACCGGGCTAACTTCCTCGCCGTCCAGCGGGATGTTGATCGAAATGTCGGCGGGCTGAGGCTCGAGCGGCTGGAATCGGACGTTGATGGTGGACTCGGCCGTGGTCGAGCCATCGGCTGGCGAGGATGCAAAGGCCGTAATGCGGCCCACATCGCCGGGCGTGGCCGCATAATCGAGGGTCACCGACCACGGACCAGTGCCACCAAGGGGCGCATCTGCCGTCGCACTCTCTTCGGCGATAATGGCGCCGCTGCTATCCGTCACCTGCACGGTGACGTTGTTCTCGGGCAGCGCCGTTCCCGTGCCGCCGACTGTGACCGAGGTGGCGCTAATCGTGGCGCCGTCTGCCGGATCAGTTATGGAAATCTCCGGCTCGCCTGGTGCGGGCGTCTCGGTCGGTGTCGTAGCCTCACCATACTGTACAGGGATCGTGGTTTCGGCCACAACACCGCCGGCAGCCGGGTTAGGCGAAAAGGCCCGAATAACGCCCTGGGTTCCGGGAGCAACGTTGACGTCCAACGTCACGCGCCATGCACCGGCGCCGCCCGGAGCAGCGGCGTCAACGATCGTGGCCTGTTCGGCGACCACGTCGGCCCCTGCAAGTGCCTGAACGACCACATTGTTTTCCGGCAGACCGCCGCCCTCGCCAACCACAACAACTTCAACGAAGCTCACAATTTCATTGGCGTTGGGAATGTCGATCGTGATGAAGGAATCGACCGGTTCTTCGGTCGGCTCTTCGGTCGGTTCTTGAGTGGGCTCTTCGGTCGGTTCTTCGGTCGGTTCTACCGTTGCAATGGGCGGAACAGGAACGACCGGAGGTTCCTCCGTCGCTTCCTCTGTCGGTTCTACCGTTGCGATTGGTGGAACGGGAACGACGGGCGGCTCTTCCGTCGGTTCCTCTGTGGCGATCGGCGGCTCAATCGGCGGCGCCGTCGGTTCCTCTGTGGGTTCTGCTGTGGGCTCTTCCGTTGCGATGGGCGGTTCGATGGGCTGGGTCGCGCCTTCGCCAAAGGTCACGTTAATCGCGGTCAGGCCAAGCTGCGCGCCGGTTGCCGGATCAGGTGAAAAGGCGACGATCTGACCAGACATGCCCGGTGCAATGCGCAGCGTCATGTTGACGGACCAGGGCCCTGCCCCGCCCACGTCTGCCTGGACCGTCGCGAACTCTTGATCCAGGAGGTTGCCGGCGTCGTCCAATGCCTGAACCACAACGTTGTTTTCGGGCAGGCCTGAACCCGTACCGCTGACTTGGACGGACGTCGGACTCACCACTTCACCCTGTTGGGGCGAAGTGATGGCGATGGCCGGGGCGTCCTGAGCCAGTGCGGGGATGGCAGGCAGGAAGAGTGCCAACGCCATGCACCAGACGAGGAAGCGTGATAGCTTTTGCATAATGATCTCCTTGAACATCGTGGATTTGGTACTTGAATAGCCGGCCACGGTACTGTCGCTGTCGACGCATCCACGGGCTGGCTGGTTGTCCAGCCAATCACTGGCTGGTTGTCCACCCATTCAGACGTCTCACGGGCACAAAAGGTTCGCATGAGTTTCAATGGCATGAAAGATTGCCCAAATCTGCTCCGACTTTCGCCAACTTTCGGCACCTCGGCTATACTGTGCGACGAAGCAGGTAACGATCACAACGGGCACAGAAACAAATGGAAATTCTGGGCGGGCCTCTCTTCGGCGTAGCCGGCGCCGGTGAATCACATGGACCGGGCATCACGACCATCGTCTTTGGTTGCCCGGCCGGCTTGCGACTCAGCCGACTTGAAATTCAAGACTATCTGGATCGTCGTCGGCCAGGGTCGAATCGACACGGCACCCCGCGCAATGAAAAAGACAAGGTGCTGTTGCTCTCCGGCCTCTACGATGACGACCACAACGCGCTCACAGCCGGCCCGGAGCTTACGACCCTGGTCGACGGGATCGAGTCGGTCACGAGCGCCTACGAAACGGGCTATACCACGGGTGAACCAATCGCAGCTCTTGTGCTCTCCACGGCCAAAAAGTCCGGTGATTACGCGCAGCTGACCGGCGCGGCCGGTGAGGTGCGCCCCGGTCACACGGACCTCGTGAAGTATCACAAATCGCAGGGCTTTGTCGACGTGCGCGGCGGCGGGCGCTCCAGCTATCGATCGACGATCTCGGACGTGATTGGCGGCTCGATCGCCCGCATCTTTTTGCGCGAGCGCTTTGGTACGGTCATCCTTTCGAGCATCAGCCAGGTGGGCGAGCTCCGAAGCGACAAGAGTCTGGCCGATCATTTTGGCGCGTACAGTCAGCGCCACGAAACGCTTCGGATTCCGCGCAACGAGATCAGTGACGTGGAAGAGGCATTGACCAACGCAGAAATCCACAGCCTTGATGCGGATTTCGCCCGGGCAGCCGGCGACCTGATCAAACGCACGCGCATTGACGGTGACTCCATCGGCGCGCAGGTGGAAATTGTAGCCGTCAACGTCCCAGCGTTGGTGGGAGAGCCCCTTTATCAGAGCTTGAAGCTGCGGCTCATGGGGGCGCTGGGCGGACTGAATGCAGCGCAATCGGTCGAGATTGGTGCGGGCGTCGACGTCATCGGCCGGTTGGGCAGCGAAAACAATGATCCCATTCGCAAAAGCGGCTATCAGGCCAATAGCCATGGCGGCCTGCTCGGTGGGATCACGACAGGATCGCCTCTGGTCTGCCGCGTTGGGTTCAAGCCAACGTCGACCATCGTCAAGCCCCAGCAGTCGGTGCGCAAGAATTTGGAAGAGATCGACTTTGAGCTCAAAAAGGGGCGGCATGACCCCTGCGTCGGCGTCCGCGCCGGCGTCACCCTGGAATCTCGTCTGGCCATCGAGTTGATGAATGCGGTGCTTATGCATCAGGCCGGACGCATCGATGCCGCGAACTTTGGGCTATTCCAAAAACAAGATCGATAGCTCAAACACCAATGGACTGCTGGAATCAATCAATTATGACCGACGCAACCTCGAACATCACCCTGACCGGCTTCATGGGCACGGGCAAGAGTACCGTGGGCCGCCTGCTGGCCGAGCGGCTTGACCGGCCCTTTGTGGATATGGATGAACAGCTCGAAGCGCACTTCGGCAAATCAATTGCTGAGGTCTTCGCCGACGAGGGCGAGCCCGCGTTCCGTCTGGCCGAGATTCGGCTTTGCACCCAGCTGGCAGAGCAGCAGGGCCTCGTCATCAGCACGGGCGGCGGTGCGCTGGTCAACCCCGGCAGCCGTCATGCGTTGGCCGAGAGTGGCCCGGTCATCTGCCTGACGGCGTCGCTCGGCCAGATCTTGGCGCGCATCGGTCAGGCAACCGATCGCCCCCTCCTGCCGGGCGACGCGGATGCCCAGCGCCGGCGCATTCGCGATCTGCTCCACGAGCGCCGGCAAGCCTATGCCGCGATTGCGCTTCAGGTCGACACGACCGATCGGTCCCCGGATGAGATCGTCGATGCTTTGCTGGCAACGCTGGACGGCCATGACGAAGTTGCCGACATGACCCGGATTCCCGTGCGCTCGCCGGGAGGGACCTACGACATCTGCATCGGCGAGGGTTTGCTCGCCCACACCGGCGACCTGCTGGCGCGGCGCGGCCTGCGCCCCGGCGCAACCGCGATTGTAACGAACGACGCGATGCCAGAAGATTATGTCAATACGCTGCGCGAGAGTCTCGCCGCCGGCGGGTTCGAGGCGATTGTCTGCGTGGTGCCCGAAGGGGAGGAGCACAAAACGCTCGCCACAGTCGCCACGCTCTACCCCCAATTTCTGGCCGGCGGGCTCGACCGCAAGAGTCCGGTTATCTCGCTGGGGGGTGGTGTGGTGGGGGACATGGCCGGTTTTGCCGCCGCCAGCTATCTGCGCGGCGTGCCCTTCGTGCAGATCCCAACTTCCCTCCTGTCTATGGTTGATGCCTCGGTCGGCGGCAAGACAGGGGTAGACCTGCCCCAGGGGAAAAATCTGGTTGGGGCGTTCAAGCAGCCGGAACTGGTGATCATCGATACCGCCGTGCTGCAAACATTGCCGGCCGCCGAGTTCAAATCCGGGTTGGCCGAAGTGGTCAAACATGGCATTCTGAGCGATCCGGACCTCTTTGAAGAACTGGAAACCCACGGCCCCACCAGCATGATTCACCTGGTCGCCGATGCCGTGCGCGTCAAGGTAGAGGTCGTAGAAGAGGATCCATTCGAGCAAGGCCGGCGCGCCACCCTCAACTTAGGCCACACCTTTGGCCATGCGCTGGAGCTTGTGAGCGAATTTTCGCTACGCCACGGTGAGGGCGTAGCGCTGGGGTTGATTGCCGCTGTCAACATGGCGGCAGAGCTGGAGCGCTGCGATCCCGAGCTGGCGGTGCGCATCCGTGACGTCATCGAACGTCTGGGGTTGCCGACACAGGTCAGCGGTTACGACAGCGATTCAGTCATGCACGCCATGACCTTTGACAAGAAGCGTTCCGGCAAGACGCTGCGCTTCATCATTCCCCAGGGATTAGGGGATGTGGTCGTCATCGACAATCCCGGGGACGCCATCGTGCGCCGCGCTCTGGCAACAATCCTGGACAATTGACAATTACCGAATGACAATTATCAATGGATAATTGTCATTCGGCCATTTGGACGGTGACTATGACAGCAGTTGCGATTCTGCATGGGCCAAATCTGAACTTATTGGGTAGCCGCGAGCCAGGGGTTTATGGCAGCATGACGCTGGCTGATATTGAGGCGGCGCTGCGCGCCCGTTTTGAGGCGGCGCACGAACTACGCTTCTTTCAAAGCAATCACGAGGGCGCGCTGATCGACTTCGTCCATGATGCGCGCGGATGGGCCCAGGGAATTGTGATCAATCCCGGGGCGTTCACGCACTACTCGTACGCGTTGCGCGATGCCATCGCCGCGGTGGCGCTGCCCACCGTCGAGGTGCACCTTTCCAACGTCCACGCCCGGGAAGAATTTCGCCACAAGTCGGTGTTGGCGCCCGTCTGCGTCGGCCAGGTGATGGGCTTCGGGTGGCGCAGCTACGTGTATGGCGCCCAGGCATTGCTTGATCATCTTGCCGCTCAATCGTAGGGAAAGGCTATTGACAGTGAGAGTTACCAACGTAGACGCGTGCGCAAGCACTCGCTTACATCCAGCGCTCCAGCGATATTCACTGCGGCTGCTGCTCGTCATGTTCGTGGCGTTGCTCATGGCGGGCTGCAGTCGCAGCTCGGATGAACCGACCGCCGCCCTGCCAACGGGTGAACCAGAGGTCATTGCGGTCGCGCCGGCAGAGAGTGGCGACGTTGCAACAAGCTCGGAGGCGGTGGAGCCTGAGACGGCCGTTGCGACCGCAGAGTCAGTCGCGGAGGAAGGCAACGAGGCCCGGGCGGATGCCGACGAGTCCTCGGCGCCCGCACCAACGCCTGAAGCGACGGCAACCGCACTCCAGGAACCGACGCCTACACCGGATGTCACCGCGGGCCGCGTTGTGCTTTGGCACAGCTATGCGGGCACGGACAGCGACGCGCTAGCCGCGATCTTGGCCGAGGCCAGACGCACCTATCCGGATCTCGTCGTTGACACACTTTTCGTTGCCTATGACGATCTGCCCCAAGCCTATGCCGATGCCGTCCTGGCCGGCGGCGGACCGGATCTGGTGGCCGCGCCGGCCTGGTGGCTCACCCAAATGGTGGATGCCGGCGTGGTTCAACCGCTCGACGGGCTGGTCGACCCAACACTGACAGACGAGTATTTTCCGGCAACGCTGGAAGCGCTGCGTCGCGACAACGTGCTCTATGGCTTGCCGGTGACCTATGAACTGGTCAGCCTCTTTGCCAACCAGGCATTGACCGGAGAGACGCCGCCACCCGCTACCACAGCAGAGTTGCTGGCGCGCAGCCAAGAGGATCCGCGTCAAGGTACGGGTATCTATGCCAATCTCTTTCATCTGGCCTGGGGCCTGCCGGCCTACGGCGCGACCCTGCTCGATGGCGACGGGGTGGTCGTCCTCGATCAAGGCGAGGGCACGGCCGGTTTCCTGGGTTGGCTGGAGACGCTGGACAACGAGGCCGGCGCCTACGTCGAGCAGGATTATGGCATGCTGCTCGACCGCTTCAAGAAGGGTGAATTTGCTTACTTCGTTGACGGACCGTGGGCGATCAACGAGTTGCGTGGTGCGCTGGGTGATAGCCTGACCGTCATGCCTTTGCCGGCCGGACCGGCTGGGCCGGCACAGCCGTGGTTGAGCGTGGATGCCATGCTGATCAACCCGGCCAAGAACGCGGAGCAGCAACAGCGAGCGCTGCTCGTAGCCCAGAAGCTAACGGATGGTGCAGCCGGCGCGGCATGGGCCGGGACGGCACAACGGCTGTCTGCCAATCGCAATGCCCCGGATGTCGGCGACCCGCTGCTCGAGGGCTTTGCCGTCCAGGCGGAGTCGGCCCAACCCATTCCCCATGCGCCTGAAATGGACCAGGTTTGGGGTTATGCGGGAGACATGCTGATCAAGGTTCTCAATGACGTCATGACGCCAGCCGAAGCTGCAATTGAAGCAGCCGCGCTGATTAACGAGGCCAATGACAAATAGCCGATCGGGTGACCCTCAACCGACTGACGAGCCATTTCAGCTCTTCAATCTCCAAACGATGTCGGGCGTCTTTCCCGGCACCCGCACGGCACGCTTTCAGCGCATCCGCCTGGTGCCGCAAGAGCCGGCGGACGCCGCGGCAAGCTGGGCACGTCTGCTCTGGTATGATGAGCCTCCGGCGTGTGTGGTCATGATGCCGCCAGGCAGCGACGAAGCCGTTGAGACACCGCTTGTGCGCCTGAGCGATCCGTCCATGCGCGACGTGCAGCAACGCTTGCGCCAGGGTCTCGACGCCGCCGGCTACGACGCACGGACCTGCGGGGCATGTCAGCACTGGCGCCCACAGGGGCAGACGAATGGCGAAGGCTTGCCCGTCGGTCACTGCACGTTCAGTGCGAGCAAGGATGACGTGCCGGAACAGCTTGCGCCACTAACGGTGCAATCGACGCTGGCACTCGACTGCGCCCACTTTGGGCAGACCGCCAATCCAGCCGGAGCTGACTGGCCGGCGACGGCAGAGATCACGATCTTCGAGCTCGACCTGCGCCGTGCAGCTGAGGTGCGCAAGGAAGAGGAGGCGCATCGGGAATCCTGGCGTGGTCGCCTGGGGCGACTATTTGGCCGGGACAAACCTGCCGAGCGCGCCCCATCCTGGACGGAGCAGTTGCTGGAGCGGACCGGCGTGGGCGCTGGCGCAGAATCATGCTTTGGCTGTCATGGCCGTATCGCCAATCTGGGCGCTTTGGTTGTTGCCTCCCCCGAGGATGACAAGCAGACCTACAGCGTCTGGCGCTGTCGTCAATGCTTTGCGACCTACTTCAACCGCTGGATCGATCGCTGGGAGCGGCTGGACAGCCTGGAGACGGATGAGACCTACTGGCGTATTGCCCCGGCCGAGGCCATTGCGTTGCTAGAAGTGATGGCGGGCGTAGCCGGCGGTGAGCATCCCGAGGGGCGCCATCGACGGGCGGCGGAGCGCGACCGCTTTGAGGCATTCGTTGCCGGCCGTCCGCCGGTTAGCCATCAGGTCAAGCTGGGGCGATAGCGGCCGTTTTTGTCCTCAACATGCACAGAAAATAGGAACCGGAATGAGCGAAGGCGAACAGGAACAGACCGAAGCGACCACACAGGGCAGCGCTGAAATGCGGATCGAGACCCGCCCCCAGCGCCTGCTTGCCGCCCGTTACGATCAGCTCCCTTTTCCCACAATCGGCCCCATGCAGGAAGTGGCCCTAGATGTTGGCGTCAGCGCCTATCACAACACGCTGGAGTTGGTCGGCATGGTCTTCAAGGGCTACAGCGATCACCAGCTTCTGTTTGAGCAGCGCTGGCCAGCACGCGTGATTCGGCAGCGTACTGGCGAGAGCGATCTCATAATGGAGCCCAACACGGGAATCGCCGTGCGTTCGCTTCAATTCATGCTGCATGCATATGAGTCGCTCACGATGCTTGAGATCACTGCCGTGGCCAAGGTGGCGGGAACCAGCGACACGGTTCAAGCCGTGGCCCAGGTCGGCGTCGAGTATCCCGAGCAGAAGACTGACCTGCACTTTCCCCTGCGTGGAACATGGTGGGCCATCCAAGCGGCTGACTGGAGCGATCAGCACAAAATGGAGGTTTACAGCCAGACCTACGCCATCGACTTTGTGAAACTAGGGCCCAATAACTCCTTCTTTGCCGGCACCGGCATGGCGCTGGAGGATCACTTTAGTTGGAATCAACCAGTATATGCGACAGCCGGCGGCAAGATCGCCTACGCCTGTTACGACATGCCCGACCTGGAGCCCGGCGTGCCGCCCGATCCGCGCATGTTCCGTGACGACCCGCGTCGCATTCTGGGCAATGCCATCGCCATCAGCCATGCAAACGGCGAATTTAGCTACTATGGTTGCCTGCGCCAGGCCGGTCTGGCAGTCAACGAAGGCGACATGGTCAAGCGTGGCGCTCTGCTTGGCTACGTCGGCAACAGCGGGCAGTCGCCCGGCCCGCATCTTCATTTTCATCTTGCCGAAGGGCCAAACCCCTTTATCGATCAGGGCTTGCCCATCAAATTTAGCCACTTTTCTGCGGGCGGGCAACGCTTTGAAGAACCCATGACCATTCCCACCCGCATGATCGTCACCGGCGCGGAGGAGGAAGCATAATGGCCAAACGGAAGAATTCAGGACCGGAGCTATTCACAAGCGTCGATGATGATCTCTACGAAGAGTTGCTCGCCCTGCGCGGCCAGCGTCTGGTCCAGGTCGCGTTATGGGAAGACTCGCTCGCGGACGACCTTGCCGCAGCGCGCCAGACGCTCGATCACGAAGCCTTTTTTGATCTGGATCTTTATCTGGAGGAAGGCGTGTTTTTTGAGCTCTATGGCGCCAGCGGCTACCCGAGCCTCCAGGACGACCCGATTGACGAAGCCGAGGACTTGAATCGCACGCTCGTAGCACTCGTCAACCAAAACGCGACACTGACTGACATTGCCGTAGATGAAGAGGAAAATCTGGTCCTGGTGCTGGGTCGGGGCAAAACGCCCCGGCTTTATCTCGTCGCAGGCGGCTGGCTGCCAAATGAGTGGGAAGAATTGCCGGACGCCTAATCGACTCAGTGCATTTTTTCACTCTTTTCATTTTCGACGAACCGTGATATAAACGGAAGCACGATAGACCATCATTTCACCTGAAAACAACGCTATGCGTTCAACCCCATATGTAAGGAGTAAATGGCATGATTTCGCTGACCGCAGCAACGGTACCCGTCAGTCAAGAAAAAGCGAACCCGTGGATGGGCGCTCTCTACGCCGGCCTCTTCACCGCGGCCGCCTGCGTCATCGCAGCGCTGGTCACTCAGACTGAGAACTGGATTCTGATTCTCCTGGCGCACATCCTGGTCGGGATTGGGCCGGTACTGGGCTACCAGTTGGCGCTTGGCCGCTTGGGTCAGGACTGGATGGCGCTGCTTGGCGGTGCGCTCGGCGCGCTTGTCCCCGTGCTGATGTTCCTGATTTGGCCGCTCACCGTCGGCTTGCTGGACCGCACACAATCGATCGGCCGGCTCTATCTGGGCAGCATTCTCGGCTTCATCTTGGGGGTGGCGGTCTTTCTGATTATCGGCACATTCATCGGCCAAGACCCGTCCTGGATTGGTACCGGGTTCACATTCCTGTGGGCGGTATGGGGTGGCACGGTGGGCGCTTTTGCCACGGCCTACGCCCGCATCTAGTCAACGCTTTCCCATCCGGGCGGCGAGCCTGTATGGCTCGCCGCTTTTTTTGTGCCCTCTGCCAGTTGACGTCCCCGTTTAGCATGATGCACAAGCACAAGCTTTTCGTACAGATTGCCCAAATCACGGAAGCCGAATAGTTTGCATGGCCCGCACACTCACCGCTATAATTGACGGATGGGCCGGGTTTCCGCCCCAATTATCGGCAGAACACTCCTCGCATACGTGGAATGGCGGGGAATGACGTTGCTCTCCCAATAGGCAGCTTGTGCAACATGTACAGAAGTTCCGCAACGATTGACGACATTTTTCGCCTGGCACTACCGCCGGGCACACAACTCCTGACCGGGGCCGAATACCTCAACCGGCCAGTAAGTTGGGCCTGCAGCCTGCGTCCCAGCCCGCCAGCCTTCCCCAAGCTGGATGGCAACGAGTTGGCGCTGGTCGATATGGAAGACCTGGTGCGCCTCGATCCCCAGTTGCGACTGGAGCGGGTTGTCCGCAGCCTGCGGCGGGCCCAGATATCGGCCATGGCTGTGGCCGGCGAAATCAGCCCATTGGCCGTTGAGACAGCGATCAACCATGAGCTGCCTGTCTTTCAGCTGCCCGCGGACAGCCAGCTCATGCAGGTTGAACGCACGGTTATCCGCCTGATCGTTGATCGAGATTCGTACATTGCGCAGCGTTCGGCAGATCTGCAACGTGAACTCAATCAAATTGCCCTGGATGGCGGCGGGCTGCAGCGGCTGGCCGAACAGCTCTATCATTTCAGTCAGGAGCCCGTTGTCCTGTTGCGGGGCGAAGGCAAAGTGGCCGCCATTGCGGGTATGGACCATCTTTCCAAGAGTGGTCGACAAGCCATACTCAATTCGATTCCCAATATTCTGGCCCTCCGCAGTTGGGCCGCGCAGCAGTCGGTCGATGATCTGGCCGGGGCGGTCGGCACGCTGATGTTGGAGCCGTCCGGCGAGAAGGGATTCCAACGGGCAGTCGTCTCCCCCGTTTTTGCCAACGATGCGGTCCGTGGCTTCTGCATGGTACTGCGTGGCGGCGCCTCGGAGGTCAGACGCGGTCGAAGAAATCACGGTGGTGCAGGGTGCGGCTGCGGCGGCGCTGGAATGGGCCAAGCAGAACGCCGTCGATGTGGCCGAAGAGCGCATCCGCGCCACCTTTGTCGACGAGCTACTCGCAACCGAAATCGCCGACGAGCAGGCCTGGATTCAGCGAGGCGCCTCTCTGAACTATGACCTAACCCGTCCCCATGCGGCGTGGATGGTGGAGGCCAACAAGATTCCGGACTGGCCGGCCCCCCTCCTGGACTTTGTGGCGGAGCAGGGCGTGAGCGCCCCGTTCAGCCGGCGCGATGAGGGGCTACTACTCTTCTGGCCGATCGACAACGCCAAGAGTGCGCGTGAACTGAAAAATACGGCAAATGACTTTGTCAAGCATGTTCACAGTCATTATCCCACTGCCGAGTTGATCTTGGGACTAGCGCGTCCGGCGGCATCACCTGCGCTGTGGCTCCAAAGCCAACAGCAGGCACGCGAGAGCTGGCGCATGGGCAAGGCATGGAAGGGCTCGCCCGTCACCTATTTTGGTGACCTGGGCCTCTACCAGCTGCTGACCGCGCTGGGCGATAACGCCGAAGCGCGACGCTTCTTCCGCAAAACGCTCGGTCTGCTCATCACGCATGATAAGGAGCACAATGGCGAACTTGTCGAAACGCTGGAAGGCTTTTTTGAGTGTCATGGCAACTTGAGCCAAACGGCCAATCGCCTGCATATCCACCGCAACACGCTCTCCTATCGCCTAGATCGTATCGCCGCGATTACGCGGCTTGACCTCAACGATCCCGATGCGCGCTTCTCGCTACAGCTCGCATTGAAGCTGCGGCCAATCATGCAGTAGCTCCAGGCCGCGTAAGTCCACACGACAACAGAATACGCTTGAGTGTCATCAATCTTTTCCACCGATCTCCTGAAGGAGTTCCATCATGGACGCGTCTGTCTTTCTCTTCCTTGTAGCCGGGCTGGCGCTGTTGGTCGTGAGCGCCGAGTTCTTGGTGCGCGGGGCATCGAGACTGGCCCTTGTTGCCGGTATATCTCCCCTCGTTATTGGCCTGACCGTCGTTGCCTTCGGCACGAGCGCGCCGGAAATGGCTATCGCGGTCGTGGATAGCCGGCAAGGTCAAGGGCAAGTTGCCCTTGGCAACGTAATCGGCAGTAATATTTTCAACGTACTCTTTGTGCTGGGGCTTGCCGCGCTGATAGCGCCGCTAACGGTCGCCCAACAATTGGTGCGGCTCGATGTGCCGCTGTTGGTCGGCGTTTCAATTGGCGTGTGGTTGCTGGCATCTGACGGCTTACTCACCTGGATCGACGGGCTGCTGCTCTTTATAGGCGCCCTGACCTACACGGCCTTCCTTATCCGCCAAAGTCGTCGCGAGTCCAAGGCGGTGCAGGCGGAGTATGCGAGTGAATTCGGTGCCAAGGGCGTGCGGTCAGGGCGCTCTGGCGGTGTCGATTTGGCCCTGGTCGGACTGGGCCTCGGCGGTCTGATTCTGGGTTCGCGTTGGCTGGTGGGCAGTGCCGTAGAAATTGCCACCTGGTGGGGCATCAGCGAACTAGTGATCGGTCTGACGATCGTGGCAATCGGCACCTCACTGCCCGAGGTTGCCACTTCACTTATTGCCAGTTTGCGCGGCGAGCGAGACATTGCCGTGGGCAATGTGGTAGGCAGCAATCTCTTCAACCTCCTGGCCGTACTTGGCCTATCCGCGCTGGTAGCGCCGGAAGGGCTAACCGTCACGCAACAGACGCTGAGCTTTGACCTGCTGGTGATGACGGCTGTTGCCATCGCCTGTCTACCGATTTTCTTCACCGGCCACACCATTGCCCGCTGGGAAGGTGCGCTCTTCCTTGGCTATTATGTCGTCTACACCCTCTACTTGTTGCTGGCTGCGCAGGGGGACGCACGGCTCGGGATGCTCCAGACCGGCCTGCTTTTCTTTGCCATCCCCCTCACGGCAGTGACGTTACTCGTGCTTTCTTGGCGCAGCCGCGGGCATTGGCGGCGGATAACATAAAGCGTTGTCCTCCGGTCAAGCGCCGTCCGCTAACCAAGCGCACTCTTGGGGCGTCAGTTCGATGGAGAGTGCAGCGATGTTGTCCTCAAATTCAGCCGGCGTGCGACACCCGACCAGTGCATAGAGGTCAAACGGGGCATGCATGGCGTAGGCAAGAACCAGTTGCGTGGTCGAGACGCCCTTCTCCGCCGCCATGGTCTCCACCCGATCAAGGCGGTCGAAGTTGTCCGAACTGGCATAGGCTGCGACGGCGACCTGATCGTAGTATTGCGTAAACGAATCCAGGTTGTCACGCCGGAATCGGCCGCTAAAGATGCCGCCGCCCAGGCTTGACCATGCAAAGATCGGTATCTGCTCTGCAGCGTACCAGGCGCGCGCATCGGCTTGATCCGGCCCGGCGAGGCTAATGCAATTGGGCCATGGCTCCTGCTGCTGTACGGCCAGGCTAAAGTGGGGGCTACTGGCCACAAAGGGCGTCAGGCCATGCTCTGCCGCATAGGCGTTGGCTTCTGCCAGGCGCGTGTAGCTCCAATTGGAGCCGCCGAAAGCGTCGATCCGGCCGGCGTTGCGGTGCTCGTTGAGGGTCTCGACGATCGGTCCGACAGGCACGCTGGGGTTGTCACGGTGGAGAATGTAGAGGTCAATTTTGTCGACCTGCATGCGGGCGAGCGTGTCGAAAATATCGGCCGTGATGTCATAGGGCGTGACCCGCTCCCGATCGGCATTGTGATGCGCGCCCTTTCCCAGGATGACGACATTGTCTCTTTGGCCGCTATGCTGAAGCCAGCGTCCAAAAGCGCGCTCCACATCCCCCTGCCCGTAGACGTGGGCGGTATCAAAAGTTGTGCAGCCCAGCGCGAAAACGGCGTCGAGCAGGTCATTGCTATAACCTGGATCAGCGGTGGAAATCATCACCGTGCCCTGGACCAGGCGCGAAACGGGCTTGTCGATACCGGGGATTGTGCCGTATTGCATGGTGGGATTCGTCTTTCGTTGTGGTGAGGATGAAGTTTCAGGACCATTTAACCCCAACTCAACATTCCGCGCCAACAGGATGCGTAGAAAATGAGGCGTACCGGTTGTGAATAGGATGGACAGCGGACTTACGCGTGTTCAGCGGATGGAGACGAATCAAATTAATTTTGTTCATTTGACAGTGCAGATTTGTCGTCGCATAATGATAGACGACCTTTCTGTGCGCATACTCGATCAGCATCCCGATAATGACTCCCCGACCAAAATGACTGCCCTGAATTTGGTCTTTTCATTTTGGCGTTCCATCTATCCTATGCGGCCTCATCAAGGGTTGCCGCAACCATAATCCAATCTAGTTAGGAGGGTATCAATGAAGAACTCCCTGCGAACAATCATCCTCATCGGTTTGGTGCTGAGCGCCTTGCTTGTGCTCAGCGCGTGCGTGGCGCCTCCGCCGCCGGCGCCCGCGGCTGGGGACAGCGGCGAGATGGAAGCCAGCACTGAGCTAAACGTGCTCTGTACACCGCAACCCGAGTGGTGCGAGGGTATGAAGGTCGAATTTGAAAAAGCGCACCCTGACATTACCGTAAATTTCGTGCGCATGTCGAGCGGTGAGTCGCTCACCCGCCTGCGCAACGAGCAGCGAAAACCCCCAGTTTGACATCTGGTGGGGCGGGCCGGTTGACAGCTTTATTGCCGCAAAACAGGAGGGACTGCTAGAGCCCTACGACTCCCCCAATCTGGCAGCCATCAAGGACCCCAACCTGATGAAGGATCCTGACAATGCGTGGGCCGGAATCTACGTCGGCTCCTTGGGCTTTGCCACCAACGAAAACTGGCTGGCAGAGAATCCCGGCGTTGAACCGCCTCGCAGTTGGGACGACCTGTTGAAGCCTGAATTTGAGGGCCAAATCATGGTTGCCCACCCGTCCAGTTCGGGCACGTCCTATACTGCCCTGTGCACGATACTGCAGGTCAAGGGCGAAGAAGCAGGCTGGGATTACCTCAACGACTATTCGGGTCAGGTTCTCCAGTTTACCAAGAGCGGCTCCGCTCCTGGACGTTTCGTTGGCCAGGGTGAGGCAGCTGTAGGGATTGTCTTTTCCCATGACATTGTCGCCGAATATCGAGGATGGCATGCCGCTGGTGCTGACCTTCCCCGAAGAGGGCACGGGCTACGAAATTGGCGGCATGGGCATCATCAAGGATGCCGAAGCATCTGGACGCCGCGCAGAAGTGGTTTGACTGGGCGCTGGAACCGACGACTCAGGAGATGGGACCCAAGTATGCGGCCTTTCAAGCGCCTACCGTAGAAGGCGCGGCCGCTTCGAAGCCGGAACTGCTGGAAGTCAACCTGATCGACTATGACTTTGAATGGTGCGGTCACGAACAAGAAGGATTTCGTGGATCGCTTTACCAACGAAGTCGCAACTGCCGATAGTCTGCAGAGAATAGTCCGGCAGTTGCTGGATTGCGAGAATCAGTCAGAACCTCCCTCCGGCCGCCGCCATCGGCCGGGGGGAGTCGCTCCCTCATCGTGAAAAGATAAAATCGTTCATGACTGTTGCGCAGCAAACTCCACCTCCCCCCTCGACTTCCGCGCAGGGCGAACGGTCCACGCTCTGGCGCCGTTGGCAGGAACTGCGGATGATTGGCCAAGATCCGATTCTGGGCTACCGGCCTCATTCTGGTCGGAAGTCTTTGTCTTTCTTTTTGTCGCGCTGCCCTTGGTACGCGTCGTTTGGCAAGGCTTCTTTGATATCGAAACGGGCGAATTCAGTCTTGAGTATTTTTCGCATTATGTCGACCCGTTCTATCGCAACCATGCCTGGCGCGTCGTGCTACAACACGATGGTCATGGGTCTGGGTGCGGCCACCGGCGGCACGCTCTTGGGCTTCATTTTCGCCTACACGTTGGTGCGCTGTAACGTGCCCTTTGCGCGCGTCTTTCATGTGGTGACCCTGCTGCCGACAATTTCACCGCCCTTCGCCATCGCCATTGCCGCGATTCTCCTCTTTGGTCGCAATGGCCTGGTCACCCGGCAGATTCTAGGGATTCGTCCAGTCCCGGGCATGAACGACATTTACGGGTTGGACGGCCTCATTTTTGTGCAAATCATCACCTTTTTTCCCGTCGCCTACCTGATCATTCGCGCCATGCTGGAGCGGATTGACGCCTCAATGGAAGAGGCAGCCCTGAGCCTGGGCGCCAGCAAGTTTCACATTTTCCGCACGGTGACCCTGCCACTGCTCATCCCAGGCATCGCCGGCTCATTCCTGCTCTTGTTTGTCGAATCCCTGGCCGATCTCGGCAATCCGTTGCTTCTGGGCGGCAATGCCACCGTGCTTTCGACCGAAATATTTCTTGCCGTCAATGGTCAGTACGACCAGCAGAAGGCTGCGGCCCTCTCCCTGGTTTTGCTCATCCCGACGCTGACGATCTTCTTGATCCAGCGCTACTATGTGGGACGCCGCTCCTATGTGGCAGTCACAGGCAAACCAACGACCGGGCAAATCTTCGTCAAGGAGCCACTCATCCGCTGGAGCTTTATTGCTGCGACCTCGCTTGTGCTGCTCCTGATCATGCGTGCTCTATCATGTCGATCGTACTCGGTTCGTTCACACGGCTGTGGGGCATTGATAACACGCTGGACTTCAGCCACTACGTCAATCGCCTTTGGCCGCGGCCTCAACGCCATTCTATCGACGACCTTCCTTTCGGCGGTGGCCACGCCCATTGCCGGCCTTGCCGGGATGATCATCGCCTATATGGTCGTGCGCAAGGCGTTTACCGGCAAGCAAACGCTCGACTTTGTCTCCAATCTAGGCGGTGCAGTGCCCGGTACAATCCTGGGCATTGGCTACATCATTGCCTTTATCGGTTCGCCCTCTTTCGCCGTAATTTTGGTCTACACGGCGCTGGGCGCCTACGTAGCAGCGAACGCCGTCCGCACACGCTGGGCGCAGGCGAGCGTATTCGATTGTCGGCACCGCGCTCGGGTATGGGATCAACTGGCTGCCATGGATGCTCGGCCTCACGGAAGACGGCTGGCGCTATCTGTTGGCCGGCCTCCTGCTGCTCCTGGCCGGCGCAGCCTACTTTGTCGCCGAGCCCAAACGGCGCAAGATGGTCATCATCGGCCTCCTTCTCATGGCGACCGGCCTTTGCGTCTACAATCTGAGCCCGCTCGTCATCCAGCCGCTGGTCGCGTGGGGACGCACGTTACCGGGGAACACGCTGCCGAAAATCGTGGCACGCCTGGGCAGTTTCATCGGCTTTTTTACCCAGCCGACCATGACGATCTTTGGCTTCACCTACCTTGCAGCCAGCATCCTTCTCACGCTTTCGATCCAGCAACGCTATCGGCCATTCTTCGCGCTGGCGCTGATTGCCATTAGCGCCTCGTTGACCTTCTTCGGTACGCCGCTGGCGTTGATCGGCACGCCATACATCGTTGTGGCCGCCTATGCCGTGCGCAGCCTGCCGGCCTCAGTGCGCGCGGGCGTTGCCTCGCTTCAGCAGATTGACCCATCAATTGAAGAGGCCTCCAACAGTCTGGGCGCGGATGCCCAATACACCTTCCGCAACGTTACCCTGCCCCTCATCATTCCGGCATTCATCGCCGGCCTAATCTTTGCCTTTGCCCGCCATATGACGAGCCTCTCCGCCATCATCTTCCTGACGACGGCAGAATGGCCGATTTTGACGGTTTGGATTCTCAGTGAGGTGGAACAGGGCGGGATGAGTACGGCGGCGGCCTACTCGGTAATTCTCATTATGATCGTCCTGGCAGCAATTGGCCTAGTCTATGCCTACTTGGGGCGCAGCTATGGCCAGAGTAACCAGATTGACCTAAGCATTGGCAGCGGATAATTGCGGGCATAGCAACCGATTCTCTTTTCACCAGGCACGATCGGAGCGCCATCTTGTTTATGACGTTGGAGCATCTGAGCAAGATCTTCGTCAGCCGCGACGGCAGTGGCCAGGTTCGGGCAGTCGATGATGTAAACTTAGCAATTCAGCAGGGCGAGTTCGTGACGCTCTTGGGTCCATCCGGCTGCGGCAAGACCACAACGTTGCGCCTGATTGCCGGCTTTGAATTTCCAACTGAAGGGCGCATCGTCTTGGATGGCGAGGAGATCAATGAACTGCCGCCGAACAAGCGCGACATGGCCATGGTCTTCCAAAGCTATGCCTTGTTTCCCCACCTGAGCGTTTACGACAACATTGCTTATGGCCTGAAGATTAAGAAACTGCCTGCTGCCGAGATTCAGCGGCAGGTTACTCGCATTATGGACCTGGCTGAACTGACCGGATTGGAGAATCGGGCGCCCAACCAGTTGAGTGGCGGCCAGCAGCAGCGCGTCGCTTTGGCCCGGGCGTTGGTGATGGAGCCAAAGGTCTTGCTCTTTGATGAGCCCCTCAGCAACCTGGATGCAAAACTACGCGTGCAGATGCGCAGCGAAATTCGCCGCATCCAGCACGAAATGGGCATCACGAGCGTCTATGTCACCCATGACCAGGATGAGGCCATGGCGCTGTCTGATCGAATTGTCGTCATGCACAATGGCCGCATTCAGCAAATCGGTAGTGCGGTCGAGATCTATCGCCGGCCGGTCAATCGGTTCGTGGCCGATTTTATCGGCCGCGCCAATTTTCTGCCGGTCACGATTACAGAACGAAAGAAAGACGGGTGGCAGGTCAACCTGTTCGACAAATCGCTCTTTGTACCGGCTGCGGCCGACGAGTCGCTGGCCGCAGGCACAAAGACGATCTTGATGAGCCGACCCGAATCCCTGCGTTTGGCCGCCAACACGGATCCAGCAAGCGGGTACTGGGGCGAAATTCTGCGCCGGACCTATTTGGGCATGCAGGTCGAGTACGTTGTCGACATCAATGGTCATGAAGTCGCAGCCGTGCACTACGACCCCAGCGCAGAAGATCTGCTCCCGGAAGGCACCAGCGCCGAAGTCACCTTCATTGAAGAGAATCTCTACCTGCTGGGCGTCGAAAGCACAGACAAAGAAACGCAGTGAGGTCGGGGACAAACGCGGTGCGGGCAGTCGTCATTTGAACCGGCCCGCAAGAAGGTTTGTTGCCAAAAAACATGATAGATTCCAGAGAGGAATAGTTTTCGCCTCTGGCGTTGGACATGGTACAATCACTTGTCGAACCGCCGATAGATCTCTTGCATCGCGCAAGTTTCGGCGGTGCACAACGAACGCATTAGGCAGTACGCAATGACAAAGGAGTAATTCCCAATGGCCTACAGCTACACCAACGAAAAGGGCAGAACCTACATTCTGCATTCAAAGACCACCGATCTTAAGAACGGCAAGCAGCAGACCATCTACTTCTTCGCCAAGGAAGAAAAAGATGGCTCCCTGGACGCAGTTCCGGCCGGCTACGTGGTTGCCGAGACCAAGAACGGCCTGCCTGTTCTGAAGAAGGCCACCTAACCCCCTGCTAACGCGATGAGACTGGCCGATTCAGGAGCATGCGGCGCGACCCCCGATCGTAGCGCTCGCTCGTGACAAGCCTTGAATTACAAAAGGGACGTTGACCGCCAGGTCATACGTCCCTTTTTCGTACAGTGGAGTGCTGTCTTCACACAGAATTAGTCGTCGTGGCTGTCATCGTGGCCATCATCGGGACCATGCACATGGTCATGATCCAGCTCTTCCTGTGTCGCAGGTCGGAGATCAACGATTTCAAGCGCAAAGCGCAACGTCTCGCCCGCCAGGGGATGATTGAAGTCCAATACGATATCGTCACCGTCGATTTCAACGACGGTCGCTTCGATAACAACATCCTCTTGCTCATCGTAGAGATCTACGCCCAGGCCAACGGTCACTTCAACCTCATCCGGAAATTCCTCACGCGCGAGTACCTGATAGGCTTCGTCATCTACGAGACCGAAAGCACGCTCGGGCGGTAACGTTATCTCCTTCTTGTCCCCGGCCTGTAGACCGGCGATGGCGTCCTCGAGTCCGGGCACGACATGGTTTCGCCCCTGGATCAGCCAAAGAGGGTCATCGCTCATATTCGACTCGATGACTTCACCGTCGTCCGAGAAAAGCGTGTAGCGCAGGCCGACAACCATATCGTCAACAACAGCTAGTGCATTCATGAAGGGCGCTCTGCCTAGGATAGCTTGATCACGTCAGCGGCGGCTGGACCCTTGGGCCCTTCCGTGATTGAAAACTCAACTCGCTGACCTTCAGCCAAGCTGCGATAGCCATCACTCTGGAGGGCTGAATAGTGGACAAACACATCACTCCCGCCGCCATCACGTGCAATGAAACCAAACCCTTTGGCATCATTGAACCATTTTACGGTGCCAGTCAATCGTTCTTCACTCATGAATTCCTCTCTTCTTCCTCTCTTCTTTGTGTGGCTGTCATGGATGGGCGCACGCCCGCGACATACTGCAAACGACAAAAAAGCCGCCTGGGATGCGGCAATCCTGGGCGACGGACTCACATCATTCAAGGCAGAACAAGCGCTGGTTCCAACAGTAAAATGATACACGCAATTATTTGGCAAGTCAAGAAAAATGGCTAAAACTGAGCCGGCAACGCATCCCTGACGCATCATTGCTCTGCTTCTGCCGGACACCTACGCATGTGCATACGCTGGAATATGAAAAAGGAACCTGATACCTATGCCTATCATTCGACCTGCCGCCGTCATTTTCGATATGGACGGCCTTATGCTGGATACGGAAATCATCTACCATACTGTCTGGAAAGATGCCGCACGACAGCTCGGCTACGAGCTTGACGACGCCCTCTTCTATGACCTGATCGGCATCCGTACGGAGGACTGTGAAGCACAGATCATGGCCGCCATGGGCGCGGACTTCCCGTTGGGAGAGTTCCAGCGTTTATGGGAGGCGGGCTGGGATGAACATGCCTACACGCATGGAATCGAAACCAAGCCCGGTCTCTTCGAACTGCTCGATTTGCTGGAAGACCTGGGAGTTCCCAAAGCCGTAGCCACGTCGAGTACCGCCCCGGAGGCAGAGCGCAGCCTGGGACTGACCGGGTTAAAGGCACGCTTCCCCATTGTTGTCACGGGCGATCAGGTGGCGGCAGGCAAGCCGGCGCCGGACATCTATTTGGAAGCGGCGCAACGCCTGGGCGTGCCGCCAACGGCATGCATCGCCTTCGAGGACTCAAACGCCGGCACGTTGGCGGCGTCCCGCGCCGGCATGCGCACCTACCTCGTCCCGGACCTCAAAGCGCCGAATGCCGAAGCGACGGCCGCCGCAACCGCCGTACTCGCCAGCCTCCACGAAGCGCGGCCCCTCTTTAGCGGCCTGCCCGCGGCATGAACGCCGCAAGTGGATGTCTTACCGCACGGGCGCAGCGTGCGGTGCAGCGTGCGGCATCGTTTTCGTGGAGCATGAGGCGCTGCTATACTGAAACCGATTGATTCGATTCGACCAGTTCCTTGATCCGCCTGGTCAGACCCAATTGATAGTCAATTGATAGTCAATACCGAATTGCTGGAGAGCGCCGTCTACCGATGACCATCAATCCAGATCAGCATTTTGAGATTGCAGTGTTCGCGGCATCGCGCTGGGAAATCGAACCCAAATCAATTAGTTATGTCAACTCTGATTATCACTCCGTTTACAAGGTGCGCCACCAGGGCCAACCTGCCTTCTTGCGGCTGGCCGAACCGCGCGTGCGCTCCTTTCGCTGAAACCCAGGCCGAATGCGACTTTCTGGCGCATCTGGAAGAGGCTGGCATCACCATTGCCCGCCCCATCCGGTCTCGGCGCAATCGCAGTGTCGAATCGGTGACGGCGCCCGGCGATGCGTCCGGCGCGCTCTGGTCCGCGGTGCTTTTTACGGCGGCCTTGGGTGACGCCATCCCCCTGCCGCGGATCGACGGCGAGCGAAGCGATTGCTGAAGCATGGGGGCGCAACCTGGGCCGCATCCACTGTGCGGCTGCCGCTTTCCGACCGGTGCCGGGCTGGCAACGCAAGCACTGGAATGAGGAGGCATGGATCCGCGATGCGCCGCTCTTGCTGCCGGCGGGCGATGAATACCTGCGGCTTCAGTTCGAAGTGCTTATGGCCTTTTTCCGTGACCTGCCGCAGACGCAGGAGAACTATGGATTGAATCACGGCGACTATGCGCCTGACCATGTCCATGCCACCAGCGAAGGCGCGCTGACGACCTTTGCCTTTGGCCATTCCGGCTACCACTGGTACATGTGGGACGTGGCTGCGGCGCTTAGCTATGCTCTGCAACTGCCCAAGAACGCACGCCATCGCGTCCGCACGGCCTTTCTGCGTGGATACAGCAGCGCGTACCGGCCCGGGGCTGACGCTGATCGATAAGCTCGATTGGTTCTTGCGTTTATGGATCTTCAATCTCTATTTGCTGCGCCTGTGGCGTCTTGATGGAGCCCAACCAACAGCGGCAGAAGCCGCGGCCCTGGAAAGCCTGCACAACATGATCCATCACTCAGTCAGCTGGCGTGATGCTGCCATCCCCAACTGGCGCGAGCCATAGCACGTAGACGAAAGGGGACCGACCGGCCTCATTTTGTAGCCGTACGCTGCGTGGATCCGCCCAATCTGCCGAATTTCGCGTTCCATTCTGTCGATACGCTCTATCGTCGATATCAAACTTCACAAAACAAACAATTCTCACAAAGGAAGATTGACCATGCCATCGATTGGATTACAGCTATACAGCATCCGCGACATTGCCGCGGCGGATCTATTGGGTACGCTGACCAGCGTGGCGGAGATCGGCTATGACGGCGTGGAGTTTGCCGGCACCTATGGCGTGGATGCTGCGACCGTGCGCCAGGGGCTCGCTGACGCCGGTCTGGCCGCAGCAGGGGCGCACGTGAGCGTCCCGCTGTTGGAAGAGTCGCTGGCAGAGCAGATTGAGTTGGCGCTGGCGCTCGGCTGTCCGGCGATTGGCTGCCCGGGCTTCTGGAACGTGGACTATACGCTGCCCACGTTTGAGCGCATGGCGCAGCTCTTCAACCAGGCCGGCGCCGCGTGCGCCGATGCGGGGATTGGCTTCTACTACCACATCCACGGCCATGAGTTCGTCGAAGTAGCGCCCGGCCAGAGCGGCATGGACGTTCTGCTAACGCAGACCGATCCCGCGCTGGTCACGCTGCAGCCTGACCTCTACTGGGTCGCCAAAGCCGGGGTGGATCCGGTCGCCTTTGTGCGTGAGCATGCGGCGCGCTGTTCGTCGCTGCACCTCAAGGACGCTGCGGACAGAGTCGATTGGCGGGACACCGAAGTGGGTGACGGCATCATCGACACGGCGGGCGCAGCCGCAGCCGCGCCCAACGTCAGCTGGTGGATCGTCGAGCAGGAAGCGTTCGAGATGGATCCCATGGCGAGCATCGCCGTCAGCCTCAAGAATCTTCGCGCCCTGTAAAACGACAGGCCGCGGATGCCGCGGATAGGGCGGATCGATACGGATAAATCCTGAAAAAATCCGCCTTAATCCGCCCTATCCGCGCAACCCGCGGCCTATCTCAGTCGAGCTCGACACGCTTGAGGCGTAGCGCGTTGGTGACGACGCTGATGCTGCTGAAAGCCATGGCGCCGGCTGCGAGGATGGGGCTGAGTTGGCGCAGGAAATCGGGCGCCCAGGCAAAGGGCGCAAGCACGCCGGCCGCGATGGGGATGAGGGCGACGTTGTAGCCAAAGGCCCAGCCCAGATTCTGATAGATGTTGCGCATGGTGGCGTGAGAGAGCTCGATGGCCTGGGGCACGCTGCGCAGGTCGCCGCGCATGAGCGTGACGTCGGCCGTCTCCATGGCCACGTCTGCGCCCGTGCCAATGGCCATGCCCACATCGGCCTGGGCCAGCGCCGGCGCATCGTTGATGCCGTCACCGACCATGGCGACGAGATAGCCCTCCTCCTGCAGCTGCGCCACCTGACTGGCCTTGTCGCCCGGCAGCACCTCGGCAAAGACGCGGTCAATCCCCACTTCCTCGGCGATGGCCTGGGCCGTCGCTTCGTTGTCGCCGGTCATCATCACGACCTCGAGCCCCATCTCGTGCAGGCGCTGAATTGCCTCGACCGAGCCCTCCTTGATCGTATCGGCCACGCCGATGACGGCCGCGGCCTGACCGTCCACCGCCAGCCACATGGCCGTCTTGGCCTCTGCCTGCAGGGCCGTCGCCGCGGCCGGCAGCCCGTTGAGCGCAACAGACTCGCGCTCCATGAGACGCCGGTTGCCCAGCAGGATCGCATGGCCGTCGACCGTGGCGGAGATGCCGTAGCCGGCGATCGCCTCGAAAGCAGACGGCTCAACCAGCGCTAGCTCCTGCTCCTGCGCTGCACGCACGATCGCTTCCCCCAGCGGATGCTCTGAGCCGCGCTCGGCCGATGCAGCCAGCGTCAGCAAATAGGTGGCCGGCACGAAGGGCGCGGGATCCACAGCGCCATTGGCTGAGCCATTGCGCGTGCCGACAGCAGAGCCGGCAGCAGAGCCGGCAGCAGAGCCATTGACGGACTGGATCGAGGCGCCAGCCATGGCCGGAACGAGCGCCGGCGTGGGCAGCATGCCGTGCGCGCCTTCAGCGATGCCTTCGGCGACGCCCTCAGCAACTACCACATCGGTCACCGCCGGCTCCCCCTTGGTGATGGTGCCGGTCTTGTCGAGCACCACGGCGGTCAGCTTGTGCGCCTGTTCGAGCGCGGCGCTGTTCTTGAAGAGGATGCCATATTCGGCGCCCTTACCCACGCCCACCATGATGGAGGTCGGCGTGGCCAGCCCCATGGCGCAGGGGCAGGCGATCACCAGCACGGCGATCAGCCGCAGCAGGGCCGGCACAAAGCCCGCCCCGGCCAGCAGCCAGATGGCGAAGGTCGCAAAGGCAATCGCAATCACGGCGGGAACGAACCAGGCCGCGACCTGATCGACAACGCGCTGGATCGGCGCCTTGCTGCCCTGCGCCTGCTCGACCAGCTTGATGATCTGCGCCAGGGCGGTCTCCTTGCCGACCCGGGTCGCCTCAAACTTGAGCAGGCCCTGCTTGTTGAGCGTGGCGCCGATAACGGCATCGCCCGCTTGCTTCTCCACCGGCAGGCTTTCGCCCGTGAGCATGCTTTCATCCACCGCCGACGCACCGTCGAGAACCACGCCGTCAACCGGGATTTTCTCGCCGGGACGGACGATCACGACGTCGCCCGCCGTGACCTCGGCAATGGGAATGTCCATCTCCACGCCGTCCCGCACCACGCGGGCGGTCTTGGCCTGCATGCCCATGAGCTTCTTGATCGCCTCGGTGGTACGCCCTTTGGCGCGGGCCTCCAGCAGCTTGCCCACCACGATCAGCGTGATAATCATGGCCGACGTCTCAAAATAGACGTGATGGCCCAGGGCCGTGATGCCGAACGTCAGCGCGATGACCAGCGCCACGCTGTAGAAGTAGGCCACAGAGGAGCCCATGGCCACCAGCACATCCATATTGGCGCTGCCGTTGCGCAGGCTCTTGTAGGCGCCGACATAGTAATCCCAGCCCACATAGAACTGGACGGGCGTCGCCAGCGCAAAGAAGAGCCAATTGACCCAGTTTTCCATGGCCCACGGGCCCAGCAGACCGAAGTCACGCGCCATGCTCAGCGTGAAGAGGGGGACCGTGAAGATCACGCCCACGATCAGGCGCTTCCACTGGTGATGAATCTCGGCTTGCCGGGCCGCGGCCTCGGCATCCTCAAGCAGTTCGCCGTCGGCGCTCTCCACGACGTCAAAGCCCGCCTTGCGCACCGCTGCAACCAGTTCGGACCGATCGACGACGCCGGGCACGTAGGAGACGGACGCCTTCTCGCTGGCAAAGTTGACCGACGCGTCGAGCACGCCATCCACCTTGTTGAGACGTCGCTGGATGGTGTTGGCGCAGTTGGCGCACGTCATGCCCAGCAGAGCAAGCTCGGCCTGGGCCGTGGGCACTTGATAGCCGGCGCGCTCGACGCGGGCAATGACATCCGCCAGCACCTCAGCGCTGGGCATGGTGGCCGGATCGTATTCGACCGTCAGCTTTTCGCTGGCGTAGTTGACGTTGGCCCCGTCGACGCCATCCACCTTCTTGGCGTTACGCTCCACCGCGGCAACGCAGTTGGCGCACGTCATGCCGAGAACGGGAACAGTTAAGGTATTGGTAGCCATGGAACCTCCAGGGCAGTCGTCTTGAGAAAGGCGTCATCAAGGGGTCGGGCATATGCCAAGAGCCCGACCTCTTCGCTATACGGGCACGTCGGCGATCAGTGGCCGCGCCTCACTCATTGGCAGGCGCGAAGTCGATCTCACGCAGCAGGGCCGCGATCTCTTCCCAGGTGGCCGGCGCTTCCCATGCCACGGCGACCTGCTTGCTCTCCTGATCCGCGCTGACGGACTTGACGCCGGCCAGCTCTCCTACTTCCAGTTCAATCGTGTTGGTGCAATGGCCGCAGGAAATCGCGGGTACGGTAAAGGTCTTGCTCTCCATGTCTGGTCTCCTCATCGAGTAAGGGGCGCTGTGCGTAGCGAATGCCCGGCGCCGTCTACGTCTACTTCTTGCTTGTCATGGCAAAAACGCTGGTGATCTCTTCGAGCACGGCCTCCCGCTCGGCTGCGTCATCGCCCTGGATGGCGGTGGTGACGCAGGTACGCAGGTGGTTGTCGAGAATGAGCGTATTGACCTTGTTCAGCGCCGCCTGGACGGCCTGAATCTGGCGAATCACGTCGATGCAGTAGTCGTCCTCCTGCACCATGCGCTCAATGCCCTTGATATGTCCGGCCGCGCTGGCCAGCCGCTGCGCCACCTGTTTTTTCGTCAGATCGTCCATGCGTTTGCTCCTTTGCCAAACCCTACCCCCGGTGGGGGGGGTACACAATTAGTATAGTGGTGGTAAGGGGCGCGTGTCAAGTAAGGAAAGATTCAATTGACAATGACAATTAGTTTTCTATTCTTTTTTTTTTATCCTTCTTTTTATATATATAATATTTTATTAATTATCTAATATTAACATTTAATAATATCAACATAATAATTAATTTTTTTTACTTTTACTTATACATTTACATAATTATTAATAACATCATACAAAAACTTGCATCAGTATTGCAGCAAATAAGATAAGCAAATATATTCAGTGATAGCTAAATGATAAACATATATCTCATCAGTGAGTGCAAAAAGTGAGATGTAGAAACAGATTTGCTGAGCAATATGGATGCTCATGATGAATCTTTCCGGGGTTGCTGAGCAGAGTCGGTTCAAACGGCGACGTCGCAATTTGATGTACATCATGAATCTGATACGGCGCATTCTCCTGCAACAGTTGGATTTGGCTCAAGACAGCACTGTGTCATCGATAGCCTGCCGATTCCAGCCGTGCAATTTCATCTGGTGCCGACATCAACTGGCGATTGGCTCGCCCATGGCGCTGATTTTGGCAAGGTGTCGAGCAAGAAAATGACCATCTTTGGCTACAAACTACACCTGCTTGTCACCATGAACGGCTTGATTCTGGACTTCGAATTGGCACCCGCAAGTGCTGCCGATCTCCATATTGGCCTCGAACTGCTCTCAGAGCATGCTGATCTTGAGGTAATTGGCGACAAAGCCTATATCAGCGCCGCCAAAACTGATGATCTGTGGCAGACCGATCGCATTCGCCTGCGAACTTTGCCAAGAAGCAATCAGAAAAACAGATCCCACTCTCACTCAAGCGGCTCTACAATTCTGTACGCCAAATCATTGAAACCGTCCATGGACAACTGACCGAACAGTTCAATATTGGTTCAATCATGCACACTCTTTCTGGGGACTCTGCGCACGCTATATACCAAACTCACTGCGCAACCCTTTGTATCTATATCAACCTTCAACAATTGACCATTGCCAATTGCTAATTGTTAATGGTCATCGCGCAGAGACGCCTGCAGGGCACGCGTCTCTGCCGCATTCTTGGTCAGGCCCAGGGTGTCGAAGGCTGCAGCGGATTGCTCGAGCACAGGGAGCGCTTCCTCCCTATGGCCTGCCCAGGCCAGCACCTGGCCCAGCAGCGACCCGGCAAACGCAATGCCGTCGACGCGTTGAAGCTTTTGCCAAAGTGCAAAACTCTCGGCCAGTTCATCATAGATTTGCTGCGCCTCGCCCTGCTCCAGCCCGCCGCGGGCAAGACGCATGCGTGCGCAGGAGAAGCGAACGTGGGCAATGAGGTCAACGTCCCCCAGCGCCTGCGCCACAGGCAAGACTTCTTCTAGCTGGATCCGCAGCGCCTCGGCCGTCTCACCACGCTGCTGCAGGATGTCCGCTATCTTGCCCATCGTCACCGCTCGCTCGCGCACGTCGTTCAGCCGCTCATATACCTGGCAGCTGCCTCCTCTTGACGGATGCCGCAGCGCCTCGTCCGTCTCCCCTCGCTGCTGCAGGATGTCCGCTATCTTGCCCATGGTCACCGCTCGCTCGCGCACATCCCTCAGCCGCTCATAGACCTGGCAACTGCTTCCTCTTGACAGATCACGCAGCGCCTCCTCCGTCTCACCACGCTGCTGCAGGATGTCCGCTATCTTGCCCATCGTCACCGCAATCGAGCGCACGTCCTTCAGACGCTCGTATACCGGCAGTTCCTCCTCCTGACGGATCCGCAGCGCCTCGGCCGTCTCACCACGCTGCTGCAGGATGTCCGCTATCTTGCCCATCGTCACCGCAATCGAGCGCACGTCGTTCAGACGCTCAAAGTCACCGGGAACTCCTTCCTCTCACAGGATGCGCAGCGCCTCGTCCGTCTCCCCTCGCTGCTGCAGGATGTCCGCTATCTAGCCCATGGTCACCGCTCGCTCGCGCACATCCCCCAGCCGCTCATAGACCGGCATCTCTTCCTCTCGACGGATGCGCAGCGCCTCGTCCGTCTCCCCTCGCTGCTGCAGGATGTCCGCTATCTTGCCCATCGTCACCGCAATCGAGCGCACGTCGTTCAGACGCTCAAAGACGCTGCGTGCTGCCTCGAACGCGGCCAGCGCCCGCACCGGGTCGTCTTGTTGGGTCGCGTCGGCGTGCGCCACCGCAAGTTGGGCACGCTCGCCTTCGTCCGACGCCGGCACGGTCAGGCCCCGCTCCAGCCAGGCAAGCTGCCACTGCCGTTCGCCGACGCGGCCGGCCGCCGCGTGCGGCAGTGAGCAGAAGGCGGATGCTGGGCGCGGCGCCTTGCTCATCAATTTGCCTGAGCGCCGGCTCCATCATCGCGACGGCCCGAGTCGCATCATTGCGCACGGTGTAAAGATAGCTGCCCGCAGCACGGGCAGCCCCGTCGAGCACCTCGGCCGGGGCATGGGCCAACAGGGCCAGCCGGGCCGCTTCCACGGCACGCGGATCGGACGGGAACTCACCCGCGGCATCGCACCAGGCAGCAGACAGCGGGCCGAGCGCGGCAGCGGCCAGCGTGCGTACCATCTCCTCACTATCTTCATTTTTCTCCGCACCATTGCGCACCAGCGTACGCGCCAGGGGGTTGACCGCGGCATGGGCGACCCCGTTGATCTCCCCCATCTGGTCGACGAGCCCCAGGGCCACGAGGCGCCGGCCGGCGCCGGCCGGATCGGCCACACCCGCGGCCGCGCCGACTGCCTCCAGCGCGGAGAAGGGAATCGACACCCCTTCAGAGAAGAAGGTTGCGGCCCGGAGTTGCGTGCGCTGTGCCGGGGACAAGGCATCCCGATAGGCGGTGAACGCAACCCGCCGGAAGAATTCCTGGGCTGCATTCGCCTCCGTGGGCGCCTCCCCTGAAGCGCGCCACTGCTCCACCGCGGCGATGGCCTGTGTGGCCGAGGCCGCCTCGCCATGCAGAATTGGCCGGCAAAGAATCTCTTGCAGGCCTGGATTGCCGCCGGCAGCAGCCAATGCGCCGCGGGACCAGCGCCGGATCCACAACTTGTCCCTGGTTCACCGTATAGTCTCGAACGGCCGCACGCCACTGCTTGGCCTGCTCCGACGCATCCATGGCCGGCAACTGCACGCGCGCCAGAGGCCCAGCCAGATCGCGCCCACCCGCGTCGGGCAGGGTGAAGTCATAGCGGCTGGTCAGCAGCAGGTGCGAATCGGTCCGGGCCACAGCAAAGGCGCGCAAGATTGCGCCGAGGCTCTGGCGCCAGACCGCGGGCGCGCCGGCCCCCTCTTTGACGGGCGTCAGCTGTTGATCCGGCGCCGGTTGGGCAAGGATCTGCTCCAGGTCGTCAATGATGAGCAGGATTGGCTGCTCGTCCAGGGGGCCCTCCAGCATCTCTTCCAGCGCCGGCGCCAGCTGGTCGCCGTCGCGCAGGATGGCATCCGCCCAAGCATCCTGCCAGGCGCTGCGCTCGCGGGGCGGCAGCGCGGCCACAAGCTGGGCAAAGATGGCCGCTGCATCGTAGCGTTCGAAGACGACGACGGTCTTGTGGCCCGGCAGCCGGTTGGCCACGCGGGCGGCCAGGCTCGACTTGCCCAGGTTGCCCATGCCGAAGATCAGCGCGCCCGGCGCACGATTGGCGCGGAAGGCAGCCAGGACGTCCTGGGCCTGACGGCGCCGGCCCACAAACTCCCGTGCGGTCGCCACCGGTACCCGCTCCCCCGCCTTGTCGAGAAACTCCTTATGGCCGGCGTCCTTGCGCAAGCGGCGTCGCGCCCGGCCCCGATCGCAGCACTTTCCCGCGCCCGCCGGACCGACATAGAGGCGCGCCAGATGCCAGTGCCGGCCCCGCTCGGGCGCGCTCTGGTTGGCGCGTAGCAGCTCGCGACGGGCCATGGCCGTGGCCGCGGGCGTGGACAGGTGCTGGGCCAACTCACCATAGAGCACCCGGGCGAAATCGGTTGCATCAACGTCCAGGACGGAACCGTCCCACCCCAGCACGTTGGGCACGCCCGCACGGATGAGCCCCCGCACAAAAGACTCTGTGATCCTCGAAGAAGTAAGTGGATTGTGAAGGGCCCCATTATAGCATGGGACAACGACCTGCGCAGGTGGCGATTGATGGATTGATGATTGTCAATTGGCAATGAGCAATTGACAATCATGCTGCCCGCGCGACCGCCGCCCACGCGTTTTTGCTCAAACGACCGATGTGAGTATGATTAGCGCTTTGTAATCGGTGAAATGAAAGCAGATGGGCGCAGATGAGCATTGAATCCAGAAGAGGTTGGGATCCGGCTGTAGCACGCATGCGTAATTCACAGCGGCGCCGGGCAAATCGCCCGCCTGGCCATTGCCGCGCTCGTGCTGAGCGTTGCGAGCCTCCTCCCGGCCGCTTCGCCGGCCCTGGCTGACGAGCTGCTGAACAACGAGGAGCCGCTGGCCTATCGTGCCGCCTGGCCGCCGCTGCCGGAGCGGGCGCCCCGCCTGGGCCCCGATCTCACCCACGGCTATCATGCCCATGACCACATCGCCACGCCCGACGAGCGCTGGATTGACGTGGATCTGAGCGAGCAGCGCGTCGTGGCCTACGAAGGGACGCGGCCCGTCCGCTCCTTCATCGTCTCCACCGGACGCCCGGGGCGCCAGACCCGTGAGGGCACCTTCCGCATTTGGACCAAGACGCGCATTCAAGACATGGACAGTGATGATCCCGCGGCCGATGACTACTATTTTCTGCCGGACGTGGAGTGGGTGCAGTACTTCGACGGCGAGATCGCGTTCCACGCCGCGTACTGGCACGATGACTTTGGCACGCCGGTAAGCTCGGGCTGCATCAACATGCGGCCTGAAGAGGCGCGCTGGCTCTTTGAGTGGGCCGGCCCGTGGTACGACATGGACGGCCCAGCGTGGCAGGCGCCGTCAGCCGGCGAGCCGGGCACGCTGGTCGTCGTCCACGAATAGGCGCTATCCCCGCTCTTCGTTGCGATCGTTGGCCAGCGGCGGCGTGTAGGAGAGCGCTGAAATCTCCTCACGCCATTCGGGCGTCATCACGACGTCGGCGGCAGCGAGCGAAGTCTCGAGCTGCGCCATATTGCGGGCGCCAATCGGCACCGAAGAAATCGCCGGGTGAGCGGCGGCCCAGGCCACGGCCAGCGTGGCCGGCTCATCGCCCCGCTCCCGGGCATAGAGGGTGAAGCGTGCGGCGATTTCGCGCACGTGTTGCTCGCCAAAGCGCACGGCATACATGGGGTTCTCCACCAGACGGCCCTGGCTGGCCTCGTTCTCCACGTACTTCCCCGTCAAGAGACCACCGCCCAGCGGGCTGTAGACGATCACGCCCACTTCTTCGGCTGCGGCCAATGGCAGAATCTCCACCTCGGCCTGGCGCTTGACCAGGTTATACATGGGCTGCATGCAGGCAATCGGGTCAAAGCCGCGGCAGTCGGCGATGCCGAGGCCACGGGCGACCTGCCACGCGGCCCAATTACTGACCGCCGGGTAGAGGATCTTGCCACTCTGCACCAGCTCGTCCAGCGCGCTGAGCGTCTCTTCGATGGGCGTCGTTGCGTCGAAATGATGGATGAAGTAGATGTCGATGCGGTCGGTGTTGAGGCGGCGCAGGCTCTGCTCCACCTGCCGCACAATGTGGAGACGCGAGGCGCCGCGCTGGTTGCGCCCTTGTCCCGTCGACGAGGCCACCTTGGAAGTCAGGATGATCTCATCGCGGCACGGCGCGATGAGTTGGGCCAGGACTTCTTCCGCGCGGCCGCCACCGTAGACATTGGCGCAGTCGAAGAGGTTGATGCCGGCGTCGCGGCTGCGTGCGAAGATGCGCGCCGATTCCGCCTCGTCCGTGGCGGTGCCAAAGAGCATCGTGCCCAACGACAGGGCCGATACCTCGACACCCGTTGATCCCAGCAGTCGGTATTCCATAAAGAGTCTCCCCCAAGTGTTTTGCATGATTGTAAATATGTGCTGCATCGTAACGGTTCAACAGAGAAGATGCAATCGAGAGGCAATTGCCGCTGCATTGGCGCGTCATGCCAGCGAGCGCTTTCGTGCGCGCTGGTCTTGCGAGCGCGCATGATTAAGCAGCGGGGCAACTCGGATGGAGGAGCTGCCTGGGTGGCGGCCATCCGCACGGGGCGTGCAGACCAAGCTGGGTTTCTGCGGCCGACCGTTTGGTGAGCACGCTTTCGTGTGTGCGGGTTGTGCAGAAGAGGATCGCGCGTCGACCGCGTATTCCGCACGCGGGGCGAGCGAGAGGGCTCGACATCACTCAGATGTCGAGCCCCCCTCCAATTATCTATGATTAACACGCGACGGGTATGTGACACGAATTGGGTGGGTCCGTCGTGTGATATCTTGTCACCGATGCTGCCTTTTCAGCATCTCAAACAATTGTTAAGAGAAGATCAGCAGCGTGGTAACAGGCTGTTATGATCGGCTCCATTTTCCCGTGAGCGCAGTCTGCCACAAGGCGTCGCATAACTGCGTTATGGTCCTTCCATTTTCATCTGATTTTTATCTTTTACTACGCGAAATATCGCAGAATTTGCCGCCCGGCAGTCTTGCGTATAGCCATTTTTCTCTCTGGGAATGCGTGTCCGCACGCCGCAAATTCAACGTTGCAATCCGCGCCAGCGTGTGCGACAATTTTGTTAAGATCGATGCACCCCCCACCGAGCCTTGGTTCGGCCTACTTGAGGAAAATGACGGTATGAATCTGTTCCATTCCGCCACCGAAAAGCGCCTTCCGTTCACCCGCAGCACATCGTCTGCGCTGATGCGCCTCCTGCTCTTGACCACCCTGCTCCTGGTCGGGCTAAGCCTTGCCCGGCCGGCCCACGCCCAGAGCGGCGTTCACACGGTCATCGCCGGCGAGACGCTTAGCGAGATCGCCCAGCGCTACGGCACCGATATGGCCACGCTCGTTTCGCTCAACGGGCTGAGCGATCCGCGCACGATTTGGATCGGCCAGCGGCTGAGCGTGCCGGGCGCCGGTAACGGAGCCGGAGTCGCAGTGGCCTACAGCCCGCCCGCCGGCTCATCAACCTACGTGGTTAAGGCCGGTGATTCCCTCTCGGCGATTGCTGCGGCGTCAGGCATCAGCCTGGACGAACTGGCAGCGATGAACGGCATTGCGCCCCTCGCCCACGTCATCATCGGCCAGCGATTGGCCGTGCCGGCCGGCTTTGGCACACGTGCAAGCACCGGCACAGCCGTCAACAAAACGCTGGGCTACAACGAGAGCATGCACGTCGTGAGCAGCGGCCAAAGCCTGGGCGCGATCGCCAACCAGTACGGCGTCACGACTGCTTCCATCATCGAACGCAATGGCATCAGCAACCCGAGCCTGGTCGCCGTGGGCCAACGTCTGGTGATCCCCAACGCCCAAGTGCAGGCGACCAACTCAGCCCATGCCAGCGGCTTTCCCAGCAACGTCTCTTTCCCACCCACCAGCGGCAAATGGATCCGGGTGGATCTGAGTACCCAGCAGCTAACGGCCTACGTCGGATCGACGCCCCAGCAGGTTTTCACCATCTCGTCGGGACTGCCCGAGACGCCGACGGTGACGCGGTACTTTCCACATCTGGTCGAAGTTGGCCAAGCAGGATATGAAGGGCGGCAGTCGTTTTGCCGGCACGGATTATGACTTGCCTGACGTGCCCTGGGTCCAGTATTTCCATCGGGATTACGCCTTTCACGGCGCGTACTGGCACAGCAATTTTGGCACGCCGATGAGTAACGGCTGCGTCAATATGCGAATCTGGGATGCCAAGTGGCTCTTCGAATGGGCCGGACCCAACTGGGGCGGCGGCTGGCAAGAGGCCTCTAGCAGCAATCCAGGCACGATGGTGATCGTCCACCCCTGAGGTATTGTCGATGGTTAATGGTCAATGATCATTAGCCATCGATCATTGACTATTAACAAAGGTTCTTTATGTTCAGTATTTCTCGTCCTCGACGGTTTTTTTGGTTGCTCGTGCTTGCGCTGCTATTGGCCTGGCCGGGCGCAGTCCACGCGCAAGACGCGCAAGATACGGGAACGCACACCGTGCAAGCGGGCGAAACGCTTTCCGAGATCGCCAAGCAATATGGCACCAGCACGGCCATGCTCATGCAGCTCAATGGCCTGGCCAATGCCGACGTTGTCATGGTTGGTCTTCCCCTGCGCCTGCCTGCCGTCGCAACCACGGTTGAAGAAACAGACTTGCCCGTTGTCGCGGAAGAAGAACAAGCGGAACAACCGCTAACGCTTGCGAATGTGGCGGTGCCCCAGCCCAATCGTTTTGTAGAGGCGGACGGAGCCTTTCCCTACTTCACCGAAGCGGGCGACACGCTGACCTCGCTTGCCGAGCGCTTTCGGGTCGGGCCGTCCGTGCTAGTTGACCTCAACAGAATGTCGCCGGCGCAGCAACTGACGCCGGGACAGCGGCTGCTCATCCCCTACTCACCCTTTGGCGGCGGTCTGGAGCGCACACACATCGTGCAGACGGGTCAGAGTCTGACGGGGATTGCTCAGTCCTACGGGACGACGCTGGAGGCGCTGGTCGACCGCAACAGCATTGCCAACCCCGGCCTCATCTCACCAGGCAGCGAACTGATCGTGCCGCCGCCCCCCCCGGTCGAGCGGATGAGCCTCTTTCCAGTTGACGCAGGAGGCGTTCAGCGTCCGCTCATCTTCCCGACCATGGAAGAGAAATGGATCGATGTTGACTTAAGTGAACAACTTGTCACGGCGTATGAAGGCACAGAACCGGTGGCGACCTTTGTAGTTTCGACCGGCAAGGCCGATACCCCTACAGTTACAGGAACGTTCCGCATCTGGATCAAGACTGCAATTCAGGACATGTGGGGCGGCGAACGGGGCGCCGGCGACTATTATTACTTGCCAGACGTCAAGTGGGTGCAATATTTTCATGAAGATTACAGCTTTCATACGGCCTACTGGCACAACAAATTTGGCCAGCCCACGAGCCGCGGCTGCATCAACATGACCGAAGAAGATGCTCGATGGCTCTTCGAATGGGCCGGACCTTCCTGGAACGATTTAGGTGAAGGTTGGCAGGAACCGACCGAGGAGGATCAGGGCACACTGGTTGTTGTGCGCGACTGAGTAACTGCGCAGGGATTGCGTAGGGTAAGGATGGACCTTCGTCAAAGTAACGTAGCGCATTCGTCACACTTTTGCCATTGACTTATGCCAAATCCGCCCTATAATTGGGTCAGAAGGTCGACTGTGTGAGCTACGGCTCATCTCACATCCCACCACCTCTTCGGGATTGTGATCGGGGGACGCAGTCGACCTTTTTTCTTTTTCTGAATTCCAGCTGGGCACAAAAAAAGTCACCGGGCGTACCAAAAAGATTGGTACGCCCGGTGACTTTTCCGTTAACCCCTTGCAGCCTCACACTGGCTTGATCGCTAGGCGAGTAGCTCCTCGTCGCTGTCCAGATTCACTTCATCGAGCGTACCGGTAACGAGGTAAACCACCCGTTCAGCAAGATTGGTTGCCAAGTCGCCAAAACGCTCCAACTCCCGCGCTAGACGCAAGAGCTCATAAACGGCTTCAACCTGCGTTAATCCGTCGGTTGTCGACAAGCGCTCCATGGCGAAGTGGAAGACCTCCCCATAGAGTTCATCAACGCGATCATCCATGGGCCCGACAGCTTGCGCCAACGCAACGTCATCCTCCGCATAGGCCTTCATGGCCATTTCCAGCATGGACGTCACGAGGGAAGCCATTTCAAAAAGCTGGGGCGGCTTTTGTTGATCTGGGTGCTTAACCAGGTAGGGAATGACCTTGGCGATCCCCTTGGCCTGGTCGCCCATTCGCTCCAGGTCGGTCGTCATGTGGAGCGCGCTCAATATAGCGCGCAGGTCGCGCGCCGCGGGCTGCTGCATCACAATCAGGCCGACACAATCATCCTCGATCTTGAAACGCTGCTCGTTTACGCGGCGATCATAAGCCATGACTCGCTCAGCTGCATTGACGTCCAGATCGCGGTATGCTTGGACAGCGAGGCCAAGCTCTTCCCCAACCTGGCTCCCCATTGACAGGATCGCATTGCGTAGCTCCTGAAGTTCGTTATTGAAATGAGTTCGCATTACGTCTTTCCTCCGGCTGACAAGTGGGGTTGATGGGCGCGGAAACGCGCGCCAGCGGCACACAGATCGACTGTATTCGGTTAATCGGAGTTGATCACACAGAGCTACTTTAGCACAGATCGCCTCTGAAATGGAAAAGGGCGGCGCTCGCGGACAGAGGCATCTAGCGGCAAAAGAGGATCGGGACCGCTTCACTTTGGCGCAGTACTTCGTCCACAGCGCTACCGGCAACCAAACCGAACAGCGGCGCCTTACCATAGCTGCCCATAATCAGCAGATCAGCCCCGCTGGTCTGCAGCGCGTGAGCGATTGCAGAGCCGACGGATGCCGGATCATCGGCTCGAGCGCCAAGGGTCACGACAGCGTGGGGAACGCTACCCTCCAGCAAATAGTCGACGGCCTGATGCAGCGTATGCGTTGTAACGCCACGCGCGCGCAACGATCCCCGTGACCGTGAGACGAAGCCCCCACTCAGCGGCAAGGTAAGCGGCAACAAAGAGCGCCTCGTCTGCCTTGCGACTACCGTCATAGGCCAGCAAGGCATGTTGAAATGCAACGGGCGCGCCGGGCACCGCCAGCAGCGGGCACGGACAGCGATGGAGCAGGGAGTGAAAGCCGTTGCCCAGGCGCGCAAGGCCACCCCCTGCCGGAGGATGACTCAGGGGCAAGACAACGAGGTCGGCCCAACGCGCCCGATCAATGATCTTGTCCTCCACATCGCCCTGCTCGACGCTCAAGCGACCCGGCACATCAGACTGGTCGCTGCACCGCGCAAATTCGCTCTGCAGCGCTTGCGCCTTGGCGTCATTCGTCTGGACCTTCAAGTCAACGACGTGGAGCCCGTGGACGCGCCCCTCCTCACGTTGAGCAACGAACCACGCCTGATCGGCCGCGTCCCAGCCCCGCTGCGTGCCGTCGACGCCTACGAGGATGCTTGAAAAAAGGCGATCATCGCGATGGGTGGCCGCCCAATACTCGCGCCAGCGCCCCGGTCCCGGACCGCGTTCAAGCAGCCCTGGAACCATGCTTTTACGGATGCGCTGTCTGGCCCGGTCCAGCATGCGGCCGGGCATGGGGCTATAGCGCTCAATGAGCTTGTCCAGTGCCAGTTCCGCGTCCGGCTGCCAGCCCAATACCTGCTCAACCTCGCCCCGATAGCGGACCAGCCAGGCGTACAGATCGGTCGTAGTGCGCCCCGGAAATTCACGCAGCATGCCGCGCCGTTCGATTTCCGCGACCGTGGGTCGGTAGATGGCATCGTGCCAATCGAGGAGAGCACTGGCCACGATGACGGCTTCGTCCCTCTGCTCATCTACTGTGCCGCCCATTTCACCCCAGTGGAGACCAACATCATGCAGGAGATCCTGATAGGCCCCGAACTCGGTGACGGCAAAGTCACTATCCGGGCGGGTCTGATCGAGACCGGTCAGCTTCAGAAATTGGGCCCGCTCAGCCTTGATCAAGAAGTCATTGATGTCGTCTTGCGGACGAAGGGGAACAGGCGTGGGCACTTCAGTGACATAGGCATCGATCTCGGTCGCACCACGCTCACGTGCGACCGAGATGCGATGATTGCCGTCTAGCACAAAGAAGGCGTCGCTCACCTGATAGACGTGAATTGGCGGCAATTTCTTGACCGTGGAGGCTGCGTCAACGCCGGTCCAGCGTGCGCTAATTTGGTTGTCGCGGGGCAGAAATGAGCGGGTGAAGTCCTTGTAGCGACCGACGCTGCCGATGATTGCAGCGATGGGGATAGCGCGCAGCTCGGCACGCTCGGCAGCGGGTTCACCGAGATAGCGGCGTACGTCTTCAAATGGGATTAAATCGGCCGATCGCCCGCGCAGACGGGCGACGATGCGTTCCATTTCGGCGCGGGACTTGGCAGCCCGAAAATGAAGCAATGCCTGGTTGTGCGAAGAGGACGGCTCTGTCATCTCGTCACGCTTTCAGATTTGGACGTCTGACTAACTTCTTATGCGGCAGTGCAGCGGATTAGATGGCGCTGGACAGATAGTAGAATCGGCGGCCAGGGCAACCGGAAGGCACAACAATAGAAAGTGCGGTTTCTTCATCGTCGTGTTCGGTCGCCTATGGGAAGCAGGCAAGGCAGCGCCTGTTACATGTGCGCTGCCTTGCACAGGACCAATAGCTACAGTGTACAGTCTACAGCTCAGCCCGCGCTTGTGCAATCCAGGCCTGGAAGTCGGGGGACTGGAAGGCCGGCAACTTGGCAATCTGCTCCAACACCTCTACGCTTGATGCAGCGAGCGCCTCGTAGGTGCAGATGCCGGCAGCATAGAGACGACGCTCCAAAACCGGCCCAATCCCGGCCAGAATATCGAAATCGTCAGGCTCGGTACCGTCCCACGTATGGCCCATGGTGTCAGTGGCAGCAGCGAGGCGCAGGGCGTCGGCCTTGATCTCGGCGAGATCAACATCCTGGAATTCCTTGATTTCCAGGATGTCGGTCAGCTCTTCTTCCCCAAGCATGCCAACTTCCCAGAAGGAGCCGATCCCTACATCATAGAGACGCTGCTCGTAGACGCGGCCCACGCCAAAAATCTGTTCGAGATCTTGCGGGCAAGCACGGCTTTGCACGGCGCCAGTGGGAACGGGTCGGGTACGGGTTGCCTTGCGTGGGACCCGTTTCCCGGCAGCGCGTAACTTCGCTTCGGCGATCCACGCATCAAAGTCGCCGGCTCGCACGCCGGCGGCCGTGAAGAGGGTGCGCAGCTGTTCCGGCGTTGCATTGGCCAAATCGGCGTATGTGCCAATGCCGCCATTCTCCAGCACGTCGACCGACTGCGCGCCTACGCCGTGGACAAGACCCAGGTTATCCTGCTTGGGGCCAGTCAGGTCAACCTGGAATGTACGCAGCGCCGGTTCATCGCCGGCGCTGGCAAGCTTGGCTTGCGCGATCCAGCTGACAAAGTCAAGACGGCGCCAGGCCGGCGCACCGACGATCTCATCCAGCGTTGCCGCGTCGCTGGCCGCAAGCTGATCGAAGTTGATGATGCCGGCAGCGCGCAGGCGCGTGGCGTAGCTCGGGCCAATTCCGACTATCTGGGTCAGATCATCGCCAACCTGAACTGTGCGTGGATGGTCGGCCAGACGCGTGGCCTCACCGACCCACACATCGGTGTCGACCTTCTGCCAGTTGCGCACGCCGGCAAGTGCGGCCAGATCGGCCGGATCGATTGCGGCTAAATCTGCATATGAATGCACGCCGGCATCGACCAGGCGAGCGGCGTAGGCCGGCCCAATCCCCTTGATCTTTGTGAAATCGTCAAACTCGATTTCGATTGTCTCTACCCGCAACGGACCGAGGTCGACTACCTCAACATCGACCGGATCCAGCTCATCGATGGCGGCGCGGGTAGCGGCCAATCCGGCAGCGGCAGCGGCCTCGGAGTCGGCGAGCGAATGCTGCAGGGCCACAAGTTCAGCATCGCGGGCGGCTAGCTCGCTCGCACAGGCTGCGGCCTCAGTCTGCAGCTGATCGACCTGAAGCCGGTGTGACTGTTCCAGCGCCGCGGCGCGACTGTGACATTCGCTCAGGTCGTTGGTGCTGGTTTGAAGATCACGTTCAAGCTGCGAAACACGGTCAGTCAGCTTTTGCTTGTCGCCGCGGCCAAAAAACCAGGCCAGCAGCCAGCCAAGGAGGATACCGATGACGAGCATCAGCCAAGGAGATAGGTTATCCATTCGATTTTCCCTTTCTTATGCAAAGTAGCTTCGTTTGATGGAAACATGGTGATAAAGACGATGTAGGCGCGCACGGCTCCCTATCGCTGGCGCGAAGCCCGAAACAGTTCACGTGCGTCAGCGCTGTACAGATGGAGCAATTCGTTGCGGATCTCTGCCCTGGCAACTTCTTCCAACGCGGCAAGGAAGCGTTGCTCCTGCTCCATGAGCGCAGGTGGGCAGAGCTTGCGCGTCACGCCGGCCGGATCGATGGTGAGCTGATCGCCATCCGCCGTGTAGGTTGCCATGATGAGATTGCAGCTTGCGTTGCCGCTGAGACGGCCTTCCTCGCCAAAGGTCAGGCTGGCCGGGCTGTAGTCAACCACAGGCCGCTCAGCGATCCATTCCACAAGCCAGCTTCCGCGAATGTCCTGCGCTTCGACGTCAGTCATTCGACCTCCTCCGGATTGAATTGGGGTGGGTGTGCAGATTGTCCGAATGGGGAAAAGGGCTCACCAAACGCTTGTCCATCAATGGTTCCAGGGAGGCCGATGAGCACCAGACGGCTTTCAGGCGGCTCATCGCGCCACGGCTCACCGGGCGTGACGCTCCAGCGTGCGCCAACGAGCTGAAAGAGGTGACGGCGCGACGGCTCATCAGCCAGATAGAGAATCCCTTTGGCACGCAAGATCCCCGCCGGCAAGTCGTCGACAAAGGCCTCCAGCGCCGCAGTGGTGATGGCTTCGGAGGCAGTGAAGCTCCAGCTGGCGTAGATCGACGCATGGTCTTCGGCAGTCGAATCATCGTGGTGATGAGCATGGCTGTTACCGACCGCAACGCCGGCATCGCCACGCGTTTCGTGCGCCTCGTCATGCAACCCATCTTCATGGATGCCAAGGAGCAGGTCGATTGGCACTTGTCCGTACGTCGCCTCGATCACGGGCACATCCGGTACGACGTCTTGCAGCCAAGTCTTCACTTCTGCCAGTTCGGTGGACGTGAGGAGATCGATCTTGTTTAGCACAAGCAGATCAGCCGCCCGCAGTTGGCGCATGATCAAGTCGCCGAGATAGACGTTGGTCGCAAGTGTGCGGAGTTGCTCGCCGTCGGCGAGCACGATCACGCCGTGCAACGAAAGTGCAAGCATCGCGCCGACTTGCCCGACGCGCTCCGGATCCGAGATGCCGCTGGCTTCGATGATGATGTGATCGATTTCGGCGGCATGATCCTGCAATTTGGCCAGGGCGCTCATGAAGCCGTTGACCAGGCTACAGCAGATGCAGCCGTTGGCCAGGTTGAGCGTTTCGCCATCATGCGCCGCAATGAGATCGGCGTCGATATTGATGTCGCCAAAATCGTTGACGAGAATCGCCAGGCGGAGTCCGGGGTTGTTGCGGAGCAGGTTATTGAGCAAAGTCGTCTTGCCGGCGCCCAGAAAACCGCCAATTACGGTGTAGGGAATGGAGTGGCTCATGGTGCTCCAAGACAGAGTACTGGGTGCAACACGCGTCTACAGGTCAGGCTAAAAGATGGCCGCAATGATTGGGTCGAGCAGATAGCGATTGGCCAGGAAGATCACAAGAATGCTCAGCACGATGGTGAGAATCGTCTTGCCGGTGGAGAGCTCCAACCCCTGACGAATGCCGACAAAGGCCGCGGCCATGGCCCAAAACCAGGCGATCAGGCTGACAAACCAGCCGATGCCGGGAAAAAAGGCCAGCCCGCGCAGGGCCAACGGAACCTGGGCAAAGCCAAGGATGCGAAGCATTTCGCCAAAGCTTGTATCCCCTTTGAAGAGGTAAACACCGAGCAGATAAGTGGTCACCGACCATAAGATCCAGGAAACGTAGGTCCCAAAAAAGGTACTGGCAAAGGCGCCCACAGGGTTGAAGATCGGCAGGCGAAAGCCGATGTCGCCAAGCAACATTTCGCTGGCGCCGAGACCAACATTTAGGAGACCAAAGCCGGCAGTGAAGAGCGCGGCCGAGATAGCGGCGCCTACCGCGCTAATGAACGCGACAAATGTAACAATGATAAACGCGCCGACGGTCGCCCCCTCGTCGGTGCCGACGGCCTCGAAGACGCGCTTGTCCAGCAGGAAGACACGAAGGGCTCGTTGGATAAACTGGAGCATGATGGTTCTCTTTCAATCGCATGGGTGAAGGGTTTGATGATGCTATGCGTTCAAGTTAACACCCAGTCAATGGCCTGTTAAGGTGGAAGCTGTTATTCCTTGCTTCGCTCATACCAAGAAACTCATAGGTGGGTGTACAGACGCGATCATGGCTTACCGATCAGGACTCTCACCGAACCACTCGAAGTAGAGGCTGTCGTACAGGCCACTCTCGCGCAGGCGCAATAGCGAGCGATTCACCTCTTCGCGCAGCGGGCTGGCGGCAGCAAACGCAATCCCATAATCCTCTTTGTCAAAGGGAGCGCCTACGACTTCAAAGGTTCCGCTTGGATCATTTAGGGCATGATAGCGCAAGACGGGAAAATCATACACAACCGCATCCACGCGCCCATTCTCAAGCAGCGCATAAGCGTCTTCCGCGATCTCAACGCCGACATGGTTAATGTTCTGCCGGGCGAGCCAATCCGCAGCCGTGCTGCCCGCCACGGTCGCGACTCGTTTGCCATGGAGATCTTGCGGTCCATTGATCGCGTTTTGAATCTCATTGACGGTCAGCTGCGTGGTCACCGAGGCCGTGAAGTTGGCAATGATGAAGAGGCCGGCAAACATCCAGAAAAGGCCAAAGATCCGCCCAAAGTTGCTTCGGGGTGTGCGATCGCCATATCCCACCGTCGTGACCGTCACGGCTGACCACCAGATCCCTTCCCATACGCCCGGCAGATACGCTTTGGGGAAATCGGCATTGCGCCGGCGCTCGGCCAGCCAGATCAGATGACCGGAGACAATGATAATGACCGCCAGCAGGGCAATCAGACGCAGGAGACCGCTCGTAAAGGGGCTGGCAATGATTGCACTAAAAACATCGCTGCTGCCGTCACCGGAAAGGACAAGAATGCCCAAACCAGAGTCAAAATAGGAGAAGGAAAAATCAGCGTTCTCTTCCCGCTCCTGCGTGATCGTAATGGCCGCAATCGCCACATCTGCGGCCCCCGACTGTACGGCCTCAAGTTGCTGCTGAACCGTGTCGACGATCACGTATTCGAAGTCAAGCCCGGCCTCGAGCGCAATCAGACCCCACAGATCGATACTGAAACCGGACGGTCCAGCGTCGCCAAGAAACACAAAGGGTTCAATGGACTTCGTGGCAACACGCAAAGGCGTCGCCGGCGGCGCCTGCTCTTGCGCGTGCGCCAACGAGAAAGCCGCGCTGACACCTGCCAGCGCGACCGCAAACACAATCGAGAGTAGAACAATCTTTAATCGAGACATAGAAGAAGCGTGGGAGTCAAGCGCGAGGCGTGGGCCGCAAACAACGGTAGCCGGCCGTGACGCCTCACGCCTCGAAGCCTTGCCCTAGGTGGACGAGGGGAGAGATTTCTCCTGATTGCGCATGACGAAGGACCAGGCAATGCCGGCACCTCCTGCAATCAAGAGAATCCAAGCGCTGGCGTTGGCAAGATCGATTGCCTGACTGCGAGTGAAAAAGACCAATACGCCCCACAAGAGGAGTGCGCCATTGATAATAATCGGCCCCCACTCGAAATCCTTCTCACCACGGTCAAAGAAGTTGGCCCAAAGGCCCAGTCCGCCAAAGATGATCAAGCCGATAGCAAGCAACGTATAGCCGCCTTGTACCGTCCCCAGATTCAGAAAGTACATGCCAAAGAGGAGCGCACCAATGATCAGGCCCGCAATGCCGCGATACATCAAAGTCTTCGATCCACCGGTGCCGTAACCGGCGATGGTTTGCACAAGCCCCATGACAAAAACGTATGCGGCGGCAATCAAGCCGATTATCAGTACGGCCTGGTCGCGGGCGAAGAAGATATAGAGCGCAAGCGCGACGCCAACGATCCCTTGAATCAACATCAGCCACCAGGGATTGTCTTTCATGAGTCAGTTCCTTTCCAATGCGGCGATTGGGTGTGTAATGGGATGCGATGAGTTCAGAATGTTGCTAGCGGTTTGCACGAACCCGGGAGTAGTCTAACCAATCTATAGGTTTTTAGAAAATCATCACGCTGGAAACTGACGCCGTCTACAGGTCGGACAATGCGATACCAGGGATGGAAAAGAGATCGAGACCGGTGTTCGGGGCAAGGATGCGCAAGGCGCCCGGAATCAGCGTCGTCGTCAGCGGTGTATTGCCGGCGGGCTCTGCATCTAAGTGATAGGGGGCAGGGGCCTTGGTCTCGATGCGCACGCGGCTGCCAGAGAAGACGCGGATCTTGCTGTCATAGTGGTGGGCCTGCATGCCGACCTTGACAGAGTGTTCAACGACCTGCGCGAGTCCTTTTCCTTCAAAGGCAAAGACCTCGAACGCGCCGTCGTCCAAAACGCCATGCGTGTTCAGTTTGACCTCACCGCCGGCATAGAGACGGCAGTTGCTCACATTGATCATGAGATACTCACCACTCACGTGCTTGTCATCTACCCAAAGCTCGGCCTCCATGCTTGATGCCCGTGGCAGGCCGATCAAAAACTTGGCGGCGTAGCCGGGCATGCCAAAGCGCTTGAACCAGCGTGACCGTGGTTCGATCTGTTCGATGAGAAATCCGTCCAGCCCGGCACTGGCCCAGAGCAACCAGTAGCGACCGTCGTCACACTGCCCCAAGTCCATGCGCTGGACGCGGCCGTCAGCCAGCAGCTTCGAGACTTGGAGCAACCAAGCGTCGTTGAGGAAGGTGCGCATGGGAATGCCCAACTCCTTGGCCAGAACGTTGGCGGTTCCCAACGGAAGCGGGGCGAGGATGGTTTTGCTGCCAGCAAGACCATTGGCGACTTCGTTCAGCGTACCGTCACCACCGGCCGCAAAGACCATGGCATCTCCGCGCTCGACCGCGTCACGAGCCAATTCTGTAGCGTGGCCGGCATACTCAGTCGGCGTCAGCTGAACTTCCCAATCATATAAGAGCCAGAATGCCAAAAATTGTGGGAGCGAATCAGCCGCCTTGCGAATGCCGGCATGGGGATTGTAGATGAGGGTTGCTTGTCTAGCGGGCATAAATGACCATTTCTGAAGGCAAATGGAGAGTAGCGTGAGCGGTCATGCGTTCAGGTCCACGACTACACGGCCCACTTGCTCGCCCCGAAGGATGCGCTCGATCTCGCCATCCAGTTGGTCGAGCGAAACCGTACGCGTAAGCGTTTCCAGCTGGGGTAGCTTCCAGTCGTAGGCAAGTTTCTCCCACAGTTCACGACGGAACTGAATCGCGCACTGAGCCGAGTCGATGCCCAGTAGACTCACGCCGCGCAGGATGAAGGGATAGACTGTCGTGTTCAGTGCGTGACCGGCCACCAAGCCGCAGGCGGTCACAACGCCATCGTTCGCCGTCGCAGCAAGAGCCGTTGCCAGCATATCACCGCCGACCGTATCCACAACGCCCGCCCAGCGCGGTCTTAGCATGGGCCGGGAGAGATCCGTTACCGCTCCGCGACTCACAACCTCGGCCGCGCCAAGCTCGGTGAGAAATGCGGCCTGGTCCGGCTTACCTGTGGCCGCGATGACGCGAAATCCTTCGTGCGCCAGCAGCGCGACCGCTACGCTGCCGACGCCTCCGCTTGCGCCGGTGACAAGCACCTCACCCCGGGATGGTTCGACGCCGGCCATGAGCAACCGCCAAACTGACATGGCGGCCGTGAAGCCTGCCGTGCCATAGATCATGCTTTCGCTAGCGCTGAGGCCGTCGGGCAGGGCGACTGCCCACGCCGCCGGGACACGAATGTACTGGCCAAAGCCGCCGTCTGTATTCATGCCCAAATCGTACCCGATGACGACAACCTCGTCACCGACTTCGAATGCCCGGTCACCGCTGGCGACGACGATGCCCGCGGCATCGATGCCCGGCGTATGGGGAAACGCACGCGTCACGCCGCGGTTGCCCGTGGCGGAAAGCGCGTCCTTGTAGTTGAGTGAAGAATGGCGTACGCGGATCAACAGATCGCCGGCGGGCAGGTCAGCGGTGCTGCGCGCTTCGATCGAGCGTGTGAAGACGCCCTGTTCCGGTTCTCGCACGACCAAAGCGCGAAATTCATTGTCTTCCATTCGTTTCTCCATTTCTGGGCGGATTGGAATCGGCACGTGCGGGATATTCTAACACGGTGGGAGAGGACGGCCAATGAAAAACGCGTTATGCTCGGCGCAATGCAACCGTGTCCCTGGCATGGGTTCTGATCATTGCTGCCCCCATGGTATACTGCCACATCAACACTCTTTCAGCGCACTCCTCTGGTCGTGCTCGCGCTGCGATCAGGATTGTAGACCCATATCATTCCAGCCTGTCATGAAAATCTCAGCGTCGCTGTCTACCTTGCTGCCAGCCAAAATGAGACCGCCTGCTCTCGTCGGGCCAAGTGTGGATCGACCACAGCTAATCGCGCGCCTGGAGCAGAGCACTGACTTGCCACTTACGGTTGTCTGCGCTTCGGCCGGGTATGGCAAGAGTCGCCTGGTCACCCAGTGGGTGCAAGCGGTCAGTCAACCGGTCGCCTGGGTCTCACTAGATGAAGATGACGCCGACGTAAGCGATTTTTTCAGCTACGTGACTGGCGCAATTGATCACGCAGTACCCGATAGCATGCCGGGAAGCGCAGCACTGCTAGCTTCGCTCGAATGGCCCAGTCCAGCGAAGATGGCCGCAATCCTTCTGCAGGATCTTGAGTCGTTGCAGCAAAGAATCGTGCTTGTCCTCGATGATTACCACTTGGTCGAAAACAAACAGACTCAGGCGTTCATGGCACGCCTCCTCAAGACGCCGTCCCGCTCTCTGCATATTGTCATCCTGACGCGGTCGGATCCGATTCTGCCGCTGGCGCGCCTGCGCGGCACGATGATGATGGCCGAAATCCGTAACGAGGATTTGCGTTTCAACCAAGCGGAAGCGACTTCACTCATCTATCAGATTGTGGATGCGCCCGTCGACGACAGCATGATCGAGTTGCTCGAAGCGCGGACGGAAGGCTGGGCCGTTGGACTGCAGTTGGCAGCCGTGCTCCTGCGCGGATCGAGCGATCGCAGCAAGTTCGCTGACCAGTTTGCCAACAGCAGCCACCAGTGGGTGATGGAATATCTGGTCGACGAAACGCTGATGAAGTTGGATGACGAGTGGCGGTCGACCCTGCTGACCATGTCGCTGCTGGATCGCTTTTCCGGCGATCTGCTCCAGGAAGCTGTCTTGCCATCGCCCGAGGCCGATGTGGGAGCGGCCATTCTCCGGTCGCTGGTCCGGGCCAATCTTTTCCTTATCCCGCTGGACGAACAGGGTGTCTGGTATCGCTTTCACCATCTTTTCCAAGAGATGCTGCGCCATCGGCTAAAACAAGAGTCAACCCTGCCATAGCGTCAGGCGGTGTATCACAAAGCGAGCATCTGGTATGAGCGTCAGGGTCTATTAGAAGAGGCAATTGCCCATGCCCTCTGGCCGCAGATCACCAACGGGCCGTCAGGCTAGTCGAGCAAAATCTACATGTGGCCATGAATGCGGAGGACTGGCGCCGGATTGACCGCTGGCTCGGACGCTTGCCGGTTGAGCGCACGGCGTCCCCGGGGATCCTCGTGGCTGCGGCCGTGCTCGAGCATTTCCGGCACCATATCAACGCAACGGCAGATCTGATCGAAAAAGCAGCAGCAATGATCGAGCAGGAGCGGCAAGTTGGTCAAGGCGACGAGTCACGCCAGCAAGAATGGTCCGATTGGCTGGGTGCGGTCTACGTTTTTCGTGCCCAACACCGGCAATTCTTGGGCGAAGCGGATGCGTGCATCCATTTTGCCACGGAGGCACTGACGCTGCTACCGCAAGATTGGCGCTTCTTGCGCGCACTCGCCGAGTTCTATCGAATCAGTGGGCTGCAACAGGCGGGGCGCACTGCTGATGCGGTTCGCTACGCTCGGCAGCGTCTTGAGGAACAACGGTCCTCGCCCGATCAAATGACCTTGCGCATCTTCCTCGGACTGGGCGCGATTTATCATTCGGTTCCCGACACCTTCGCGTTAGAGCAGCTGACGCCGGCCTTCATCCAGTTGTCAAGCGATCTTGATCGACCTATTAGTCTTGGCTGGGCCCACTACTTACGGGGGTGGATGCTTTACCAGAGCGGCCAGGTGGCTGACGCCGAGAGCCACTTCCGGATCGTTGTCCAGGACGCTCATCGTGTTCATCTGCGTGCGGCAATCGACAGTTATACTGGGTTGGCCCTAACGCTTGCAGCGCAAGGGCGCTTTGACGAGGCCAAGGCAGCGGTTGACGGCATGAGTCGCTATATCACAGACCTGAATGTCATTAATCTGCTGCCGATCGCAGACAGTCTGAAGACACGTCTTCGGCTCATGCAAGGAGAACGTGCACGGATTCCGGTAGTCGATAACCTGACAGGACAGTTGACGTTTAGTCTGTGGGAAGTACCGGCCTTGACGACGGTGCGCGCCATTCTCGCCAGCGGCGAGGCAGCACGCTTGGCGGAAGCCGATGAAATCCTCACAATCTGTCGGGCACGGGCGGCAACGACTCATTCTGGTCGTGTCGAGATCGAGGTCGGACTACTGACGACTATGTATTATGCGCTGCAAGAGAACGTGCCGTTTGCATTGAGAGAACTACGCGATGCCGTAAAGCTCGCTGCACCGGGCGGGATGATCCAACCCTTCCGAGAGATAGGGCCCAGTCTGCACCCCTACCTAAACATGCTTTCCTTGCCGGCGCCTGAGCGGAAGTTCATCCAGCAAGTTGTGGCTGTCACACCGCCTGTGCACGCGCCAGACCCCACCACGATATCTTCCGATCTGAGAAACGGTGACTCGACACCGATGCTATATAGGGAACAGGATTCTTGCCGACCTCACGCATCGAGAACTTGGAGGTACTCCTTCTGCTGGCCCAGCAGCGGACTGATGCAGAGATCGCCGAAGCGCTTGTGATCACCCCGGCGACGGTGAAAAAGCATGCAGGCAACATCTATCGGAAATTGGCCGTTAAGAATCGACGGCAGGCCGTCGCCAGAGCGCAGGTCTCCGGGATTCTTCCATTGGCGCAATAAACGACAGCGTGCAGGCGTCTTCGGATTCCTCATCCACTCGCTGCCCGTATCTACCCCGAGGCTTGGCCCGCTCTGTGTCTGCGGGCACCCACTCGCGACCCTCATCCTGGGGCGGCCGCCGTGGCGGTCGGTTCTCTCGCTCCAGAGCAAGATACTCCTTTTGGTAGCCATCGATCTGCCCAAAGTCGTCGTATACTGATTTGATGACTTTAAGTTATGACCTTTTTCCTGTTTTCCAGAGCATCTCAGGCTCGCAAGTCGAGACCAGTGCATCAGCTCCCTGCAGGACCGTCTGACTGCAGTGCAATCAAGTCTGCATCCGATGAAGGACGGGACTTCATATGGTTCCCGATCGTGATTTACCCAGTCTGTCGAATAGTATGCCTGCAACCTACCAGGTGGAGGTACAAGGTCTTCTAGATGAGAGTTGGTCTGATGTGCTGGGCGGTGTCACGATTCTATCTCAGGCAATCGTCAGTCGAACCAGTTGTCACCGTGCTACGTGGGCAGTTGCCGGATCAGGCGGCGCTGGCGGGCATGCTCAACTATCTTTTTATGCTGGGCCTACCTCTGTTATCCGTCACCTACCTAGGCGTTGGGTCCGAAGCAGAAGGTCAGTAGGCACATGTGATCATCGCTGACAGCATTCCACGCCAGCTTCAGTACGTACGGCAAGCTGCACTCTGTGCATAACCAACTGATATACTTATCCACAGACATCGTTGTCGCGGACGCTTGTCAATCGGATGGACTCAGAGCAAGAGCGGTGTCAGGCTATTGCTCTGCACATGCAAGTCAATTGCCATTCAAGTGTAAAGGACATTTCACATGCAAGAAGATCCCCTATCCTTGTGGAACGCTGGTGAAGCCAAGGCACGAATCCGTCACTTCGTGCACAGGACGACACAGACAGACGGACCTGACTTCATCGAACCTATGGATCGGATCGCTGTCTTTGACAACGACGGCACGCTTTGGGTCGAACAGCCCTTCTATACGCAACTGCGCTTTGGCTTGGACAGCCTTCAGGCACAGGCAGCAGATCATCCTGAATGGCAGGATGACCCGATGATGGTTGCGGCCCTGCAAGAGGATATTGAGGCATTGGCTTCGTTTGGTTACCCGGCCTCGCCAAGATCGTGGCGTTAACCCATACGGGCATGACGACCGAAGAATTGGCGAGTCAGGTTCGGGCCTGGATTGAGACGGCACGCCATCCCCGTTTCGACCGACGCTATGTGGACTTGATCTACCAGCCGCAGCTTCAGCTCATGCAATTTCTGCGTGCGCACGACTATCGCGTCTTTATCGTGTCCGGCGGCGGCGTTGAGTTTCTTCGCGGCATGGGCCGAAGACGTCTACGGAATCCCACCCGAGCAGGTGATCGGCAGCAGCGTGGAAACGGTCTATGAAATGCGCGAGGGGCGGGGTGTTCTTGTCCAGTTGCCGGAGATAGATCTGGTCAACGACGGTCCAGGCAAACCGGTCGGGATCAACAAGTTCATCGGCCGGCGCCCCACAATTGCCGTCGGCAACTCAGACGGCGACCTGGAAATGCTCCAATATGCGACCAGCGCCGATGGGCCGCGTTTGGGGATCTACATTCACCATGACGACGCCCAACGCGAATTTGCTTATGACCGCGGCTCCACCATTGGTGGCCTCGATGAAGGACTCACTGAGGCAGCTAAGCGAGAGTGGATCGTTGTTAGCATGATGAACGACTGGAATGAGATATTTGCATAATGGGCGCATCCATCTATCTCTTTGCCAAGGTTCGTCATATGGGCCATGAAGCGAAGGGGCCCAAGCATTATGCGGATGGTAGTACGGCGGTGCACATCGCCCAGGAGTAATCGCAGTTCGGCTGGACAGTTCAAGTAGTTTTCGCAATAGTCAACATTGCTATTAGGAGAAGATCAATGGCAGACAAGAAACCCAATATCCTGATCATGTTCGGTGACGACATCGGCTGGTTCAACATCAGTGCCTACAACCACGGTCTGATGGGGTATCAAACGCCCAACATTGACCGCATTGCCAAAGAAGGCGCCATGTTCACCGACGCCTATGGGCAACAGAGCTGCACCGCTGGCCGCTCGGCCTTTCTCACCGGCCAGAGCCCCTATCGCACCGGACTCACCAAGGTCGGGCTGCCCGGCTCACCGCTGGGTCTGATGAAGGAAGATCCGACGCTGGCCGAGTTCCTCAAGCCGCACGGATACGCCACGGGCCAGTTCGGCAAGAATCACCTGGGCGATTTGGACGAGCACATGCCCACGATGCATGGCTTCGACGAGTTCTTTGGCAATCTTTACCATCTGAACGCGGAAGAGGAACCAGAACACCCTGACTACCCGAAGAACCCCCGCTTCAAAGAGAAGTTCGGCCCGCGTGGCGTCATGCATTCCTGGGCCCAGCCGGATGGCACGCAGAAGATCGAAGATACCGGCCCCCTGACGAAGAAGCGGATGGAGACGATTGACGAAGAAGTCCTCAGCCATGCCCAGCGCTTCATCAAGGAGAAGACGGCCGACGACCAGCCGTGGTTCTGCTGGTTTAACACCTCGCGTATGCACGTCAACACCCACCTGAAGCCCGAGTCACAGGGCGTAACCGGCAAGGGGATTTTTGCAGACGGCATGGTCGAACACGATGGTCACATCGGCCAAATGTTGGACCTACTCGATGAGCTTGGCGTTACCGACGACACCTTTATCGTCTACACGACCGACAATGGCGCCGAGGTCATGTCCTGGCCCGATGGCGGCACCACCGTCTTTCACAGCGAAAAGAACACCTCGTGGGAAGGTGGGTATCGGATTCCGCTAGTGATGCGCTACCCCAAGGCGATTGAACCAGGCACCATCAGCAACGGCATTGTCTCGCTCGAGGACTTCGTGCCGACCATCATGGGCGCGGTTGGCGAGCCTGACCTGAAAGAGAAGCTGCTTGAGGGCCATGAAGTTGGGGGCACGACCTACAAGGTACACCTGGACGGCTATAATTTCGTTCCCTATCTAAATGGCGAAGAAGAAGCGTGGCCCCGCCGCGAGTTCTTCTACTTCACGGATGACGGCGATCTGGCTGCATTGCGCTTCGACGACTGGAAGATCTTGTTCCTGGAGCAGCGCGCAGAAGGGTTTGACGTCTGGGCCGAGCCCTTCGTACCGCTTCGATTACCGCGCATCTTTAACCTGCGTTCCGATCCATTGGAAAAGGCGATCCATGAGTCGTGGGGGTACCAGCAGTGGCAATTCGACCATGCATTCATGCTCGTGCCGGCACAGGAGGTCGTGGCGAAGTTCATGAGCACCTTCGCCGAGTATCCGCCCCGCCAGAAGGCTGCAAGTTTTAGCGTAGACCAGGCAGACGCCAAGCTGAGTGATGCCGCGACGGGCGGCCACTAAGCTGCCAGAGGTCTAAGTCACCCATTGTGCAAGGGCCTGGCCGCTGGCTGCGAACAGGCCCTCTGTGGGTGGCCAACTAACGAACATTAGACTAACTGAAAGGCATATCACATTATGACAACCGAGAGCTTTAGCGCCGACAATGCCGTCTGGACTCAGGTCAAGCTGCCGCCGTGGTGGCTGGTCCTGATCGAGGGAATTCTGCTGATCGTCCTGGGCGGCTTCCTCCTCTTCAATCCATACAGCACGTTCTTGTCAATCATCTGGGTTTTGGGTATTTTCTGGCTGATCCGCGGCGTGATGGATCTTGTGTCGCTGATCTGGGATCGGACGATGTGGGGGTGGAAGATCGTTGCCGGCATCCTGGGCATCATTGCCGGTTGGATCGTGATCCAGAACCCAATCAGCAGTACCGTCGTGCTCAGTAGCGTCACGGTCTGGTTCATTGCATTCACCGGCATCTTTCTGGGCATCACCTCCCTCGTACGAGCGTTTAAGGGCGCCGGCTGGGGCACGGGGATCCTGGGGGCGATCAGCATCGGTCTGGGCATCTTGCTCTTCTTCAATACGGGTGCAGCGATGGCCGCCCTTCCCTGGGTCATGGGCATCTTCGCCATATTTGGCGGCATCATGTCCATTTTTGGTTCTTTCCAGGTGCGCAACGCACAGAAGACGCTGGACCAGCTGCAGGGCTAGTTCCGGCACGACAAACCCAATCGCCGATTCTACGCATAGGGTCGGCGATTGGGTTTGTCGCGGGACGGAGGGCTGACACGATCAATTGCGTCACAAGGCGACGGTTTGCTACGCAATCACCTGAAAATATGGTATAACGTGCATATCCTTCACGCGCAAGGATACGCCAACGAAGCACTCACAATACAAGGAGCAAACGCATGAAAAACGACAACAACAAATTCGTCGTTAGCTACTACGTCAATGCAGCAGCAGCCGAAGCAGCTGCCGACGATCTCAAGAAGTGGGACGATGCCAATGATGCTGTCAAGCTGGGAGCGATTGCGATCCTCACGATCAATCCCAAGAACGGCAAAATGGAAGCCAATGAGGTCGGTCAACGCGAAACCAAGGGGGGCACCCTTTGGGGCACGGCAATCGGCGCCACTGTTGGCATCCTCAGCGGCGGCATCGGCCTGATTCCCGGCCTGCTGCTGGGTGCGGGCGGCGGCGCGGCTATCGGCTCCATGTTCCACAAGGACATCGGCATGACCGATGCAGAGCACGATGTCATGGTCGAACGCCTGCGCCACGGCGGCGCCGGCCTTGCCGTAATGGCCGATGACTTCGAGGTGGAAGCGACTGCCGCCAAGATGGCGGAGATCGGCGGGATTGTCGAACAGTACAATCTGCCGGACGACGTTGCAGCGGCGGTCACGACGGCCGCTGCGGTCCAGACTGACGCCGTTGCCGCGGTCGACGAGGCGGAAGCGGAAGTTGTGGTCGAGAGTGTCGATCTGGATGACGAGGTGGTCGAGTCTGTGCGTTCAGCCACGGTGGACCTGGTCCCGGAGACTGCAACCGCGGTCACGGGTTTGGCGCTGGCCAGCCGCTTGGGTGCAGATGATGCGCTGAAGCTGCATGAGGCTGGCGTCACGAAGGCATCAGAGCTACTCAAGCAGGGCGCAACGCCTGCCGGGCGCGAAGCGCTGGCCGCGGAGACCGGCCTGAACGTCGATACAATTCTGGTCGCCGTCAAGAAGATGGACCTCATGCGCATCAAGGGCGTAGGCGCACTCTACGCCAACCTGCTGTTGGCGAGTGGCATCGATACGGTGCCGGAACTCGCACGTCGCAACGCTGAAAACCTCTACGCCGCGATGGAAAAGACCAACGCAGCCGACGCGATCGTCAAGGAGATGCCCGGCCAGGGTGATGTCACCGGTTGGATCAACCAGGCGAAAGAACTGCCCCGGGTCATCGTATTCTAGTAGCGCGGGCATGGTAACTTCCTGCCGATCTCAACGCAGCGTCGTTGGGGTCGGCAGGCCCATTTTATGCACGCCGCAGAGCAACTCTCTTTCGTTGCATGTTCGGAAAGGTATTTTTCATGGAAGCTGGCGGAATCGATTTCGCAAGAATATTTGAGATGTTCATGCTCTTGCTGATTGGCGTCGGGCCCAAAATTGCGCTGGTCCCCTTCATCAATCTAACTGCGGATCTAGACAAGGAAACGCAGGTAGCCGTAGCCAACAAATCAGTACGCGTCGCAATGAGCTGGGCCTTGGTCTTGGTTGTGCTCGGCTGGTTCTTGATGCTTCTGCTCCATTTTTCAACAGGTTCCGTCTTGGTCGCAGGGGGAATCGTGCTGCTTCTGCTCGCGCTGAATATGATGCTCAGCGGTGCGCACGAAGGCAAGGCAGAGGATGGCGCGGAACATCATAGCAAGGACCCCATGGAGATGGCGCTCTACCCGCTGGCCGTCCCCTACATTCTGAATCCGGTCGGGATTGCGGCACTGGTCATCTTCTCCACGCAGATCACCAGCATTCTGGACGCAGTCATCCTCATCGGACTGGTTCTGCTCGTGGGTCTGATTGATCTGCTGCTCTTCCGCAATATCAAGGCAATCTCCAAGTATATGAATCCCTCTGCCATGGTGGTGACGGAGGCCGTCTTCGGCGTACTGATCGCTGCGCTGGCCGTCGAAATGATGGTCTTTGGCCTGTCAGAAATGGGCGTCATCACGGCGGTCATTAGCCACTAACTTTGTGACCCGCATTTACGGCATTTATCGGAGCCGACGGTGCCCCATTCTGTTACCAAAGGAAACGCATCGATGTCAACTGTTACGGAAACGTCAGATCTGGTCGCAGGCGCCGACCACACGACGCCGGAAGAAGAAATCGTCTCTGTCGACTTGTTGGGCACGGTAAATCCGGCATGGCTTGCCAAGGTTGAGCGCACGGCCCTGATTGCGACAATCGTAGCCAGTCTGGCGGTATTCGCGATGGTGCTCATCATCGACCTGCCCAACGAATTGACGCCTTTGTCCGGCGGCCTCGGCACCGTTGCCTCTCAGGCGCTGATTACGAGTCTCATTCTGAGCTTGATCGCGACGCCGTGGGCTTTTTTGTCCGGCATCAAATATCGCAATACGTTGAAGTCTCCCGCTTTGCAGGCGCGCAGAACGTGGGCAACAATACCAGTAACAATCGGCGTGACCCTTTTGATTGCGCTGCTCATCGTGGGCGGCTTTGAAATCTTCACCCGTACATTCCAAGACGTCATGATGGATAGCGCCTCTACAGCAACGGTCCTGGTGCTCATTATCGGCGTCCTTGCCTACAGCATTGTGCGCAACATCATGCCGGTCAAGACGGCAACCACGCTGGTAAACTTGTCCGCCTTCTATCTCCTGGCCACGCTCTTTTTTGCCGCCTATTTCAACGATAATCCGCTCTGGTGGCAGAAGTCCTTTAGCTATTTGGGCATGACCGATTCCAATTCACGGTACATTTTCGACGTCGGGCTGCTCTTCACCGGCATCTTGATCGTCACCTGGCAGGTTTTCTTCATGGAAAACTTCACGATTCTCGAGGCGCATGGCAAGATTGATCACAGGACGTACAACATCATTCGCTGGATCCTGATCATCGCCGGTGTCGCCCTGGCTACGGTGGGCGTGGTCCGCTTCGGGATCAATCTCTTCTTCAACATTATCCATGACCTTGCCGCTACCGGCATGGGTGTGATGGTGGCGCTTCTCATGGTCGGGCTCTATAAGCTCGTTCCGGGGTATGATCGTTCGTTTTACGTCCTCTCGATCTTGATGGCGTTGGCGACAGGGGCGGCCGCGATATTGAAAATTACGGGCAGCTTTAACCTGGTTTGTCTGGAGCGGCCGCATTTTCACTAACAACGGTCTGGCTTGTGCTCTTTCACCGCAACACCGAGCTGCTCGTAGCCGAGACACTTGTCGAGGACAACGATTCAACCGTCTAACCAATCCGGCGGATAACGGCACAGCTTTTCATCATTTTCAACGTAAGGAAATGGCAATGTGGCAGACACTGTTACTTTCCCTCCTGGCGCTGGGCGTTGGCCTGCTGCTCCTCCTGTGGGGCTACCGAGCATTTCTCGTAATGCTACCGATCTTTGGCTTCTTCGCCGGACTTTGGCTGCACACATACCGTCACGCTGCTCTTTGGCGATAGCTTTTTTGCCACCGTTTCCGGCCTTGTTGCCGGCTTCTTCGTCGGCGCGATCTTCGCCCTGCTCGCCGACCCCTTCTACGCCTTCGGCGTGGTCGCGATTGCAGCCATCATTGGCTACAGTCTGGCAGACAGGACTCATGCAGGCGATTAACCTGGATGTGTGGTGGCTGGTGCTTCCCGTTGGCATCTTGGCGGCCATTCTCGTTGTGGTCCTGACCCTCGGCTTCAACTTGCAGCGATACGTCATCATCGCATTGACCGCCATTGCCGGAGCCAATGCACTCGTCTTGTCCGTCCTTACGCTGTTCGGACAGGGTAACGCCGGAAGAGGTCCAACGCGGTGGCGACGCCATTCAGCCCGTCCTTCAAGATGGTTGGTTCTGGGGTGCTTGCATGGGCGGTTGCTCGCGATTGTCGGCGTCGTCTATCAGGTTGTCAGCACGCGGATTACGTACTTCCCCCCTGACGACTACGTGATGTACTATACCTAACGAGTTGCGATTTGGCCGGTGCACCAAAGCCATCTTGCGATCTGACATAAGGAACTGCAAGGAAATAGCCCATGTCCTATCTATTCTTTGATCCCACCTATTTCTGGTGGGTCTTCATCCCAACACTATTGATCTCTTTCGGTGTGCAGATGCACTTACGCCGCACCTTTAAGAAGTGGAGCAAGGTCGGGAATCAGGCTGACCTGACCGGCGATGAAGTAGCGCAGGAGCTGTTTGACGAACAGGTTGCTCGAGCCGATTCCGATCAAGTCGACCAAGCAACCGCTGGGCGACCACTATGATCCAAGGCAGAATGTCGTGCGCCTGTCACCGCCGGTGGGCCAGGCTGATTCCGTCGCGGCCATGGCCGTCACGGCCCATGAATTGGGCCACGTCCAGCAATATCAGACTGGCTCCGGTCTGATTAAAATGCGCAGTTTTCTGCTGCCGGCCATTCAATTCAGCCCGCCGATCATGTACATGTGTGCGGTCATGGGTCTCATCTTTAACATGACCAACCTCCTCTGGGTGGCAATCTTTTTCTTTGGATTGACGGTGCTATTCTCGCTCTTGACGCTCCCGGTGGAGTTCGATGCCAGCAAGCGTGGCATGGCCGATGCTCCAGGAGGCCGATCTCTTCGCCTCGCCGGAAGAGCAGGCCGGCGCCAAGCAGGTACTCACGGCGGCGGCGCTCACCTATATTGCTGCCTTCATCACATCGGTCTTGCAGCTGTTTTACTACATTCGTATCGCGGCGCAAGAGCAGCAGAAGGATCGTGCGCGAGGAGCGCAAACAGCAGGCGGCTGTCAATCGCAGCCCCCAAGTCCGAACAAGTAGACGCTAAGAAAGGACACTTACCCCATGGGTAAAGAGAACAATGAGATTGTCGTCGCCCGGTTCAACTCAAGGGAAGAAGCCCAAAAAGCGCTGAAGCGGCTGGAAGATGTTCTGGAGGCGACCGGCGGCACGCTGGCGGAAGGCTCCCTGGTCACACGCAAGGAAGACGGCGAAGTCGACGTGGTCGATCTGCAGGACCCGGACCTGCGCGAACATCGTCGCCGGCGCCGCAGACCTTACAT
>CAWEEJ010000023.1:0-98874 GCA_963807905.1 uncultured Chloroflexia bacterium | reverse complement strand
TCTGGGCCGTACGGTGACCCAGACTGATAACATCTGGTTCACGCTGCTGACGGTCAATCCAAACCCGATCCACTTCGATGCCCACTACGCGGCCCAGACGGAGTTTGGCCGGCCGCTGGTCGATTCGACCTTTACGCTGGCGCTTGTCACCGGCTTATCGGTAGCCGACATTTCGCAAAACGCCGTGAATCTCGGTTGGGATGAGGTGCGTCTGCCTGCGCCCGTCTTCGAGGGCGATACAATCTATGCGCAGAGCGAAGTGCTCGACAAGCGCGTCTCCAAATCCCGTCCCCAGCAGGGCATCGTCCGCTTCAAAACTATTGGCTTCAATCAGGATGGCGTCGTTGTCATCGAGTTTGTCCGCACGATCCTCGTCTACAAACGCGGCTTTGTGCCTGACCCGCCGCGGCCTCAACTCAAATAGGCGGGCGTGGCCTTTGGCCGATTTGCGGACCGGCAAAAAGTCTCCCCGGCACGGATTTTGCGCTATAATCCAGAAGATCGCAAGCCAAAACGCAAGCCAATGGACAAGTGTATGCATGAGTGTTTCAATCGCTGTGGTGCCCGTTGCCGGTCTGGGCACGCGGCTGCTGCCCGCTACGAAATCCCAACCCAAAGAGATGCTGCCGGTGGGACGAAAACCGGTCGTCCAGTATGTGGTCGAAGAGTTGACCCGCGTCGGACTTGATCGCATTCTTTTCGTCACCGGGCCGGGGAAAACCTCGATCGAGAACCATTTTGATCTCAACGCCGAACTGATCCATACCCTCCGCGAGACGGGCAAGGAAGAGTTGCTGGCCGAGCTGATGTTCGAGCGTGCGCCGGCGCGCTATTTTTTCACGCGCCAGCGTCGACTCCTCGGACTCGGTCATGCCGTGGGTTGCGCAGAGGCCTTTGTGGGCGACAAGCCCTTTGTCGTGGCGCTGGGTGACTCGATCATCGGTCTGCACGCGCAGAGCAATGTGGTCGAACGCATGACCTCAGCCTATGAAGAGCACGAGGCTGCCGCGGTCATTGCTTTCGAAGAGGTGCCCATGAGCGAAGTGCATCGCTATGGCGTCGCGCAACCGAAGCAGGATGCCGAAATCTTTGAGGTGGCGGACCTGATTGAGAAGCCGAGTCAGGAGGAGGCGCCCAGTAACCTGGCGATTGCCGCCCGCTACGTCCTCTCACCCGCCATCTTTGATGCTCTGCGCCGTACGCGGCCGGGCAAGGGGGACGAAATTCAGCTCACCGACGCCATCCGCCACCTGCTGCACGACGGCGGGCGGGTCATGGGCGTGCGCCTGACGCCGGCAGAGCAACGCTATGACATCGGCAACTTCACCTCCTACTTTCGCGCCTTTGCCGAGTTCGCGCTCGCTGACGAGACGTACGGTCCCGATTTTCGTCGTCACCTGGAGGAGCTGCTCAATGCAGATCATTCGTAAGCAGGCCTTTGCCCGGGCCGGCCTGCTGGGCAATCCGTCCGACGGCTACAACGGCAAGACCATCTCCGTGATCGTGGCCAATTTTGGGGCCGAGGTCGTGCTCTACGAGTGGGATTCGGTCGACATCGTCCTGGCCGAGGCCGATCGCGCTCGCTTTCGCTCGGTGCGCGATCTGGCCGATGATGTGCGCAGTCACGGCTACTATGGCGGCATCCGACTGATCAAGGCCACGATTAAGTCGTTTGTCGATTACTGCGACGCCCAGGGCATCGCGCTGCATGACCAGAACTTCTCCGTGCGCTATGCCGCCAACGTGCCGCGCCAGGTCGGGCTGGCCGGCTCCAGCTCAATTATCGTGGCCACGCTGCGCTGTCTCATGGAATTCTATGACGTCGAGATACCGCTGCGCGTCCAGCCGTCGCTTGTGCTTTCGGTCGAGACCGATGAGTTGGGCATTGCTGCGGGCCTGCAAGACCGGGTGATCCAGTGCTACGAAGGCGCGGTCTACATGGACTTTGATCGCGAGCAGGAGGAAATCGTCAACGGGCTGCGCTGCTATGCGTATGAAGCGCTCCCCGTGGAAGAACTGCCGCCGCTTTATGTGGCCTATCACACCGCGCTGGGCGAGCCGACCGAGGTCTTCCACAACGACATCCGCGGTCGCTACAAGCGGGGCGAACCGGCTGTGATTGAAGCCATGGCGCATTTTGCCGGCCTGGCGGCAGCGGGCCGTGATGCGCTGCTTGCCCAGGATCTGGCCGCGCCTGGGCAAGCTGATTGACGAAAACTTTGACACCCGGCGCGCCCTCTATCAGCTGCCTGCATGGCAGGTGGAGATGGTTGAAAGCGCACGTGCGTGCGGGGCCAGCGCCAAGTTTGCCGGTTCCGGCGGCGCGATCGTGGGCATCTATGAAGATGAGGCGATGTTTGACGCGTTAAGTGAGCGCCTGGCCACGCTTCAGGTGCGCACGATTAAACCGCGTATTGTGAACACCCACTAACCTGAGAGCTTATGGGTTAACCGGAATCGCTGCGACACACCTCGATAGATGTGACACCCAAACGAATCAGCGCCAACCATAAACGTAGCAGCGTAACATCGCGCCATTTGTTGGTCAGTTCGGGCTGTCGATTATCCTGTGCCTTCGCTGGCTCAAACATGGGCTTTGGTGTACATTGACCGCCAAGCTCCCTGATGCAACAGATCAAACACTATCCGCCAACCTCGCATGAATTCGGGAAGGAACACCATGTCGGCAGCAGCAACGGCCCAGGCGCTTCACGACGCCGTCGAAGCCAAACGAGAGGAAATTATCCGCTTTTTACGCGAAATCGTCGCCATCCCCAGCATGGAGAGTCAGCTGGGTGCTGTGGGCGAGCGTGTGGCTGCGGAAATGCGCATGCTCGGCTTTGACGAAGTGCGCTTCGACAAGATGGGCAACATCTTTGGCCGTATGGGCAGCGGCCCCACGGTCATCGTCTACGACAGTCACATCGACACTGTGGGGGTCGGCGATCCTGCGGCGTGGGCCTGGGATCCGTTTGAAGGAAAGGTCGAGGACGGCGTCCTCTTCGCCCGCGGCGCCTGTGACGAAAAGGGCTCCACGCCCGGCATGATCTACGGCATCGCCCTGGGACGTGATCTTGGCTTGATCGACCTTGAGCAGGTCACCATGTACTATTTTGGCAACATGGAAGAGTGGTGTGACGGCATCGCGCCCCACAGCTTTGTCGAGGCCGATCCCCAGGTGAAACCCGATTTCGTGGTCATTGGTGAGCCGACCAAGATGAAGGTCTACCGCGGCCACAAGGGACGGCTGGAGCTCAAGATCACGGCCAAGGGCAAGAGCGCGCATGCCGCAGCCAATCAGCTGGGCGATAATGCCATCTACAAGATGCTGCCGGTCATTGACGCCATCAGCAAGATGGAGCCGGAACTGGGCGATCATCCCTTCTTGGGCCACGGTAAGATCACCGTGAGCGACATGGTCGTCAGTACGCCTTCCATCAACGCCGTGCCCGACGAGTGCACCATCTTCATCGACCGCCGCATGACCTTTGGCGAGTCCCGCGCAGATGTGCGCCGCCAGCTCGAAGCGGTGATTCCTGCCGAGCACAAGGCGAGCATCACGATTGAGGAACTCTTCTACGACGAGCCGAGCTACACCGGTTTCGTTTTCCCGGTCGAGAAGTACTTCCCGGCGTGGGCCTATGAGGAAGACCATCCGCTCGTGGAGGCGGGTCAGGCGACGCGCGTGGCCATCGGTCTGCCCGACGTGCCCAGCGGCAAGTGGGGCTTCAGTACGAACGGCATCTACTGGGCCGGCAAGGCGGGCATCCCGTCGATTGGCTTTGGCCCGGGCGATGAGCTGACCGCACACACGACTGAAGACAGCGTTTCGCTGGACGAAGTCGTGCTCGCGACCGAGTTCTATGCGCTGCTGCCAAGCATGATTGCCGCCCCAAAGTAGTCTTCAGCCGGGAAGTGCACTCTACTCTGAATAGCCAAACTGTTTGATCCGAATCGCATGCGGACGTAGCAAGGCGGCATCACCACCCGGTGATGCCGCCATTTAGTTTTTCGGGGAATGGGTCCGTCCAGGTCTAGGTCTCGATGTTCATGGGCCATTGACCAAGCGCAGGGGTTTGGTCCGGCCCGTAGAGTTCGTGCACGAACTCTACGATGGCGTTGCGGAAGTCAATCAGGGCGACATTCCGCGGGTCTGTGGGACCACCGGGAAAAAAGAGCTCAGCGCCCACGCCGCCAGGAGGGATGAAGGAGCGATAGGGCGTTGAGAAGACAAAGGTGAAGTAGAAGGTCGCAATTTTGCCCAGCACGCCCGTTGTGGGCATGTATTTGAGTAGTGCAGTGGTATCAAAATCGCTGGTAGGCGGTGGAATGACGGCGTCCTGTAGGCAGGGGGGGAAGTTGGCGACAAAGGTAAGCCCAGGATTGGCAGTCGGACTCAGCCGCGACGCCCCGTGGACCGTCAGCCGAAAGACCAAGCTGGTCAGCACACGTTTCAGCGCGTTTCTTGACTTCATTGCAGGCAGACCGCGGATGTTGCCGCCCTGGCGATCGGCCACTTCGCGCAGCCACGCTTGCAGCGGGGCGTCGGCCGCGACAGCCGCGTCATCCGCATAGCTGGCGTCCACAAATTTATTGACATAATCTTCGGTTGTTTGCCAGATTCGCACCTGCTGGCCCACGATCGGGTAGCGGTCCCAAGGCGCATCTACGCTGAAGTCGTCTTCGTCCAGGCCAAGGGATTGGATTTTCTGTAGCGGATCGTCGTCGAAGTATTCTCGCCCTTGGGCATAGGTGTTGATCAGCTCAAGAAACTGGAAGCGCGTGCTAATGGAGGTCGGCGGGGCGATTCTCGACCAGAGAATCAGCAGAATGGTGTCAAAGGCGATCAGATAGTCGGACTGCGGCGCCAGAAGTTGGGCGACGGGATGCTTGGGCGACAGTGTGTCCGCCAACGTCATCAGCATCGCCGCGCTGACAATGTGCCATGGGTAGACGTGACCAAGCCAGATGCCAAAGACAGTCACGGACGTTTTGGCAGCCTGCAGCGCATAGAGCCAGGCCGCGTCCGTTGCCTGCCCCCGTTTGTAGACCTGCACGCCGTCGTCATCCTGGCCAGAAACACGGATCGCAACCGGCGTGAGCGCCTTGGAGACAGGATCCTGCTGTAGCAGCGTGATCGTGGCCGGCGTGAAGCGCGTCAGACCATCCACTATCTGCGGTTCTATCGACGTGAACAGCGTCAGGTCGATGGCGTAGAGCAGACCGTCGGCCGCGGCAGACGCCAGCTCATTCGTCCAGGCGTCTGCAAACTTGTCGGCAAAGTAGTCAACCCGTTCCGCCTTTATCTTCTCCAGGATCAGCAAATCATACGCCAGCCCATGTTGCGCGATGGTGGGCCAGAATTGGGCGCTGGCAGCATCTGCATCGGTGAGCGAAGCCGCCCATGTCGGCAGCAGTTCGGCGAGTCCGTCCTGGTAGACCGACTGAAAGGTGGTCCAGGGCATCGCAAACTGCTCGGGCTCGGTCAGGGAGAGTTTTGTCAATGGGTCGCTGCCGCCGAAAAAGGGCAGCGCCTGCGGTTCGGGCTGGCTTTCACCGCCGGCCGCCGGCGGCGTCACCATATCTGATTTGAAGTAGCTTTCGTCTGCCAACATCTCTGCCAGCTGATCGGGATCGTTGTCGATCATCTGCAGAAGATCATTACGCGCCGTGGCGGCCTCATCCCATTCGGGTGGGGAGGCCGGCGGGGGCTCTGGCGGGTCGGCCTGTCCTCCGTCAAACTCTTCCGTTTGGGGCGTAAACGCGATGCGTGGGCTTGGCTTCCCGTACATGAACCACTTGGCCGTCGCTTCATGCTCGCCGATCGTGTAGAAGACTGACAGCCCCTCCATGGCGTTTCCAGTCTCTTTGGAACGTGCGTTCAACTTCAGCAACATCTGGCCAATCTCGATCACGCCGGCGCGCGGTATCGCCGGCACGTCATGCAGGCCCCAGTCTTGTACAGGCAGCTTCTCAGTTGCGCCCATCAATGGCTCCTTTCCCAACCACACGTGTGAGGAACCTTAACTATAGCCGGATTTGATGGGCTGTCAATCGGTTTGAATCGCCGGCATTGTATGGGTCTCCAATCAACGCAGAATAGGCCGCGGATCAGCGCGGATGGAGCAGATGGGTGTGGATCGATCCTGAAGGACCTGCTTGCGGATGCTAAGTGATTGTCCGCAAAGAACGTAGCGATTTCACCTTCCTGGAAGCTTTCCGCCAGGCTGGCTATCTGTTCGTACAGCTTCCAGGAAGGTTGCGAACTCGATTCCGGACAATCACTTAGCTCAAACGATGGCTTTGATGTAAGATAATCCAGCTGATACGCGTCTGCGCAGCCTCAGCGCAAGGTTGACATTCAGTGCGATCAGAAACCGTGCGCATGGCTGCCGCTGCACCGTAGCGTCATGCAATCCTCTTCCAAGAACTAGGAGCCACAAGCCATGCAGAGCAATCTCCGCGGCCGTGACATGATCACGACCCAAGACTGGACCAAAGATGAAATTGATACCGTGATGGAAATGGCCTTCGACCTGAAGCGGGCCCGGGCGGTTGGTCGGGATCATGCGTACCTGCGCGACAAGGTTTTGGCCATGCTCTTCTTTTTCACCAGCACCCGCACGCGCTCCAGCTTTGAGGCGGGGATTGCGCAGATGGGCGGCCATGGTGCGTTCATCGACAGCACCACGACGCAAATCAGCCACGGCGACACGGCCAAGGAGATCGGTGAAATTTACGGGCGCTACTATGACGGCATCGCCATTCGTCAGTGCGATTGGAACTTTGGCAACCAGTATATCAACGAGGTTGCTGACGCCAGCCGCGTGCCGATCCTCAATATGCAGTGCGACGTCTACCACCCCTTCCAGATCCTGGCCGATCTGATGACGATTATTGAGAAGAAGGGCGACCCGCGCGGCAAGACCATCGCCGTGAGCTACGCCTACGCCTCAAGCTATCAGAAGCCCCTGAGCGTGCCCCAGAGCCTCATCCTGCTCATGACCCGCTATGGCATGAACGTGCGCCTGGTCCATCCGCCCGAGTTCAAGCTCATGCCCGATATCGTGCAACAGGCTGCCGACAACGCCCAGGCCGCCGGCGGCAACTTTGAAATCATGGACGACATGGACGCCGGCTTTGCCGATGCCGACATTGTCTATCCCAAGAGCTGGGGCTGCTGGGTGACGACGGAAGACCAGGACGAGAGCGTCAAGATCGGCAAGCAGTATGAGGATTGGATCTGCGACGAACGCCGCATGGCCCTCGCCAAGCGCGACGCCATCTACATGCACTGTCTGCCCGCCGACCGCAACATCGAAGTCACCGACGGCGTCATTGACGGGCCCCAGTCGGTGGTCTACGACGAAGCTGAAAACCGTCTCCACGTGCAGAAATCCGTGATGGCGCTGACGATGAATTAAGGAGTTTCTCATGTCAACCCTCGTGGCCTATCACCGGCCCGAATCAGTCGAAGCGGCGCTGCAGCTGCTGGCGCGTGATGGGGTACAAGTCGTCGCGGTTGCCGGCGGTACCCACGCGGTTGCTGAACTCGCAGCCCGCGGCGTGGAGGAGGTTGTCGACCTCCAGGCACTCAACCTTGGCGCAATCGAGGCGGGCAAGATCGATGTGACCCTCGGCGCCACGGCCACACTGCAGGCGCTGGCTGAGCACGAGCGCCTGCCCGCGATCGTGCGCGAAGCCGCCTATCGCGAAGGCCCCAATACGTTGCGTCACGCCGCAACCTTGGGCGGGACAATCGCCCGGGGCGAGTCAACCAGCGAGCTGCTGGCCGCACTGCTCATCCACGAAGCCGAGGTTGACGTCGCCAGCGCAACCGGCACGCAGCGTCTGCCTCTAGCCGATCTCCTGCGAGAGCGTCCGGCTGTCCTCTCTGGTGGACTGATCACCGCCGTGGGCTTTGGCCTGGCCGGCGGCGCCTGTGCAACGGCGCGCGTGGCGCGCACCCCGGCAGACGCCCCCATCGTGGCCGCTGCCGCCCGGCGTACACCGGACGATCGGACGCTACTGGCACTCTGTGGCGTCGCCGCAACGCCGGCCTTGGTGGATCCAACCAACGTCGATGGCAGCATCGATCCACCGGGCGACTTCCGCGGCTCGTCCTCATACCGGCGGGAAATGGCGCAAATTCTGGCCAACCGCGTCTTGGCAGAGGTAGCAGAATGAAGATTCACCTAACCATCAACGGCAATGGACGCGAACTGGACTGTGCGCCAAGCGAGACCCTCATGCAGGTGCTGCGGCGCGAAGGCTTCTACAGCGTTCGATTTGGCTCCCACACGGGCGAAACAGGCGCGGCCGCGCTCTTGCTTGACGGCAAGCTGGTCAACGCCGATGTGCTGCTGGCGGCGCAGGCCGACGGCCACGCCATCGAGACCATCGAGGGGCTCTCCAAGGGACTCGATCTTCACCCGATTCAGCAGGCCTTCATCCGCTCGGGCGCGATTCAGTCGGGCTACTCCACGCCGGCCATGATCCTGGCGGCCAAGGCGTTGATTGACCAAAATCCCAATCCCACCGAGGCTGAGGTGCGTGACGCGCTGTCGGGCATCCTCTGCCGCGAGACGGGCTATCTGAAACCGGTCCAGGCGGTGCTGGAAGCCGCGGCCGTCATGCGCGGCGAGGCGCCGACCCCCGTGGCGCTCAACGTGCTGCCGCCCATCCTGCCGCCGGGCAGCGAATATGCCGATCTCTTCCGGCCCGACGATGAGCCAGATGATGCCGCGTCGGGAGAGGACAAGACTCCTGGCGAGCCTGACGTCCTGTGGGATGCACCTCTCCCCAGCGCTGATCCCCAGCCGTCGACAGTCCTGACGGCCATGCCCAAATTTGTCGTCGCGCCCGAAGCGCCGGAGACAAAGGTCGTGGGCAAGCCTGAGATCAAGGTGGACGCCGTGAAGCTGGCCAAAGGCAATCCCGCCTTCGTCGATGACGTGGAGATGCGCGGCATGCTCTATGCCAAGCTGCTGACCAGTCCCCATGCCCATGCCCGCATCCTGGACATTGACGACAGCGAGGCCAGGGCCCTGCCCGGCGTCCATGCCGTGATCCACTACAAGAACGTGCCGCGGGTCAAGTATGCTTCGGGCGGTCAGTCGTATCCCAACCCGCCGCCCTACGACCAGGTGAGCTTCGACACCAAAGTGCGGCACGTTGGCGATCGGGTCGCGGCGGTGGCTGCTGAATCGCTGGCGATTGCCGAGGAGGCGCTCAAGTGCATCAAGGTGCAGTACGAGGTGCTGCCTGCAGTCTTTGACGAAAACGAAGCGATCCAGCCCGGCGCGCCCGTCATCCACGACGAGGATGACACCGAGGAGATCCATGACGCTGAGCGCAATATCGTCCACCACATCAAGGCCAATACCGGCAATATGGACGATGGCTTTGCCAAGGCCGATCACGTCTTTGAACATGCCTATTACGTCCATCAGGTGCAGCAAGCGCCGATCGAGCCCCATATCGCCATTTCGTACTGGGATGCCGACGAGCGCCTGGTCATCCGTACCTCGACCCAGGTGCCCTTCCACGTGCGCCGCATGGTCGCGCCGCTGCTGGGCATTCCGGTCAAGCGCATCCGCGTGATCAAGCCGCGCATTGGCGGCGGTTTTGGCGTCAAGCAGGAGATGCTGATCGAGGACATTGTCAGTCATCTGACTGTGGCCACCGGCCGGCCCGTGCGGATGGAACTGACCCGCGAGGAGGAGTTTATCGCTTCGCGCGCACGCGCCATCCCCAGAGCATCGTCTACAAGAGCGGCGTCATGAACGACGGCACCCTCGTCGCCCAGGAGTTGCGCATCGTCGCCAACACGGGCGCCTATGGCACCCATGGTCTGACCGTGCAGACGGTGAGCGGGCTGCGCGGGCTCAGCACCTACAATGCACCCTACAAGCGCTTTGACTGCATCGTGGCCTACACCAACATTCCCGTGCCCGGCGCCTATCGGGGCTATGGCGCGCCCCAGGCCCTCTTTGCGCTGGAAAGCCACATGGATGAGATCGCCCACGGCTTGGGCATGGACCTCATCGAGTTTCGGCGCAAGAATTGGGTGCGTCCCGGCGATCCGCTGGAGATTGCCGTGCATCTGGCCGAGGGCGAGAAGGATAATGTCGCCACGATTCCTGTCCTGGGCAGCAGCGGCTTGAGCGAATGCATCGCGCAGGGCATGCAGGCCATCGACTGGTCGCGCCACGGCGATGACGCCTGGCGGCTGTGCAAGGATTTGATGGACGACCCAGACGCTTCCCATCCCTATCTCCGCCGCGGGCTTGGTATGGCTGTCTGCATGCACGGCACCGCAATTCCCGGTCTGGACATGGGCGGGGCCAGCATCAAGATCAACGACGACGGCTCGTTCAACGTGCTGGTCGGCGCCACCGATCTGGGCACAGGCTCGGACACGGTCCTGGGACAGATCGCCGCCGAGGTGCTGGGCGTGCCCCTGGACGATATCCTGATGTACTCCAGCGACACCGACATGACGCCCTTCGATGTGGGCGCCTATGCCTCCAGCACCACCTACATCTCCGGCACTGCGGTCCAGCGGGCGGCCGAACTGGTGCGCGAGCAGATCAAGGAGCGGACGGGCCTCATGCTGGGGTTGACGGACTGGCAGGACGTGACGCTCAGCGATCGCCGTGCCCATGCGCGCGACGGTCGCTCGGTCACATTGGAGGAAGTTGCCCTCCACTCGCTCCATCAGGACCAGCAGCGGCAGATCATGGCCACGGCTTCTTTTGTGGCGACCGATTCACCGCCGCCTTTCGCCGGCCAATTCGCTGAAGTGGAGGTTGACATCCGCACCGGTCAGGTCACGGTCAAAAAGCTGATGATGGCAGTCGACTGCGGCGTGGCCATCAATCCCATGACGGCCAGCGGACAGATCGAGGGCGGCATGACCCAGGCCCTGGGCTATGCCCATTGCGAGGAGATGGCGTACGACGCAGCCGGCCGCATGGTCAATGCCAGCTTTGGGCCGTACAAGATCTATCGCGCCGACGAGATGCCTGAACTGGAGACGATTCTGGTCCAGACCATCGAGCCGACAGGTCCCTTTGGGGCCAAGGCCGTGGCCGAGATTCCAAAGGACGGCGTCGCGCCGGCGATGGCGAACGCCATCTTCCACGCCACGGGCGTGCGCGTGCGCAGCATTCCCTTTACGCCGGAACGGGTCTGGCGTGCATTGGCGCAGCGAGCATGAACGCCTGCGTCATCGTCGGCCACGGCAGCTTGCGCAGCGCCAGCGGCGCGGCCATGCTCCGCCTGGCCGCGCGCCTGCGCGAGCGTGGCCTGGTCGATGTGGCTGAGGCCGGCTTTCTCAACTACAGCCGGCCTACCATGGCCGACGCAGTCGAGAAGTGTGTGGAAGCCGGCGCCACGCGCATCATCGTCCAGCCCTACTTTCTCATCGACGGCGCCTATGTTCAGAACGATCTCCCGGCGCTGATCGCGCAGGAGCAGGCGCGTTATCCCGACGTCGAATTTGAGACCGCGGCCCCCTTCGGCGCGCATCCCGCACTGGTTGCGCTGACGCGGAAGCGTGTGGCCGCTGTCGATCCGACGTTGGGCGCGTCCCAACCGGCCAGCGCGTTGCTCCTCCTCGCCCACGGCACCACGATCCCGCCGGCCAACCGCGCCATCGAGGAGGTCGCCGCGGCCGTGGGCGCGCAGGCCGATTACGATTCGGTTGGCGTCGCCTATCTCGACCTCAATCAGCCGACCATCCCCGATGCCCTGGATGCGCTGGCCGCCGACGGCCATGGGTTCATCGTTACCATGCCCTATTTTCTTCATCAGGGCCGGCATGTCGCCGAAGATGTGCCCGCGCTGTTGGAAGAAGCCGCCGCGCGCTGGCCCGACGTCACCTTCGTCCACGCCGAACACCTTGGCTATGACCTGCTGCTCGCCGATCTGCTCGCCGAACGCATTGCTTCTGTGATCGCGCCGGCGCCATCGCTCTATCCAATCACGCTGACGCAACTGGCGCAGAGCGATGTTCTGGTCGTCGGTGGGGGAGCGGTGGGCGAACGCAAGATCGCGCGGCTGCTAGAGGCAGGTGCGCAGGTGCGTTTGGTCAGTCCCGAGGCGACATCGACGCTGCGGGCATGGGCCGACGCAGGCCGCATTGCCTGGCAGGCGCGGCCCTATGCAACGGGCGACATCGGCTCCGCGCGCCTGGTCTTTGCCGCCACCGACCAGCGTGCAGTCAATGCGGCCGTTGCTGCGGACGCTCATGTCGTAGGTTGTCTCGTCAACGTGGCGGACGCGCCTGGCGAGGGGAACTTTCATCTCCCGGCGGTACTCGCAACCGAAGATGCAATAGTGGCCGTCAGTACCCGCGCCGGTGATCCCCGCCGTGCCAAGACCCTGCGCGATCGCATCGCCCAGGCGTTGGCGGACGATGCCGAGAACGTGACTGAGTGAGGCGCCACGGGCACTTAATTTTCCACCGCAATTCTGGAGAAATCATATGTTGTTAACACATGGCTTGGTCATCACGTTCGATGCGGACGCCGACGTCAATGGCGACGGCGTCATCCCCGACGGCGCCGTCTATTATGAAGGCGACACCATTGTCGCGGTGGGCTCGACGGCAGAGCTGACGGCCCGCTATCCCGAGGCCGAGACGCTCGACGCGCGCGGCAAGGTCATCATGCCGGGCATGGTTTGTGCGCATACGCACTTTTATGGCGGCTTTGCCCGGGGCATGGCCATCCCCGGCGAAGCGCCGGCCAATTTCATGCAGGTGCTGGAGCGTCTCTGGTGGAAGATTGATCGCGCGCTCACGCTGGAAGATGCCGAATACAGTGCGCTGGTGGCGCTGGTGGACGCCATCCGCCATGGCACAACCACGCTGATTGACCACCACGCCAGCCCCAACGCAATCGATGGCTCACTCGATGCGTTGGCCGGGGCCGCGAGCCAATCCGGTCTGCGCGTGGGGCTCTGCTACGAGGTGACCGACCGCAATGGATTGGCCGGCGCGCAGGCGGGCATTGCCGAAAATGTGCGCTTCCTCAAGCGACTCCAGTCGACGCCCGACCCCAAGCTGGGCGCGTCCTTTGGCCTGCACGCCGCGTTCACCGTCAGCGATGCCACGCTGGAGGCTTGCGTGGCCGCGGCCGCGGGACTACCCACCGGCTTCCACATCCACGTGGCCGAGGACGCGGCCGATGAAGCGCTCAGCCTGGCCGAGCATGGCATGCGTGTGGCGCCGCGGCTGGCGCGCCACGGCATACTCGGCCCAAAAACGCTCATCGCCCACGCCATCCATGTCGACGAGGCCGAGGTCGAGATCTTTGCCGCACACGATGTCAAGATCAGCCATCAGCCGCGTTCTAACATGAACAACGCCGTGGGCGTGGCCGCGGTCGAGCAATTGCTGGATAGCGCCATTACCGTGGGCCTGGGCAATGATGGCTTCTACAACAACATGTTTAGCGAGATCCATACCGCGTATCTCCTGCACAAAGTCGCGCAGGGCGATCCCCGCGCCATGCCGGGCGACCGCTTGATGGAGATGGCATTTGCCAACAACGCGCAGATCGCGTCGCTCTTCTTCCCTCAGCCCGTCGGCGCGCTCACGCCGGGCGCATTTGCCGACATCATTCTGCTCGACTACGTGCCCTACACGCCGCTGACGGCGGGCAACTACCCCTGGCAGCTCATCTTTGGCATGGACGGCAGCCACGTCACCCACACCATCTGCGGCGGTCAAACGCTCATGGCCGACCGCCAACTCCTCACGTTGGATGAAGAAGCCATCGCCGCCCGCGCCTTGGAACTCGCCCCTGGCATCTGGCAGCGGGTGGCCGATATGTAGATGGTATGGAACGCGGATCTGGCGGATGGTGCAGATGCACACGGATCTCTCCATCAAGAGAAGATCTGCGAAAATCTGCCTCATCCGCCAAATCCGCGTTTTATCTCTTCCTTCACCATGAAAGATCCATGCATGTCCGAAAAGTTAGTGGTCGTCAAAGGCGGGGGGGACCTGGCCAGCGGGGTGATCTATCGCCTCCTCCGCGCCCGCTTCCCGGTGATCGTGACCGAACTGGCTACGCCCCTGTTCGTGCGCCGGACGGTCTCTTTTGGCGAAGCGGTCTACCAGGGCGAAGTCTACATTGAGGGGATCAAAGCCCAACGCGTCGATGGGCCGGACGCGGCCCTGGCGCTGGCTGCAGCAGGCGGTTTACCCGTCGTGGTGGATGCCCAAGCGGACATCATCAAGGTCTTGCGGCCGGCGCTTGTGGTCGACGGGATCATGGCCAAGGTCAACACCGGCACGCGTAGGGATGACGCACCGCTCGTGGTGGCGCTGGGGCCGGGCTTCACGGCCGGCGTCGACTGCCATGCTGTCGTGGAGACCATGCGCGGGCACTGGCTTGGCCGATTGATCTACGACGGCGCGGCGGCCGCGGATACGGGCACGCCCGGCCTGGTGGCCGGCCGCGGCGTTGACCGCGTCCTGCGTGCGCCGGCTGCCGGACATGTGCACCCATCCTGCGCGATTGGCGATCGGGTAGAGGCGGACGAGCTGATTGCGACGGTCAGCGGCCAGGAGAGTGCGTGCGCCCTTTGCCGGCGTCCTGCGCGGCATCATCCATCCGGCCGTGACCGTCACCCCGGGAATGAAGATCGGCGATCTGGATCCCCGGGGTGTGGTCGAGCACTGTTTTACGATCAGCGACAAGGCGCTGGCCATCGGCGGGGCCGTGCTGGAGGCGGTGCTGGCCAAATATCCGTAGACACTCGCCTCCCGATCACCCTGGTCAAGCCACTTGGCCGCTATGCGGCTGCTTTGATGGGATCGGGCACAATCGGTGATGCATCCCATATTTCAAACGTAACATTGGGGCAGCCGGTGGCCCGTAGTTCGGCAATCTGATTTGCGCACGCTTCGGATGAAATCCATGCCTGGGCAGCGGCAAGGGTCTCAAATTCAGTGTGCACCATCACCTGCGGTGAAGCACCATAGGCGGTGCGGTACCCGCGGAATTCCTTGACGCCCGGCTGCTGCATGATGGTGGGAATCCACGATGTGGCCGCTTTTTGGCCATACTCTTCAAGCTTGTCCTGTGCAGGCAAATCCCAACTCGTGATCACGAGTGCCATGTTCCTTCTCCTTTGGTTGGTACATCGTACAAACGGTTAATTGAACGGGGGAGCGACTGACGGTCAGACTGGACTGCATACGGCCTATCCGATGACTCCTCTCCTTTGAAATAGGTGGTGCAAGGGGACGGACGCAGACTCGACTATTGAGCAACGACCTTGTATTGCCACAAGGTCAGGCGATGGCTTGCCGGCTCGTCGACGCCAAGCCGTTGGCGTCGCCCGGAGCAGGATTCTGATTTGTGGTCCGGCGGTGGGCCACTTCTCCAATCCCGCGTTGAAGCGCCGCAGTTGCGCCAGCTGTCGGCCGAGCCCGGTGATCTCCTGGGCGGCGTATGCCGGTTTAACGCTGCAGTGGAAGCGCCCGGCCACACCCGGCTGAGTCGGCGGCTGGGCCAACGCCTGTTCGACCTCATCGAGCAAGCCGGCAACCTCTGTTTCGAGCAGCGGCGTCATTTCGGTGGCAATCAGGCGCCCCAGGCATGCGGCTGTTTGCGCCTCCCAATCCATGAGCATGGCGTGCGCACGCTGGCGCGCAGGCGGCGACTGCATCAAATCGTTGAGCCTGCCCAGACAATCGGCGCGTTCATCTTGGCGGCAGATGAGCCGTACCGAGCCTCTTGCTGCAAGCCGACCCGCTACGGTTGGAAATGCATGGACGGACTGCCACGGTGAACATAGTTCATGCGGTGTGACAATCGTCATTCTCTTATTAGCGGGCCATTCATTGTGGTTCAGCATCATGTGCTCCTTCGCCGATCTGGAAGATCCAGACCCGTCAAATAACTTGCAAAGGCAGACTTTAAGTATTGTCGCTGTCGACTACCGGTGACCTGTCGTACCCCTTACAGGGTGCTACCAGGTTTGTAGACGCCGGCGATCGATCCCGAATCAAGCGCAACCATTGTGCAGGAAAGCTTGAGCCGCGTCAGCTTGTGGCAACGATGAGAAACAGGGTGCTTGCCGCATTGTTGCAGCGCCTGCGTTACCGCAGCGTTACTTTTTCCATTGTGCAGAGTGCGTTAACCGGACGGGTGATGAGTTCGCCACAGGCTGATGACGGTTGAGAAGAGTGCCAAACATGAACCGTTCTTCCGGGCTGATCACATTGATCGGCGCTGTTTGATCAGTTGGTTGCAGTCTATTTGGTTACCGTCGCGGGAACGTCGCACAGTCCAATTTACGATCGCGGCGCCGCCGTGTGCAGTAAACCATAGCGAGCGCTTCCATAGCGCTTCATGACAGGGGCGTCGCTTATGGGTGAATCCCATTTTGGGAGCAGTCTACGAACGGGCTGGCCACTTTCTCAAGAGCAGCCCCCAAATGTGCTATGCACCCGTCACTTATTGAGCAGTTGGACAACGCTTAGGTCTGGTATATGATGGGACATCTCCAGACTTCGTCAGCTGATTGGCTAAATGCGACCGCCAGCGTAGCATTGAGCGCTGGTTGCAGCTCTCGTCCCGCACGCGTCCCCCCAGTTCAGTCAACTTCTCCATGATGCAGCTCGAAGCGACCTTGCTAGGCGGTTATCAGCTCTATCTCAATGGCACGCTTGTGACCGCCATCGCGCAACCACGCCTTCAGTCCTTGTTGGCCTATCTCTTGCTGAACCGCGACGCCCCTCTGTCGCGCAATCAGGTGGCTTACCGTTTCTGGCCGGAGAAAAGCGAAAGCGCTGCCCACAACAATCTACGCGGGGCCCTGCACAAGCTGCGCCGCTTGCTGCCCCACGCCGACGCGTTGCTAAAGATTACGCCCAATACGATCGGGTGGCATGAAGGCGTGCGCTTCGAAGTCGATGCAGAGCAGTTTACCGCCGCGCTGGCGCGCATCAGTGGTGCGCAAGATTCTACGCGCCAGTCTGCACCGGCCATTGCCGACCTGGAGCACGTGGTTGATCTCTACGGTGGTCCGCTGATTCCGAACTGTTACGACGACTGGGTGATTGAAGTGCGTGAGGAACTGCACGCAGGCTATGTTGACGCGCTGACCTGGTTGACCGATGAACTGGAAGGAATTCAGGATTATCGTCGTGCGATTGGTAGCGCTCGCCGGCTTCTTCAGCTCGAGCCCTGGAGCGAGCTGACATATCGAACCCTCATGCGCTTGTTGGCATTGACCGGACAGCGCGATGCGGCCTTGCGACTCTATGCCCATTGCGTCGAAGTGTTGGAGGATGAACTGGCTGTTGCGCCGGCTGAGGAGACGACCGCGCTCTATCAGCGTCTTCTGGCTGGAGATGAGGTATTGGACGACGTGGCAAGTTTGGAGGCGCAGGAGCGCCCGCTTGTCGGCCGTGAAAGTGCATGGCGCCAGTTAAGCGCGCTCTGGCAACGCGTTGCGACCCGCGGCGCCCATGTCGCCTTGCTTGAAGGTGAGGCCGGGATCGGCAAAACGCATCTGGCCCAAACTCTGCTGAATTGGGCCGGGCGGCAAGGCTTTGTCACGGCCCGTGCCCAGAGCTTCCCGGTTGAACAGGCAACGGCATATGCGCCTATCCTCAGCTGGTTGCGAACCCCTTCGATCCTGGGCACCATAACCAGTCTGCCTGCGGCCTATCAGCAACAGCTTGAGCCCCTGCTTCCGGAATTGACCGGGCACGGAGCAGCCGCCAAGCCCGCCGGTGCGGCTGTGGCGTCGCAACGATCCGCGTCTGGGCAACGTCGCTTGCTCTTTGAGGCGATCACCCACGCAATCGCATCGAACCCAGTGCGCGTGATGCTTCTGCTTGACGATGTCCAGTGGTGTGATCAAGACACGTTGAACTGGCTGCAATTTCTGCTTCAGCAGAGGCCAGAACTGCCTGTCCTGCTGCTGCTGACGCTGCGCTCGGGCGATGCTGCGCTCAATCCGGCGTTTCAAGCATGGTATGGGCAGGTGACGGCTAACCACCAGCTTACGCGACTCTTGCTTTTGCGCTTCTCGCTGCCGGAGACGCGCCGGTTGACTCAGCAGGTAACCAACGCTACCTTGGATCCAGGCCAGGTTGAAGCGCTGCACGAGACCACAGATGGCAATCCTCTTTTCCTTACCGAGATTTTACGCCAGGTTGGAGACGGCGCGCCTGGCGCTGACTTGCCGCTTCCGCCAGCCGTCCACGCGTTGATTAGCGCCCGCATTTTCTCGCTCTCACCTGGCGCACGCGCTGCGGCTGAAGTGGCAGCCGTCATTGCACGTCCGTTTGACGCCTCCCTCATCGTCGCAGCCGCGCCGGCAGATCTGCCGATCCTCGCCGCATTGGATGAACTCTGGACACGCCAAATCCTGCGTGAACAGGACGACGGCCATTTCGTCTTTAGCCATGCGCTCTTTGCCGAGGTGATCTATGCTGACTTGAGCCCGCTGCACCGACGCCGTCTCCATCGTCAGGTTGGCGAAGCGCTGACAGACCTGCACAGTACGGATCCTGAGCAGGTCTATGGTGAGGCCGCCCATCACTTCCGGTTGGCGCGTTCGTATGATCGCTCGATTTCCCTCTATGCCGCCGCTGCCGCAATGGCCGGCAAGCTGTACGCGTACTATCGCGCTGCGGCACTCTATGAACAAGCGCTCGGCCTGGCGGGCAAAGTGAACCTCTCAAGCGATCGCCTGACCCGGCTCTACCTGGATCGAGGTCGCATGCTCGAACATAGCGGTCGCTTTGCCGAAGCTGTTGTCTCTTACCGCGAGTTGGAGACTACTGCCCGCCTGCGCGATGACCGGCAAATGGAATGTGCTGCGATTGAACGATTGGTGACCTGCTTTGTTGAACCCAACGACATGCACAGCTGGACGGAAGCTCAACTGCTGCTTCGACGCGGTTTGCACCTGGCAAGGGATCTCGATGATGCGGATCTGGAACTGCGCCTGCTGCGTGCGCAGATGGTGGGCGAATCGCACTATGGAAGTGATGCCGCCGGTCGAGCCGCAGGCCTGGCCGCGATTGAGTTTGCACGCGCCGCTGGCAATGATGAACAACTCGGCTATCTGGCCAATGACTTGGCCACCCACCTCCGCCTGAGCGGCTATGCCCAGGAAGGGCAAGTTCTGGCGGAAGAGGCGCGTCATATCTTCTACGACCGCACCAACTATGCCATGCTGGCCGACAACCTGAGCCAGCAGGCCTGGTCGGACATGCATCTGCTGCGGCTCGACGAGGCCGATAATTTCGTTGCGCAGTGTGAGACGCTCTGCCGGCAGATCGATAATGGCTGGAATCTCTCGATTGTATTGCTGACCCGAGCAACCCGTGAACGTATCCGCGGGCGCCTGGGCGAGGCGCTGCGTCTGTATCGGGAGAGCATGGCGGTTGGTCAAGCCGCGGATCTGGCGCTTGCAGAAACAATGGCGCCCGCTCAACTCGGTGCGTTGCTGCGGACGCTTGGGATGTGGGACGAAGCGGAAGGGCTCCATCGCCAGGCCCTGGCGGCAGCCAACTCGGTGAATCCCTTTTTGTGTAAGGCCATCGAGGCGCAACTCGCACTGGACGCTTTTGAAGCAGGCAAGATCAGCGAAGGGACGCAGTGGCTAAACAGCGCCCAGAACCGGGAGGTACGGGGCGCGATCGGTCCGCGTGGCTCTGCATGACAGACGTTGCTTGTGCTGCCGCGGCGCAGGCCGAGGCAACCGGGGCATGGGCGGACGCGCTTGTCATGGCGGACGAGGCTCTGGCGGAAACGATGGCGCGTGGTCTGCTCTACTATCTGCCCACCGTTCATCTGCTCAGGGGACAAGCACTGCTTCATCTCAATTGCACTGCAGATGCCAAAGACGCCCTCAACCGGGCGCTGCAGATGGCAGAAGAGTTTGATCTGGCCCTAATTTCCTGGCGAGCGCTGGTCGGCTTGGCCGAGTATCATGACCGCGAGGGCGACCAGGAAGACGCCAAAACCTTCTACCGGCAGGCCGCGGCCTTGGTGCAGACAATCTCCGCTTCCTACCTGATCCGCAGATCGTCGCAAGCTTCCTCAGTCGGCCAAAAATTAGGGCCCTGATGCTGCGGGCTGAAGACAACGGATAGGTCGTCGATGCCCTGTGTGTCTATAATGGCTGAGCCGGCCGATTCGCATTCGGTCTTGGCCGGCAGATAACGCCAAAGTAACGCTCCTTCAGATAATCTCAGAAACCGGTCGGGACTGCGGAATCTGTCCCCTCGTTGTTGACCGGGCAAAGCTCTCCGTTTCCAGCTATCAGGAGGAAAACATGACCAGTCAGATTCGTACGGGCAGTGTGCACCATCTTACCCTCACGGTGACCGATGTCGCACGATCAGCTGCATTTTATACCGGACTATTGGGGTTTCAAGTTGCCATGGAGATGGGCCCCCGCCTCCTGCTGAGCAATGGCAGCTTGATTCTTGCCCTCGCGCCCCCACCCGATCCGACCCGGGCAATCAGCGGTGATCGCTTTGATGAGAACCGCGTCGGTCTGGACCATCTTTCCTTCAGCGTGACCAACCTGGGCGATTTGGAAGTTGCGGCCCGCGCCTTTGACGAGGCCGGTGTCGAGCGTGGAGAGATCAACGACCTCGGCGCCGACCTGGGGCTCTACGTGCTGGCCTTTCGCGATCCCGACAACATTCAACTTGAGCTGACCGCACCGTACGGTGACTAACTCCGGCGCTCACAATTAGCGGCGGAATACCCGCTGCCAACCACAGTTGTCATCCCACCGATACCAGGTCCGGCTATCAGCCGGACGACTACGGGAACCTTTGGATCACTCTGATCGGCGGGGTTTGTCACGCTGGTTGTCAGTTCTCGTAGGGTTTTACCCCGGTTTGCTCATTTATCAACTTACCCCTCTAGACTCGGAGACGTCCCTCTGGCATGGGCTTCTCGCGAGAGCCACTTAGATCCCACCAGAGCAGCTCAGCTGGTATGGTTGGGGTCCAAAACGGCTCTCTCACCGCCATCCCACTAATTCGGCCGTTCTCCAGAGTACTAGAGGGGTAAGTTGTTAATGAGCATTTCGGGGTATAACCCTACGAGATTCGACAGGTAGCGTGACCTACCAACCATCGGTCCACTTGCGCCGCCGTGTACTAGTTTTGCCAGCTGTAGTGGTAGACCCGGCCTTGACATTTCGACCCTTCGACAGGCTCAGTCCAAGCAGCCGCCGCCTGAGCCTGTCGAAGGCAGAGGCGGCCGCATCCATGAAAGGCATGTTCTCGTAGAGATTTCAGGGCAGCATTGAGATCCCTTCCTATTGATCTGGTGCTACGCCACTAGACGGTTTCTGCCGCAATCCATGCTTCGGCCGCGTCGATGGCGTCCTTGAGCGCGCCGCCGTATCCAGGCTCAACCGGGAAGATGTTTTCGGGACCAATTTGGTTCAGCAGATTGGTGTCCTCCAGCTGTTCAAGCGCTCGTTCTTCGACATCTGCCAGCATAAGCAGGTTGTCTTGGGCGTGCAGCTCATACAGGTAGCGTTCGATGGCACGAATAAACGTGCTGCCCAACTCCGTGCGGTCGCGCAGATCAAGAATCACCACTGCATGCTGTGCGTCGCCCACGTCGGGCAGATCCTCTTCAAATTGGGCAGCGCCGGCAAAGAAAAGACTGCCAACCGGACGCAACGCAACGATCTCATTGCTCGTCAGCGTGTCCGGCGGATCGCCCTCGCTAAAGCTGCCATCATCGGCAACGACGATCTGCTCCAGGCGTACGTTTTCGGCCGACTGATAGACGTAGAGCAAAATGTGGAAGATCACGCCCAGCGCGACCGCGTATTGAATCGGCAACGTCAGCGTAGCGACAAAGGTGACGATCATGATCGTCATGGGGACGGCCCCGGTGTGTGAGACGAAGCGCATGCGCTTGAAGTTGATCATGCTGAAGCCGACCATGACCAGCAGACCGGCCAGCGCAGGCAGGGGCAGCTGTTCAAGCAATGGTGCGAAGAGCAACACCATCAGCAGACCAAAGAGACCGGTAAAGATATTTGCCCAGCGCGACTGACCGCCGACGCTCTTGATCAACGTCGTGCCCGAAAGCGAACCGCCTACCGGGATGCCGCCCACGAAGCCCACCGCAACGTTGGCGATCCCCTGGCCGCGGAAATCACCCGATGGGTCAGGAAACTCGCCATCGGGATTGGGCACGCTCTGACTGACGCCGGCCGCCTGAACCAGCGCGATGATGGCAATGGCCAGCGCCGGCACGAGCAGGGGCACGACGAGTGCGAGGTCCGGCATGTGGGGGACTGGTAGCGAGCGGGGAATGTCTGTGGTGTCGCCGACCACGGCGACTGCCGACAGGTTGAGCACCGCCGGTATGAGTGAGGCCACGACCAGCGCCACGGCATAGCTATAGCGGGCGTAGCGAGTCCGTTCGATGAGGATAATGAGTGCGATGGTCAAGAGACCAATCGCAAACGTCGGCCAGATAATCTGGCGAAAGTGAAGCGCCGTATCCGCGGCACGAATCACCTTGTTGCTGGCCGGGCTGTAATAGCCTGTCAGGTCGCCAACCTGCCCCAAAATTGTGAGCACGCCGAGCCCGCTGAGAAAACCGGTCATGACGGAATTGGAGATAAAGCGCACCAGGTCGCCCAGCTTGAGAATGCCGAACAGCAGCTGGAAGAGACCGACAAGGATGCCCAACACCACCAGGTACTGAAGCTGCTGTTCCGCGCCCAAACCACCCACCGTCTCGCCTGTGGCAATGGCCGTGGCGCTGGTGGAATCGACATTCATGATGACGGAACTGGTAAAGAGCGCGGCAATGGTCGTGCCCGCGATCATCGAGTAGAGGCCGTAGACCGGGTTGACGCCGGCCAATACGCCGTTGGCCACGGCGCCGGGCACGGTGACGATGGCCATGATCAGCCCGGAGATGAGATCGCTGATCAGCGTCTTTCGAGGTACGCGTAGGCCGGTCATGATGCATCTCTCCGTGGTTGGGGCGTTAATATCTCTACGCAACGCTGTGTTGCGCCTGAAAATCTGTGCCTAGTTTACTGGCTCTGCAGCGAGGATCAAAACGAAATTTTTGAAGATGGTGACGTTAGCGGATGTGGCCCGTCATTTGGTCGGCATCTTCGACAAACCCATAGGCGTGGGACACGATGTAGAGCGGCCTACCCTTGACCTCATCGTAAATTCTGCCCAGATAGCCGCCCAAAATGCCCAGGAAGATAAGCTGCACGCCCCCCAGAAAGAGGACGCTGACGAGCGTTGTTGCTTGGCCCAGGAAGAAGAGGTTGCCGGAAAGACGCAGGAAGATCGTAATCACGATGCCCAGCAGGCTCAGACCGGCAAAAAGGAAGCCAAAAAAAGTTGCCAACTGCAGCGGCAGGTAACTGAAACTCGTGATGGCGTCTACGGCCAGGCGCATCATCTTGTTGAGCGGATATTTGGTCTCACCCGCATAGCGCTCGGCCCGCTCGTACTCGATGCCGATCTGTTTGAAACCCACCCAACTGCTCAACCCGCGCATGAAGCGATGCTTCTCGCGTAATTGTCGCATGGCGAGGACAACCCGCCGGTCCATGAGGCGAAAATCGCCCGCATCCAGCGGTATGTCTACATCTGAGATGCGTTGCAGCAGCCGGTAGAAGAGGCTCGCCGTCCAGAGCTTGAAGCGTGATTCGCCCTCGCGGCTGGCGCGCACAGCGTAGATCACCTCGTACCCGGCCCGCCACTTTTCAATCATCTCCAACACGACCTCCGGCGGATCCTGAAGGTCGGCGTCCATGACGATGACTGCATCGCCGTCCGCAAAGTCCGTCCCGGCCGTGATCGCGATCTGGTGCCCGAAATTGCGGCTGAAGTCGAGCACGCGCAGACGCGGATCCTGCTCGCGCAGGGCGAGCAGCATCGCCATCGAGTTGTCTGAACTGCCGTCGTTCACGCAGATCAATTCCCAGCTCTCGCCGGCGGTTTCCATCACGCTGATGACGCGTTCGTAGAGGGCCGGGATTACCTGTTCTTCATTCCAGATTGGAACAACGACTGAAAAGACCGGACGCGCCGGCGGCTTGCTTGTGGTCATAAATGATTCACTTTCCTTGATTGTGCGCCAATCGTAAATGAAAGAGGGGCGGCGTGGCAAGACAGCGGAGCCGCGAGCGGACAATAGAGTTTGCAGCGAGAGTCGCAGACTCTCGCCCTAGCCGGCCTGCAACTTAATGCCCGGTCGTTGCGTACTGAGCTTGAGCGCCGGGCGTTCCCGCCATGAGAGCAGCATGGACCAGGCATCAACGCTGTACCCGAAGGGTTCCAGCACGCTGTCGGCGGATCTATCGGAGTTGACGGCAACGACCTGCACCATCGTGACCTGCATCATCGTTCGGTAAGCTCAGGGCGGGCCCGGCTTCTTCCGTTGTTCATCGCTGCAAAATCGAGACCCCTTGCATCAACCACTTAAATTGACGCGTGGGGAGCGCGATGCTAGACTGACCGGACATACTATCTGGGTATCCAAAAGCCGCTTTCAGCATGGCCTGCCCTGCGTGCTGAAATCACCCCCATGAGGTCTGTCTGCAGCCGTGAATCAACTGCCACAACCACCGGCCGAGACTGGGACGGAGTTGGCCGGTAGCCTACCGGTCTTTCCGCGCCTGCCGGGCGACGACTTTACAACGAGCCTTCATCTTTCTGGCTTGCGCGATAAGCATTTGCTCTTTAATCGTCTGAGCCAACCGGGTCAAGTGCACGTCTATAGCAGCGAATGCCGGGCCGGTGAACGTTTGCGGGCGCAGCTTTTTGTGCCTGTGCTGCCGCTCGGCGGATCCGTCGTGCCCAGCTTTGCGATTATCGCCCAGAGCCTGCCCTATAGCGCCGATGTGGCCCAGTTGCCGATCGAGCTGCCGGCCGGTTTCAGCGCAGTTGTAGCCCCGCCGCCAAACGAATTGATCTCGGCGACGCGCGATGCGCTAACCGGTGTGCAGTATTATCCGGGCCCTATTATTGACACCAAGACCCTCGTGAGCGGGCGCTGTTATCTGATGGTCTGGAGCCCGCGCAATCATATGGGCAAGTACGTCGTGCAAGTGGGTCATCGCTGGCCCTGGCGCTGGACCTACTGGACCCAAGTCCCCCGCTTCTGGTGGCAGATTCGCGGCTGGTTTGGCCTGGATCGCACGGCGGCCTATGTGGCCGGCGCGGCTGCGCTGGTCGGCGGATTTATGGCCTGGCGCCTGGCGCGTCGCCGCTCGCGCCGTGCATAATCTGCGGTCTGATCCACTAGATGGGTCCGATCGCTCTGAGTCTATTTTGTTGAGAGAAAATCAATGCGAATTATTCTGTATTTAGGAAAGGGCGGCGTCGGCAAGACGACGGTCGCTGCAGCGTCTGCCGTGCGCAGCGCAGATCTAGGCTACCGTACGCTGGTTGTGAGCACCGATATTGCCCACAGTCTGGCCGATAGTCTCGACGTCCCCCTCACCGGGCTGCCGACCGAGGTCGCGCCCAATCTATTTGCTCAGGAAATCAACGTGCTCGATGAAATTCGCGAGCACTGGGGCGAAATGCAGGGCTACGTTGGCGATCTGCTGCGGGGCCAGGGCATGAGCAAAGCCATTGCCGAGGAGATGGCGGTAATTCCCGGCATGGAAGAAATCGTCAGCCTCCTGCATATTGACAAGCAGGCCAAGGAAGGCAACTATGATCGGGTCATCGTTGACGCAGCGCCTACCGGCGAGACCATCCGTCTGCTCACCATGCCCGAGAGCTTTCAGTGGTACATGGGGCGTCTCATGGGCTGGGGCGATGCCACAACCAAGCTGACGGCCGGCCTGGTTAAGCGCTTCATGCCCGATAAGGATGTCTTTACAAGCCTGGACAATCTGGTTGAGGGCGTCCACGAGTTGCAGAAAGTGCTCGTGGATCCGACCATCTCCAGCTATCGTGTCGTACTCAATCCAGAGAAGATGGTCATCAAAGAGGGCGCGCGTGCCGTTACCTACCTCTCGCTCTTTGGCTATCCGGTCGATGCAGCCGTGGTCAACCGCATCTTGCCCGGGATCGAGAGCGATGGCATGGGCAACGCCATGGTCGTGGATCCCAGCGACGATCCCTATCTGCGCCATCTCCAAGAGATCCAGGCGCGCTATCTGGGCGAGATCGAACAGGACTTCTATCCCTTGCCGATTCTCACATCCGGTTGGTTTGACCGCGAGATGGTGGGCATTGACAATCTGCGTGAGCTGGGTGAATCGCTCTTCGGTGACACGGATCCCGGCGCGATTCTCTATGTCGGCCAACCCCAGGAGATTCTTGAGGATGGCGAGGACTTGATTTTGCAACTGCCGCTACCCAACGTAGAATTGGATAAGGTCCGGCTGGTCAAGCGGGGCGACGAACTCTTTATCAGCGTCGGCAACTTCAAGCGTGAAATCTTGCTGCCCGCTGTCCTCGCCCATCGCGACGCCAAGGGCGCGCGCTTCAACGACGGCATGTTGCAGGTTCGCTTTCCGCCTGCTTCCGTCAAAGATGCGACGGCGCAGTAAAATCGGTTAGATATACAGCGACAGCTACACAGCAAGGTGATTTACGTGAGCTTTATGGGGGCGGTGCAAAATCTATTGGCCATGGGCGCCGGCAGCGTAGTTGGTTCGCAGGTCTCCCTGCGTGCATCTTGCCTGCACAAGCCGCGCCCCATGCCCCACCAGATGGCCGGGGCGCTGGAGAACCCCCTGCGCATGGCCTATCGCGATCCGGCCGAGCTGCTTGGACTCTATGGCATCATGGCCGGCATGAGCGTGCTTGACCTGGGATGTGGCTCGGGTCTCTTTACGGTCGACATGGCGCGCATGATCGGTGAAGAGGGCACGGTCCACGCCGTCGATATTCAGGAGCCGATGCTGCACCTGACTTCGTGTCGGCTGCGTGACTTGGGGTTGCGTTCCAGGGTGCGCCTCCATCATTGCGGCGCCAACTTGCTCTCCCTCCCCGACAATTCTATGGACCTGGCCGTGGCGATTGCCACGCTGTCTGAGGTGCCTGACCGCTTTGGCGCGCTGCTGGAGTTGCGGCGTGTGCTCAAGCCGGGCGCGCGTTTAGCAATCAGCGAAGAACTCCCCGATCCGGCATACGTATTTTCGGGCGTTTTGCGCAAGCATGCCGAGAATGCCGGCTTCCACCTATTGGCCAAGAAGGGCACTCCCTTCTGCTACAGCATGGTCCTCGTCAACGGGAAGAATGAATGACGGTTGCCCGCGCGGTTGACGCTGCGCCGCACCGCTGTCGTAGACACAGTACGCTTTCCCGTTGATCGCGCCCCGCCCTTTTCCTGGCAGACGATTCGCCATTAGCAAGTCGAACGCCCCGCCGCTTGGCCCCTCATGCGACGGCTTTCTTGTGCGCGCATTTTGGAATTCATCTTCCTTCCACTGGTGACAGCTAATGTTAGACTTTGAACAGGGCGTCAATCCGCCGTACGTTACAAATGAAATACCGGGCATTGGCGGTCGCGTGCGTAGCTCGCCCAGCGACTTTGTTGTGGAAGAGCTGCCGCTATATCAGCCAGACGATGAAGGACAACATCTTTTTGTGCGTCTCACCAAGCGTGAGTTAACCACCAAAGACGTTGAACGGTCTCTGCAGAAGCTCTTTAATCTGCCACGTGGCGCCATCGGGTTTGCCGGCATGAAAGATAAGCATGCCGTCACAACCCAGACATTCAGCCTGAACGTTGGGCACCAGCCGCCTGAGTTTGCCACAGTGGCTGCTCAAAGAATTGCAGAAGCGCTCCCCGTGCAGGTGCAGTGGGCACGTTTTCATCACAATAAGCTTAAGGTGGGGCATCTGTTGGGCAACCGCTTCACGGTCATTGTTCGTGGGTTGGATGTGTCACTGCCCACAGCATTGCTCCGGTCGCAGGCTGTGACAGACCTGATTCTCGCCCATGGCTTACCCAACTATTTCGGGCCGCAACGTTTCGGTATTGGGAGCGGCAATGTAGAGAAGGGTCGAGCGCTGCTGCTGCGCAAAGAGTATGTCAAGGACAAGTGGCTGCGACGCTTCTTGATTTCCGCCTATCAGAGCTTTCTGTGTAACAGCTACTTGGCGGCGCGCGTGGAGCGTGATCAGTTTCACACGCTACTGGATGGTGATGTGGCCAAGAAGATGGACAGTGGCGGCATCTTTGAAGTCGAAGATCTTGCCGCCGAACAACTCCGCTATGCGGCTCATGAAATTAGCTTCACGGCTCCTATGTACGGAACGAAGATGCGTGCGGCGCAGCGTGAAGCGGGCGCTCTGGAAGATGAAGTTGCTGCGGCCTCCGGTATAGCGGCTGATCAATGGCGTAAAGCACGCTTTGATGGCACACGCCGGCTTGGTCGCATCCTGACGCCAGACCTGACAGTGCATGGGCAAGAGGAAAATGGTGAAGCCAATCTGGCGCTCACCTTTACATTGCCCAAGGGTTCGTTTGCAACGACCGTACTGCGCGAAATGATGAAGGTTGACCTGTCAGAGGCGCCCGGTTTGGACGAGTAGGCAAAAAGAGGAAGGCGAAATACCATGTTAGAGAATCAACAGAACAACCCCGGGCATCGGCGCGGCCCAAGCGAAGATCCCTTTGAGCGCTTTCTGGCCAGCGAAAGACTTGAGAGCAATCCCATGCATCTGCCCCTGTTTCCCCTGAATGTCGTGCTTTTTCCCGGCATGATGCTGCCTTTGCACATTTTTGAACCGCGTTATCTGGAGATGATCGACTACTGTGTCGAAAACAAGAGTCCGTTTGGCGTCGTGCTGATTCAGGAAGGTCAAGAGGTCGGCGGTTTGGCGACGCCAAGCACCGTAGGCACCATGGCCCGTGTGACCAAGCGCAAACAAGAGGATGACGGCCGTTTACACATTTTGGCCGCCGGGGCGCAACGCTTCAAGATCGATTCGCTCGATCGCAGCCGCGCCTATCTGAGCGGTACGGTCTCACCGCTGCCCATCGCCAACGGGAACACGCGCAAAGCGTTTGAGTTGACCCAGCAAATGCGGCCGCAACTGCTCGAATATGTGACGGCGCTCTCTGAAGCCAGCAACGCCAAGATGCAGCTTGACCGCTTGCCCGAAGATCCAAAAATGATGGCTTATATGGTTGCGATTGCGCTCCAGATCGGCAATGACGAAAAGCAACGCCTGCTCGAGATGAACAGCGTGCCCGAACTGCTGGCCCGCGAGCACTATCTCATTTCGCGTGAGACGCTCTTGACCCGCTTCATGGCCGATACCCAACCCGCTGTACAGCAGATGGGCGGCGGCCCCACGGGATACATTTTCCCGAACTAAAATTTGCTCGGCCCCCATCCCTTATGCTATACTGGCGGTCATTGACTGGGGGGATTAGCTCAGCTGGCTAGAGCGCTACGTTGACATCGTAGAGGTCACTGGTTCAAGTCCAGTATCTCCCACTAGTTTTCCGACCGGTTGCTAAAAAGCGCCGGTCGTTCTGGCTCATACGCCAGGCAAAATTGATCGCACATCAAAGCGTTGAGCGGGACCGGTCAGGAAACCCGAGTTTTCAGAGAGCGAAGACCATTGGCTGAAAGCCTTCGCAAACTTCTTCCGACCCACCACCCGTGAGCGAGCGCCTGAAAGCACCGCAAGTATGGCGTTTCGGACCGTCCCCGTTATGGACGCTAGAGCGGTCTGCCCGAATGGGTGGACAACTTGGGTGGTACCGCGGAGAAATGCTTCGTCCCATGAGGGACGGAGCTTTTTTGTTTTTTGGGCCCTGGGATCAACAACATGCAGGAACTGAATCGCTATCCTCAGATTGTGGACGCAGCCGCAGCCTATCGCAAGCGCCGCCGCGCCTTGGTCAAACGCTGCGTGGAAGTTCAGCAGATCCCCGCGCCCACCGGCGCCGAAGGCGCCAGGGCCGCCTACGTGCAGGATCAATTCCTCCAGATCGGACTCGCCGATGTCGCCCGCGACATTGAAGAGAATGTCTATGCCCGTCTGCCTGGTCTCGATCCCAACAAGCCGGCGGTCATGGTCAGCGCCCACACGGACACCGTCTTTCCGGCCAAGACCGACCTGACGGTGCGCGTTGACGAAGCGACCAGTCGCATCTACGGACCCGGCATTGGTGACAATTCGGCTGGGGTGGCGAGCCTGATTGAGCTAGCGGCAGGCATAAAGGCGTTCATCCCGCCCGTTGATATCTGGCTGGTTGCCAACAGCTGCGAAGAGGGGTTGGGTGACTTGCGCGGCATGCGCGCGGCCGTGGATCGCCTTGCGCCCCAGATTGGCGCTGCGATTGTCATTGAGGGCATGGGGTTGGGCCGGATCGTCCATCGCGGACTGGGATCGAAACGCTATCGGATCACGGCGAACGCACCAGGCGGCCACAGCTGGAGCGACTTTGGCACCGGCAGTGCGATTCACGTGCTGGTCCGACTGGCCGCTGACCTGACTCAACTTCGCGTGCCGGCCAGCCCGCGGACGACGTTCAACATCGGGCGCATCAGCGGCGGCACGTCGGTCAATACGATCGCGCAGCAGGCTGAGCTGGAGCTGGACCTGCGCAGCGAGGCGACCGATGCCTTGCTCGAGCTGGACCGCCAAGTCGGCGAGATTGTGGCGCGCTATCAGACCGCTCACTGGCAGCAACAGGGGATCACGGTCACGACAGAGGTGATTGGCGACCGGCCCAGCGGTGAGATCGCGCCCGACCACCCGTTGGTGGCGGCGGCGCAATCGGCCCTGGCCGGCGCCGGCTTGACCGGTAGCGCCGATCTGCGCATCAGCAGCACCGACGCCAACATCCCGCTGAGCCGGGGCATCCCGGCCGTGTGCGTCGGTATCACCGAGGGCGGCAACGCCCACCGGCTGGAGGAATGGATCGGGCCACGCTTCCTGCCGATCGGGGTTCAACACTTGCTGCTGCTGACGTGGTGGACTGCGGATTGGCTTGGACGTGGCGGCGCCTAGCCGAGTAGTCGGTCAATCCAGTCAACGACATGGTCCACAAATGAGTGGGCGCCGATGCCATTCTGCGTCCATGGTACGGGCATCGTGCCGTGGTTGTGCTGGTGACGGTATGTGTCGTTGCGGGAATCAAGCAGCTGGCACGTTAGGGGAACGCCGGCTCGGCAAAGCAAATACTCGGCCCATACCGCCTGGGATTGCTTGACCAGGAAAGCTCGCTCCTCCGGGTCGTCCATTTCTCGGCCCCAGACGCGGATGCCGTAGCGTCGCAGCATCTTCTCAATTTCGAGGCCGCTGAAGCCGCCGTCGGCCCGAAACGTGAAGCGGTGCATGGGGCCGTTGAAGAGTCTACCGAACTGGCCGTCAAGGGGATTGAGAAGATCCATCTGGCCGAAGATGTCCATGGATAGCATACCTATCGGAAACGAGGAGGGAGAACGCATGTTCTGGTAATCTTACCAGGAATTGCCTGAGAAAGCAAGGGAAATCTGTGTTATAATTTGAGGCATGCTCTAGGCCTGAAGTCACGTCTCTCACCCAGATCTCCGGAGCAATCTCACATGCCTGTGATTTTTACGGATCCGTCACCAGTGGCGGTAGCTCTGTTTACCTTGGCCTTGGTCGGCTTGGCCGCCGGCATTCGCAATTTGGTCAAGGATTTGGGCAAAAGCCATCGGGGCGCCCGCCAAGCCTTTGTCCATAACGTTAAAGACGGAAAAAACGCCGCAGGAAGTTATGGATGCCGCGCGAGCGGCTAAGTTTAGGCGTCGTCTGTTTTATAGCAGCATCCTGATTGGTTTGTGGGTTGTTGGCTATCGCTTTCGTCCCGAGGTTGTTGAGCCCATTACTATGAGTGTGCTGAACTTTTTTGCCGATTTTCTAAGAATTCTCGGCGAGACAATTGTCAATATCGGTTCGCAGCTAAGTGTGCTGCTAGCATAAGCAAGAGAGAGTCCGGGTAAACAGTATGAGCAATCAGAACGGGTACAATCAATCACCTGAGCAAGATCAACTCTACAAGATTCGCCACAGCCTGGCGCACGTCATGGCCCAGGCTGTGCTGGAGCTGTTTCCGGAAGCCAAGATTGCGATTGGTCCGCCGATCGATACGGGCTTCTATTACGATTTCGACCTTGGCGTCGACGAGGATGGTAAGCCTTTGACCTTCTCGCCCGAAGATTTGGCCGCCATCGAAAAGGCCATGCGCCGCATCATTGCCGGCAAGCATGAATTCATCTATCGCGAAGTGAGCGCAGACGAAGCGCGGGCGCTCTTTGCCGATCAGCCCTACAAGCTGGAACTGATCGAGGGGCTTGCCGCGGGCGAAGTCGACGAGTATGGCAACGAAGTGGCCGAGGCGCCGGTGATCAGTACCTACCGGCAGGATTCGTTCGAGGACCTCTGCCGGGGGCCCCATGTCGAGCACACGGCCAAGCTGCGCCCGGATGCCTTCAAGCTGATGAATGTGGCCGGGGCCTATTGGCGGGGCGACGAGGCCAATCCCATGCTTCAGCGCATTTACGGCACGGCCTGGAAAGACAAGAAAGAGCTCAAGCAGCATCTGGCCATGCTGGAAGAGGCCAAGAAGCGCGATCATCGCAAGGTGGGGCGCGAGCTGGAGATTTTCATCTTTGATGAGGAGGTCGGACCTGGCCTGCCGCTCTGGCTGCCCAACGGCACGATTATCATCGAGGAGCTGGAGAAGCTGGCCCATGAGCTGGAGTCAGAGGCCGGGTATGAGCATGTGCGCACGCCGCATCTGACGAAGGAAGATCTCTTCCTGCGCAGCGGCCATCTGCCCTACTATGCCGAGAGCATGTATCCGCCGATGGAGCTTGAGGGCGTGCGCTACTACGTGAAGCCCATGAACTGCCCCATGCACCACAAGATTTACGATTCGAAGCTGCGCAGCTATCGTGATCTGCCGGTGCGTCTGGCTGAATATGGCACCTGTTATCGCTATGAAAAGAGCGGTGAACTCTTTGGCCTCATGCGCGTGCGCTCCATGCAGATGAATGACGCGCACATCTACTGCTCGGTCGAAGAGTTTGAGCAGGAGTTCATGGGCGTTATCGACCTCTATCGCAGATATTTTGAGCTCTTTGAGATCGATCGCTACGTGATGCGCTTGAGCACGCATCATCCCAAGGGACTGGGTAAGAAATACGTGGACAATGAGCCGCTCTGGCTGCAGACCGAGGAGATGGTGCGCCGGGCGATGGAGAACGGCGGCGTGCCCTTTGTCGAAGTGCCGGACGAAGCCGCCTTCTACGGACCCAAGATCGACGTGCAGATCTGGAGTGCGATCGGCAAGGAATTTACGCTGGCCACGAATCAGGTGGACTTCGCGGTGCCGCCGCGCTTTGACCTGACCTACATCAACCGCGAGGGCCAGGAGGAGACGCCGCTCTGTATCCACCGTGCCCCGTTGAGCACCCACGAGCGCATGGTGGGCTTCCTGATCGAGCACTACGCCGGCGCGTTCCCGGTGTGGCTGGCGCCCGAGCAGGTGCGCGTTATCCCGATTACCGACGCCCACCATGACTATGCGTTGCAGCTGGCCGCGCAACTGGAAGTAGTCGGCGTGCGCGCATCTGCCGACCTCGCCGCCGAGCGCATGAATGCCAAGATTCGTTCGGCGCAGATGATGAAGGTGCCCTACATGCTGGTCGTCGGAGATCAGGAAATGGCGGACGGCACGATCGCTTTGCGCAAGCGCGACGGCACGCGCCAGAATGCCATGCCCGTGGATGAATTCACGGCGCTGGTCTTGGAGCGGATCGCCACGCGGTCGCCCGACCTCTAGTCAAGGTTAACCGATCCTCGCTGGCCGGTCAGGCGTTTATTGCCTGGCCGGCCAGCGAGGATCGCTCAGAAGTGCGCCAGATTATGGCCCAAAAATCGCCTTGTCTTACTTGACGCTCGCAGCGGCTGATGATATACTCAAACATGTGGTTTCCTCGACCAGTCCGGCCGTGGGCCACAACATTTTTTTGTTTGATTCATTCGATTCACGAACGAGGAGCAGTAATATCGGTAGAAGAGCCCCAGTCCGACCCAACAAACGGACTGACAACACCCGCGTGAATGGGTCCATCCGTGCACGAGAAGTGCGTTTAATCGGCGATGATGGCGAACAACTTGGCGTCGTGCCGATTGAAGAAGCGCTTGCGATTGCCGAGCAGAAGGATCTGGACCTGGTTGAGGTTGCGCCCAACGCAAAGCCGCCTGTCTGTCGTCTGATGGACTATGGCAAGTATCTGTATGAGAAGCAGAAGCGTGAGCGCGAATCTCGTCGCGCGCAGAAGCAGATTGATATCAAAGAGCTGCGCCTGCGCCCGAAGACCGACGATCATGACGTCAATGTTGTCATCTCCAAAATTCGGAAATTCTCCAAGGAAGGCGCCAAGGTTCGCATTCGCGTGCGTTTCCGTGGGCGCGAGATCGTCCACTTTGATGTGGCGGCCGATCTCCTGAAGAGAGTGGCTGAAGAAGTTTCGGATGTGACGGTAGTAGAGCAGCGACCCAACATGGATGGGCGCAGCATGATTATGCTGCTGGCCCCCAAAACGTAACGTCGGGAGTTGCTCGAGGCGTTCTACCCCCATACGCTCGGGCTACGATTGAACCAAACAGAGTTGTTTTAAACGTTGGTAAAAACGGGCCACGGCCCGTTTTTGTATGCCTGCCCTATCCGGCGGGCACAATTGAAGTAGACTGTAGAACTGTAGAAGAGAGAGGCCAACATGCCGAAGATGAAGACCCACAAGGGAACGGCCAAGCGTTTTCGCTTGACCAAGCGCGGCAAGCTGATGCGCATGAAGGCTGGTCGATCACACTTGCGCCGCAAGAAGACGAGCAGCCAGAACAGCGACTTCCGCCACGCCGTACCCAGCACGGTCAAGGCAAACATTAAGCAGGTCAAGAAGACCGGCGGCAAGGCTGTTAAGTAAGCTGCCCCGCCAGCGTAGTCCACGATTGTTGTTAATCGTTTATTCATTTACCAGCACGTGACCGGCCCATAAGTGATTCTGACGCAGCACAACGCGTCGCCAGAATCCGCCATCACGGAAAGGGAGAAAAAATGCCACGTTCACGGCCAAAGGCCTATGCCCACAAGCGGCATAAAAAAGTAATCAAATTCACCAAGGGCCAGTATGGCTCCCGGTCGACACTCTTCCGCCGGGCCAATGAGGCCATGTTGAAATCCCTGTTCTACGCCTATCGCGACCGGCGCAACCGCAAGCGTGACTTCCGCCGCCTGTGGATCACGCGCATCAACGCCGCGACGCGTCTGAACAATCTCAGCTACAGTCGCTTTATCCATGGCCTGAAGCAGGCCAATGTGCAGGTGGATCGCAAGGTCCTGGCCGACATTGCGGTGCACGATCCAGCTACCTTCACCAAGCTGACCGAAATGGCCAAGGCTGCGGGTGGCGTCATGGCCGCCGCACCAAAATCTGGCATGGCGGACGCCAAGGCCAAAGCTGACGCTGCGAAAGCCGAAGCTGCCGAGGCCAAAGCTGCCGAGGCCAAAGCCAAAGCCGAAGCGGCAGCAGCAGCGGCCAAAGCTGAAACCGAAGAAGTAGTCGAGGTTGACGAGGTCGTTGCTGAAGTAGTTGAAGAAACTACTGACGATAGCGAGACCGTTGTTGAAGAGGTTGTAGAGGTTGAAGCCACGCGCAGCGTCACGATTGACGCGGCCGTTGACGCGAAGGCACTCGACCTGACCAAGATTGAAGGCATCGGTCCCAAGATCTCGGCCACGTTTAACGCAGCCGGCATCAATTCCTACGCCGAGTTGGCTGCTACGCCAGTCGAAGATCTGCGCAAGATCTTGGCCGACGCCGGTGTGGGCGCCGATCCGACCACCTGGCCACAGCAGGCCGAATTGGCTGCCGAAGGCAAGTGGGACGCGCTGACTGAATTGCAGGACAAGCTGGAGGGCGGCCGCACAGCGTAGCCAGTTGTGAATGCCTCTACTGCGCCTGGATTCGCCTATCTGTGATGGGGTGGATCCAGGCGTTTTTGTTCCCGTCGAGTGAACCATTTAATCGATTGGGCCAGCGCCGGTTGAGCTTGTCGAAACCAAGCGGGTTAACCTGACTCGCTATTGGTTTGATCTTTGGACAAACTCGGAACGACGCACATTATACCGGCGCCGCTACCTTTGACCCGTATGGTCACTCTGTCGATAAGGCTGTTCGGCCATGATCACCAGCACTGCCAACCAGCGTATCAAAGACGCCCGCAAGCTGCAGGGGAGCAAGGCCCGGCGTCAGCAGCGCCGTCTGCTCATCGAAGGCGTACGCCTGATCGAAGACGCCTGGCGCAGTGGCACACGGCCCATCGCCATCTTTACCGATCCGGAGTTGCTGGCCGGCAATCAGCGCAGCGCAGACCTCCTCCGCGATCTCGCAGCAGGCGACGTTGCTCACTTTGCCTGTTCCCCGCCCGTGTTCGCTTCACTTGTCGATACCGTGACGCCCCAGGGCATTGCTGCAGTCATCCCCTGGCCCGAACTGCCGCTGCCCGCAACGCCCAGCCTGGCCCTTATCCTTGACAGCGTGCGCGATCCGGGCAATGCCGGCACGCTGCTGCGGGCGGCCGAAGCAGCCGGCGTCGAATTGGTCATTTTTGGGCCGGAGACGGTCGATCCCTATAACGACAAGGTGATGCGTGCGGCCATGGGCGCGCATTTCCGCGTGCCCGTGCGCAGCTGTGGCGATTGGGAAGAGATTGAACCGCTGCTGGCGCCGCACGTGCCCCGCTATCTGGCGGATGCTGCCGGCGACGTGAACTACGACAGCGTCGACTGGCGGCCGCCGGCCGTGCTGATCGTCGGGGGAGAAGCAGACGGGGCCAGTTCAGCGGCGCGCGCCCGCGCCGAACTGATCGCCATTCCTATGTTGGGACAAGCCGAGTCGCTCAATGCCGGCGTGGCCGGGGCCGTCGTACTCTTCGAAGCTGCCCGTCAACGGCGTGCGCAGCAGTAGATCGCCGCATTCACCGTAAATTCAGTGGTTCACGGTTTCGGAGCACGTGTCATTCCGACAGAGCGAAGCGACGAGGAATCTCGACTGTGCGAATCTGAGATTCCTTTTCCTTCCGGTCATGGCGCAAGCGCCCACTTCGTGAACGGAATGACAATTCTTGAACTACTGAAATTGGATCGAGATGGGGGCAAAATGCGGCGCGGGCGCTGACCACAAGATCCCTCATTTCACTCGGGATGACAGCGGGTCTGTTCCGGCATGCCGTGGGCGCGGATTGTCGTGAAAAGCAATTCCAGCCGCGTTGACACGACCGTGGCGCCGGTGTATGATAGCGCTCAGGATGGTTCGCCATCCGCACCTCATATCGGCTAGCGCCCCCCAGAAGGATTGCAACCAATGCAATGGCAAGAATTATGGTTAATCTTGGGCGGCTTTTTGCTCGGCCTCGTCATCTCCACGCTCTGGGAATGGTTCTACTTTCGGCGGCAACGCGTCGACTGGCACGATGCTGAAGTAGAACGGCTGGAGGCAGAGCTTCGCCAACGCGATGAGTGGATTCGTGTGCAGCAGCAGGCGAACGTCATTCATACGCGCACTGAGACCACCACCGAAGAGCAGACTACGGCTGACGGTGCCATGACTGACAGTGCCATGGCTGATAGCGCCACGGCGCCGACGGCTCTCGCCGCCTCTGCCTACGCTGCCTCACTCGATTACCAGAGCCCGCCCGTCTTTCTCGGCAACGAAGAGGCGGAAGCGCTGCGCGGAGATGCCTTTCGTAACGCGCCGCTCATCAGCCCTTATGACCTCTCGCGTGAGGCCCAAGCCGATGCCGCACGTGAAGCTTCTGAAATCGAAATCAATGTTGATGTTGCGAATCCCGATACTGCCAACGCTGATGCCGGACCGCTGCCGGCGACGTCGATCTATGCGCCCAGCCTCGGGATCCAACCGGCAGCAGCCCCAGACGAATCTCATTTAGAGTCGCCAAGCAGCGACCTTCCTCTGGAAACACACGTTAGCATTACGATTGGCGATGAGGAAGAAGCGGATACGGACCGTGGCCAAGTCACTGACTCGCCAGACGACGTCACGCGAGCCGCCTTGGCCGCCGGTCTTGTCGCAGGTCGCGCGCGCGCTGAACAAGATGCGGGCGATGCCTTCGTTGATGATGCAGCCACTGAGGGCGTCGAACCCGGCGATCACGTGGCAGTCATCATCAACGAAGATACGGACGATGCCGCCACGGTCGTGCTTGATGCTGAGGGTGTGGCCGGCGCTCTTGAGGACGAAGACGTTGCGCCACCTGCAGCCACTGAGAGCGTCGAACCCGGCGATCACGTGGCGGTCATTATCGACGAAGATGCGGACGATGCCGCCACGGTCGTGTTTGATGCTGAGGGTGTGGCCGGCGCCTTTGAGGACGAGGACGTTGCGTCACCTGCCGCTACTGAGGGCGTCGAACCCGGCGATCACGTGGCGGTCATCATCAACGAAGATGCGGACGATACCGCTACGGTCGTGTTTGATGCTGAGGGTGTGGCCGACGCCTTTGGGGACGAAGACTTTGCGTCACCTGCCGCTACCGAGAGCGTCGAACCCGGTGATCACGTGGCGATCATTATCAACGAAGATACGGACGATGCCGCTACGGTCGTGCTTGATGCTGAGGGTGTGGCCGGCGCTCTTGAGGACGAGGACATCAAACCACTTCTTGCGAGCGAGAGCGTCGAACCCGGTGATCGCGTCACAATCGTTTGATGCTGACGATGAGGGCGGATCCAGCCACCGTCGTGCTTGACGCTGAGGACGATGGGGGCGCGCATGAAGTCGATGACGGGGAAGATCGCGCTTCCGCCTTGACTGAGGATCTCGAACCCGGTGATCGCGTCACAATCGTGTTTGATGCTGACGATGAGGGCGGATCCAGGACCGTTGTGCTTGACGCTGAGGACGATGGGGGCGCGCATGAAGTCGATGACGGGGAAGATCGCGCTTCCGCCTTGACCGAGAATCTCGAAGCAGGCGATCGCGTCACAATCGTGTTGGATGTCGATGATGAGGGCGGATCGAGTACCGTCAGCATCGGCGCTGAGGATGTTGATGGTGCGCTTGAGCCAGATGAGGAGCGCGCGGCGCCACCCGCCGGGACTGAAGAATTTGAACCAGGTAACGCTGCTGCAGTCGCGAAGGATGTAGGCGCTGATGCCGGCGCGCGTGCAGTCGTGCTCGATGCCGAGTATGTAGCTGGTGGACTCGATGCAGCGTTGGGCGATGATGGGGAATCTGCCCGCGAAGTCGTTGATCCGGCTGTGGCTGAGCCATACGCACCGGCGCCGGGAGATCGTGTCTCGATTCAGCTTGATGCGGAGGATGACGCCGCTGCAGTTGACCTGGCGTACGCGCCGGACGCGGAAGATGCCGGCGGCGCGTTCGAACCTGTGGGAGAAGAGGACGAACGCGCGCCTGAACGTCTCGGTTTCGATACGTCTGTCGAGGGCGATGAGGACGATGATGACGAGGCGGCGCACGTACCCGGCGTCACGATCATTGTCGAGTCTGCCCAGCCTGTGGTGATTGACGCCGACCAGATTGGCGAAGAGCCCGAAATCGGGGAATACGCGTTCGTGCCGAGCGTTCAAGAAGAGGCCGCGGCAATGGCCGCCTGGGTAGAGTCTGCCCTGCTGGCCGCACGGGCAGAGAAGGCGCGCAAACAGGATGCAACGGAAGAACCAGACGATGCAGCCGGCGCGGCCGGGGAGAGCGACGGCGACGATACTGGCATGCGCGGATCCGTCGTGATTCTGCGCGACGAGGCTGCAGTGGACGCGCCGAGCGTCGCAGAGGAGGCCGCGGCCATGGCCGCCTGGGCCGAGTCGGCACTGCAAGCCGTGCACGATGAGGAACCTGACGTAGCAGATTACGTCTTTCTCGCCGGGACTGACGCCGACTCAACACGGCTTGGCGATGTCGATCTCACCGTGCCGGAGGCAGCACGGCTGGCTCAAGCCACTGATCAGTCCACGGCCGGCGTTTATCTGGAGAACGATGAGGCGTTGACGTTCTTACGCTCGGCCGCGGCCGGCGATCTGACGGAAGATGACAGCGAACGCATCGCCCGCATGCGGATCAAGCTGGACGACGCCACGGCCGCCGAGGTAGACGACCTGCTGGCACAACTCCAGGAGGGGGATGATGCAGACGCGTTTGGCCGCCTACGGCTGGTGCGGATCAGCCTCGACCCCGCTGAAGCAGCGGACGATGAGCATCCGGACAACCTGGCCCTGATCGACGGCGTGGGCCCCACCTATCGCCAGCGCCTCTATGATCACGGCGTCTTTACCTTTTACCAGGTCTCGCTCTTGGACGTGACCGAGCTGGAAGCGATCACCCAGGCCATTGCTGCGGCCGACCCCGCGGCCTGGCGCAAGGAGGCCAATGAGCTGGCCGCGGCCTACGGGCGGGACAATGCCGTCTACGCCGGCCCCGTGCCGGCGGAACTGGACGCGATCAATGGCATCGACCGGGACGTTGCCCAGTGGCTCTACATGGCCGGCATCCACACCTTTGCCGACCTGGCCGCGCGCCATCCCAGTGAGTTACAGGCGCTCTTGGCTGAAGGGGTGAACTGGCGCGAGGCTGACGCGGCCAAGTGGGTGAAGCGCGCCGCGGTGCTGGCCAAGCGGCAGGAGGCCTCGTCCGCATGATCAGATTCTTCAGCCGTCCCTACGTTGTCTGGGCGCTCGATCGCTGGAAGGTTGCGCTGATCGTCCTACTCTTCACGCTGCTCCTGGCCGGGACGCTTTTCATGCCGCCGGCATAGGGAGGCGGGCGTGTGGCTGCGGCATTCAGCGCCCAGCTTTTGCATTGCCAATCCGGCCTGTGCTATGATTGCAGCAGTTGCGGGTCCCTAGCTCAATTGGCAGAGCAGCGGCCTTTTAAGCCGCGGGTTCTGGGTTCGAGTCCCAGGGGGCTCATATCGTTCAGAAAGACCTGTGTTCTTCACGCGAAAGGACACAGGTCTTTCTTTTTGACCCGGCGTATCGCTTGACCAACGTCGCCGGATCAGCGCTTTCCAGCATTGACACGGGCGTAAATTTCTTTGTTGTGACATTCGATGTTGGCGATATCCAGTGCGTGTAACGTGCCGCGCATGAGACTTGGCTACTGGATGCGGATCTGTACAGGCCTAGTACAGGGCGGCTTAAGTTAGCCGATAGTTCATTGTACTCAAACCCCGTTTACGGGGTGCTGTTCCATAGCCTCGTGGCTTTAGCCCGGGGCGGCGTCCGGTGACCTGACTGTTCGGGATGTCCGACCCCTGCCCCGGGCTAAAGCCACGAGGCTACAGAGCAACGCCCGCTCAAGCGGGCTAGTACACGATGGCGCAACTATGTCTATGGATTGGCAGGTCCGGCTACCCGCCGGACGAGGTCGCTAACCTCCGGAGCTGTCCGGTAATTGAAGCTTTCGCGGGTAGCGTACCTTGCCCAACCACCGGCTTACTTACGCCGCAACGTACTAGCCACTTCAATCTCGGGCACCCCGTTGTATAGCTCAATCAGCCCGTCAACACAGATTGATTTGCCGTCATACAGGACGTGGGGCGGTGCGGGAAATGACCGGCGATGGCGCTCCCAGATGACGATTTGCACGCGTTCGGGGTTGGGGTAGTCGTCGCCCATGTTGAGGAAGGTGGGGCCGCGCTTCGATCGTTGCCATGAAGCCATTCTCGAAATCTGCAATAGACTGCTGCACGGCGGCTGAGCGCTAACTTCTTTCAGTGAACCAATAGCTAGCATCAGTTTCCGTTTGAGCTTCATGCAGTGCGCAGTCATGTGACGGCTTCCGGGGGCGGAGCAAAGGACTTCGCCCCCTTTTTCGATGTATGGTATAAGAGGGCCAGATGTCCGCGCAGGCCGTCTGGAACATCGTGCAGCGCTACAGCCCGGTGGAGAAGCTCACGCCCCACGACCTGCGCCGCACCTTTGCCAAGCTGGCCCACAAGGCCGGCGCACCCATCGAGCAAATCCAGCAGAGCCTGGGCCATGCCAGCATCCAGACCACGGAGCGCTACTTGGGCGTCGAGCTGGACCTCCAGCACGCGCCCAGCGATTACATCAAGCTGGACCTATAGTCGACCGGGCCGCAAGCAAGTGCAGCCGACCTGGAGAGGAATCCCGGTCCCATGGACCTGAACACCCTGCAAAACTGGCTGTGGCGGGCCGCCTGCTCCATTCGGGGCGAGGTGGACGCCGCGCGCTACAAGGATTACCAGGTGCGGCAGGTGGGCGAACTCTACCTTTCATGGCAGGAAGAAGAAGACGTCAGCGCCGTGGTCAAAGTCGCCGAAGTGGTGCGCAACGACTACAACCTGAGCCCCAGCCGCTACGTGGCCTCCAACGACGTCGAGCCGCCCCTGCCGCTGGAGGAGGCCATCGTCCTCATGCAGGATCCGAGGAAGCCGAGGCCGACGCCAAGCTGGACGAGGTGATGACGGCCTTGGGGTTTGAGGGCTGGCGTGATGCCTGACGGACAAACCAGGTTTTGAGAAAAACCTGGTTTGTCGATTCGTTGCTCAACCAACATACTCAATTCGGTTGCGCATCTCGCCCGGTTCCAGTACGGAGGCAAGCAATTCGAGGAAACGCACCCAGTCGCCGATGCCATGTTTGTGCTGCTGGCCAAAAACGATGCCGGCATGCTTGACGCCGGCAACTGCAAGGTCTACGTAGTCAGCGTCGTTGGTGCAGAGAACGTAGCCGAGGCTTGTGGCACGTACAAGATGGTTGCGGTCACTGTCGCCCAGGAAACCGAGATCGCGCACGGTAACCGCATCAACGCCGCGACGCTGCAGCTGTGCGGCCACAGCGACCGGAACGTTCTCATCCAGATAGAAGCGAATCGGCGGCGCCAACGCGTTGCTCCTTTAGCGCCTCGGCTCGCCGAATTTGGGCTCGAACCTGGTCGTCAATGGCTGCCTTGTGTTGATAGTAGTAGGCCAGAGCCGCATAGGCTTGGTGCAAGTCGAGACCGTACCAATCGGCAATGCCCTCGGCGTTCAGGCCGTGGTAGAGGCGGGCGATTGCGACATCGGCAACGGTGACGGTCGTCCCAACGATGTAGGGTCGTCCGCTGCGGATATCGGGGTCAGTGCCGATGGTTTCAATTGCCTGGATGGTCGTCATGGAGAACAGTATAGTGATGGTGATGGGTGAAGTCAAACAGATCTTGCTCGCCAAACCAGGCTGTTCCCAATGACTGCATATATATCAGCCAGACTGAGAGATGGATACTGGTAGACAATCTCTTTCGGTGTTGCCCCATCCTGAAAGGGACCGATCACTATATCCAGAGTCACGCGTGTCCCACCGACACGGATGACATCCTCGGCAGACACGGTCAATGGAACAGGCTGAAGTAGGTCATTGATGATCGAGCTGGTCACTGATTCCATCGTTTTCGCTCCTCGACCCAACATCCGCCTGCTCTATCTCTACCCCTTCAAGGTCTATCATCGCAAAGAGCTCACGTAACCAGGCGACTCCGCTCCGGCCCCACAGGCTCCGTCATCAGCCGCCGCTTGATCTCAATGTATCGGGCCCGCAGCCGACTAAACCACGCCTGCTGAAACACGTCTTTGGCCCACTGCACCGCTTCCTCGTCCCATAGCTCCAACAACTCAGTCGGCCCGTGGGCGGCGTACTCCGGCTCCTCCCAGTTCGACCCGTGTCGGATATCCAGTCTCTCCTGATCCATGCCGAGAAGCTGAAATACCAAGTACGGATTCTTGAACCAGGTTTGAGCCAGCTTTGCGGCTGCCTGCCTGTGGTCGCCAGAGTGATAGAGCGCCAGGCTCCAGCACAGGTACTGGAACGGTTCGCCCATGTCATCAGGAAACTCTTTGTCGAACCAGGCGAACGACTTCAGCGCACCATCCACGTCACCCAGCAGCAAGTAGAGCGGACCGAGCAGGTACCGTTTGCCGCCGCCATCGTGATAGCCGCCGAATTTCTTCCTCTCATTGGCGAGCGCTCGCTCATTGCGCCGGATACGGTCTTTGATCTTCTTGGGGTCTGTCGGGAATTGGCTCATAACACCTTTCTACATCGTGAGATTCAGGCGCGCCTCAAAGGTGGCAACGCCTCTGCCGGCACCAACACTTTGATTGAACGCGCCTGTCTGGGCGTCCGGGAAATGAATCCAAGCTGCTCCAGTCTCAAGATCATCTGGTGAACGGTCGGCGGTGTGACGCCGAAGTACGCCTGCATTTCATGTTCGGCGGGTGCCTGGCCATGGATCCGGGTATAGTGGTGGATGTAGGCAAGATACTGCCCCTGCTTGGGCGTATACGAAGGAGATACAGCGTTGGCTCCGGCTAAATCCGAGATGTCCGCACGATTCCACTCTGCGATCGCTGTCTCGGCGGCCTCTAACGCACGATCGAGAGACGGGTATGCATCCGTCCCTGACCAGATTATGCCGTCCTCATCAAGAATGCGGATGAATGACGAATCGTGGTCGGTGGTGCCAATTTCCACGATTCCACCCTGAACCCAGGCGGCTATGTGAGGATATTTCTGTTCAAAGCTATCCATGAGATGCCTCGATGACGCCAATCTCGTTCACAGATCGGCAGTGCACCATTTCCGTGCCCGCTGCCTTTGTCCCGTTCAAAATCCATGGCTTCACACCGTCGCCAAACCGATTGCTGAAGAAATCGGCCGTCCCGCCGGCTGACCAGCACCATGTAGGATACACGTCATTATCACCGATCAATGGATTCGATGAAAAGAATAGGACCGGGGCGATGGGGACGTGGCAGGCGCCCGGTCGGCGGTTTCCGAACCGTGTCGCCACTACGTGGACAGACCGTCGCCATTTTGTCGACGCCCCCTTGCTACGCTTTGTCGCAGAAAGCGTCTCTATCAGCCAAGAGGAGGGCAAAGATGAGAACCAAGGTTGGTTGGGTTGGGCTGGTGTCCGCTCTATTGATTTGTGTCTTTTTGAGTAGTGCCGTCGCCTCGGCGCAAGGCGGTGCGATTACGGAGGAAGATGTACTCGTGGCGGCGTCGTTCGATGCCAAGTACTGGCTGCCCGACTACATTGCCTACAGCGGTAGCAGGGCAATCGCTGAGCGCGGATTGGCCGTCCACAATGCCGCGGCATTTGACCGGCATCTGACTCTGGACGGGGGCATTGCACAGGTGCAGCCGGTCGATCTGATGGCGCAGGCGCTGGCCGAACAGGAACTGGCGCAGGCCCAATTTGCCGAGGAACTGCTCAGCCAGGCGCAACTGCAGGCACGGATTGTTGAAGCAGAATGCTACGATCGAAACTTTCATGCTCCGGGACATTTGATCTGTCGTGACAGCGCCAATATTGTGGAAAGTGAAGTTGGTCCGAGCTAATCGATCAGTCTGTCCCACACGTTTGTCCAACGCGTTTCCGCAGGCGACCCGTCGCCTGCGGATTTTTTGTTCGGAAACCTGATTTGGAATCGGCTCGCACGCTGTCGTCGATAACGATTTGCGCGGACAAGCAGAAGCTGCAACAATCCGCTATTGTGACGCCGTCGTTGGTGACTGTCCACCGTTGAGTTAAGCTGAAATCTCTTCGAGAGCATGGTTTTCATAGACGTGGCCGCATAGGTGCGGTCGGCTCTGCCTTCGACAGGTTCTGCCTTTGACCGCCTTTGCCTTCGACAGGCTCAGGCGGCGGCTGCTTGGAAGCGCTGGCTGAGCCAGCTTGGACTGAGCCAGCTTGGACTGAGCCTGCTTGGGCTGAGCCTGTCGAAGTGTCGAAGTGTCGAAGTGTCGACGCCGGGTCTGCTACGACATCTGGCAAGACGAATGATCTCGTCACGCTTTCGGTTCAGCGAGTGGGCAGCCCCCAATTTTGACTCATCTTTGCCCGCAAGGCGACAGAGACGCCAGTTGGCCAGTCGAAACCGGCAAGGGGCGTTCAAACTAGCCGGCGCGTTGCGGTTGAGGAGTCCCTGGAAGCCGACTTTGTGGAAGTGAGAACGTAGCCGTGTACTTTATTGGATGGGACGTGGGGGGCTGGAACTGTGACAAGAATCCGCGCAGCCGTGACGCCATTGTTATCCTCGACGCGGGCAAGCGCATTTGCGGGACGCCGTGGCGCGGCAACCTGCGTGTCCTGATCAATCAGGCGGATACAACAGAGACTTGGCTTGAGGGTCTGTTTGGGCTCTGCAAGGCGCCACTGCCCGCGCGCCCGTTTCACGTCACGCTGGGCATCGACACGCCGCTGGCCTTTTCGACTGCCTTTGTCGAACTAATCACCACGGGCAAGCCTGTTGACGCGTCCGTGGAAGGCTCAAACGAGAACCCCTACATTTTTCGTGAAACCGAGCGTTTTCTCTTCCGCCATGGCCTGGCGCCTCTATCCGCAATCAAGGACATGATCGGCAGCCAGGCGACCAAGGGAATGCACGTGCTGGGCAAATTCGCGCCCACCGTCGCGCGCTGCGGCGTCTGGTCGGATGGCGCAATCTTGACCGCGTTCGAAGCCTATCCGTCGGCCTGTAAGACGTCAAGCCTCATGGCCGACCTGCGTGCGGACTTTGCACCGCTGGACCATCTGGATATGGAGGATGCGCTGACCTGCGCGCTGGTCGCTTATCTCTACGCCACCAGAATCGACGCTCTCTGTGCGCCGCCCGAAGACATCCCTGAGGCTGAGGGATGGATCTGGTTTCCGGCCGATGTAGTGCGGAAACGTCAAGGTTCGTAGATCCAGTCGTTAACGAGTTGTCATTCGGTCACGTAGGGGGCGCAAAGCGCCACGGCCGGAGGGAAGAGGAGTCTCAGGTTCGCACAGTCGAGATTCCTCGTCGCTGCGCTCTGTCGGACTGACAGATGCTCTGAAACCATGAACTACGGAAATCGCGCTGAGCCTTTGCGCTGACCTGGCCTCATTCACCCAACCCAACCCGCTTCAGCGCCGCAATACGGCCCGCACCGGCGATCCATCTACCTGTACTTTTAAGGGCAGCGCAATCAGCTCATATTCGCCTGGCGTCACGTCGCTGAGTTGCACATTTTCCAGGATGGCGACGTTGTGGCGATAGAGCACGCGGTGGGCTTCCATCGTCTCGTTGAGGAGATGGTCGACTGACGGCGCGTCCGTACCGATCAGACGTACGCCCATCTCGCCTAGGAGCTCGGCTGCCTCGATGGAGAAGTAGGGGAAAGAGTCCCACCACTCGTCGTCGCGCCGTGCGCTGGCCCGCGTCTTGATGAGCAGCCGCTCGATCGCCGCCAGATCGACGCCGTCGAAGTGCTCGGGCAGGATCAGCTCGTCTACGTCCAGCGCAACCACGGTAGCCGGTCCCAGGTGAATGTCCAGGGGCATCTCGTCCAGCTTGAGCCCCTCTTGCGCATAGTGGTAGGGCGAATCGACATGAGTGCCCGAGTGGGCGCTCATCACCAGCGTCGTCACATTGGCCGCGCTGCCGTTGGCGATGCGCGACCGCCATTCGTGGCGATAGCGGGTGTCGCCCGGCCACGGCTCAAGCGCCGGCGACAACGTGCGCGTAATGTCGAAGAGTTCCATAACTGACCTCCGTCGTGAGTGTACACGTAGGCCGTCATTATAGACGATTAACAAGCCGGTGGCCTGATTGACGTGGATCTGACATGCCGGCACCAACCCTCCGCAATTGATCCGTCCCAATCCACCCCATCCGTGCCATCCGTGGCCCATCTGCGCCCTATTCCCGCTCAATCAACGGCAGGAAGACCGTCTCGGTCATCTCGTCAGGATCGACGTCGGCTTGCGCAAAGAGCGCGAATTCGCCGGCGCGGCAGACGTCGGTGTACGCCACGCGCTGGCCGGTGTCCACACGCTCGGATCCGCACGTGGCGGGCAGCCATGCCGCTGTGTCGATGTCAAAGCGGTAGAGTCGCACGTTGGCCTCAGCAAAGTCATCTGCCGGCACCGGGTAGGCCACGTCAAAACGGACGGGGGCCATAAAGGCCATTGCTTCGACCGCCACGCCGGCCTGACTTGCGCTCAATTCAAAACGGGCCCCGGCATAAGTTCCCCCTGCGCCTGCTGTGGATGGCGGCTCGTCCAGCTCTGCATAGCCCAGCAGCGTCGCTTCATCAACCGCATTGCCCGGCACGTTCAGGGTCAACGCAGGGCCCTCGCCTTCGACGCCGAACTGGACAACCGCGTCCTGCCCTGGCAGCACTTGCGCCGTGTCAGGCGGGAGCTGTGGCGTGGCCGTTGCGGTCGGTTCTGGCGTCGGCGCCGGCTGATTGGGCGGCGGATCGGGCGTTACCGTAGGCATCTCGGTTGGCGCTTCGGTGGGTTCTTCCGTCGGCTCTTCTGTCGGTTCCTCAGTTGGCTCGGCTGTCGGCTCCTCGGTGGGTTTTTCTGTCGGTTCTTCTGTCGGTTCTTCTGTCGGTTCTTCTGTGGGCTCCTCAGTGGGCTCCGCTGTCGGTTCCTCAGTGGGTTCTTCCGTGGGTTCTTCCGTGGGTTCCTCCGTCGGCTCTTCGGTTGGCTCCTCTGTCGGCTCCTCCGTTGGAATCTCGGTGGGTTCAGGCGCCGGCGGCTCGCCTGCACCGTCGCACGGCTGGTTCTCACACGGGTAGATTTCGCTAATGCCGGCGATGTCGCTGGGGTGGAGCGTGCGTTTGACCGAACCGCCGCTAATGGCGTAGTACATCACCGCGGCGGCGTTGCCGTCATGGCCCAAGACGAACCAGTGGCCGAATTCGTGAAGCGCGACGCTCTGCAGGTCGATTTCGCCGCCTTGCGGCGAACCAGTGGCGTCAAAGTCGTAGGAATCGTTAAACCAAACGTCTGCTTCAGTGACCAATTGCGTCGCCGGATTGTACCAGAACCGGGTTCGACCCAAAGTGCCCGAGCGCCCTGCCGTCACGAAGATGACCTCATTGATGCCGTTGCTGGCGTCAACGTCGGTCACGCTGGTGGGGCCGGCATAGGCAAAGGTAAAATCCGCCGTGGGGACCGCTGTCCAGTCAGCGGCTGCGTCGAGTACCGCGGCCCGGAACTCGGCTTGATTGCCATCGCCACTGCCGACCTGGCTTGAATTGATGTTGAGCACAAAAGGCACTTCAGGCGCGTCTCCCGGCCAGCGGATCCCGGTGTTGACGTGGGTTTCGGCGCCTTCGGGCGACGGCAGACGCGTTATCTTCTGCTCTATCTCATTGATGGCGGCGACTGCCTCATCTGCTTGACCCGAAAGTGCAGGGAGCAGTTCGGCTTCTGGTAGCCAGCTGTGCAGCGCCTCGCTGAACACGTAGCCCCGGTCAACGGTCAGTTTTCCCCGTTCGCCGCCAACCACGCGATAGGGGATCGCAGAATCATCCTGATCCAACAGGAGGATCACCTCTTCATGCAGCGTCAACTGTGCTTCGTGGGTGACGCCGAGGGCAATGCCTTCGTCAGGCAATTCGCCGCCGATGGTGCGAACGGCAACCGGCGCTCCTGCCGGCAACTCACCGGCCACTACGCTGCTTACGGCGATGATGTTGTCGGTCACGATTGAGGTGCGCGATTCGTCCCAGTGAACAGTTTGCTCGACGACGCGACCGCGTACAACTACGTCGGCGCTGGCGGCCGTCTCCAGCAACCAGTCAACGGTTGGCGCGGGTGGGGCCGATTCACTGGCGCGGCTGCGCGCAGATGCCAGTGTGGCGGGCAAAATTCCAAACAACACGATCACGCCGGCGATTGCGGCGATTAGAAATGGACGGAATCGGTTAGGTAGAGCTGGCATGGTTTTTCCTCTTGTCTGCGGCAAGCGGCGCTGGTTGGCGGCCCTCATTTTGATTCAGAGAGGGCCGGCTCGCCGCGCAATTCAATAGCGCTCTGATTGGATCGACACCATTCTACTGCCAAATCAATTTGCTTGATTTTCGTTGGGGCTACACTTCCATGCTGCTCTCACCACGGTTGGGCGTCAGCCAATCCAACGTTTCCTGTGCTTTACATTGCCAACTAATCCAACGCTTTACTTGCTGCTGCCCAACGATTGACGTTGATCGAACATCCGCGCTACAATGCCGACTACTTCATCGACGTCTTCATTGATGCCTTTGCTATGCATCTGATGTGTCGACCGGATCAACAGGGGAGCACTGCCATGACCGATGCGCCATTCTTTGATGACCTCGCCCGGCTCTATCCGCCCGAGCGTCTGCTGTTTCAGCCGGCGCAACTGGCCCCCTACGAATCGGACGCGCTGACCGCCTTCCGCACGCGGCCGCGTGCTGTCGTCTTGCCCATCGACCAGGCCGAGGTGATTGAAACGGTGCGTCTGTGCCATGAGCACGACGTGCCCTTTGTCGCCCGCGGCAGCGGCACCAGCCTGTCGGGCGGCTCTCTGCCCATCGCCGAAGGAATCGTCATCGCGCTCAACCGCCTGGATCGCATCGTAGAACTCAATCCGGCCGCACGCACCGCCGTCGTCGAGCCTGGCGTGGTCAATCTCCACGTCACCCAGGCGGCTGCGCCCCACGGCCTCTACTACGCGCCCGATCCGTCCAGCCAGCTCATCTGTACGATTGGCGGCAATGTCGCCTTCAACTCAGGCGGCGCACACTGTCTCAAATACGGCATGACGGCCAATCATGTTTTGGGCATCAAGGCGGTGCTGCCCGACGGCGAGCTGGTCGAGTTGGGCGGGTCAAGCCTGGAGCCCGTGGGGCCCGACCTGACCGGCTTCTTCGTCGGTTCGGAAGGACTCTTTGGCATCGCGCTGGAGATCACGCTGCGTCTGCTGCCCAAGCCGGAGAGCTATCGCACGGTGCTGGCCTCCTACAGCTCGCTCGGCGCGGCGGGTGACGCCGTCGCCGATGTGGTGGCCTCGGGCCTGCTGCCCGGCGCAATGGAGATCATGGACCGGCTGGCCATCAAGGCGGCTGAAGCGTCGGTGGGCGCGGGCTATCCTCAAGGCGCGGCGGCCGTGTTGATCGTTGAACTGGAGGGCGAGGAAATCCAGGTTGAGGCCGAATTTGCCCATCTGCTGCAGATTATCGAAGAGACGGGCGCGGACGAGGTGCGCCTCGCCGAGGATGACGCCGCACGGGCGCGCATCTGGAAGGGGCGCAAGGGCGCGTTTTCCGCAGTGGGGCGCTTGAGTCCCGATTACATTGTGCAGGATGGCGTTGTGCCGCGCAGCCGCCTGGGCGCAACGCTTGCGCGCATTGAGGCTCTGAGCGCGCAATACGATCTGCCCGTGGCCAATGTCTTCCATGCCGGCGACGGCAACCTGCACCCGCTGATCCTCTACAACGGGCGTGCAGCGGGCGAGTTGGAGCGGGCCGAGGCCCTGGCCGGCGAGATTCTGGCCATCTGCATTGAAATGGAAGGGTCGATCACCGGCGAACACGGTATCGGGATGGAGAAGCGGGCCTATATGGCCAAGATGTTCTCGCCCACCGATTTGCAGGTGATGACCGAATTGCGTCAAGCCATCGACCCGCTGGAACTGGCCAACCGGGGCAAGATGCTGCCCGGTTCCGACGACGGCCCGGCCTCCCATGCACCCCATCCGCTGGAACAGAAGGGAGTGATCTCACGCGTATGAACGCGCAATCTAACGTCACAACGCCGCCTGCTGTCCAAGTCCACTCGGTTGAAGCGGTGCAGGCCGCTGTAATGGCGCGGTCGGGTCCGTTGCTCGCCCGCGGAAGTGGCACCAAGCCGGCCCTCGCGCACGCGCCTGGCGCAACTTTGCTGGACTTGCGTGAACTGACCGGCATCGTTGAATACGACCCGGGCGAGTACACCTTCACTGCCCGGGCCGGAACGACCGTGGCGGAGGTGGCCGCGGCCCTGGCCGAGCACGGCCAATATTTGCCCTTTGACCCGCCCCTGCATGCGCAGGGCGCCACGCTCGGTGGCACCGTGGCCGCCGGCTTGAGCGGTCCAAGGCGCATGCGCTACGGTGGCGTGCGCGACTTTCTCATCGGCGTGCGTTTTGTCGATGGCCAGGGGCGCCTGGTGCGGGGCGGCGGCAAGGTGGTCAAGAACGCCGCCGGCTTTGACTTGCCCAAGCTGATGGTGGGCAGCCTGGGCCGGCTGGGCGTCTTGACCGAGGTGAGCTTCAAAGTCTTCCCCGCGCCGCCGAGCACGGCCACGCTCGCCGTCAATTTGCCGAGCGTGGCGGATGCCGTGGCCGCGGCTCAGCGTCTGGCGGGCGCGCCCCTGGATTTGGAGGCGCTCGACTTCGCGCCGGCAGGGGACGGTGCAACGCTCTGGGTGCGGCTTGGCGGCTTGCCGGAAGCGTTGCCGCCCCGCCTGGCTCGCTTGCGTGACTTTCTCGGCGACGGTGAGGCGCTTGCACCCGCCGACGAGGCCGCGCACTGGGCGGGTCAGGACGCTTTTTCGTGGCTCCCCGGCGGCGCGACGTTGGTCAAAGTAGCCGTATCAGCGAGCCAAGTTGAAGCGCTGGACGCACGGTTGGCTGAAGCCGACGCCACGCGTTCCTATAGCGTTGGCGGCAACCTGGCCTGGATCGGCTGGCCGGGTCCGGGCGAAGAGTTGGACGCTTTGCTCGTGGCCCAAGGCCTCGCCGGCCTCATGCTGCAGGGCGTGACGGTCAGCCCGCTCATCGGTCGCCAGCCCGGTGCGTCCCTGCTGGCGCGGATCAAGCAGACCTTGGATCCGCATCGCAGTTTCCCAGACTATTGACGAAGAGAGGACGCTGGCGTAGCGGCCTGCAGCACGAGGCGTTTGTGTAAAAGACGCCCGATTTGCCCGACCGGCGTTCTATCCGACCAGAGGTGATTCATGCAGCATTCGATTCCAGTTGAGACGTTGGGCCCCCAGGGCCCGGCCATGGCCGAGGCCGTCGACAAGTGTGTGCACTGCGGCTTCTGCCTGGCTACGTGCCCGACCTACCAGGTGCTGGGTGAAGAGACCGATTCGCCGCGCGGCCGCATCTACTTGATGAAGGAAGCGTTAGAGGGCAATCTCACCGTCGACGAAGTAACGCCCTATGTCGATCGCTGTCTGGGCTGCATGGCCTGCGTGACGAGTTGCCCTTCCGGCGTGGCCTATGGCGAATTGCTCACGCCCTTCCGCAGCCTGCATGAGCCGGCGCGCGAGCGCACGCCGACCGAGCAACTGACGCGGCGGCTGGTCAGAGAGACCTTGCCTTATCCCGCCCGCTTCCGTCAGGCCGTGCGCCTGGGCAGGCTGGCCGGCCCGCTGGCGGGCGCCATGCCCCAGAGCCTGCGTGGCATGCTCGAACTGCTGCCGGACGAACTGCCCAGCGCGCCGCCATTGCCCGACTTCTATCCGGCGCAAGGCACGCGGCGGGCGCGGGTGGCGCTCTTGACCGGTTGCGTGCAGCAGGTGTTGGCGCCCGAAATCAACTGGGCGACGCTGCGCGTGCTGGCCCGCAACGGGGTCGAAGTCGTGATTCCGTCGGGGCAGGGCTGCTGCGGCGCCCTCTCCATGCACATTGGCGAGGCGGAGCAGGCCCAGGCGCTCGCCATGAACAACCTGACCGCTTTCCCAAGGGATGTCGATGCCATCGTTACCAATGCGGCCGGCTGCGGCTCTGGCATGCATGAGTACCCGCAGCTCTTTCGGGGCACCATCCGCGAAGTGCCTGCCCGCGAGTTTGCTGCACAGGTCATGGATGTAAGCGTCTTCCTGGCGCAGCTTGGCCTGGAGTCGCCGCCCCCTCTACCCGAGCCGCTAAAGCTGGCCTATCACGACGCCTGCCACCTCTCCCATGCCCAGGGCATCACGGCCGAGCCGCGTGCGCTGCTGGCCGCCATTCCCAACGTGACGCTGGCAGAGATCCCCGAAGGCGAATTATGCTGCGGCTCGGCGGGCACGTATAATCTGGAGCAGCCCGACCTGGCGCAGCAGATTGGCGAACGCAAGGCGCGTAACATCCTGAGCACCGGCGCAGCCGCGATTGCTACCGGCAACATCGGCTGCATGACGCAGATTCAGAATCATCTCGCGGCCTTGGGCCAACCGCTGCCGGTCTGGCATACGATAGAGGTGCTGGACCAGGCATATGAGGGTGCAGCATGAAGCATGGAGCGTTCGGTGTTAAGGAGATGTCATGTCGAAATTTGTGAAGGTTCAGACGCAGTTGCGTGATCTGGCGCTGATCAAGCGCAGCCTGGATGATCTGAGGCTCACCTATACGGAGGACGCAGAATATCATCATATCTACTCCGGGCGACGCGAAGATGTGCCCCTGCTGGTGGAGAGCGGACGGCTCAAGTTTGGGCTGCGCAAAGGGGAAGACGACGCCTATGAGGTCGTGGCTGACGACATGATTCTGGCCAAAATCCGTGTGGCGATGCAGGAAGTGCAGCAGCGCTACGCCTATCACAAGGTGCTGGATGAAACGGAAAAGGCCGGTTTCTCGCTCGTTGAAGAGAGCGTCGGTCAGGATCAGGTTATCCGCATGACCGTGCGCCGCTGGAACTAGGATAAAGGCTCGCGAATGAGCCGATTACCGGCAAGCGTTGCGGAACGTCCTGCAGAAAATTCGCAGCGATTTGCCGAATCCGCGCCATCCGCGTTCGATCGTTTTGGAGGCATAAATTGATGCAACGGGAAGAGATCGAGATTGAAATTTTGCCTGACGGCCGGATTGAGTACACGATCCGCGGCGTCAAGGGCAGCGCGTGCGAAAGCATCAGCGAACTGTTGGAACAGTTGGGTAAAGTGGAAACAGAAGAACGCACCAGCGAATTCTACGAGCGAGAAGGCGATGCCGACATCCACATCAGCCGGCCCTGAAGCGGAAAATCCGGTAGCAGACGATATTGTGTTTCCTACTGAGACTGAAATCTACATCTTGGCCGATGGCCGGGTCATTGTGGCCGACTTGCCCGCTGAATTGACCGCCTTGGTCGAACAGTTGGGCGAGGCGGAGCCCTGCGAAATCGCGCCGCCGGACGCCTCGCCGCTGGATACGCCTGACGCCGACCCGTTGCCCTACCCTTGAACCACTATGTCTACTCCAATTTTTCTCACTGACTCCACACCCGGCGTCGGCGCCAAGATCACCCAGCTCTACCCCTATCTCGAACTCTTCAGCGACGGCGATCCGGCGCGCCACACGCTCTTTGTGCTGGGCAAGGCCCCTCTGAGCGCGCTCAACACAGAACCCGATCAGATGCTGATCATCGACCCGCCGCCTGACGTGACGACCCGCTTCAGCCTGGAGGGCAACGTGGCCGCGCTCTTCTGCGGCGCGACCCAGGATGTCGGTCTGCCGCCCATGGAGACGCAGCCGGGCGGTGTCGCCCACCTGCGCATCGGTGACCATTTCCTCGACGTCTACAGCCAGTCGGGCCACAATATCATCCACCTGCCGGCGTTGGGCATCCTCTGGGGCGGCCCCTTTGGCTCCGACGCGCTGCCGCCGCAACTGGCGGGCGATTCTGACGGCAGCACGGAATTAGAGACGTTGCGTCTGCTGGCCGGGCTGCTCAAGCGCAACGTCAAGCTCTACATTCCCACGACGGGCGAGATGAGCGACGATCCGCTGACCACCATGCGGCGATTGGCCGACGACGTGGGCTATCTGCTGCATCTGCAACGGGCCGTGCCACCAGCCGTTGCGCGGGGTGACGATTGGTTGCAAATTGAGGCGTTGGGTGCAAGGCTATTGCCGGAGACGTGGCGTTCGCCCCTGGGGCGGGCGCGGCATGGAGAAAACTTGCGCATCCTCTTTGCGCGCGGCGCAGCTGTCTGAGCAATTGTCCACCAGTAAGTTAGCGATTGGTCAGCGCCGGTTGAGCTTGCGCCGTCCTGAGCCTGTCGAAGGGTCGAAACCAAGCGGGTCGAATGGCTACGTTTCTTGTCGATGAAGTGGCGAGCAATCGACTTTGTCTGCTCTTGCGAGCGGACAGCGAACGAGTGATTTCAGCCCTGTCCATGCGTAGCATGCAGTTGCGAGTATCGAAACCATTGATCCCGTACTGTCATCAGTTTACCCCTCGAAGAGGCCGCCCTGCACGGGGCGTTCGGCGTAGGGCACATTCATGTGCGCGTAGGCCGCTCGGGTCGCCATGCGGCCGCGGGGCGTGCGATCGAGGAAGCCGAGCTGGAGCAGGTAGGGCTCGGCCACGTCCATGATCGTGTCGCCTTCCTCGCTGATGCTGGCCGCCAGGGTGTCCAGGCCCACCGGACCGCCGCCAAACTTGTTGATGATGGCATCAAGCACGCGTCGATCCAGGTCATCCAGTCCCAGCTCATCAATTTCCTGCAAGGCCAGCGCCTGGCGAGCAACCAGGTCGTTGATGTGGCCATCGGCGCGGACTTGCGCATAGTCACGCACGCGCCGGAGCAGGCGCAGGGCGACGCGTGGCGTCCCCCGCGAGCGGCGTGCGATCTCATGTGCGCCCGCGGCATCGATTTCGACCTCGAGCAGGCGGGCGGCACGATCCACAATCTGTTCGATGGCGGCCACGCTGTAGAAGTCAAAGCGCTCCACAACACCAAAGCGGGCGCGCAGTGGGGAGGTAATAAGGGCCAGTCGCGTGGTGGCGCCCACAACCGTGAATTTGGGCAGGCTGAGCTGAATGTTGCGCGCCGCGGGTCCACTACCCACCACGATGTTGAGCGAGTAATCTTCCATCGCGGGGTAGAGAATCTCTTCCACCGCGCGACCCAGGCGGTGGATCTCGTCGATGAAGAGAATGTCACCCTTGCGCAAATTGGTGAGGATGGCCGCCAGATCACCGGCCTTTTCGATCGCGGGCCCGGCCGTGACTTTGAGATTGGCGTTCATCTCATTGGCCAAAATGTGGCTGAGCGTCGTCTTGCCCAGCCCCGGCGGCCCGTAGAGCAGAACGTGATCCAGGGCTTCATCACGCTGCCGCGCCGCCTCAACCAGAATGCGGATTTTGTCGCGCAGGCGATCCTGACCGACCATTTCATCCAGCGAGCGGGGACGCAGCGCATGATCGACCTTGCGGTCACTGCCCTGGGCTTCACCCGAAATGGCGCGCGGCGGCTGGGGAGCACTGGCTTCAGGAGATGGGTTGGATACGCTGCGGTCGTCCGCCATAGAACTTTGCCTGATTGAGGATGGGAGATGACAGTTGTACGTTTGTTCTAAACGCCATGATTATAGCAGAGATCGGGTCCACTGACCATTTGAATTTCCTGCTTGACCTTTGGGCCAAAAGCTGATATAACCTTGCTACTCTGAAACTTCCACAGTTCTCACACGTATGGATGTTCGGTTCATGGGCGGTGTGCTGGCTGGAGTAGCGGCTGCTCATACTTAATTAGGAGGCAGGAGTCAATTCGTCATGCCACGTGAAGAGTTTATTGGAAAAGAGAAGGAACTCCTTCTCCGCGAACGCGAGCAGATTGTTGAGGAGTTGGAACATCTGCGCGAGTTCATGCAGGCTGAGGTCGATGTGGAGCCCGATGAGGGTGATGCTGAGATCTTTGAGCGCGAGAAAAACGCGGCGCTCATCGCCGTACTCGATCATAAGCTGCAAGATATCGACGCCGCGCTCCGGTCGATTGAAAAAGGCCGCTACGGGATCTGCGAGCGTTGCGATCAGGCGATTGAAGTGGCGCGTCTGGAGGTAAAGCCCGACGCTACGCTCTGTCTCACCTGTCAGAAAGAGGTCGAACGCTTATCGCGACGCAATCGGACCCAGCGCCAATTTAACTGGTAGAGTCCTCAGCTTGCGAGATTCTCTCGTTCTGTGCGGTCCCGGCTGCCGCTGAAGACGCTCCGGGACTGCACAAACGACAACTTGCTGCTCCCCCTCACCCTACTCGGTATCCATTGCACCATCACCGCCACCCCGCAAGAATAGGATCGCACCGTGCCGCTGCCTGAGAATGTGTATGCCCTGCCGCACCCGTTGGCACAGCACAAGCTGACGCTGTTGCGCCGCGTCGAAACAAAGTCCAAGAAGTTCCGCGAGCTGGTCAGCGAGCTGGCGATCATGCTGGTCTACGAGGCCACGCGTGACCTGCCGCTTGAGTGGTCGGAGATCGAGACGCCCCTGACGACAACCAGGGGCGCCACCATGGCCGAGAAGGTTGGCCTCATCCCGATCTTGCGCGCGGGACTGGGCATGGTGGACGGCGCCTGGGAACTCATGCCCCAGGCCGAAGTGTGGCATCTGGGCCTCTACCGCGACGAGCGCACCCTGGAGCCGGTGGAGTATTACAACAAGCTGCCCACTGCCCCCACGGTGCAGCTCTGCTTGCTGCTTGACCCCATGCTGGCAACGGGCGGTTCGGCCATTGCGGCGGTCGACGTGCTCAAGCGTTGGGGCGTTTCGCGCATCAAGTTTCTCTGCCTCATTGCCGCGCCAGAAGGCATCCAGGCGCTCCACGCCGCGCATCCGGATGTGGACATCTATGCGGCGTCCATCGACGAGCGTCTGACCGACGAAAGCGATCCCTTTCCGCCAGGCTACATCTGGCCCGGCCTGGGCGATGCCGGCGACCGCCAGTTTGGCACGGCATAGGAATCTGAACACGAGACTCACACAAAAAGTGGCGGCCAGTTCCATGACTGGCCGCCACTTTTCTGTTTCTTAACCTGGTTGATTTGCGCCTGCCTGCGCTGAGCCTGCCTGCGCTGAGCCTGCCTGCACTGAACCTGTCGAAGTGTCGAAGTGTCGCATCAAAGCGCGGGGCGTCTACCCGCTGAGCGCTCGCTGCACGTCCTTGCGCGGGCTCAGGTGCGCCTGGCCGTCGGCATGGTAGGAACTGCGGACGAGGGGGCCGCTTTCCATCCACTTGAAGCCGCGCGCTTCGCCTTCTTCACGTAGACGGTCGAACTCATCGGGCGTGTAGTAGCGTTCGATGGGCAGATGAAAGCGGCTCGGCTGCAGATACTGGCCGATAGTCATGATGTCCACATCGTGCTCGCGGAGGTCATCCATGACTTGCAGAATTTCATCCCAGGTGTCACCAATGCCGACCATGATGCCCGACTTGGTCAGCGCCAACGGATCCATCGCTTTTGCTCGCTTGAGTAGTTCCATGCTGCGCATGTACTTGCCTTGAGGGCGCACCGTGCGATAGAGGCGCGGCACCGTCTCCGTATTGTGATTCAGAATCTCCGGCTTGGCATCCATGACCGTCTGCAAGGCGGCCCAGTCGCCCTTGAAGTCGGGAATCAGCACCTCAACCGTGCAGCCCGGCTGCAGCTCGTGAATCCACGCAATGCTCTCGGCAAAGACCCATGCGCCGCCGTCGGGCAACTCATCGCGGTTGACGCTGGTGAGCACGGCATGGTGCAGACTCATGGCGCGGACGCTCTCGCCCACGTGGCGGGGTTCGTCCGGATCGAGCAAGCCGGGCCGGCCGGTCTTGATCTTGCAGAACCCACAGCTGCGCGTGCAGGTGTCGCCCATGAGCAGGAAGGTAGCCGTGCCCCGGCCCCAGCACTCGCCGATGTTGGGGCACATGGCCTCTTCACAGACGGTGTGGAGGCGTTTGCCGCGGAAGAGTCCCTTCAGTTCCTGGTATTTGCCGTCACTGGCCGGCGCCTTGACGCGCAACCATTCGGGCCGGCGGCCGCGCGTGAGCGTGCCCAGCCCTGAGTTGTTCGGCTCAACCGGTGTCGGGTCGAGCGTCACTGAGCCAAATTCATTATTTGTAACGGTTGTTTTTGTCATGTCTCATCTGCCAGATAGTCATCAGTTTACGTTACTAATATTGTAGCTGATCTGCACCTGATCGACCAGTAGGTTGCTTCCGATTCAATGATCTAGCGCAACAATGCAGCCGAATCCGCCGGAACCGCGACGGATTGGCGGATTCGGCGGTCTATGCTGAATTGAGACAAATTCAGTCTTTTTTGAGATTCGTAACCCGCCGCCCGGCCCTATACTCGACAGCAGTTAGACACGTCGTTTGCGATTGAAGCCGCTTAAAAGGAGACGAAGATCATGGCAACCACACTAAAACCCGAAAAGCTGGAGATGGAGACGCTAAATGCCGCGTATCGAGCGCTACGCCGAGCCGCCATTGCCGACAGCTACGAAGCGTACGTGCAGAATCTTGTGACCGCCTATAAGCTGACGGTCCGGGCTGCGCCTGATGCTATGAAGATGGCGTTGTCTGCCGATGAGCACGAGATGCAGAAAGCCGTCAAGCTGCTACAGGAAGAGAAGCAGATTTCAGGCGAAACGGCCGAGGTTCTTCAGACGGCGATGGCGAAAGGCGATTCACTGCCCGCACGGCAGCGCACGGCTCATGAACTGGCCGAGCACGCCAAAGAGTCCAAGCTGACGACACTCCTGGCCAATTTCGCCCTGCTCGATGTCGAGCTGCAGAGAAACGTCAACCGACTTAAGCGCGAGGCGGGCGATGAAGATGCTGCCTACGGTACGGGCGGGTCGGAGGAGTACCGGGAGGCGACGGAGACGATTGTTGATGATGTATTGGAAATTGTTGGTGACGTAGTCGAAGGGGCCTCGGAGGGCGCTGTGGATGGCGCTATTGTCGGTGGTGCAGGCGGCACCACGTTAGGCGCAGGTTGGGGTGCGGAAATTGGAGGCATTCTCGGTGGTGCAGCTGGGGGGCCGTTGGGAGCGGGGGCAGGAGGATTGGCCGGGGGAGTCGCAGGTGGTGTTACCGGCGGCGTGAGTGGCGCGTTGAGTGGCGGCGTCGCAGGCGCCATCATCCGCGGCATTTGGTCGCTTTTCATCAAGAAGGACAAAGACGATGAGGGTGAAGGGAAGACTGACAGCGGGGGCAGCAAAACAGATGGCCAATCCTCTGGCTTCATGATTCCTGCTGGCCGTGAAGACGACCCCACGTGGCCGGGCAATGATCCCTTTAGTCCGCCCCAGCGCTGGTAGGTGGTGCATCAGCCACACTGACGACCGCCTGCTTCTGCACCAGCATCACTGCAGTGGCCATCCCCACATAGAGCCAGAAGAGTACGGTCATGTGGGGATAGGTCATGTTGAACCAGTAGTGGTCAAAGATGCCGCTGACCAGCGCGCCCAGCACGGCCCCGGCATAGCCCAGCAGCATGGACTCCAGCCGCGGTGCGTAGCCGCTGCGCCAGGAGCGGAAGATCATCACGAAGAAGCCAATCATGGCGGCGAGGAAGATGACGAGGCCGACCAACCCCATGTTTTGCGGGATGATCAGATAGAGCATGCTCACGCCGAGATAGATGTCGAGATCGGGCGTGCCGGTAAAGCCGACGCCGAAGATGGGATAGCGTTGGATCAGAATCAGCGCGTCCTTGTATTCGCCAAAGCGCATCTGGGTGGCCAAATCCTCGCCGCGAATGCCGGCCATGAAGCGGGCGACGTAGTCTTGCGTCTGGGGCAGCAGGATCAGCAGCAGCACCGCAACGATGCCCAGCGGAATGAGCCGGCGATACTTGAGCATGGCCAGCAAGCCCAAGGCGGAGCCCAGCCCCAGCAGGGCCGAGCGGCTGTTGGTGAGGTAGAGCGCAAGCGCCGCCAGCAAGAAGATGGGCACGACGATCCAGAGTGGAAAGAGGCGCGCCTTCTCGAAGAGTTGGGGCATGGCCAGACCGGCCACCAGAATCATCATCCCGCCCAGCACGTTGGGATCGACCGCAGTACCGATGGCGCGCAGCCCCAGTGCCGGATCGTCTTCAACGTAGCGCAAGGCGCCAGGACCGCCCGGGTAGTCGAAACGCGCCAGCCGGTCCAGCGTCCACACGGCCTGATCGGGGAAGGCGTAGAAGAGGATCGCAATCAGGGCCGCGGCGCCCCCATGAGCAGCACCCAGCGTGTGACCCAAACTGCGTCGTCTTCGCTGCGCACCGTGTTGACGCAGACGAAGAAGAGCGTGATGCCGATGATGATCTCGCCAAAGCGACGGAGCAGAAATGAGCTGGCCGGACTGTGGCTCATGCCGTTGATGAAGGAAAAAATGGCGATGAGGATGAAGAGCCCCACAAAGAGACCCAGGGGCGAGGCCACAAAATCATCCTGCTGGCCGATGACCAGCTTGAAGACCCAAACGAAGAAGATCGCGCCCAGCGCGGCATCAAGAAATGTGGGCTTAAAGCCGATGCTGAAGGGCAAGCTGGCAAAGGGCAGCACAAAGGCTACGCCCACGACCGCCACAAAGCCCCAACGTGTGTCGTTGAGCACCAGCGTGCCGGCCACCAGGGCAACGGCCACGGCCAGCGCCAACAGGGGCCCGGTGATGCCCACAAAAAGGGCAATCAGTAAGGCGCCCAGCGCCATGAGCGCGGCAATCGCCGGCATGCGCAGGCGCGCGCCGTCGGCGAAGAGTAGATTCTGGGCCGCTTGATAACCACTGTTTATCATGGAAAGATTATAGCCGATTGACGCGAGAACGCCATAGATGCAGGGACGTAGGAATGCCTGGTCTGGAATCGGCTAAAGCGAGCGGTACGCTCCGCCGCGGGGAGCAACCTCAATCACGATGATTAGCAGTCGATCATCTTCAACTGCATAGCTAATCCGCCAGTCTCCGACACGCACACGGTAGAGATTCGTGTACCCGGCCAATCGCCTGCAGCCCGGCGGTCTGGGGTCGGCCGCAAGCGCGTCAATCGCAGTGCGCAGCCTGTTTAGAAGATCTCGGGGGAGTCGACGCATGACCCTTTCGGCCGATCGTTCAATCTCGATCCGATAGGGTAGCCGACGATCATCGCTCATCCAGCAACCCTTCTTCGATTAGATCTGCCTGGACGTCTTCCCACGGCCGCGTGGTTGTCTCGCCTGTCCGCAACCGTTCATAGATCTCTGCCGCCCTTCGATCCGCTTGCAACTCTTCAATTGCTTCGTGCAATGCGACAAAGTCTTCATAGCTAATCAATGCCGCGCGCGGCGTGTTGTACCGCTCGATGACAACAGATTCGCCGCCCATCACGGCGTCCATCATATCCCGCCACCGATTTCGGGCCTCCTCACTCTTGATCGTGATCGTCATAGTGACCCTTTCCTCCCTCTTCTTAAAAAGCAAGTAGACTCTGGCAGGATTCTAGCCAAGGCAGGGAGACTTGTCAACCCAGCTCATTCCCACATTCGCACACCAACGCAGGCGGAATACTCTCCAGAAGCGGCCGGTTTCCTGGCGCGCTCACTCTTGGATGGAGTCGACAGTCCACTCACGGAGGACGATGTGGTCTTGGTCTGTTGTTGTCATGACGCGTGGCGCGCCGTCGATTGCAGGATCGTAGAGGCCGGCGATGAGCCGATAGGAGCCGGGCGGCAGCTCAGCCGGCAGCGCCAGGCCGTGGAGTTGCGGCGAATCTGGCATCGCAACTTCCAGCAGCTGATCATCTTGCGCAGCAACCGTCTGCGCCGGCCCCAGCAGCTGGACGAAGACCTTTTCCGTGCCGGTCAATTCGGCGCCACGTGCGTCCCACTGCAGCCAGACGGCCAGGGCATTGCCCGGCGTGAGCGTTGCCGGCTCAATGGCCGAAGCGGTCAGACGGAGCCCGTTCTGCCACGCGGCGTCGCTCTCGGTCATCTCTTCTGGCGCGCGGGCGTAAATCGCAACCGGCCAGTTTGCGACCTGTTGCTCGGCCAGAAGCTCATAGCTCACGGCCAGCGCAGTGCGGGCCAGATCAGCGTCATCCCAGTTGGGGGCGGGCTGCACGGGCAAGAGCACGCGTCGCACGTCTGCCGCCTGCAGCTCGGCGACCGCACGCGTGGCCCCATCCGCATCCAGCGGCCCCGGCGGCAGCACCACGTGCTCGAGCGGGCCGCTGTAGTAATACCAGAGCGTTGGGTCGGGGAAGTTTTGCGCAATGCGCGCCTGCTCGGCCGGCAGGTCGGCGCTCAATGCTTCCAGCGCGGCCGCGAGCTCGCGCCAGCCGCGCGTCTTGCTGTAGGCGGGATCGGTGTAGTAGCGGTTCAGCGACAAGACACTGACCAAAATCAGCCCCGCCAACAGCGCATAGCTGGTCAGGCGCAGGGCTGGATAGACGCGCCGCTCGCTGGCAACCGCCGGTGGCTGGAAAATCGCGCCGATGAGCAGCAAGAACGGGGGCAGCGCCGCCACGAGATAGCGCTCGTCGAAGATGGGACGCTGCAACGCGCTGAGCCATGTCGCGCCCACGGGGACAAGCAGATAGAGCAGCAAGAAGGCCGCGGCTTCCCCGCGACTGCCGCGCAGGAGACGCACGCTGCCAATCAGCAGCAACAGGCCGGCGATGATCGCGAGCGCCGTGCGCTGGGCCGGCGGCACGCTTTCGCCGGCGGCAAAGACGCTGAGCGCACGTTGCGCCATGGCGCCAAACCCAGGCGAATCGCCGTTGCCGCCGTAGCCCGTCAAGGTGGCCGTGGCTTGAACCAGCCAGGGCAGGTAGAGCAGCGCCACCGTGCCCTGGATGAGCAGCCAGGGCAGGACAATCGTGCGCCACGCTCGCTGCCAGATGCCTGTGCCCAGCATGAAGAGGTAGTGGGCGATCAGCACAAAGGCTGCAAAGTAGTGGGTGTGGAGCGCCAGCCAGCTCACGATGATGTAGGCCAGTGCCAGCGGCCAGCGCCTGCGGCCTTGCGCATAGAGCCAGGCTACGGCCAGCCACGAACTGGCCGTGGTCAGGGCCAGACTCATGCTGTACATGCGTGCGTCTTGGGCATGCCAGACGGCGTAGGGACTCAACGCCAGCAGCCCCATGGCCGTCGTCGCCACAAGGATATCCAGCCGGAGCGTGCGGCCCAGCCGGTAGAGCAAGGCGATGGCCAGTACGCTAAACCAAACGCCGGCAAAGCGCAGCGCAAACTCGCTTTCGCCCGCGTTGAGCATCCAGCCCTTGAGCGCATAATAGCTGGCGACCGGGTGCGGCTCCTGCAGCTCGATCGTGGCGCGTACGATGTCGTCCCACGGCCGCAGGCTGAAGAGATAGCCGAAGACCTCGTCGCCGCGCAATTCCTGGAAATCGAGACGCCAGACGCGGAGCCAGAAGCCGGCCAGTAGCGCACTCAGTTGCAGGAGACGCAGCGCCGATGCCCTCATGGCGCCTGCCTTGTGCGGGCCAGGTTGATGATGCCCAGGACGAGCAGGATGGCCAACGTCGCCAGGCTGATCCAGAGTCCAACGCGCACGCTGCGCGGATCGTAGATCAGCTCGAACTCTACGGCTCCGGCCGGGACGGGGACGCCGATCAGCGTCAGGTTGGCGCGCTGGGGAACGAGCAGGTCGAGGCCCGCAGACGCGCCGGCCGGGCAGGGCGCGCCGTCGCACAGCGCGTTTTCGATCCGCCAGCCGGGCATCCAGTTTTCGCTGATCACGAGCAGCCCGCCTGGTCCGTCGACGTCGACCGCGAGGCGGTTATGGGCGAGACGCGTCAGCGCAATGGTATTGGGTCCCGCTTCGGCCAGCGTGACCGGACCGTCAACCGTCAGAACGTCATCCGGCAGCAGCGCGGTCCGGCCGAGATCGAACTGATGATCGGCCAGACGCTCGCGGGCTGCCGGCGTCGCCCACTGCTTCCACCGCGGCCACCAGCCAGGCGCGTGGATTGAGATCAGTCAGGCGATGCAGGTAGGTCGTATCCTCGGCCTGGGGAAACTCGGCCAGCATTTCGCTTGGCTCAAAGAGCTCGCCCCGCCAGGTGAGGACATGAGCCACGCCGGTGAGATCCCACATGCGGTCAAGGGGAAACTGGTCAAAGAGCAGCGCGTAGCGGGCCAGGCGTAGGGGGCTGGCGCCCCAGACGTCCTCGATCTCCTGGCGCATGCCGTAGTCCTCGTAGACGCGGAATTCGTTGTAGACCCGTCCGGACAGTCCCAAATTGGCGTTGCCTTGCTCGTCCACGGCCGCGCCCAACGCCGCCATTTCCGGGGCCAGGATTACCGTGCGCGCCGGGCCAAACGGACTCAGGTTGAGGCCAAAGTTCGCCAGAAAGAGATTGACCGCCGCCAGGGCAACGACCAGGGCCGAACGGCGACGCTCCCATCCGGGCAGCCAGATGAGCGTCGCCACGCCTATGCCCATGAGCAGGGTGAGCGTGGCAATGAAGAGATAGCGCCCGTTGCTGATCGCGGTCTGGCCAAAGATCTGCCAGAAGAGCCCAAAGATATAGGTGAGTGCGGTGAGCGTCGCGCCATAGAAGAGGGCCAGCCGCTGGCGCAGGCGGATGCCCATGACCGGTGCGGCCGCGGCGCCGAAGCCGGCCAGCACGCTCAAGGCCAGGGCCACGAGGTAAGCGGCGCGTTCCTGGCCGCGGAAGAGATCCCAGCCCGGCGCCAGGCGATAGAAGAGCGGGTATAAGAAGCTGTTGCTGCCGTAGCTCAGCAGCAGCGCGACCAGGGCAAGCGTGCCAAAGAAGGCAATCAGCGCGCGGGGCGAGGCCGGCTCGGTCGCGTCATCGGTGGCGGCAAAGCGGCCCGAGGTTAGTGCGCCCAGGCCGAAGATGGCCAGTCCCAGCCCGGCTGCGCCCACGTAGAGGGGCGAATACTGGGTGAAGATGCCGGGAAGAAACATCTGCCACGTATCACGTGGCGGCAGGCCGCCGGCGACGTAGTCATAGCTCACGTTGGCGCGCACGCTCAGGCCGGTGAACTCCAGGCTGGGCAGCAGCTGGGCCGCGCTTAGCCCCGCAGCGACGAGCGCAAAGAGCGCGCCGCCCAGCAGGGGACGCCACCACGGCGTGAGCCCCCGTCGCGCCGCGCTGATCCAGAGAAAGAGCAGCCAGGCCGCGACCGTGTACGAGATGTGCAGAAAAGTCTGGGGGTGGCCGGCGCTGAAGGCCACTGCATAGGCAACGCCTGCGCCGATCCACCAGCGCCAAGGATCGGGGCGGGCCAGCGCACGCCAGAGCAGCCAGAGTACCAGCGGCAGCCAGATGGCCGTACGCAGCACCGCAAGCTGCAGGGGCGGATAGGCGGTGAGATAGCCCGAGAGCATGAAGATTGCGCCGCCGGTCAGCGCGGCCCAGTGCACACGCGTGAGGTCGGCCAGGAGCAGATAGACGAAGAAGCCGCCCAGTGCGGTCTGCAAAATGGCTTCGATCTGCAGCCAGTAGAGGCGGGCGCCAGCATCGTCAAAGGGCAGCGTAAGCAGCAGCAATGCATTGCTGAGCGGATAGGTCGCTGCGGCCTGGATGTCGGCCAGGAAGGGGTGCCCGCTATACGTGTACGGATTCCAGAGTGGTAGGGTCAGCGAGCGCAGCGCCTCGTGTTGGAAGAGGCTGAAGGGCAGAAAGTGGTGGGTGAAGTCGCCGTCGGGAAAGGTGCGCAGACCCAACAGAAGCGGCAGATAGAAGAGCAGAGCCAGACCGGCCAAGATCACGCCCGCCGCCAGGGCGGGACGACGCTCGTACCAGCTCGATTGGGTCGGCGGACGCGGTTCGGGCATGACGTGTGACGACGTGAAGACGCCCCTTCTCCTTAATTCGATTCCGGTTCGACCGTAATCTTCCCGATCTCCACGAAATCGCTGCCGTTGGGCGTAATCAGACGCGGCGCGCCTTCCGCAACAGGATCGTAAAGACCGGCGATGAGCTGATAGACGCCAGGCGCAGCCGTCACCGGCAATTGCAGCGCGAAGCTCTCCACCAGTACCTCGTTCACCGGCAGCTGGGTAAAGGGCACGTAGCCGTCCACCGGCCCGCTGTCCAGCAGCGCGATGGGATAGCCGTCGGGCGTGATGAGCTGGATAAACCAGCGCAGATCGCTATCCTGTGGCGTGACCACCTCAAAATCAATCCGAATGGGCAGGATGCCGCCCGGATCAATCGACTGGGGCGTTTGGGCCGAGACAATCGTCACGACCTCGCCGCCCGTCGTCGTGAGCGGAATGCTAAAGGGCTTGACCAGCGCTTCGTCCAAGAGCAGTGGCGTGGCGTAGCGCACAAGGCGGTAGTCATCATACCACTGGTCATCCGCTTTGAAGGCGACATCGGCCAGCCAACGCTCTACTTCATTCTCCGGATCGTTGACGGGCAGACCGCCGGTCACAAACCAGATGCGTTCGTGCTCTGCCATCAGCCGCTCCATGACCTGCTGGGCCTCCGGCTGGCTCATGGAGTTCTTGGCATAGCCGTAGATGGGCAACATGGGCTGACAGAATCCCGGCATCCAATTCATGGGAATCTGATAGCTAAAGGGCGCAATCGTGACGATGGCATCTTCCCCCGGGCGCTCATCCGCACAGATTTGCTCGATGATGGCCCGGTAGCCGCGATTGGCGTCGCCGTAGGCCGGATTGCGCCCTGTTTCGCCGACCCAGGTGGCGATGAGGACCACGGGTAACATGGCAATCAGCACGCGGCATGGGCACGCTGGGCACGACGTTTTCTCCTCGTTCATCCGTACGCCACCAGAGATAGAGTACGATTAGCAGGGAACCGATGACGAGCGTGCCGACGATGAGAATCAGGAGCTGAACGTTGCCGTCCGGCCAGAGCCAAGCCAGGTCTGTGTTGGCCACAAAATCGTCAACCATCAGGCGATATTGGCCAAAGACCGGGCTGCGGAAGAAGTCGGTCAGGGCCTGGTTGGGCGGCCCGAAAGCAAGCGGATCCTCCCAGTCGGTCGGGTAGAAGCTGCGCAACAAGATTTCGTAGTTGACATAATTTTGCGTCACCGCACCAAGCTGGACCAGGAAGGAGAGCGCGGCCAGGACGACCAGGGCCAAGCCATTCCAGCCCAGGCCGCGCCACCAGCTGCGCCAGGGCTGGCGCGTGACCACGTTGACGTACTTCTGGCCCAGCGGCGCGATGAGCAAAACCCAGAGCGGCGTGAGCGGTACCAGAAAGCGTGGGCCCCAGGCAAACCCGCCCCACCACATCCACCAAAGGCTGTAGAGAACGACCAGCACCAGGCTCAACAGTGCGATTGCCGCGGCTTCCAGCCGGTGGCGGCGCCAAAAAGCCGGGAAGCTGATCAAGCTGGCGAAGAAGAGGGGCGTGTGCCAGAAGACGCCCCGATAGGGGCTGAAGATGAGGCCCCAGAAGCCGCTGAAAAAGGGATTGGTAAAGCCTTCACCCGAGTCAAAATGGTAGCCCGTTTCCAGAGGATTTCCAAAGCGGACGTCGTTGTAGAGCAGGAGGAGGCCGCCGGTGATCGCGATGGGGATGGCAAAGGCGACGAGACCACGTACGAGATGAAGCGACGGATTTCTGCCCGCGCTGGCCGATGGATCGTTTTCACGTTGACGCCACCACGCGACGATTGCGTAGAGACCCAGAACGCCGACCAGCAGAATGTGAGCGGTGACAGTCGCGAGCATGAGCCCTGCGCCGATACCGGCCATGACCATCCACGAGGTATAGCCGCTTTGCCGCCAGCTCAAGATGCTATAGAAAGCCAGGAGTAGCCCGAAGGCGCTAAGCGGTTCGCCAAAGAACTGGTTGGCGTAGGGCCATGCAATCGTGGCAAGGCCGAAGAGCAGCCCCATCAACATCGCCGTCCGATTGCGGTAGCCGAGCCGAGTGGTCGTGAGGAAGAGCAGCGCGGCGGTGGCCGCGGTCACGACGCCATGCCAAAGCAGCGTCGACTGGAGAATGCCCAGCCCCACGCCGAGCAAACTGAGGGCGCGTGCGCCGGCGTACCAGGGCAGGGCTGCCAAGGCCGGTCCCGGCCCCTTTTTGCTGTAGACTTCGCCATCGGGCCCAAACGCGCCCAGCACTTCGCCCGGGCTGTTGACCCACTGCGTCCAGGCAATCGCGTTGGTGTCGGCCTCGCTCCGTGTTGCCAAGGATTCCGTCACCGCGAAGAGACTCACTTCATCAACGATGTGAAAGCGCCCGGAACTGCTCATCGTATAGATGGAAAGCAGCAGCGCAAATAGGATGAGAAGGCCAAATGTGCGATAGGTGTTGGTCATAATCCGCCAGGGTTCAGAGACAAAAGCTTACGGTGTTGCGGCTTCAATCTCAACGGTTCCGATGGTCGCTTCGATGCCCGCCGGGTTGCCCGCTTCGTCGACCAGTTCCAGCGCTTCCAGCGTGTCGGCGTCATAGACAAGCAGCCGCAAGTTGTATTGACCAGGCGCGAGGTCCGCCGGCGTCTCCACGCGATAGACGTTGAGCGGCTGATCTTCAGGGCTCCACTCGTCGGGCATGAGGTGGCGATCGTTCAAGATGCGCTCGTCGGCCTGGGCTTTGCGACTGTCGCCGTCAGCGTAGAGCGCAACCCGCGCCTTCAGCGGGCGGCCGACCCGCTCTGTCCCGGCCCGCTCCCAGCGGATGGCCACAAATGCTGTCTCGCCCGCAATAATCGCTTCGTCGGGCACGGCGATCTCGATCGTCTGTACCGCAGGAGGCCAGGCGTAGCGGGCTTCGACAAAGTTCTGGCTCAGCGTAAACGAACTGGGCGGGGCCAGGCGCCACCAGTCGATCTCATAGCCCTGAAAGACCTTCTCGCCTTCCCGCTCGCCCACCTGATCGAGCAGAAATGGCACCGCCCGGCGGGGATCTGTGTCACTCTCAAACCATTGCACCCAGAAGACCTGTTCGGCATCGCCCGCCCACTCGGTGAGCCGCTCGTCGATGGTGTTGATGTCGACAAAAAGATAGCGGGCCGGTGCAGCTTCGGCGCCTGCGGGCATCGCATCGGGTTCGACGGCATACCGTTCGTAATAAAAGCCGAATGGATATTTCTGATCCACAAAGATGACGTCATTTGGCCCGGCCATCTCGTTCAGCCATGCGGTGACGCCGCTGATATTTTCGCGGGCGAAGCGGCTGTCTTCCACATCGGCTCGGGCTGCAGGAAGCATGCCCGCGAGCAGCAAGGCAAGGCCCAGCGCCGGCAGCAGCCGCCAGATCGCGCCCAGCGCGGCCAGGGACGCGCCGGCCAGGACGTAGAGCGCCGGCGTCACAAAGCTGGCATAGCGAACGTTGAACGCACCGCGATCCAGAACAGCGATGTAGTATAGAGCCAGCCCACCGAGCAACCAAACGAGCAACAGCGTCAGGTCGGTAAGCCGATCGGGCGCCGACCGGCGAATGCTCAAGACCAGGCTCAGGATCAAGCCGCAGACCAGCATGAGTAGCGCAAGGATCAGCCAGAGGTTGGCGTTGCCACCGAGCAGCGTGCTGTTGAACGCATAGCCGCCCAAATAGGCGCGGGCGTTTTCACTGACATATTCGACCAGGGTCGGTATGCGCAGATTGGGGTTTGCATAGCCCGGAATCTGGCGTAGCGCAATCGGCGCGATGGGCAGAATGAGCACCGTCATGGCCAGCCCGCTGACGAAGACGGTCGTCACCTGCCGCCAACGATCAGGCTGCAGCAGCGACCAGCCGCCCCACCAGAGATACCACGCCACGATCACGAAGACCGCATTGTAGTGGGTCAGCAGGGCAAGGGCGCAGAGAAGGACAAAGGCAATGTGATAGCAATAGCGGCGCCAAAAGGTCCAAAGGCGACCACCCTCTGCCACCCTCGCCGCTTGCCCCTCGCCCTGCGTCACACGCATCAGCGCCAGCGCGGCCGCACTGAGCAGTGCGAAGCCTAGCGTGTACATGCGTGTTTCTTGACTTTCGGCCAGCCAGAAAGGCGCCAGTGCGCCGATGGCGACTGCGCCGAGTCCGGCACTCGGACCGCCTACACGCACGCCGAGTGGGTAGAGCAACGCCACGCCGACCACGCCGGCAAAGACAGAAAGAAAGCGGGTTTGGAAGGCCAGCGCTGCAGGCGCTTGCCCCATGGCAACGTCTGTCAGCTGCGTCCAGAAGTGGAGCAGCCAGAAATAGACCGGCGGATGGATATCAAGCTCTGGCGCTGTGGCCACCTGTAAAAACGGTCGCAAGGCCACATCAATGTTGCGCGCTTCGTCCCACCAGATGTCCTGGCGGGTCAATTCGTACAGGCGCAGGGCGAAGGCTGCCAGCAGCATGCCCAGCAGCAGCCAGCGTTGCCAACGACGCAGAGAGAGTTCATCAGACATAACCTTGAATTCTACCGGAGCGCCCGGTGAAGGGCAAAAGTGAGCGCTGAATGCATACTGTTCAGTGCGGAATGTGACGCATCCAGCGTGACGATTCCGTGCTACAATCAATCGACCTATGCGCATTCACATCATCGGCACAACCGGTTCCGGAAAATCGACCCTGGCCGCGCGCGTGGCCCGCGACCTTGGCTGCCCCCATGTCGAACTCGATGCCCTCTTCTGGGGACCGGACTGGACGCCCGTGCCGCCGGAGCAATTCTTGGCGCGGGTGGAGACAGCCGTAAGCGGGGATTCCTGGGTCGCGGACGGCAATTACAGCAGCGCACTGGGCACGCGGCTCTGGGACCGGGTCGATATGGTGGCCTGGCTCGATTTTCCGCTGCGGCTGATTTTGTGGCGGCTGTGGGGTCGGACGCTGCGCCGCGGTGGGACGGAGGGAGAATCTGTGGGGAACCGGTAATCGTGAGACGTGGCGCAAGGCCTTTGCCAGCCGTGAGTCGATCTTTCTCTGGGCCCTCAAGACGCATAACCTGCGCCGGGAACGCTACATTCAGACCCTGGCCGACCCTGCTTTTGCCCACGTTAACTTCGTACGACTTTCCTCGCCTGCAGAGGTGGAGGCGTGGGTGGTGGGGTTGTAGGGGAAGTAGGGTTGTGGGGTAGTAGAGTAGCTTCAGAGGTCTCGAAGTGCCGACCGGTTGAGAGGAGAGCGCCTCCGTCGCGCATGAATTATACCCCCCCACTCCCCCAAGACCCTACCACCCTATTCCCCAACCGCCCCACCGTCCCACACAATCAACGTCGACCAATTATCCGACGCGCTGTCCTCAATGTAGTCCTGGATCAGACCGCGTAACGCAAAGCCCATCTTCAACTGAAATGAGAGGGTCGGATCGAAGAGTTCGCCGGTGACGACTTTGTCGACATACTCCTGGACCGTCATCTCATGCTTGTGCTCGGCATAGCCGGGCAGGAGCCCGCCGGCGACAATGCCCTTTTTGCCGTAGCGGCGTACGATGTCCTTGCGCGCTGCGTAAATCAGCTTGCCGATGCCCTGACCGCGATAGTCAGGATGGACGCTGATGTCGGCGCCGTAGTAGTAGTCGCCGTCGGGATCATGGTTGGTGAAATAGAAGCCGGCGCAGATCTCTGCAAAGGTGTGGTTTGGATGATCAAAGTCGAAGTCCGTGAAGAAGCCGGACCCCTGGCCGACAACCCGATCGCCGTCCAGGGCCACGATTTGTCCTTCCGGAAAAATGTCGTATTGACTGGCAAAGTGCTCGACGTTCATCAACTCCTGCTCGCCCAGTGTCGGATAGCAGTCACGCTGCAGCTGAGCCAGCTGGGCAAAGTGCTCGGGCGCAAGAGTCGTAATCGTAAGTTCAGCCATGGGCCGGCCTCCAATTCGCGGCGGACAAATCCTGCATTGCTGGCCAGTCTATCCGATCCGATCGGGATTGCCTAGCCGCGTGATCACTCCGCGTTGCCGACTCCGCGTTCCGCGCTCAAAGTTGACCGTCCCCTGGGCCGGTGGTAGCATCCATTTTGTATCTTCACACAGCCTCTGAAGGAGAATCGCATGACTACTAGCTTACGTGAACGGACGGAGATTCCGGCCGAACATACGTGGGATACCGACTCGATTTATGCCGACCTGCCTGCTTGGGAGGCAGCATTGGACGATGTCCGCACCCGCTTGGCCGAAGCTGACGCCTTTCGCGGGCGGTTGGGGGAAAGTCCGGTGGCCCTGGCCGAGTGGCTGGACTACGCAACGGTGCTCATGCGCGACGCCGTGACTGTGCTGATGTATGCATTCCTCGAATATAGTGTTGCCAGCGAGGATCAGGCCGCGGCGGCCCGTGCGGGGCGCGCGCAGTCGCTGGTCAGCGAGGCATCTGCAGCTACATCGTTCGCTGAAGCGGAACTGATGGACGTGGGCTTCGAAACGCTCACACAGTGGGTCGAAGAGGAACCGCGGCTCAAGCCCTATGCCCACTACTTCGTCACCCTGGCGGATCGTGCGGAACACGTGCGGTCGGCCGAGGTGGAGGCGCTGCTAAGCCAGCTGCGCGATCCCTTTGCCACGGCCAGCCAAACCCATGACATTCTCACAAATGCCGATCTCTCCTTTGCACCTGCACACACGCAAAATGGCGGCGAGATCGAGATCGGCCAGAGCAATATCCCCACGCTGGTCACCGACGCCGATCGGGAAGTGCGACGCAGCGCGTGGGAGAATCATGCCGATGCCCACCTGGCGTACAAGAATACCATGGCCAACTGCATGCTGGCCGGCATCAAGCAGGATGTCTTTATGGCCCGCGCACGACGCTACGATTCTTCACTGGAGGCAGCGTTGGCGCCCCATAATATTCCGGTCGACGTCTTTCACAATCTGATTGACACCTACCGCGAACATCTGCCGACCTGGCATCGCTACTGGCGCGTGCGCGCCAAGGCGCTGGGACTGGAGACATTGCGTGAGTATGACGTCAAGGCGCCGCTGATTGAGACGCCGATTCCAGTGGACTACGAGCAGGCCGTCGACTGGATTGCGGCCGGCATGGCGCCCCTGGGCGATGAATACGTGGCGCGACTGCGTCAGGGCTGCCTGAACGATCGCTGGGTCGACATCTATCCCAATCGGGGCAAGCGGGCCGGCGCATTTTCCTGGGGCGGTCCAGGGACCCGGCCCTTCATCATGATGAGCTATACCGACGACCTCTACAGCCTGAGTACGCTGGCCCACGAGTTGGGCCACTCGCTCCATTCCTACTACACGTGGGAGAGCCAGCCGCTGGTCTACAGCGACTACTCGCTTTTTGTGGCTGAGGTGGCCTCCAATTTCAACCAGGCCATGGTGCGTGACTATCTTTTCAAGCAGCGCGATGACCGCGAATTTCAGATTGCCGTCATTGAAGAGGCAATGGCCAACTTCCATCGCTATTTCTTCATCATGCCGACCCTGGCCCGCTTCGAGCTCGACATTCACGAGCAGGTGGAACGGGGCGATTCTTTCAACGCCGACAGCCTGACCGAACTCATGGCCGATCTGCTCGCAGATGGTTATGGCGACGGCGTGACCATGGACCGGGCGCGTAGCGGCATTACGTGGGCGCAATTTTCGTCTCACCTCTACGCCAATTTCTATGTCTACCAGTACGCCACCGGCATTGCCGGCGCCCATGCGTTGGCCAGGGGCGTGCTCGATGGTGAAGCCGGTGCGTCGGCGCGCTATCTCGATTTCTTGCGCGGCAGGAGGCTCGCTCTATCCTTTGGACGCGCTGAAGCTGGCCGGTGTCGACTTGACGACGCCCGCGCCCGTCGAGGAAGCCTTTGCTGTCTTGGATGGACTGGTGGACCGCCTGGAGACGCTGGTCGGGTAATCCTTGCTTTGGACGCAGCGACCCAGACGGCGGAAACGAATCAGCGCCGCTACCCCTGGGAACGCCGAGCCCCAGCTCGGCTAGCATAAGCCAAGATGGGGCTTGGCGTTCCCAGAGCGTCCATTTCTCTAAAAAATCTGGCAATTTTCACAATAACTATCAGGAATGGCGTGACTGAAATGAAGCGGACCACACTCTTATTGATCGTTGCTCTCTTCTTGCTGGCTGGCTGCGGCGGCCGCAATGACGCAGGGGCCGGGGAAACGGAAGCGACGCAGGCGGCGCCGCCTGCTGAATCGACTGGTACAGAAAACGCCGACGGCGGTCCGCGGGGCATGGGGTCTGGCATGGGCAGCGGCGGCATGATGGGCGGACGCATGGATCCGGACATGCGGGCACGTCATCAGGCCCCGATTCCAGAGGAATATGCGGGTATGACCAATCCGATTGCGGCCGACGCCGATTCGCTGGCCAAAGGTGAGGAGATCTATGCGCTCTTCTGCGTCGCCTGCCATGGTGAGGCGGGCATGGGCGATGGCCCCACGGCCGCGGCGCTCGACCCGGCCCCGCCTTCACTGGCCATGACCAGCCGCATGATGGGCGACGACTATCTCTTCTGGCGTATTTCGGAAGGAGGCGCATTCCCGCCCTTCAACTCGGCCATGCCTGGGTGGAAGGCCTCGATTGATGAAGAACAACGTTGGCACCTCGTCAACTATATGCGTTCGCTCGGCGGTGATGGGGCCATGGGGATGGGTCCCGGCGCGGGCATGGAGCAGGCCATGCGTGCGGAAATGCTGGCTGCGGGCCAGGAGCAGGGCATCATCACCGCCGAGGAAGCGACGCTCTTCAACGCGGTGCACGATCAGATCGATGCGCGACTTCTAGCAGACCCCGACCGCCAGTTCACCGGCAACATGAGTGAGATTCAGGCGCTGTTGCTTCAGGAGTTGGTGGATGCCGGCGAGGTCACGGCCGCAGATGCAGCCGCGTTTGATGACATTCACGATCGCTTATTGGATGCCGGGTTGATGCAGTAGCGTGTCGCCCGTTCATCCGCTCTCTTGTGATCACTATGAGATGATGCCAGACCTCAATCAGCATCCTCCGCGGCATCATCCCCCATGGCATCATCGATCGGCTGTCCCATGTCCTTTTTTTCCAATGTCTCTAATTCTTCGCGCGTCACGCCCTTGATCTCCATAATCAAATCCGGGCCGTAGGCTGATGAGGGCGTCTGATAGCCTGGCGGCGCGTTGCCGGCCAACGCCTTCTGCACCATGTGCACGCCTGTCAGCGCGGTCAAGGTGTAGCCCTCCGGCGTAATCAGGCGGCTCTGGACCGCGGTCTTGCTGTCTTCGGCCATCCCCCAGATGTAGCTGCGACCGCGGGCGCGTTCTTCCGGCGTCGGGCCAGGCTTGCCCGAGCGGATGCGCTTCTTGACGAAGTTTTGCACCATGCTGCTCTTCATGAGCCAGGTGACGTAGCGTCCCAGCGCCATGTTGCGGATCATCTCCTGGCTGGCAGCCATGTAGACCTCGATGTTGGGAATGCCGGTGCTGTGATAGCCGGTATAGACGTCGCCCCAGGGAATCGTCACGGTCGGCTCGGGCCCCTGGCCAAAATCGACCAGGCTCGTGCGCCAGCCCGACGGCACTTCCGCCAATTCGCCATTGCGTCGGATCATCCCCGCCTGGCCGCGGGCGATGCCCTCCACCGCGGTGGTCGCGGTGCCGCGCGAGATGCCGCCCAGCCCCTTGAACGCCAGCACCAAATGATTGGCCGTCGGCAGGCGCCGCTTGAGATGTGCGGCCAGACAGTCGGTCGGCACGACGTCAAAGCCGGCGCCGGGCAGGACCATGATCCCCGCCGCCTTTGCTTCGTCGCTGCGCGCCGCCAACAGCTGGAAGACCTCGATCTCACCGGTCACGTCCAGATAGTGCGTGCCTGTGTGCAGGCACCCGTCCAGCATGGGCGCAGCCGTGTGCCAAAAGGGGCCGGCACAGTGGAGTACCGCACCCATGCCGTCCAGGCCGGCAGTGACCGCAGCCGGATCGTCCAGGCTGAAGATGCGGTGGTCTAGCCCAAGCCGCTGGGCCAGCGCCGCCACCGCTTCCGCCGACCGGCCGGCCAGCACCGGCGTCAACCCCTGGGCCACGGCCTCTTCGGCGACGAGTTCGCCCGTATAGCCGTTGGCGCCGTAAATCAGGAAATTCTCGCTCATGCTTCAAGCAGCCCCAGTGACGTCAGGGCCTCGGCGCGGACGTCATCGCTCATCGCAACGAGCGGCGGGCGCACGGTGCGCCAGGCCTCATCTTGGCGCTGGTGCGAGACGACCCCCTTCAGTGCAGGAATGGTTGGATAGGCCGAGAGTACGCTGCGCGTGTGGTTGGCGTTCTCCTGAAGCGTGTCAGCATTTTCAGACAACCAGTTGTCATAGAGGTTGCGCAGGGTGCCTGGAATCACGTTGGCCATCGCGCTGATGATGCCCGCTCCGCCCAGACGCATACCCGGCACCAGGAACTTCTCGGTGCCGGCAAAGATGGAGATGCTCGGGAAGTTGGTCAGCAAATTGTGTAGGTTGTTCCAGTCACCGGAGCTGTCCTTGATGCCCACCACCGTGTCGGGATAAGTCGTGATCAGCCGTTCGATCAGCCCGATGCTAAATCCGACCTGCGCAATGGGCGGAATGTGATAGAGGTAGATGCGCAGGCGCTCATCGCCCACCCGCTCAATGGTCTCGGCAATCGCGGCAAAGATGCCGTCGTCGGGCACGCCCTTGTAGTAGAAGGGCGGCAGCATGAGCACGCCCGCACAGCCCAGGTTGACCGCGTGCTCGGCCAGGCGGACGCTGTCCGGCACTGCACACATGCCGGCGCCGGGCATGAGCACAGCCGGGTCGACGCCGGCGTCGACGAGTTGCTCCAGCATCTCCATGCGCTCCTCCATACTGAAGGAGTTGGCTTCGCTGGTTGTACCAAAGGGGCAAAGGCCATGGCAGCCGTCGTCCAGCAGAGACTTGCAGAAGTCGATCCAGCGCTCGACGTCGGGGCTGAGATCGGCGTGCACGGGGGTAAGGGTGGGGGCGAAAACGCCAGAAAGCTTGGCAGATTGTGTCATGGTATGACTCCGGAATAGGGTGGGAATTTGAAAGCGCAGCGGACGCGTGTGCAACCCGCCCGCTGCGCACATACATAGTACCGTAAATGACCTTCTGCGGTCGAAACAAAAACGACCGCTCTACATCTCCAAAATCGCCGGGCGCGGGAAGACCTGACCGTCGATCTCCACATCGATCATGGGCCAGCCGTCGACCACGGTGAGCACTTCGTTGCCCGCTTCACCGATCAAGATCGTGTCTTCCGATTTTGCGCCCGTAATGGAGGGGTTCCAGGCATAGGTCTGGCCTGCGGCCACAATTTGCAGCGCGTCAGGCGTCGCCACAACTTCGCGCGGCTCGTAGCCGGTCGGCCCGCCCTGATGATGGAGCCGCCACTCGTCGGCAAAGCCCGTGACGTCGTAGGCCTGTTGCATGTCGGCAAAAACCTCGCCCAGGGTTCGGCCTGGCCGTGTCCTGGCCACCGTCACCGCGTCGATGGCGGCTACGGCCTCCATCTTGAGACGCAGTTCATCCGAGAGCGGCCCGAAGTGGACCAGCCGCGTGATGGAGCAGACCTGGCCCAGCTTGCGCCCGCAGAGGACGAGCATGGCATAGCGCGCCATCTGTTTGTCGGCCGGCAGGGGGTGGCGGTAGTTGAAGATACGCTCGTCGGTGGCAATGAGGTTGACGATGGCCTGGGCGCCCCGCTGTTCGGTCTCCCTGGCCAATATCGCGGCAATTTCATGCTCGTACATGCCCGGCTGGACGTGACGGATGGCGCTGTTCATGGCGTCGGCGCAGAGCGCACCCAGGCTGCGGAAGCGCTCCTGTTCCGGCTCGGTGAGCAGCGTGCGCAGCCAGCCGATTTCGCCGCCGAGATCAAGACCGATCGCGCCGTCATCAGAGCCGACCGTCAAGCCGGCAGTGCGTTCGCTCAGCGCGACCGGCGTCTCGTACCAGGGTTCGGCGATGATTTCCCAACCGGCTGCGGCCAATCCTTCTTCGCCGCCGATGCGGGGCGCTTCGATGTTGGTGGTAATCACGCTGCGCCGGTCTCTTGTGATCAAGACCTGGGCGGGGCCATAGTCCGACGCCGTGTTGATGTAGGACGACGCGCCGCCCGTGATCCAGGCGAAGCTGCTGGCCCGGGAGAGACAGAGTGCGTCGGCGCCTGTGGCGTCCATCAGTTCATGCAGTCGAGCGAGTTTGATTTCGAGTTCGTTCATGATCGTTCCGTTTCTGCGTGAATATGAAGCGGTCCGTGCGCTCGGATTGACAGACCGCGTAGGTACACCGTAAGATCAACCGTAAGATTCAGTGGAGTCGTTGGCATGCTGCTCCCTTGTTCATGTGTCTGCTAGCGGAGCGGTCTGGAGCCTATAGCAGCGTCTCGTGCCAACCCCTTGTGCTTCGTCCAACTCTATCATTAACGGTCATGAGCCAAAGCTACCGAATTGGTATCCGTATTCTACCCTCAGATCCCTTTTGGGTACAGGTTCGAGAGTCAGCAATTCAGCGCGCCCAGCAATTGGGCATCAGCACCGTTCCAGTCGTTTTCGACGTCGAAGATATGGATGGGAGTGACGCAGCCGATCTCTTGGAAGACTTCCGGGCCCAGGAGCTAGACGTACTGATTGGCCACCGCTTGCCCCGTCCGGTGGCGCGCTATCTACTTGATGCTGGCCTGGTGCTCATCTATGTCGAGGAGACCAATTTTCGCCACGCCCGGCTGACGGCGCCGGAGGGGCTGTTTATGGCGGCGCAGATGGCAACCGAGTACCTGGTTGACGCGTGTCAAGGTCGCGGGCGTGTCCTCATGGTCTCTAGCGATGACGAGCAATTGCCAACGGCGGTAACCCGGGTCACCGGCTTCATGGCCGCGGTCAGCACGCATCCCAAGATGGCGGTAAGCCGTATTTCGACACCGTGGCGCTACGATGAAGCATGTGAGGCGCTGCGCACGCAGTTGGCGGCAGACAATCCGCCATTTGACCCCAGCCAGCACATGGCGGCTATATTTGGGCTCTCCGATCCATTGGCGTTGGCCGCACGCGATGTCGGACGTGAATTCGGCTTTGTGGATGATCGGACGCAGATTGCCGGCATCAATGGCGACCCGCTGGCCCTGGCCGCAATTGTAGCCGGGACCTTCCATGCCACGGTTGAGACTGCCGCAACCGATCTTGGGTACAAGATCGTCGACCAGGCTTGCCGCGCGGCAAAAGGCATCACACTGCCCGCTTCGTTCCCGTATAAGCTACGTCTAGTGACGCGCAGCAATGTTGCGGAAGTCTCTGCAGAGAAGCTCGTTGCGATTGCCGATCTGCCTAGTCGTCTGGTCGACGTGAACCGGCGCCAGGAAATACAGCGCGTACGCCAAGTCGAAACAAGCCTCGTGATCAACCAACGATCCGGTGCTGTCCTGGATGGGACAGCCAGCATCCATGAATTGGCAGACCTCATCCGCACATCGTACGGCTTTGATGACGTGCAGCTCTTTCTGTGGCGGAGCCAGAATCAAACGCTCAATCTCCATGCGCCCTCGCGGGACACTGTCACCCCGCAAACGATTCCGCTGGCTGAATCGACCGTTCTGGGCCAGGCACTGCTCCAGAATCGCCCCGTCTATATCCCTGATGTAGAACGTAGCCAACGCTTTACACCGGATCCAGCCTGGCCGGACATGCGCTCGCGCGTCATTCTACCGATTCGCCAGGGCCAACGTACGCTTGGCGTACTCGATCTCCAGAGCAAGAGTCGATCCAGGCGTAACCAGACGGAACTGGACGCGCTCCAGTCACTAGCGGATCAACTCGGCAGCACCATACAAAACGCACAGCTCCTGGCCGATGCGCTGGCGGCCAAGGGGGCGGCGGAACAAGCCAGCCAAATGAAGACGCGGCTGCTGGCCAATGTCAGCCATGAACTGCGTACGCCACTCAACGTCATCCTCGGCTATACGTCTGCAGCCTTGGACGAACCAAACCCCTACGGTGTACGGTTACCGCCTGCTTTGCGCACAGATTTGCGCAGGATCGCGGTCAGCGGTGACCATCTCGTGCGGCTGATCAACGACCTGCTCGATCTGGCCCAGGCCGAGAGCGGTACGTTGAGCGTTTTCCCTGAACCAATCGAATCGCACGCCTTTCTGACCGATCTGTTTGAGAGCGTGGCTGCTACCCTGCGCAACGGCGAGGGCGTACATTGGCAATTGCAGCTTCCCGACTTTTTGCCCCCGATTATGGCCGATCCCGTCCGGTTACGGCAGATTCTGCTGAATCTACTAAGCAATGCTGCAAAGTTCACCCGTCGTGGACGGATTGCCCTTGGGGCATCCGCAGGACCGAGTGAACTGCATATCTGGGTGGAAGATACGGGCCGCGGCATTCCGCCTGAGTTGCTAAACCATATCTTTGACACGTTTGTTACGGCCGAAGCGACGAGCAGTCCGATGGACCGGACACAGGAAGGGATGGGACTGGGCTTACGTGTTGCTCATCAACTCGTAAGCCTGCATGGCGGGACGTTGAAGATCGACAGCTTGCTCGGCTATGGGACAACGTGCCATCTCTACTGGCCCATCCCGCTTGAACGCGGCGCTGAGATGCAGCCTGTGCGATCGACGAGTCCGAGCAATGAGCCGCTGTCTACGCTACTGGCTGAGTTGATCGACAACGCTAGCGAACTCGTTCAGCGAACAGCCGCATATATCCATAGCCACTTTGCAACAGAGATCAGCCGCCGTGAACTCGCTGACGCCGTCGGGGTAAGTCCCAACTACGTGACCCGCGTCTTCCGGCGCGAGACCGGCTTGACTCCCTGGCAGTACCTCAATCGCTATCGGGTCGCCCAGGCCCAGCGCTTGCTGCGTGAAAGCGACATCAGCGTGACGGAGATCGCTACCCAAGTCGGCTTCAATGACGCGGCCTACTTCAGCCGCATCTTCCGTCGTGAGAGCGGTCAACCACCGGCACTTTTCCGCAATCAGACAAATTAGTGCCTTTTTGTACAAGAGAAGGCGTTTATTGTACAAGACGGCTGCCCCAATTGCCGCTATCCTTAGACCATTCCCAAAACAACTCGCGAGCCGGTACGTGTCTGCACGCCGAATTTTAGCAGGGTACGTCCGATTGAAACTTCTGTGTCAATTTTATGTGAGATTTCCCCGACCAATTTCTGGAAATTTTGTCATGCCGCGCTCAATCCGCACGCTGCTCCTGGTTGAACCACATGAGATGACGCGCGAACTCTATGTTCGGGAACTGGCGCGCGAATGGCGGGTTCTTGCCTGTGCTGACAGGCAGACTGCGCTGAGATGTTTGGAGACCGAACAGATTGACGTACTCGTCTTGGAGCCGGTTGCACCGGGAGATGACCACTGGTCATTGCTTGAGACCGTGCGCAAGCATCCGACCACAAGCGCGATGCCGGTTGTAATCTGTAGCGCAGTCGATGAGCGGCGCCGGGGGATTGAACTGGGCGTGACAGTTTATCTGGTCAAGCCGGTTGCGCCTCGTGCCTTGTCTGATCAGGTGCGCACCGTTGTGGCAGCCCAGACAAGTCCAGCTTCCCAAAGCGAATTGTGACAGAATCGAAGTACATCACGAGAGGATTGTCGATGAGCACGCAAGCAGAAGCCTATGCCCCGGCGCCGGCCCAGAAGAGTAGTTGGCGCAAGCGCTGGCTGAACGAAGAAACCACGACCGCACTGCTGTTTATCTTGCCGAGCCTCATTGGATTCATGCTCTTCTATGCCGTTCCAGCCGTACGCGGCCTCTGGATCAGTTTCACCGATTGGGATCTGCTCACCGATCCTAGCTTTATCGGCCTGCAGAACTACACAAAGCTCTTTGGCGATCCGGAATTTTGGAACTCGTTGAAGGTAACAGTCTACTATGTGCTGCTCAACATTCCGCTGCAAACGTTTTTGGCCATTCTTATTGCCGTGATGATGTCACGCCTGACCCAATCCACGGTGATTCGGGCTATCATTATCTTGCCGTGGCTCTTGCCGCCGGTGGTCGCCGGCCTGCTCTGGCTCTGGCTACTCGATCCGAATCTGGGCATTATTAACGTAACCCTTCGCTCCTTGGGGCTACCCATGATTGCCTTTTTGGGGGAACCCAAGTATGCCATGCCTTCGATTGCGATGATCAATATCTGGCAGTTTGTCGGCTACACGGCGTTGCTTGTCTTTGCCGGTCTCCAATCGATTCCCAATTCTGTCTATGAGGCGGCTTCGATTGATGGCGCCTCAGAGAACCAGATGTTTTGGCGGGTGACAATTCCGCTCCTGCGTCCTGTGCTCGTTTTCGTACTCGTCACGTCGGTGATTGGCTCCTTCCAGATCTTCGATACGGTCGCCATCACCACCAAAGGGGGGCCGGTCAGCGCGACCGAAGTAATTAACTGGTATATCTACGAGCAAGCCTTCTCACGCTTCAACATGGGCTATGCGACCACGATCTCCATTATCCTCTTCCTGATTCTGATTGCCGTTAGTCTGATCCAGATGCGCATCATGCGGGCAGGCGAATCCGACATGTAGGATCGTAGCACGATCATCGTGACACGATACGGAGCAGCGACAGTCCCACGCACTTAGGTGTGTGCAAGCATAGAAAGGATGCTCGAATTATGACAAGTCAAGTGCAGGGCGTGAAAGAATCTCGGGGTTCGTTTTCCTGGGGCAAACTTCTGGCCTGGATTGGTGTAGCCCTCCTGCTTTTCGTCACCCTGTTTCCTTTCTGGTGGATGGTGCGAACAGCCCTGACTGCGCCAACGGCCATCTTCACGGATACAGGTTCCCTTCTGCCAGTCGAACCAACGATGATCAACTTCCGCCGCGTCCTCGGCCTGGTCGACATGGAGTCGGTCGTGGCCATGGGTGGCTCCGGTCAGTCGATCAACTTTACGCAGGCCTTGGTTAACTCGATTATTGTTTCGGCGATCGTGGTTATTGGCCAGGTCACATCCTGCGCAATGGCCGCCTATGCCTTTGCTCGCCTGAAATTTCCCTTCCGGGATACGATCTTTGGCATCTATATCGCCGCCCTGATGGTGCCCGCCATCGTGACGACCATTCCCAACTTCATCCTCATGCGCCAATTGGGGTGGATCAACACCTACGCGGGCATTGTGGCGCCGACGCTGCTGATGACGCCCTTTGCCGTCTTTTTCCTGCGTCAGTTCTTTCTAGGCGTCAATCGCGAGGTCGAAGAGGCCGCCCGCATGGATGGCGCCAGCATCTGGACATCCTTTATCCGGGTTGTTGTGCCGATGACGATGCCCGCGCTGACGACGCTGGCGATCGTGACCCTAATCGCCACATGGAACAGCTATCTCTGGCCATTAATCGTTGGTAGTGAAGAAAGTGTACGTGTACTGACTGTGGCGCTGGGTATCTTCCGTTCGCAGACGCCGCAAGGCGCGCCGGATCGGACGGGCTTGATGGCGGGCACGACGCTGGCGATTATTCCCACCTTTGTTATTTTCTTGCTGCTGGGGCGCAAAATTCTGGATTCGATCCAGTTCACGGGTTTCAAATAGGCCCCCAGCATTCGACTCTTAGCCAGTTTGACGGACCGTTGTTGCCAACTGTTCTGCAAGGGCAGTAACATAATCAAGGTCGTGTCAAGCGTGACCCATCACTCGACGGGATTGACTGGGCTAGTGTGCACGGCAGTGCGCTGACCAGTATCCATAGATTCTACTCGCTGTATGTTTTTGCTTGGACTGCAAGATCGCAGGCCAGCACACCTAATCACGGAGGAAACGATGAAAAAAACTCGATGGTTGCCTGTCATGGTATTGCTCGTATTGAGCCTGCTCCTTGCCGCGTGTGGCGGTGCCCCCGCAGCGCCTGCCGGCGGAGACGCAGACACGGCGAGCGACAGCGGCGAAGCAGCTGCTAGCGGCGAAGCCGTGACGATCCAGTACCTGCTGTGGGACTCCAATCAGCTTCCCGCCTACCAACAATGTGTCGACAGTTTTATGGCGGCCAATCCAAACATTACCGTTGAGATTGGCCAAAGCGGCTGGGATGACTACTGGAACACGATTCAGACCGGCATGGTCGCCGGTACGGCGCCAGATGTCTTCACCGATCACCTGGCCAAGTACCCCGAGTTTGCAGCCAAGGAGCAATTGGTTGACATTCAGCCCTTCGTCGAAAGAGATGGCGTCGATCTGGACGTTTATATCGGCGAACTGGCCGATCTCTGGGCACGCGACGGCAAGCGTTTTGGCTTGCCCAAGGACTGGGACACGATCGCAATTGCCTATAGCACTGAAGCAGTCGATACCGCCGGCGTCACGGCGGATGATCTGAATAGCCTGACCTGGAATCCGGAAGATGGCGGCACCTTTGGTGAAATGATTGCCCAACTCAGCATCGACGCCAATGGCAATAACGGTCTCAGTCCCGACTTCGACAGCTCGAACGTCGCCCAGTACGGCTTGATCATTGAAAACAATGGTGGGCCCTACGGGCAGACGCAGTGGAGTTGGCTGACCAATGCCACGGGCTGGACCTTTAACGATGGCCTCTACGATACCAAGTACTACTATGATGATCCGCGCTTCATTGCGTCGCTGCAGTGGGTGGCCGATCAGATGGCTGCCGGCTTCATCATGCCGGAAGCGCAGGTCTCTAGCTTGGGTGGCCCGGCTGCCTTCCAGAGCGGTTTGGGCGCACTGCATGCCAACGGTTCCTGGCAGATTGGTAACCTGTCGAGTCAGTCGTCCTTCTCCGTCGGATTCGCCCGTCTGCCAGAGGGTCCCGAAGGACGCAAGAGCATGTTCAACGGTCTCGCCGATTCAATCTGGGTTGGCACGGAACACCCTGAGGAATCCTGGCAGCTTGTGAAGTACCTGGCTTCTCAGGAATGTGCCGATATCGTCGGCGAGGCCGGCGTTGTCTTCCCCGCCCAGCAGTCGGCAGTCGACAAGGCACTGGCCGCTTATGAGGCCAAGGGGCTGGACGTATCCGCCTATACCGAGCAGGCATTGGAGGAGGGCGGTACGTTCCTCTTCCCGGTGACGGACAATGCCTCAGAGGTCACCGCTATCATGAATCCGGCTGTGGAGAGCATTATGCTCGGCCAGACGGATGCAGAAAGTGCGCTGACCAACGCTGCAGCCGACGTCAACGCCTTGTTTGAGTAAAGAACGTGCTTTCGGGCGGGACTGACAAGTACGCTGCGTACTTGTCAGTCCCGCCAGCTTCACGATGCTGAGACCCGAACCAATACGCAGGATGAACGTCATGCGGCCGATGAAAAGTGTGTGCCGAACAAGCAGACGAGTTGTTTTGATGCTAGCTTGGTGCACCCTTCTCATCGGCTGCGGCGCGCCGGCCAATGCGTTGCCGGCAACGACTGTGCGGGCGGCTCCTGTCACGGTTGAGGTTGCCGGCCTGCACGATGCGCAAGCGTGTGCCGGTCACTTCCTTGCCCACGATCTTCCCCATACGACGCAGCCACCCGGTAGCGCAACGCGCCTCTTTGACAGCAATGGCGCTGGTCTGGCCATCAACGATCTGGACAATGACGGCGATCTCGATATTATCCTGGCCAATCTCAGCCAGCCGGCCACCCTGCTCTGGAACCAGGGCGATCTCACCTTTCAACGCGACGATGTACCACTCATGCGCCGGGCGCGGGCTGTGGCCGCAGTCGACGTCGATGGCGACGGCTGGATCGACCTGACATTTACGAATGGGGTCGGCTCGGTGACCTTTTTGCGCAACGAGGGGGATTCGAGCTTTGCGTTGACGCCGCTGCCGGGCGTCAACCAAGTCGCTTACGCCATGCACTGGGCCGATTGGGACGCCGACGGCGATCTGGATCTGGCCACCGGCTCTTATGATGCCGGGCTCATGGTCGAACAGGCCAATGCGGTCCTCAATGGCCAAGGCGGCGCAAGATACTATGAGCAGATCGATGGTGAGTTTGTTGCCTACGATCTAGCCAGTGAGTCCCAGGCCTTGGCGGTCACGGCCTTTGACTTCAATCACGATGGTCGCCTTGATATCGTGATCGGCAACGATTTTGATCTGCCGGACTACATCCACCTGCAAGGCAGCGACGGTTCATGGCAGGAGGCCGCACCGCTGCGCACTTTCACCCACAGTACCATGGGCTTTGATCGCGTCGACAGCGACAATGATGGCCGGTGGGAACTCTTTGCTACCGACATGAAGCCCTATCAGCGCGACCCGGTCGTGCTCGCGGCTTGGACGCCGCTCATGCAGGATGGCTACGAAACGCGGCGTGAGAACGATCCGCAGATTTCGGAAAACGTACTGCAGGCGCCGGTTGTCGGCGGCGCTTTCCGCAACCGCGCCTATGCTCGGGGCATTGATGCGACAGGCTGGAGCTGGTCGGGCAAATTCGGTGATCTGGACAATGACGGTCACCAGGATCTCTACGCCGTCAATGGCATGATTGCCGAGGACCTGCTTGACTATCTGCCGTCCGGCGAATTGATCGAAGAAAATCAGGCGTTGCGCAACACAGGCGATCAGCGTTTCTCAGCCATGCCGGCGTGGCAGTTGAACTCCACTCGTAGCGGGCGCAGCATGAGCATGGCCGACCTGGACCAGGACGGCGACCTGGACATTGTGGTCAACAACTTGAACAGTCCGGCTCAGCTCTTTGAAAATCAGCTTTGCGAGGGCGAGGGGCTGCTCATTGCGCTGGATTGGCCGGCCGTCAAGAATCGCCAGGCAATGGGGGCTGAACTGACGTTGCATACTTCCGATGGCGACCTCAAGCGTGATGTACGCGCGGCTAGCGGCTACTTGTCTGGCGATCCGGCCCACATTCACTTTGGCGTGCCCGCAACAAGTACAGTTGAGGCGCTAACCGTACGCTGGCCCGACGGCGCCATCAGCCATATCGACAATCTGTCCAGCGGCGTCATGTTGACGATTCGCCGCCTGCCAGATGGGCGCTAGTACATCGGCAATTTCCATGTGACGAGTTTGCGAACTTGTTCGTGCCGATGCATTTAGGTTCCACCACAGCAAAACGAGTCGTCAATTCAAGATTGGCGGAACAGTAGGGATGGTTATTTACTGCCGTTACGGGAAAGGCTGTTTATGAACGCGACAGTACGTACTGGGAAACCGCATGCTGCGTTTTGGACGCTTCTCAGCCCTGGGGAGCGGACGCTTCGATTTGCGATTGCCACAGCAGTTGCGCTCACAGCCTGGGGCGCACTTATCTGGCGCGCTGACATGCCGATCTGGGGCGCGACGACCGTCGCGCTGGGGGTCATGGCTGTGCCGGCATTTTTGAAATGGCGCACGGACTTCCAGCGGTACGGCGCGGCAGCGGTCTTGCTCAGCATGTTGCTCGTCATGCAGGGGTTTCACACCATCGAGCACTTCTCCCAGGTGTTCCAGTATTACGTCCTCAATCAGCCGCCGGCATTCTCCCAGGGACTGCTATCCACGCTCAACAATGAGTGGGTCCATTTTTCCTGGAATTGGGCCGTTGTGACCGTGCTCATCGTTTTGATACGGGGCGGCATGCGCAACCGGTGGGCGTGGGTTTTGCTCATCTGGGCTTTCGCCCATAGCCTCGAACACACCTATATGCTCGTTCGGTATCTGCGCGTCGTGCAGGAACTGGCCAGTCTCGGCATTGCGGCGCCCCCGGCCGTCGCCGGCAGCCTGCCCGGCATTCTCGGGCGCGACGGGTGGTTGGCGATCAGCGGCTTCTGTGGCCAGATACCCGGTCTGACCACGACCTCGCGCATTGCCATTCACTTCTGGTGGAACTTTGGCGAGATGACGCTTTTGCTGGCTGCCGCCTGGGCGGCCGCGCCCCGGTTGTTGGGAATGGATTCCGACATCAAGGGAACAAAGGAGTAACGGACGAGCGATATTGCACAGCCGTTCGTCTTGCATGACTTACCTATAAGGTCGATCGAAACAACCTAAAGTGAAGGACGCTGAAAATGACCAAAATTACCTTTGTGGGCGCAGGCAGCACCGTTTTTGCCAAAAACTTGCTCGGCGATATTCTGAGTTATCCTGAACTTCAGGACGCTACCATCAGCCTGCACGACATTGATCCTGAGCGGTTGCGTACCTCTGAAATTGTGGCGCGCAAGGTGGCCACGGCGTTGGGCGCGCAGCCGACGATCGAAACCAGCCTGGATCGCCGCCGTGCCCTGGATGGCAGCGATTATGCCATCACCATGATTCAGGTCGGCGGATACAAGCCCAGCACGGTGGTGGATTTTGAGGTGCCCAAGCAGTATGGCCTGCGCCAGACCATTGCCGACACTCTGGGGATCGGCGGCATCATGCGCGGTCTACGCACCATTCCCGTGTTGCTGGAGATGTGCCAAGACATGGAGGAACTCTGCCCCGACGTGACGTTGCTCCAATACGTCAACCCCATGGCCATGAATTGTTGGGCCATTAACCGGGCCACGTCGATCAAGACCGTCGGCCTCTGCCACAGCGTCCAGGGAACCGCTCATCAACTGGCGGATGACATCGGCGTGCCGTATGACGAGATCAACTACGTCTGCGCCGGCATCAACCACATGGCCTACTACCTTACCTTTGAGCAGGACGGCCGCGATCTCTATCCCGAGATCCGGCGTGTGCTGGAGGAAGACCGGGTGCCGGATTGGAACCGGGTGCGCTACGAGATGTTCCGGCGTCTGGGTTATTTCGTCACCGAGTCGAGTGAGCACTTTAGCGAATATGTGCCCTGGTTCATCAAGCGCGATCGGCCCGACCTGCTGGAGACCTACAATATCCCGCTCGATGAGTACATTACGCGCTGTGAGTTTCAGATTTCGACCTGGGAGGCAATGCGCAACCGCTTTGAGGCGGATGACATCGAGTTTCGGGTAGCCGGCAACGGCGCTGCGGAAGAGCATGTGCCGATGGACGGCAGCGTGCGCGAGATTGACCGCATCGTCGACAACATGCTGACGCTCAAGCGCAGCCTGGAGTACGGGTCTCAGATCATCTACGGCATGGAAACCGGCGAGCCCCAGGTGATCTATGGCAATGTCATGAATGACGGACTCATTGATAACCTGCCCCAGGACTGCTGCGTGGAGGTGCCCTGCTTGGTGGACAAGAATGGGGTGCAACCGGTGCATGTCGGCGCCTTGCCCGTGCATCTGGCCGCGCTCATGCAGACAAACATCAATGTTCAGCGACTGACCGTCGAGGCGGCGCTAACCGGCAAGCGTGAGCACATCTATCATGCCGCCATGCTTGATCCTCACACCGCAGCCGAGCTCGATCTTGAACAGACGTGGTCGTTGGTCGATGATATGATTGAAGCCCATGGTGACATGCTGCCGGCGTACGCGTAGCGTTCTGCAACATATTACCTTGCGCAACTCCTGAACCAGGGACTCCTCGTGATTGCGCTGATTGACCGCGATATTCGTCACCCGCTCTTTACAGTCCGAAGGGCCTGACGTATGTTGTGTCCAACTGATTGTCCATGCGATGAGATCCGACGGTTCAGAATCAGTGGTTTTTGAACCTCTGGGTCTCACGCTCATTTTGACAGCTTCACACGTACGGAAAGAGGACACAGGTATGTTTTTTGAGCTACGACAGTATGAGATCAAACCCGGCTGCCAGGCGGCATGGATTGCCCTAATGGAACAGGAAATCATTCCTTTTCAGATTTCCAAAGGCATGGTTGTCATCGGCAGCTTTGTCGGCGAAACGGATGAAAGCGTCTATGTTTGGATTCGACGCTTTGAGAGCGAAGAAGAGCGAGCAGCGCTTTACGCGGCGGTCTATGAATCAGAGAAGTGGAAAGAGGATCTAAGTCCAAAAGTCGGCGCCTTAATGAATCGCGAGGCAATTCAGGTCACGCGCATCGTTGCTACGCCCAAGTCCGTCCTTCAATAACCGTAAATTATCACCTCTACGGAACACAACCACCATGCCTAAGATTACCTTTATCGGCGCCGGAAGCTTTGGCTTTACGCGCACGCTGGTCCGCGATATTCTCACCTTTCCGCTGCTCGAAGGCTCGACGATCTGCCTTATGGATATCAGTCCCGAGCGGCTGGAACTGATCACGCGCGCCATCCAGCGCATCGTTGACGAGGGCGGCTATCCCGCCCAGGTCGTGGCGACGACAGACCGCGAGGAGGCCCTGCGCGATGCCGACTACGTCATGGTCACGATTCTGGCCGGCTCCACCGACGTCTGGCGCTACGACATCGAGATCCCGAAAAAATATGGCGTCGACACCAACGTCGGCGATACGCGTGGACCATCGGGCATCTTCCGCGCCCTGCGCACCATTCCGGTCATGCTCGACATCGCGCGCGATATGGAGCGTCTCTGCCCCGACGCCACGATGCTCAACTACACCAATCCCATGGCCATGCTCTGCCGCGCCATGGAGCGGGAAACATCCATCCAGCTCACGGGGCTCTGTCACAGCGTGCAGGGCACGGCCGAGATGCTGGCCGGCTGGATCGGTGCGCCCATGGATGAGATCACCTATACTTGCGCCGGCATCAACCACATGGCCTGGTATCTCCAGTACGAGTGGAATGGCGAAGACGCCTATCCGCTGATCCGCCAGGCCATCACAGAGCGGGACGAGGTCTACAACGAAGAGAAGGTGCGCAACGAGATGTTCCTGGCCTTCGATCGCTACGTGACCGAGTCGAGCGGCCATAATTCTGAGTACAACCCCTGGTTCCGCAAACGGCAAGAGCTGATTGACAAATACTGCATCGACGGCACGGGCTGGAATCCCGGCGAGTATGCCTACATCCTCAAGGAGTATGAAAAACGGGAGGATAGCTGGATGGATTCGATCCTGGAGTGGCTGAATGATCCAGAGCCCCGCGATCTGGCGCGTGGTCACGAATACGCGGCCTACATCGTCAATGCGCTGGAGGGCGGTGAGCCCTTCCAGTTTAACGGCAACGTCGCCAATACCGGTCTGGTCACCAACCTGCCCGACGGGGCCTGCGTGGAAGTGCCGGTCTGGGCCAGCCGCGGCGGCTTCCAGGCCGTGGGCGTGGGCGCGCTGCCGACCCAGTGTGCCATCCTGACCAACCAGAGTGCGCAAATCGAGGAGATGGCGGTTGAAGGCTGTCTCACTGGCGACAAACGGCTGATCTATCAGGCCATTGCCAACGATCCGCTAACGGCTGCGGTGCTCTCTCTGTCCGAGATTCAGGACATGGTCGACGAGATGTTTGCGCAAAACGCCGACTATCTGCCGACCTTTGCGGCGGCAGAGGCACATGGTTAGCAAAGCTTTCTCATGAGCTTCAGATGTGGACGCAGATCCTATGAAGCTGCGGAGGGCATGAACCTCGCTCACTGCGTGCTCGGCGAACCGGGCCCGGAACCCGAAGCGGCCTTCCTGCAGGGTATGGGCGCAACCGCGATTTTCGAGGACGATCACGAGTGGCGGGCGCTGCGGGACAAGCAATACACCTACGCGATTTATCGCAGCGACGGCAGCGAACGACTCTTTGATAATCTGGCAGATCCCTATCAGATGCATAATCTGGTCGGTGACCCGGCTCATGACGAGCGGCTCAGCCGGTACCGCGCCCTGCTGCAGCAGCGCATGGAGGCCCTGAACGACACCTTCGAATCCTGTACCTGGTACGGCGACAACTGGACGGAAGATCGACTCATCCTACGCACGGCGACAAACCCATGACGCGACCCCACATCATTCTGATCATTACCGACCAGCAGCGCTATGACACTATCGCCGCGTTGGGCTTTCCCTACATGGAGACGCCCAATCTCGACCGGCTCGTGCATGAGGGCGTGGCATTCAGTCAGTGCCATATCACGGCGGCTTCCTGCGCGCCCTCGCGGGCGAGCCTCTTCACCGGCTACTATCCGCATACGACCGGCATCCTGCGCAATGCCGACCATTGGCAGCATGGGTGGGTGGAGCAGCTGGCGGAAAGCGGCTACTACTGCGTCAACGTGGGCAAGATGCACACGTGGCCCTACGATACGCCCATGGGTTTCCATGAGCGCTATGTGGTAGAGAACAAGGATCGCTATCTCGAAGGGCGCTACTACTTTGACGAGTGGGACAAAGCCCTGCAGGCGCGTGGCTTGGTGAAGCAGCAGCGTGAATCTTACCGCAAACTGCCCGACTATGCCGAACGGCTGGGCGCGTTCGAGTGGGAACTGCCGGAGGATGCGCACCCCGACATGTTTGTGGGCGACCTTGCCTGCCGCTGGATTGACCTCAAGCCCGTGCCCGCAGAACCGCTCTTTCTGCAAATCGGCTTTCCCGGCCCCCACCCGCCCTACGATCCGATTCCACGCTACGCCGAGTCCTATCTGGAGAAAGAACTGCCGCTTCAGCCGGTTGACGCCGCAGAGGTGGCCGCACAGCCGCCGCCGTTCCAGGCCATGCGTGTCCACAATGTGGAAGTGGACCACGACTCGGTGGTCCATGCCCTCGAACCGGCCACAGCGCAACGCCATCGCCAGCGCGCCTACTATCTGGCCAATGTAACGATGATCGATGAGAAGGTCGGAAAGATTCTCCAATCGCTGGACGCCAAAGGGTACCTCGATAACGCCGTCGTCATCTTCACCTCAGATCACGGCGATGCGCTGGGCGATCACGGCCACAGTCAGAAGTGGACGATGTACGACGTGATCACACGCGTGCCCCTGGTCGTATGGGCGCCGGGCCGGTTTGACGGCGGGCGGACGGTCGACGGCCTCTGTCAGCTCATGGATGTCGGACCCATGATCATGGAATTGGCCGAGGTGGATCTGCCCGAGGATTGGGAGGCCGAGTCCATCCTGCCGGCGCTGCACGAGCCAGCTTGGGCCGGCCGCGACGTCGTCTTTGCCGAACATGGCCGCGACGGCATCCTGCAGGAGACTGAGTTCATGACCATGGTGCGCACGCAGGATTGGAAATTGGTCCATTTCTTAGATGAACCCTTCGGCCAGCTCTTCCATCTTGCCGAAGATCCTGGCGAGGTTGATGACCTGTGGGACGATCCCACCTACGCCGACAGGAAGCGAGCCATGCTCGACACCCTACGCGAATGGCGCATCCGCAGTCAATACCAGACCAAAGAGTGGGGCGCGGCCTGGCGTTAAAGCCTCCAGCGCGTTCCGTGCGCAAAAGGGGGGCGTCTCCAATCCGACATAGGCCAGCCTGCATCAACCTTGCGCCCCGCGGCAATCGCCGCCGGGACGCAGAGGCATGACCTCGCCAGCTTCGACCGCCCACCGCTTATAACCAGACGTCAACCCCGTGCGCTAACCCCATCACCAAACCGGTGCGCTGCATATCGATGCTCCAGCCCCTCCTCGCTGGCGGTTGCGAGTTCCGCTTATGGAAACCGCAACGCCGTGGTAAACCTGACGGTCTCGACTGGGCCGGCAACCGCCTCGACATGAGCAATTTGGGCGTTCCCTGCAGATTGACAACGTTGCCCGGATTTAGTAGGATGAAAGCGCTTGCAAATCACGGCTCCCCAGCGTTGATTTCCCAAGTCTCTTCCGGCATTGGCCCCCGAAAACGTGTTGCGCCCCAAGTGGTGACGCGTGTATACTTTTGTCAGTAGTTTCGAACATTGTTTCCATCACAAATTTTTCCTAGAAGGAGGAAAAACCATGCGTAAGTTATTGGCACTTCTTTTTGTGCTGAGTATCATGCTGCTTTCCGCCTGTGCGGCTCCGGTTGCACCGGCCGCCACGGGTGGCGAAGAAGCGGCGGCCACCGAAGCCCCGGCCGAAGAGGCCGCTGGTGAAGGTGAAATGGCTGACGGCATGATCGCCGTTCTGCTGCCCGACAGCGCTTCATCCGCACGCTGGGAAGCCGACGATCGCCGCTTCTTCCAAGAGGCGTTTGAGGCAGCCGGCGTCGAGTACCAGATCGTGAACGCCGAAGGCGATGCCCGCAATCAGCAGACGCAGGCCGAGCAGGCCATCACGAACGGCGCCCAGGTCATCTTGCTGGTCAACCTGGACAGCGGTTCGGGTGCAGCCATCATTGCTCAGGCCCGCGAAGCCGGCGTCAAGGTCATTGACTATGATCGCCTGACCATCGAAGGCCCCGGCGCCGACGTCTATGTCAGCTTTGACAATGTTGCAGTCGGTCGCCTCATGGGCGAAGCGCTGGAACCGGTCATTGACGCGCTGGACGTTGAGACGCCCCGCGTCGTGCTGCTGAACGGCTCGCCGACGGACAACAACGCCACGCTCTTCAAGGAAGGCTACGTTTCCGTTGCCGGTCCGCGCTTCGACGCCGGCGACTGGGAGCTGGTTGACGATCAGTCCGTGCCGGATTGGGACAACCAGCAGGCGCTGGTGATCTACGAGCAGATCCTCACCGCAGCCGGCGGCGATGTTGACGCCACCTTTGCGGCCAACGACGGCCTGGCCGGCTCGGTCATCGCCGCACGCAAGGGTCAGGGCCTGCCGGCGCACCCCGTTAGTGGTCAGGACGCGACCGTGGGCGGTATTCAGAATGTCTTGGCCGGCGACCAGACCATGACCGTCTACAAGCCGATCAAGCTGGAAGCCGAGGCTGCTGCTGAGGCCGCCATCGCGCTGCTCAATGGCGAAGATCCTGCCGTGCTGGCCGATGGCGAGACCATCAACAACGGACAGGCCGAGGTGCCGTTCATCAAATTGGTGCCGCTCTCCGTGACCGCCGACAACGTTGCTGAAACCGTGATCGCTGACGGTTTCCGCACGTGGGACGAGATCTGCGTGGGCGACTTCGAGCAATACTGCCCTGCCGATCGCTAGGGTATCTGTACTATCTGTTGAGCCGCAAGGGCGTTGGTCGCCAAAGTGATTGTGTGTACCAACCTCTTGCGGCTCTTTCATAAGCTAGAGATCGAGGTAGCTATTTTGGCTGACGAACCAATCCTCAAATTGAATGGGGTTTCTAAGTCGTTTGGCGCGGTTCAGGCACTCTATAAGGTTGATTTTGAGGTGCGCCCTGGAGAAGTGATGGCCCTTGTGGGGGATAACGGCGCCGGGAAATCGACCCTGATCAAGGGCATTGCGGGCATCTATCCTTTTGATGAAGGTGAGCTCTACTTCAATGGGACTCAAGCGCACGTGCATAGCCCGCGTGATGCGTCGGCACTTTGGGCATTGAAGTCGTCTATCAGGACTTGGCCCTGGCAGACAATCTCGACGTAGTCGCCAACATGTTCTTGGGCCGTGAGATGGTTGATCCACCCTTCCGGCTCGACGAGACCAGCATGGAAAAGATGTGTTTGGAGACGCTGGATTCGCTGTCGGTGACAACCGTGCGTTCTGTGCGTCAGGCCGTGGCCGAGCTTTCCGGCGGCCAGCGTCAGTCGATTGCCGTGGCCAAGGCGGTCATGTGGAACTCGGAATTGGTGATTTTGGATGAGCCGACCGCTGCGCTCGGTGTTGCCCAGACCCGTCAAGTGTTGGATCTGGTGAAGAACCTGGCCCAACGGGGACTCGGCGTTGTTTTAATTTCTCATAACATGCATGACGTCTTTGAAGTGGCCGATCGCATCACGGTGCTGCGCTTGGGGCAGAATGTCGGCGTCTTGGATGCAAAAACGACAACCCAACAAGAAATCGTGCATGCAATTACAGCCGGTGATCTCGAATTTGTCCCAGGGATGGTAGAAAATGAGTGATTCACAGGAACTGCCAGACGCGGCAGCTCAATCCAACAGCTCGATCAACACAACGCCTTCGGTCTCTGAATACTTCGAAAACTACTGGAAGCGGGTAAAGGCCGGCGATTTGGGCGCCCTGCCCATTATTCTTGGCCTGATTGCCATCGCAATTATCTTTCAAGCCCTCAATCAGAACTACCTGACGCCCCGCAATTTTGTCAACCTGATTGTGCAGATGGCCGGTATCACGACAATTGCGATTGGCGTTGTCTATGTGCTGCTCCTGGGTGAAATCGACCTCTCCATCGGCTACGTCAGCGCCGTTGCTGCGGTCTTCCTCGCCATGCGCATGCGTCCGCCGGGCGAGTGGATGTGGTGGGCGGCGCTGGCCTCAGCCCTGATCTTTGCCGCCCTGATCGGCCTGATGCAGGGATTTATTATTACGAAATTTAGCCTGCCCTCCTTTGTTGTGACGTTGGCAGGTTTTCTTGTCTGGAATGGCGTTGTCTTGATCATGATCGGCAACGGCGGCACCGTCATCATTCAAGATCAGACCATCATCAATATCGCCAACTATTTCCTGTCGCCGACAGCCGGCTGGATTGTGGTGGGGTTGGCAATCTTGTTCTATGCCGGCAACCGATTGTTAGGCTGGCGGGCACGGCGAGCCCGGGGCGTTTCGTCGACGCCGTTGGTGCTGGTGATTCTCCAGCTCTTGCTCGTCGCAGCGATTGGCCTCGGGGTGGTCTATGTTTGCAACCAGGACCGTGGCGTGCCCTTTGTCGGCGTCTTGGTGATCGCCCTGCTCTTTGTCTTCACCTATCTGGCCGAGCGCACCAAGTTTGGGCGCTACGTCTACGCCATCGGCGGCAACGAAGAGGCCGCGCGCCGCGCCGGCATTAGTGTCGACAGCATCAAGATTCGCGTCTTCATGATCTCCAGCCTGATGGCCGGCATGGGCGGCATCATCCTTGCTTCCAGACTGCGTTCGGTTGATACGGCCGCAGGCGGCGGCAACCTGATGCTCAACTCGATTGCCGCGGCCGTGATTGGCGGCACCAGCCTCTTCGGCGGCAGCGGGCGCGTCGTCAGCGCGCTGCTGGGCGCGCTGGTCATTGCCAGCGTCGAGAACGGCATGGGCCTGCTGGGCCTCAGCTCGGGCGTCAAGTTTGTGATCACCGGTCTGGTGCTGCTGACCGCCGTGCTCATCGACGCGATCTCGCGCCGCGGCCGCGCCCGGTCGGGTATTGCATAGGGAAAATGATGGAACGCGGATGCGGCGGATGGGGCTGATCTTGCCGAAATATGGGGTAACGCTTTGGCCCGTTGAGGGTTGCGCCAGTTGAAGTGTGGAAACCAAGTGGATCAGTGGCGAGCCCGGCTGACCGTCGCTTGCGCTCCCTGCTGGTAGTTGAACGAATCCATATTGTGAAATTGAAAAGAGGGGCCTGCGTGTGACGTCACACGCAGGCCCCTCTTTTTTTCGTTTGGTATTCTTTCTGCGGCTCCGACAGCCGCCGTCCGAGCCTCCAGGTAGCCGCCTCTTCCTCCTACAGGTAGAGCCGCCACCTGAGCCTCCAGATAGCCGCCGCCTGAGCCTGTCGAAGGCAAAGGCGGTCGGCCTACCGTTTCCCGCTGAAACGCAGTTAATCCTCCCCACCCATCAGCCGCGAACTCTCGGCGTACGATCAGCTCCGGCATGAGTACTTGATGCGTGGTGTGGCTGCCGGGCTCATCTGGCATTCCTTCTGTGCCCCCTCCAGCCAGCCGCCGCCTGAGCCTGTCGAAGGCAAAGGCGGTCGGCCTACCGTCTTCCGCTGAAACGCAGATAATCCTCCGCACCCATCAACCGCGAACTCCGGCGTACGATCAGCTCCGGCATGAGGACTTGATGCGTCGTGTGGCTGCCGGGCTCATCTGGCA
>CAWEEJ010000022.1:0-23314 GCA_963807905.1 uncultured Chloroflexia bacterium | reverse complement strand
CGCCACCCGACGTGCAGGTCATTGACCGGCCAAACAAACATTATGTCGACTAACAGCCGGGCAGGCGATGCTGCGCCCGTTGATCGCGTACGGCCCTTTCCGCCTGATTTTTGGTGGGGAACAGCTTCATCGTCCTATCAAACGGAGGGCAACAACACCAACAACCAGTGGTGGCCGTTCGAGCAGCAGTCGGGCGCAATCTGGCGCGGCGACCGCAGCGGCCTGGCCTGCGACTGGTGGCGCAATGCCGAGCAGGACTTCGACCGCATGCAGGCGCTCGGTTTGAACACGCATCGCCTCAGCCTGGAATGGAGTCGCATCGAGCCGCGACCGGGTGAGTTTGACCACGCCGCCATCGACCGCTACCGGGCAATGATCGGCGGCTTGCGCGACCGGGGTCTGCGCCCGATGGTCTGCTGTCATCACTTCACCGATCCCTACTGGTTCCATGCGCAAGGCGGATGGGAGAACGCTCAGAGTCCCGCACGCTTTCAACACTATGTCCGGTACGTCACCCAAACGCTCGGCGATCTCTGCGACTGGTGGCTGACGTTCAATGAACCGTTGATCGGATTGGCCCAGGGCTGGTTTCGCGGCATCTGGCCGCCGCAAAAACGTGATGCGATCGCAGCGCTCCGGGTCTTTCGCCACCTCCTCAAGGCCCACGCCGCGGCCTACCACGCCATTCACACCGTCCAGCCTCACGCCGAAGTGAGCTATGCCAAAGCGATCGGTCTCTTTCACGGTCTGCGCCCCGACAATCTGCTGGATCGTTATGCGGCCGGCCTCAAGCGCTATCTCTTCGAGCACGTTTGGTTCATGGCGACGGTGGATGGCAGGCTTCGCCCGCCGTTGGGCGTCGGCGAATTTGATCCGCAGCTTGCTGATTCCTTTGACTTCACGGCCATCAACTACTATTCGCACAATCTGGTGCGCTTTACGCCAAACCCGCTCAAACTTTTTGGCACGGAGTTGTTCTCGCCCCGGGGAGAGTATTCGGATTACGGTCAGCATGGGCCCTACAGCGAATATTGGCCCCAGGGTCTTTATCAAATCTGCCAGGAAGTCAGCGCATTTGGCAAGCCAATCTATGTCACGGAGAATGGGCTGCCCGACCATGACGACGATCAACGGCCGCACTGGCTGTTGGGCCACCTGCAAGCGCTCCACCGCGCCATCGAAGATGGCTGTGACGTGCGCGGCTATTTCCATTGGACGCTCGTGGATAACTTTGAATGGACCGAGGGCTGGGGACTCCGCTTCGGCCTTATTGAGCTAGACCCGGCAACCCAAGCGCGACGCCCGCGACCAAGCGCAGCATTGTACAGCCGCATCGCCCACGAAAACGCCATCACGCCCGAGATGCCGTGATCAATCAACAATCGTCAACTGGTGATTTTCAATTGATTGTCTGAGGTACTATGAGCGACCCGAAGAGTTCAAAACCAAGGCCCGATACGATGGTTGCTTTTCGTAGCGCCATGCAGGTCATTTACGAGCAGTTGATGGTCGCGTTCGGTGATTCGATGGAGACGCTGCGGACTCTGCAAGCGGCGAGCGCAACAGATCAGGTAGCCGTGAACGCAAGCGAGGGAGCCGACGAATCGAAAGTGTCAAGGGCAGATCTGCTGGACCATGTAGCCGAAGTCGAGCAGACGATAGCCAACCTGCTTGAGCAGCGCGACGTGCCATCACAGCAGTCGCTAGCGCGCCTGCACCGTGACTTAGACGCGCTCGATGCGGCGCTGGATCAGCGCTTGGCCGACCTGGAGAGCCGGCGCCAACAATCGGCTGCCTGACCGTCCAACGTGACGGCAGGTTAATCGATATGCCGCTCTAGCCAGGCATGGAGCATGTCCAGCACCTGATTCCGGTTGAGATCGTTGTGGAGCTCGTGGTAGCCACCGGGGTAGATCCGGAAAACCCGGTCGGGCGATGCGACTGCGCTGGAGAAGCGCTGGCTGCCGCTCACCGGGACGAGTTGATCGTCATCGCCGTGATAGATGAGTAGCGGCAGTGTGACGTTGCCGGCCCGCTTGTGCGCCAGGGGCAAAACGCGCAGGAGTTCACTACCCAGCCGGGCCGTGGCTTGCCTGTGGATCAGCGGGTCAGCCACAAAGCGCTGCACCTCCGCAGGGTCACGCGAGATGATGCTGGGATCGACCGTTGCGCCGAAGCCAACACCCGGCGCCACTCTGGCTACAATTCGCACCGCGCGCTTGAGCAGACCCGGCACGTTCGCCTGCGCCAAGAGCGGCGCCGAGAGTACGGCCCCGGCCAAACCGTCCTGATTCTCTTCCAAATAGAGTGCGCAGATCAGCCCGCCCATGCTGTGCCCCATCAGAAAGAGTGGCTGATCCGGGTAGTTCTCACGCACGGCATCAAGGAAAGCGCCCACGTCTTCTACATATTGGTCCCAGCGTTCGAGTGCGCCGCGCTTGCCCGGCGACTGACCGTGCCCGCGCAGATCCATGGCGCAAACGGCAATGTCGCATGGCACCATGCGGTCGACCACATGGTTATAGCGCCCGCCGTGCTCGCCGATGCCGTGGACGATCGCCAGCACAGCCCGGGGTGGTTCAAAGGGTAGCCAGCACTGGTAGTAAAGCTCCAGTTCGCCACTGCCAGTGAATGTTCCTTCTTGATGCTGCATGAGAGCAGGTACCTCGGGGTTTCATCGTTCAATTAGCCATCCGGGAAGTGAAACATGCGTAGGGTATCACAGTTGCGAAAGTGTTTCCAAACAGGTATGCTTGCGAATATCTGCTTTATCCAAACTCGCCGCTTCTTCGATCCCACCTGAGCCGCCGTTTATGCACGCTGACCTAACCCTGCGCACGATTGAAAACGATAACGAACTCCGCACGTTGCACAGGATGATCCTGACCATCTTCATTGGTAAAGATGATCTCTCCCGCGCCTTTGAAGCCTATGACGCGCGCATGCGTCGCGCCCCGGATTTACCAGTTCATGGCCGCCGTGGCATTTTTATCGACGATACCATCGCCAGCGCCTGCTTGGTCTATGCACGTCAGATTCGCATCGGTTACTCCTATGTGCCCGTCGCCTGTGTCGGCGCCGTCTTTACGGATCCAGAATTTCGCGGTCGCGGGTTGGCCGGCCGCTTGATCACCGACATCATCGGCTACGCCGCCAAGCGCCGTGATGGGCTCTTGTTGCTTGATGGCGTCAACGGCTTGTACGACCGTTTTGGCTTTGTCAGCGTCCATAATTGGACCCAGTTCACCTTTCAGATCGACGAGATCCTCAACGGTCCGACCGCTGACATTCCCATTCGCCAGGCGACGGTGGCCGATGCAGCCGACTTGCAGGCACGGTACTTCCATCATTTTGGCGCGTACACGGGATCATTTCTGCGTACATCAGCGCTGCAACGCCATCATCTTCGAGAAGGAAATCCCTATAGCAAAGTCTTCATCGCCTACGCAGCAGACGGTCGTTCGCGGCGGGCACCTGAAGCACCATACGCTTCAGCATGGTTCAAGCAGCGAGGTAACGGCCGACGACCCGGAAACAGCCATTGCGCTCCTGCATCATCACGCTGCGGCAGCGCGCAGCCACGACCCCGAGGCCGACGCGCTCCACTGGCTTGTTCCGCCCCACAGTGAACTCGCCGACTGGCTGGCCGACCGCTACGAGGTGGTGATTCGCACGCCGGTTCAGCCTCAGGGCGGCTGGATGGCACGCGTGGGCGCGCTCGATGTGCTGCTCGACGCCATACTGCCGACGTGGCAGGCCTACTGGCTGGCGCGCAACATCGCATGGCATGGCCGGATCGAGTTCTGCATCGGTGAACACCGGCACATTCTTGCCATTTGCAGCGGTGGCCTATCGTTGGCGCACGCCAGCGACGCGACCACCTTGCCTCGGGTCGTGCTGCCGCTCGGCATCTTCACCCAACTCTGCTTTGGCTATCGCACGCTTGCTTGGGCTGGTGCCCAACCAGGCGTGCAGTTACCACGCGAGCTGCTGCCTGTCCTTGATGCGCTCTTCCCGCGTCGTCCGGCCTGGATTACAGGATCGGACTTCTTTTGATGGCCATCAGCGTCTTCGATCTGTTCAAAATCGGCATTGGCCCCTCCAGTTCGCACACGGTAGGCCCCATGCGCGCCGCGCGCCAGTTTGCGCTCGGCCTCCAGCGCGATGGTCTCCTGCCGGCAACGGTGCGTATCCGGTGTGACCTCTACGGTTCTCTGGGCGCGACCGGACGCGGCCATGGCAGCGACAAAGCCGTGCTCTTGGGCCTGGAGGGCGACGAGCCAGACACAATCGATCCGGATACGATTCCTGTTCGTCTCGAGCACATTGAGCAAATGGGCGAATTGAGTTTGCTCGGCTTGAAGCCCATAAAGTTTGTTCAGAAGCGCGATCTGCTCTTCCGACGCAAGGCCTTGCCCTATCACCCCAATGGCATGGAGTTTCGCGCCTTTGACGCAGCAAAACATGAACTCCGTCTGCGTACCTACTACTCGGTAGGCGGCGGCTTCGTGGTCGACGAGCAGGCGATGGGCGCCGATCGCATCCAGGTCGACACGACTCGTGTAGCCTATCCCTTCAGCAGCGGGGCGGAATTGCTGCAGCGCTGTCGCGATAACGGGCTGACCATTAGCCAGTTGATGCTCGAAAACGAAAAGGCGTGGCGTAGCGAGGCGGAAATCCGCGCCGATTTGCTCGCAATCTGGCACGTGATGGAGGCATGTGTGGCGCGCGGCTGTCGCACGGGGGGCGTCCTGCCCGGCGGGCTGCAGGTGCGACGGCGGGCGCCGGACCTCTACCAAAAGCTCAGCACGAACCCGGAAGCCGCGCTGCGTGACCCGCTCAACATCATGGATTGGGTCAACCTTTATGCGCTGGCCGTCAACGAAGAGAACGCTGCCGGCGGCCGCGTCGTGACCGCGCCGACCAACGGCGCGGCCGGCATCATCCCGGCCGTGCTTCACTACTGGACCCGCTTCAACACGCCGACGCAGGCCAGCGCCGAGGAGGATGTCATCCGCTTCTTGCTCACCGCCGGAGCGATCGGCGCACTCTACAAGGAGAATGCCTCCATCTCCGGAGCCGACGTGGGCTGCCAGGGTGAGGTGGGCGTGGCCTGCTCCATGGCTGCCGCCGGACTGGCAGAGGTGCGAGGCGGCACGATCGATCAGGTCGAAAACGCCGCCGAAATCGGCATGGAGCACAACCTGGGTCTGACCTGCGATCCGGTGGGCGGTCTGGTACAGATCCCCTGCATCGAGCGCAATGCCATGGGCGCGGTCAAGGCGATTAACGCCGCCCGCATCGCGCTGCGTGGCGACGGCGCCCACTTCGTTTCGCTGGACAAGGTGATTAAAACCATGCGCGAAACCGGCGCCGACATGAAGACGAAGTACAAAGAGACTGCCCGCGGCGGCCTTGCCGTCAACGTCATCGAATGCTAACAGACCGACTCACTGACTACCCATGATTGGAGCCTAACCCCATGCCGGAAACGTTTGCCCAAGCCTTGGAAGCGCGCCTGCTGCGCTACGTTCAGATCGATACCCAGAGTGAGATGGCGTCCGAGACGTCGCCGAGCACGGACATCCAATACGACCTGCTCAATGTGCTGGTGGAGGAATTGACCGAACTCGGCGTCGAGGATGTCGCCCTGACCGACTACGGCGCGCTCCTGGCGACGTTGCCCCCACGCGGCGGGAGCGAAGCGCCCACCGTCGCTTTCCTGGCCCACGTCGACACGACCGAATCGTTCAACGGTTTTGGCGTCAAGCCCATCGTCCACCGCAACTACGACGGCCAACCGATCGTGCTGCCCGACGATCCGGAGCAGATCATTTCGCCGGAGGCCTTTCCCTACCTGGCCGCCAAGACGGGTGACGATATCGTTACCGCCAGCGGCACGACGCTGCTTGGTGCGGATGACAAGGCGGGCGTTGCCATCGTCATGACCATGGTTGAGCATCTGCTCGCCAATCCTGAGATTCCCCACGGCACTCTCCGCATCTGCTTCACGCCCGACGAAGAGATCGGCCGCGGCGTCCATGCCGACTTGCCCCAGGACCTGGCCGCCGACTTTGCCTATACCCTCGACGGCGGCAAGCTGGGCGAGGTCGTCTATGAGACCTTTTCGGCTGACGGCGCCACCGTACGCGTCAAGGGCGTCTCCATCCACCCCGGCACGGCCAAGGACAAGCTGGTCAATGCGCTCCATCTGGCCGCCAAGATCATCGATACGCTGCCCCAGGTGACGCGTACGCCTGAAACAACCGCGGGCCGCGAGGGATTCATCCATGCCGGTGCGCTGCATGGCTCGGCGGCCGAGGCTGAGATCTACTTCATTCTACGTGATTTTGAGCGGGACGGACTGGCGGCCCACGGCGCGCTGCTGGAGCAGGTCTGCGCCACCATCGCCGCGACGGAGCCCCGCGCCCAAATCACGTGCGAGATCAAGCCCCAATATCGCAACATGCGCTACTGGCTGGAAAACGACATGCGGCCGGTCGAACTGGCCCGAGAGGTCTGTCGCAACCTGGGTATCGAGCCCTTCTCACCGCCCATTCGCGGCGGCACCGACGGCTCGCGCCTCACCGAACTGGGCGTACCGACGCCCAATCTCTTCACCGGCATGCAAAATCTCCACGGCCCGCTGGAGTGGATCAGCATTCAAGACATGGTCCGGTCGACGGAGATGTGCATCGGCCTCGCCCAACGCTGGGCCGGGGAGAAGAATGGTTAATGGTCGATGGGCAATTGTCAATGATTAATGGTCGGTGTATGCGGGCATTGATCATTGACAATCAACTATTGACCATCGAGCACGCTATGCTTATTCTCCTTGGAACCGGCACGCCTAACGCAGAGCCCGATCGGACCGGGTCGGCGGTTGCGGTCATGGTGGACGATCGGCCTTATCTGTTTGATTTGGGACCGGGCGTGGTGCGGCGGGCACAGGCGGCCGTCCAGCAGGGCATTGCCGGGCTGGCCATGCCCAACCTGACAACGGCCTTTCTGACCCATCTGCACACCGACCATACGCTGGGCTGCGCCGACTTTCTCTTGACGCCGTGGGTGCTGGGGCGCACACAGGAACCGCGCATCTTCGGTCCGGCAGGAACCGCGTCCATGGTTGAGCAGCTCAGCGCCGCCTATGCTGCGGACATCCACGAGCGCCTGACCGGGCTGGAGCCGGCCAGTCCGTCCGGCTATCGTGCGGCCGTAGAGGAGATCACGGCAGGGCCAGTCTTTGCAGATGAACGAATTCAGGTGCATGCGTTTGCGGTCAATCATGGGAGCTGGCCGGCCTTTGGCTACCGCTGCGCAACGAACGAGCGCACTATCGTGATTTCAGGCGACACCGCGCCCTTTCCCGGCCAGGTGGAGCAGTATGCGGGTTGCGATGTGCTGGTGCACGAAGTCTACTCCGCCAAGGCCCTGGCCACCCGACCGCCGGCATGGCGGCGCTATCATGCCGCTGTCCACACCTCGACAACGGAGTTGGCCGCCATCGCCAACACGGTGCGACCGGGGCTACTCGTGCTCGTTCACCAACTGCGCTGGGGCGTCAGCGAGGCCGAGCTTGTCGCAGAGGTCACGGCATTGTACGACGGCCCGGTTGTATCCGGCCACGACTTGGCGGTGTTTTAGTCAGACAGAAGCTTTTTTGACAGGTGGAGACCAGAACCATGAACGGCGCAGAAACCCTTATCCAAACCGCAGTCGACCAAGGCGTCGACGTCTGTTTTGCCAACCCCGGCACGACGGAAATGCCGCTGGTTGCAGCCCTGGATCAATCTCCGGCCATGCGCGCCGTCCTGGGGCTCTTCGAGGGCGTTTGTACGGGGGCGGCTGACGGTTATGCGCGTATGGCGGGCGGGCCGGCGCTCACGCTGTTGCACCTTGGGCCTGGTCTGGCCAACGGCGTGGCCAATCTCCACAATGCGCGGCGTGCACAGTCACCGATCGTCAACATCGTTGGCGATCACGCGTCGTGGCATCGCGCCGATGACCCGCCGCTCAATATGGCGGTCGAGCAGCTCGACGGCACGGTCTCGGGCTGGCAGCGCAGCGTGGCAAGTGCGGACAGCGCGGGAAACGACGTCGCCGCCGCCATCGCCGCCGCCCAAGGCGGACAGATCGCTACGCTGCTCTTTCCCCACGACCTGCAAATGGTCGATGTTGATCCGGCAGCACCAAGCGCGCAAGCCACGCCCTTTGCCTACGCGCCACTTTCGCCCGAACCGATCCTGGCTGCGGCCGGGCTGCTGCGTAAAAGCAATAAGCCCTTTGCGCTGATTTTGGGCAACCGTGCGCTCCACGCCGCGGGCTTGCGTCAAGCCGCGCGCGTGCGCGCGGCGACCGGCTGCGATCTGCTGGCAGAAACGTTTGCGCCCCGCGTCGACCGTGGGCCAGAGCTGCCCGTTGCCAATCGCATCCCCTATTTTCCGGAACAGGCGCTCAGCCTGTTGGAGCGGTACGCGGCCGTGGTCCTGGTCGACGCGCGTGAGCCCGTTGCCTTCTTCGGCTATCCCGATGTACCCGGCCGTTTCTTGCGCACCGAGCAAGCCAGAGCCAGCATTGGCGGTGCAGGTCAAGATGCCGTCGCGGTGCTCGCGGCCCTGGCCGATGCCCTCGACGCGCCGGCCACTGCGCCGCCGCCCCGGCCACGCCGTGCGCTGCTGCCTGCGGCACCGGCCCCCCTCACCGTTCAGAACATGGCCCAAGTGCTGGCGCTCCACCAGCCGGAAAACGCCATCATCATCAATGAAGGCGTCACCAGCGGGCGGGCCTACGGCGAGCTGGCCAACTACGCGGCGTCCCACACCATGCTCAGCATCACCGGCGGCGCGATTGGTTGGGGCATTCCCCAGGCGGTGGGCGCAGCCATCGCCTGCCCCGAGCGACCGGTCATCGGTTTGCAGGCCGACGGCAGCGCGATGTATACGCTGCAGGGGCTGTGGACCCAGGCACGCGAGGGGCTCAACGTGACGACGCTGATTGCGTCCAACCGGCGCTATAACATCCTCCAGGTCGAGATGCACCGCGCCGGCGTAGCGCCGGGCGAGCAGGCTCAAGCACTGACGAGCCTGGAACAACCGAGCTTGGACTGGGTCCAACTCGCCGGCGGCATGGGCGTTCCCGGGATAAGCGTTGACACATCGGAGGCGCTCGCACGTGCGCTTGATAATGCCCTCGCCGAGCCGGGACCGCATGTGATTGAAATGATGTTGTGACGATTGCGGAGTGCGGAGTGGGGAGTGCGGATTGGGGAGTGCGGATTGGGGAGTGGTGGCGGGCAATTGGGGAGGAGTTGCCTGATCCGTAGCTTCCGTGTTTCATGCCGGTATTGCGGTAAGATTTGGATCATGAGTGATGGAGGATGCCATGAGTGAGGCGGTTCAGGATCGCTATGCCGAACACTTCAGTCACTGTTATGGCTGCGGGCGGCTGAACGAGCAGGGCTTGCAGATCAAGAGCTATGCGGAAGGCGACGTGATGGTCTGTCGCTTTACGCCCCGACCCCATGATCTGGCCGTAGCTGGCGTGGTCTATGGCGGGCTGATCGCATCCTTGGTTGACTGCCATGGCGTAGGCGCAGCCGTGGCGGACCGTCAGCGCCGGGCCGGGCTTCCGCCCGACGCGCCAATCGACATCATCTGCGTGACCGGCTCGCTCCATGTGGACTATCTCAAGCCCACGCCTATCGATGCTGTCGTAGAGCTGCGCGCATGGGTGGTGGACGTGAAACGGCGCAAGAGTGTCGTTCAAGTCGAGGTGTGGTCCCAAGATGAAGTGCGGGCCCGGGGCGAAGTGATCGCGATTGAGCTTACCAAAACAAGTGCGCCAGGAGAATAACCGATGCGACTGTTGACCATGCAAGAAATTGCCGACCTGCTGGATGCAATGCCGGACGTCCTGAAGGCGCAGCTATCGGTGCTTGAGGACGATCTGCTCGCCTGGCGTCCGACGCCGGACGATTGGTGCATTAAGGAGATCATCGGTCATCTGATCGAAACGGATCGCGTTGCCTTCCGCGGGCGCATCGAATTGCTTCTCGCCGAACCGGCCCCGACTTTGGGCGGCATGGATGTCAATGCCGTAGCGACGGCGCGTCGCGATCATGAGCGGCCATTGTCCGAGCTGATTGCCGAGTTGCAGACCGAACGTGCGTTGGCCGTTCCCCTCGTCGCCAACCTCACGCCGGAGGCTCTGGAACGGGCCGGGCCCTATCCGCGCTTGGGAGAGCTACGCGTCGCCGATCTGGTCTACGAGTGGCCCTTTCACGACGCCGCCCACCTCATGCAAATCCAGGACATTATCCGCCTGCGTGCGCTGCCCGGCATGAGTAAAGCGATGCAGGCCGCGGTGACGTCATAACGCGTGCGCACTGGGGCCACGGCAATTGTGCCGCGGCGGGACACGCTGTAGGCTATGAAACGCAGAGAAAATGTCAGACGATTTTTCAGTCATTGCAACTGAACGGCTCTGGATCAGACGCTTCACTGCCGCAGATGCTGAGCCATTCCTGGCCTATCGCAGCGATCCGAATGTGATCCGCTTTCAGGAGTGGGCCGACGTGAGCCAGGAGGAAGTGCGCGCGTTCGTGAACGGCCAGCGGCTGAGCGAGCCGGGCAAGCCGGGCGAATGGTTCCAGTTTGCGGTTGAGCACCAGAAGGACCGTAGGCTAATCGGCGACATGGCGCTCGGCGTCGTGGCTGACAACCCCCACGCAGCGGAGATTGGCTACACCCTTTCGCCGCCGTACCAAGGCCAGGGCTATGGCTTCGAAATGGTCAGCGCCCTGCTGACCTATGCCTTCAGCCGCTATGACCTGCATCGGGTCTTTGCGCGCGTGTTAAGCGACAACGCCGCATCGATCAATCTGCTGCAGCGACTGGGCTTTCGCCAGGAAGGCGTGCTCGTCGAACAATACTGGCTCAACGATGCCTGGCACGACGAAGTCATCTTTGCCCAGCTGCGCCACGAATGGCACGATCGCACTCTCTCGCCGCCGGCGTGAGACGCGCGCGGAGCATGTAGAGCTACTGAGGCTTGGCGCTGGTGTTCCGGGCCACCTATGTTGTCACCGTCCAAACGGCGCAACAACATGACTATGGTAGAGTCTGATATGGTAGAGGCTGAGCTGAGCGCCGGAGAGCGGCTGAGACGGGCTGCAACCTTTTTACTCTATTCCGTCGTCTCAGTGCCTCTCTGTGTAGCACGGTTTCAGTCCGCCCCCGCGATTCGTTGAGAAAGGAATCCCGATGGCCTATCAAGCAATCCTGCGGCGTGCGTTGGACATTCTGCTTGAACACAAATATCTAATTGGTCTGGGCGTACTCATTGCCCTGGGCAGCGGGGGAGGCAGCAACAGCGGCTCCGCCTATACCTTTGGCAATGACGACCCGTCGCAAACTGGGGAGGGCATGCCGCTGCCCGACGCTTGGCCAGGCTTTGCCCCTGGTCAGTTGCCGTCCCCCGATGCGTGGGTACTTCCAGCAGTAATCATCGGCCTGCTGATTCTTCTGGGCATCGCCATCGGCCTCGTGATTTTCGTGCTTTCGTCAGTGGCGCAGGGCGGGCTGGCCGCAGGCGTCAATACGATCGAAGAAGGCGGCGAGTCTTCGTTTGGTCAGGCGTGGGGCATGGGGTGGAGCCGGCTGTGGTCGCTGCTGGGCATCAACTTCATTCCGGCGATTCCCGTGCTGATCGGTGCGCTCCTCATCCTTGTCTCCGTAGGCACGACAATTGGCTTTAGCACGCTGCTGGACACAGGTAGCTGGAGCGACGCCATCATCGGCGCGGGCATCTTCCTGAGCATTGCCCTGATGTGCATCCTGGTACCGCTTACGCTTGGCCTCTCACTTCTGCGCACCTTCGCGGTGCGCGCCTGCATGCTCGAAGGACTCGGCGTATTCGATTCCTATGGCCGCGGCTGGCGCGTTGCTACAAGCAACCTGGGTCCCGCCATTATCTTCTTCCTGATCCAACTCGCCCTCTCCATCCTGCTGAGCATGTTGCTCTTTGTGCCCAGCATACTCAGCGCCTTCTGCTGCCTGCTCTGGCCGATCTTCTTGCTGATCGGCGGCGCCACGGCCGCCTACTTCTCGACTATGTGGACGCTGGTCTGGCGCGCGTGGACGGGCGAAGAACCGGGCGGGGTCAGCGTACCGACCTAGGATAGGCAGCTGAAGGGGCCGGATAGAGCGAATACCTGCGGATTTCCTCCGTTTGATCCGACAAGATCCGCTGCATCCGGCTTCTTCCGCGATCCGCAATCGTTTCAAGTGAACTTCCCCCGCAGGGTCTGGCGCTGCTTGCGCCTGCCATCTCCCCGCGTTACAATCGGCCTATTCTCTATCCAACGCGCAACCAACCTTGAAAGAATCGACGGACGATGCAATACGGCGCACACTGTTACCTCTTTACCGACCGCTGGGCCGATGACCAGGTCTACCTGCTTGATCAGGCCGCAGAACTCGGGCTCGACATCTTTGAACTCTCCGTGGGCGACGACGTTCACTTTTCGCCGACCCTCACCCGGGACCGGGCCGCGCAAGCCGGCGTCACGACGTTGATCGGGCCAGGTGGCGCCTGGCCCATGCACTGCGACATCTCGGCCGATGAAGCGGACGATCGCGCGGCAGGCCTGGCCTGGCACCAGCAACAGGTAGATCTTGCCGCCGAGATGGGCTCCGTGGCCTACGCTGGTGCACTCTACGGCCACCCCGGCACCGTCCAGCGCCGCCGCCCGCCGGCCGATGAGGCGCTGCGCACGGCAGAGGGCCTGCACGCGCTGGCCGAATATGGCGCGGCCCGCGATGTCGCCATCGTGCTCGAGCCCATGAGCCACTTCCGCAGCCATCTCGTCAACACGCCGGTCCAGCTCATGGACCTCATCGAGCTGGCCGACCACGCCAATCTCTATGCGCTCTTTGACACGTACCATCTTGTCACCGAAATTCGTGACTATGGCGCCGCGGTGCGCACCTTTGGCCCGCGGCTGTGGGGCGTCCACGCATGCGAGAACGACCGCGGCGTGCCGGGTGGCGGCCTGGTCCCCTGGGACGATCTCTTTGCCGCACTGGCTGAGATCGGCTTCGATGGCTACATGGGCATGGAGACATACAATTCGTCCTTGGGTAATTTTGCCTTCGAACGGGGCATGTTTCATGATCCCTGCCCCGATGGCGCTGCGTTCGTGCGCCAGGGGCTAGAGTTTCTGCGCGGCATGGAAACCCAGTATGGAGCGGACGCATGAATCTGACTGACCTGCGCGCGCTCTATGACAGAGAGCAGCGTCTGGATATCGTCTGGTCTGATGCCGAGCGGACCGAACTTCCCCATCTGGTGCGCCATGTGACCCATGACGGCACGCGGGGCTTTGTGCTCTATTCCAACCTGAACGAAGAGAATGCCGATCAAGCCATCAGCACGCAGTTGGACTACTTCCGCGGGCGCAACATCCCCTTCGAGTGGAAGGCATTCAGCCATGATCAGCCGGCCGATCTACGGGACCGACTGGCGCACTATGGCGTTGTGACCGATGAGGAAGAGGCGGTCATGGTCCTCGATCTCGCCGCCAATCCAGCCATCCTCAACGCGGCGCCGAACGGGGATGTCCGGCGCATCGAGGATCCGCAGGATCTCACGCTGTTGGTGGCGATTGAGGAGGCGATTTGGGCGCGCTCCTTCGCAATCCTGGGTGAGCGCCTTCGTACAAATATGCTCATCGCACCCGAGGAGATTTCAGTCTATCTGGCTTATGCAGACGGCATTCCCGCAGCCGCGGCCTGGTCTTACTTCCACGCCGGCACCCATTTTGCCAGCATTTGGGGTGGCTCCACACTACCAAAATTTCGGGGGCAGGGACTATACACGGCACTGCTATCTGCCCGCGCCCAAGAAGCGTCCGCACGCGGATTCCGCTTCTTGACCGTCGATGCCGGGCCGATGAGCGAGCCGATTTTGACTCGCCACGGTTTTGAGACGATCGCCCACGCATATCCTTGCGAATGGCGACCGGCGTCGCCTACTCCAGCGCTAGAGCTAGAGATCCCCACTGAATTGTAGATAATGAGCGATCATTCAGGAGACAAGTATGACAGAAATCACCGAGCAGTGCCAGGGTATGACCCATGCCGGCACGCGCTGCAAGAACACCGTCCAGCCAGGATCTCACTACTGCCACCTGCATCAAGATCAGGAGAGCGAAGTCGCGGTTGCGACTGCAGTGGCGACAGCAAGCGTACCGGCCGCCGATCCTGCCCCGCGCGCCAAGCTGGAAATGCTGTTGGAAGAACTCAACATGCTGGCAGAGGAGCTGCAAAAACGCACGCCCAACTATAAACCGCCAACCTATTCCACCGAGGAGCTTTCGGCCCTGGTCCGCAAGAATATTGAACGCTTTACCCCGGACGTAGGCGGTGAGTTATTGGGCGATCTAAAGGCGGGTCTTGAGGGAACCTCACCACGCGATTTGATCAACCCGGAAACGTGGAAAGGGCTCTGGTATATTCTGCACTACACGGCCGAGGCCGATACGGCTGATTCCCGCGCCTACGTCGCTGAACGCCTTACGGACCTACCCGGCGTCAGCTTAGCCGGCGATCTCTGGGCAAACGTCGAAGGCACGCCGCCCAAAGAATTTCTCAATCCTGAGACCTGGAAAGGCCTGTACCTGGTGGTCAACTACTCTGTCTCCGCCACGGCCAGCGACCTCAAACGCAAAGTGCTGGGCGACGACGAGGACAACTAGCAATTGGCAATTGACGATTGTTAATTGTCACTTGCCGAGCCAGTCGGGTTGTTCGATAGAGGGATCAGCGGGGTCAACCAAGCGGCCATACGTGGCGGGGCGGCGCTGGTGGAGGAGCGGGAAAAGATCGCGCCAGAGCGTCTGCGTCTGCGGATCGAGATCGACAACGATGAGATCGGTCTCCGTGCGCGAGGCTTCGGCCAGGATGGCGCCGCCTGGGTCACAGATGAAGCTGGAGCCATAAAAAGTTACGCGCCCTTCGCTGCCTGTCCGATTGGCAGCGGCCATGAAGAGGCCATTGGCGACAGCGTGGCCGCGCATGACCGTTTGCCACGCCGCTTTGGAATCGAAGTCCGGGGCATTGGGTTCAGAGCCAATGGCAGTGGGATAGGCAATGAGCTCCGCGCCGGACAGCGCGTAGATCCGCGCCACTTCGGGGAACCACTGGTCATAACAGGTCGGTACGGCAAGTTTGACGGAACGCAAATCATGGACCGGATAGGCGTCTGCACCGCCAAAGAAATCGGTCTCGTGATAGGCGTCGCCGGAAGGGATGTGGACCTTGCGCGTATAATGCGCGAGTTGCCCCGCCGCATCATGGACCGTTGCCGTGTCCCAATAGAGGCCGGCAGCATCCACTTCGAAGATGCTGGCGACAATCATGATCTCATATTGCCGTGCCAGCGCGCTGAAGACCTCGTCTGACGGTCCACCATACAAGGGCTCGGCCCAGGCGAAGCCCGCTCTGTCACGCGTACCGGGAAAGTAGGGCGAAAGCGTAAATTCCGGCAGGCTGACCAGATTGGCGCCTGCGCGAGCGGCGTCCGCGACCAGCAGGCGGTAGACATCGATCGCCTGTTCCCGACTACCGGGCCAATGGGTCTGAGCGAGGGCAAGACGTATTGGCTTCATATCAACTTTCTCCGCAAAGGCATGGATGAGTCCTTGATCGGAAAGAACCGGAAGGTTAACAACTTACGTGCGTGAATTAGTCAGAATATGATGACCCCGATCTGCTCCCGGCGCCATCGATCGTCTCTGCGTGGTCACGCCTGACGGAGAGGCTTTTTCGATAACCAACAATCGCGTACTTATTGTATCATCGATTCCCACTCAAAGGACACGAACATGGCTTACAAACTAACGGACTTATCAATCGTAACGGCTCCTGTTGCGCAGGCGCTCAAAAAGGTTGGCATCAGCGACACGGACGAATTGCTCATGGCCGTAACGGCGCCTGCCGGTTTGGAAAAATTGGCCGGCGCGACGGGACTGGATGCGCGCTTGGTCGGCGAGATAGCCGAACGGGCCGACATCATGCGCGTGCGCGGTATTGGTCCTGCGTATGTCGAGTTGCTGGAGCACGCCGGCATCCGTTCCCTGGTCGATGTGGCCAACAGTACGCCTGCCGGGCTTGAAGAACAGATCAACAAGGCGGCCAAGACGTATGGCATTGCCCACGTGCCGCGGTCCGATGAGGTGGCGACATGGATTACCAACGCCAACGAGGAGCTAGACGTGACATCGTGGGCCAACGATAACCGCGTTCAGGCGGTGACTGCCCTCTTCGCAGAGGATGAGTGGGCCAAGGTGCGGCTGGCGCCGATCGCTGTGGCCGCCCTGGTCATGACGGCTTCCACCTCGTGGGGCAAGGACTGGGCAGCTGAAGCCGAGGCGGCCGGCTATGTGGTCGATCAGGCCAAAAAGGGGACCCTGTCCTACTCGCTGATCAATGTGGCCTACCCAGACGGGCTCGACCTTGGCGATCTGCAATCCTTCGTTGAAGCGAATCCACGTGCGACCATGTTGAGCTCGGTGAAGACAGCCGTGGATATAGTCGACGCCAAGGCGCCCGAGGCGGCAGCGAGCTATCGAGAGCTGCTCATCGATGTGGGCGAATCAGTCGCCGCCGCAGCCAAAGAGGGTGGCTTCCTGGGGATGGGCAAGAAACTCATCAGCAAGGACGAGCAGGCGACGCTCGACGATATCAAAGCAACGATTGGCTAATTTGTAGACGCCGCCGTCCCAGTCGTCGTAGAGACCTTGCACTGTAACGTTTCTACGACGACTGGGACGGCGGTATTTTTAATTGGCGTCCGGACGGCGGTTTTCGGGCTGTTTGATGGCATAGCGAATGCCCTGGCCTGCCAGCGGTTCATCGGCGTAGCGGGGAATAATGTGGAGGTGCAGGTGATCAATTTCCTGCCCAGCGACCGCACCCACATTCCAGCCAAGGTTGTACCCATCGGGGACATGGCGTGTCTCAATATGCTCTTTCGCTTGCAAAATAATCGTGCGCAGGTCGATCCACTCTTCAGGGCTCAGGTCGAACGGCGTGGTTATGAACCGTTTGGGAATGATGATGCCCGAGCCATTCAGAATCGGCTGTTCGCGCATGAGGAAGAGGAAGCAATCGCTTTCGAGTACGATCTCTTCAGGCGGAATCGTTTCATCACCAAAGTATAGAGTCATTCTGTTCTGCCTCCATCCCAAAATTCAGCGGTTGCGGGCTGCAATTCTATCCCATGAAACCGCCTCTGTCGTTCACGGAGATGCAGACCTCGTTCTCCCGCAATCTCCGCGCCAGCACCTTCAAGCATCGACCAGCGTGTGGCGAATCCACGCTGCAATTTCCTGCCCTGCCCGTTCCTCGTCAAGCTCGCTTGTATTTATCCGCGTCAGAGGCGGGTCGTCCGCATAGGCCTTGAGCCAATGGTTGAAGGCCTGATGATCGGCGATAAACGCCTCGCCGCTGCTCCCGCGTTCGGCCGGACGCTGACGCAATCGAGCCGCCAATTCATCGTCGTCACAGACGAGCGCAAGATAGTGAATCTCATCAAAATAGCGCCGCTCAATGCATGGCTCAACGTTCTCCGGCACGGCGAAACCGCCACCAAAGAGCAACACGGGCCGACCTGACTGGCCGATGTTTTTGGCAAGACGCAGCCAGGTCTCAAACAGATCGCGATAATTGTCCTCCGGGGTGTCAAACTCGGGACGCCACAGAATGTCTGCATCCAGAATGACCACCTCGTCGAGCATGCCTGTAAGACGGCGGCACATGGCAGACTTGCCCGCACCGCTGGCGCCGCCGACCAGAAAGAGCGGCTGCTGCACAAATGGATGGGCAAAGCCGCATTCGGGACAGAGGGCGAGCGGTCCGGCGTCGACAATTGTTTTGTCAGGCCGGTAGAGGCCGCATTGATAACAGGTGTTGAACATCGTGCGTCTCCAAGGTCACGGGCCTAAACAGAGGGACAAGCCATTCTACCGCGCACAATCCTGAAAGGCCATCGAGGAAAATCAGTCACATCAAACGCACTGTCCGATCGAAGACGCGCAAAGCAATACGATTGACAGACGGTGAAGGCATTGAACTTCCATCGTTGTTTTCTCGATCAAACGTCCTTGGCGCTGTTCATTGCGCCCCGTCTTGCACGCTCTCCGTGTGACTGCGGCCAAGCCAGCACGGCAAGGCCGGCGATCAGCAAGGCCATGCCCGCCAGCGCCGGCCCGTTCATGCGCTCACCCAATACAGCCACGCCCAACAGCGTGGCGGTCAGCGGCTCGGCCAGGGCGAGCGTCACGGCCGAAGCCGCCGGCACGCTGGCGAGACCGCGGATGAAAAACAGGTAGGCCAGTGCTGTGGCGATCAGCCCGAGGTGGAGCGCGACCAGCAGACCACGCGGTGCAGCCAGCCAGGTGAGGTCGACGAAGAAGAGCAGGGGCGCCAGGAGGAGCGCACCGCCAAAGAAGGCCACAGCCGTCACCGCCTCGGGCGGCTGCACGGCGAGCAAGCGCTTGAGCGCGATGGTGTAGATGGCATAGCAGGCGCCGGTGCCCACAGCAAGCAGGATGCCCAAGGCATCCACTTGCAGCGCAGCTTCGCCTGCATCGGACAGCGTCAGAAGGGTGCAGCCGGCAACGGCCAGCGCAGTAGCAATGAGCCACGACGTCCCAGGGCGCTCGCGTAAAAAGACAATGCCGAGCAATCCAGCCGCCACGGGGGCGCTGCTGATGGCCACCACGGTCCCTACCGCAACGCCCGTGCGCGCGACAGCGGCAAAAAAGCAGAGCTGATAGGCGGCGATCGTGCCGATCGCCAGCAACGTCGGCCCGATCGGCCAGCCGCGGCTGTGGCGAAATGAACCCCGTGCCAGCGCAACCGCCAGCAATGCCGTGCCGCCAATGACCAGACGCATGGTTCCCACCGCCAGAGGCGTTGCGCCGGCGGGCGCCAGGGCTTGGGCCGTGCCGGTCGTCCCCCACAGAACCGCCGCGGTCAATACGAGAAGCGCGCCCGTTGACGGCGATGCGGATGATGCCGGCTGGTCGGCTGACGTCTCAAGGCTGCAGCGCGTCTTGTCCTGCCGGTTCACGCTTCATCACCCAGCTAACTTTTTGAAACGAAAGCCGGATTGTGCCAGGAGATAGCAGATCAGGCCGGCAACGGTCATGGCTATACCGATCCACCCGATGGGGCCGGGAAGCAGTCCGCCCAGGAGGAGCACCTCACCCACCAGCGAGAAGATGACCTCCGTCGATTGTGTCGCGTCAACCGCAGCGATCTCATAGGCGTTGTGAGCCAAGTGGCGCGGATATAGAAAGAGGCCGGTTGCGATTAGGCCGGAGAAAAGTGCGACCAGGGCTGTGTTAACGAGTTGACCGGACGCGGGCGCGCCCGGACGCAGCAATAGAATCCAGAACAGCCACCACGGCACGGTGCCCAAGGCCAGCAACAAGACGCGTATGAGCGTATTGTCCAGAATTGGCTCCTCGATATGGGGAATGAAGCGGCGTTCCCCACGCTTGGCCTCCCAAACCATCTGATTGCCAAGCGGGTAGGCGACGGCGGCGACCAACACGGGTACCGCACCGAGCAACAACTCCCGCGAAGATGTGGCAGCCGCGGTTTCGAGGTTGACCAGTACGATGCCGCCAAAGATGAGCAGCGCGAAAAAGATACCGCGCGCCGGCACCCGGCGGCCAAACGCCCACAGCACCAGCGGCGTCATCAGGATCGTCATTTGCCAGGTCGTGGCCACGACCCAGCCTGCTGCGTACTGCGCGCTAAAGGTGATGCCGGCGTAGAAGACGCCAAATCCGATCGTGCCGGCTAGCAGCCAGAAGCGCCAGTAGCGCCGCCCCAGGCCGAGTCCAGCAATGAGAAGCCGATACTGGCCGCTCACCAGCAAGACAAGGGCGATGAGGAAAATAGTGAAAGCATAGCGCAGGCTTGCGCTCCAGACCCAATGCCCGCCCTCCAGGCTCATCGTCCGGTTCAAGACAAAGGTACTGCTAAAAAAGAGCGCGGCAAGCACGCCAAGGGAGAGGAGTCGAGGCATGAACAGATTCCCAGACGCTAACCGTATCGTTCACGAATATTCGGCACCAAATACTCCTCAAACGCCCGGGCTAGATCGTACTCCGGCTGCCAGTTCCAATCCATTCGTGCGGCAGAGTCGTCAGTGTCGGCCGGCCACGAATCGACAATGGCCTGGCGCTTCAGGTCGGGCTCGAACGTGATCTGTGCGCCAGGAAACGCCCCACGTACTCGATCGGCGAACTGGGCAGCCGAGAGGCTGAAACTGGCCACGTTGTAGGCCAAGCGGCTCAGGCTCTCACGTGGCGCAGCGCTTACGTCGAGCAGGGCGCGGACCGCGTCGGGCATGGCCATGAAGGGGATGCGCGTGTTCCTCGCGCACGAAGCAGGCTATGGGCTCGCCTTGCGCGGCAGCATGCAGCATTTCGGGGCCATAGTCGCTCGTTCCGCCGGAGGGCATGGTCATGGCGCTGATCAGCCCGGGAAAACGGAGGCAGCGAAAGTCGATGGAGGTTGGCTGTGACGCGGCCAGTTGGCGATAGTTGCGGCTGAAGTACTTGCCCAGCATTTCGCAATAGAGCTTGTTGCAGCCGTACATTGTGCGCGGTAGATTCCACTCAAATTCACGCACCCGCTGATAGATGCGCTTGCTCTCCAAATCGGGCATGCCGTAGACTGCAATGGAGCTGGGAAAGATAAATTGAATCGACTGTCCGCGCCACTGCGATTGCTCGGAAGCCAGCTGCAGCAGCGTCAGCGTGCCCTCCACATTGACTCGATGGGCGAGTTCCGGCGTGATCTCGGCGCGGGTCGACAGAAGGGCTGCCAGGTGAAAGATGGTGTCAATCTCATATTCGGAGACGATCCGCGTCAGCTCCGTCTTGTTTAACAGATCCCCCTGGATATGATGCGCCACCAGAGGCTTGACGTCTGGTGGCAGCGCGTGAAGATCAAAGGTCAGCAGACGGTTGTTGCCATCGGCACTCAGACGGCGAATCAACTCATAGCCGATCTCACCGCTGGCCCCGGTAATGAAGATAACTTGCTTGCGCATGGTCTATTCCCCGCCGCCGATGACGCCCATTTCGAGGCCGACGGCCTCGAAGACGCCCAGCGCTTGCTCAAGATCCTGCTGGCTATGCGCGGCAGAGTTCATGACGCGGATGCGCGCCCTGCCCATCGGCACGGTGGGATAGGCGATCGCCATGGCGAAGACGCCCTCGTCAAAGAGGCGGCGGCTGAAGGCCTGCGCCAGTGCTGCGTCGCCCAACATCACCGGCACGATAGGCGTCTCGCTCGCGCCCGTGTCAAAGCCCATCGCGTCCAGGGCGCTTGCGAAAGATCTGCGCATTGGACCAGAGCCGGTCGACCAATTCGGTCGAATCTTCCAGGATCTCCACTGCAGCGATGCAGGCAGCTACGTCGGGTGCGGTCATGGCGCTGGAGAAGAGGAAGGGTCGGCCGCGCTGACGCAGCCACTCGACAATGGTCCGGTCGCCGGCGACCAACCCGCCCACTACGCCAAAGGCCTTGCTCAGCGTGCCGACTTCGATCTGCACACGTCCATGGAGGCCAAAGTGGTCAACGATGCCCCGACCGCCTTCCCCGAGCACGCCCTCGCCGTGCGCATCATCCACCATGAGCAGGATGCCGTTCTCTTCGGCCACGTCGCAAATGGCGTCCAGAGGAGCCAGGTCACCGTCCATGCTGAAGACGCCGTCGGTCACGATCAGTTGCCGGCCGCTGGTCTCGGTTTCGGCGATCTTGCGTCGCAGATCGTCCACATCGGCGTGGGCGTAGCGTACCGTCGTGGCGCGGCTCAGGCGGCAGGCGTCGATGATTGAAGCATGGTTCAGTTCATCGGAAAAGATGATGTCGCCCTTGCCCATCAGCGCCGGAATGGTCGCCAGATTAGCGGTGAAGCCGCTCTGAAACGTGATGCACGCTTCCGCCCGCTTGAACGCAGCCAGCTTCTGCTCCAGCGCCACATGGAGCGCCATGGTCCCGGCAATCGTGCGCACGGCGCCGGGTCCGACGCCGTACGCATCAATGGCGCCTTTTGCCGCCTCACGGATGCGCGGATCATTGGCCAGTCCCAAATAATTGTTGGCGCAGAAATTCAGCAGGCGCCGTCCGTCGATGGTGACCCAGCCATCCATTGGTGAATCGATGGTGCGGATATTGGACAGCAACCCTGCTTCGTCCAATCGCGCCATCTCATCGGCAATCCACTGCACGCTGCTTTGCGACATTGCTACCTCCAATACTTCATGGTGTACGAACGGATCAAGTTATTCCGGCGGTTACTCTGCAAGCGGCTGAATGATGAATGTATCATACCAGTCGATGCCCGCTGCGCCCGGGTCTTCCAGCGCAGGCAGCGACGGCGTGACGGACAGCTGGCGTCCGCTTACCGGCTCATACAAGCCGATGCGCAGCGCCTGACCATCGTCCGCCGGCGGCAGTACAACGGTGCTACGCAATGACTCGCCGGGCAGCCATAGACTGGTGGGCAGTTCTCCGCCAGGTGAGCCATCTTGCTGGGCTACAATCTGCCCATCTCCATCCAAAAGATGCACAAAGAAGCTATAGTCGCTGGGAACGCGCGTGCGGTCCGCCAGCCCACCTCAACGGTGAGGCCAAGGGCCGGCTCACCTGTTATGGTCATCCCGACCAGCTCCGGTCCGCCTGCAAACTGCGCCCCGATGGGATCCAGGGTTGCCAACGATTCTATGGGAATCGGCGCATCGATCATCACTGCGCCCAAACGCACCAGATCGCCGACCGATTGACCGGCATCGTCAACGATGTCCAGACGGTGGAGGTCGCGGGCAAGATCGCGCTGGAACAGGCCGCTTTCGAATGTTCCGCGACCTGCACTGCCCGCTGGCCGCAGCGTAAACGCACGCACGTCATCCACGATTTCGCCCGGGAGCCACAGCGCCGGCTCGTAGCCGTTACCGGGCACGGCGTGGCTCTGCTGTGACGCGCCCGGCTGCATGAGGTGAACAAATTGCTCCGCGTTGTCGGGCGTCAGGGCATCCGCGGTGCGCTGCCAGTAGGTGGTCACCGTGACGGCGCCATTGCCAGTCTCGAGCGCGGCGGGGTCCAGATCATAGCCCAGCAGGGTCAGGCCATTGGCGAACGAGACGTGCAGGGGCACATCGGGCGCGCCAGCCGCTGAGTCGCCGTGCCTCGATTGGCAACAGGCGAAGGCCGTTGCCGTTTGCGGTATC
>CAWEEJ010000021.1:0-158576 GCA_963807905.1 uncultured Chloroflexia bacterium | reverse complement strand
GTAACTGGGCTCGTAAGTGTTTATCGGGTTGGTTGGTCATGGTCAGCCTCCAAAGCTATGTGAAGTCAACAAATGGGATTTGTCTGAGTATACATTCCTGTTCCATTATCCAGTATGTTTGGATGGGTGCATTTGCCTCAATACAGGTAGCAGTCCATTGGGTGGAGAAGACTTGCTGATAAATGCGTCGGCCCCGGCCGCCAGGGCAATTGGTTCGATCTGCGGGTCGGGCGAAAGAACGATCACCTTGGGTGAATTCTCCAACCCATGGACCGATCTGATCAGATCGACAATAGTCGATGGGTCGGCGAGGCGGTCATCCAACAGGTAGACTTCTGAGTTGGAAGCCCTGGCGATAGTCAACAATCCTTCTGCCTGATCGAACATACCGATTACGACCATGCCAGGCTCGCTTTCCAGTAACAGCAGCAACGCCAGCCTAAGTACTCTATCTGAGCTTGCGACAAATATGCGCACGTGAGATGTCCTCAACGACTTGTCAGCCAATCAATTCCGGAGTAGACAGAAATAGTAGTCGTGAAAGTAGCGACGGCATGGACATCCAATGGCTGCGATTTCGCTACATGATTCCGACCTGGTAGGCAAGGCCATTCCAAGATTCTGAATCCCTAACTTGGGGACAGAATAGTCTGCCCCCAACGAGGGGAAGTTGCAAGACGGGTTCGCTCACTCCTTTTTGATGTTCAAGTCAAGTATCGTGTGTGCGATCTCTATGTTCGCAGCGAAGAGGGCGGCCTCAATCGCTGCGTTTACGCGGCTGATTTCTGGACCTCATGCTCGCAAGTTGCGATCCACCAACGTACACGTACGATCCGCGTGGACGGGTCAAATTGTAGATAGATAACCTTCACCGGCTTGTCGGTCATTACGTCATGTGAGATTATCTCCAGGGACTTGCTGGATAGACCGATGTGAGCAGAAGTTTCCGGATTGAGAAAATGTGATTGCCGAGACCGGCCGCCATGGCCGGAGAGCACTATCAGTCCCGGTCGACCAGAGAACGTACGGTTACAAATCACACCTACACGCGTCAGGCGGGGTACCGGTTTCGCCGGTACCCCGCGTTCAGAAGGCCAGAAGCGAACAGGCTCAAAGCTTAATCAACTGCGAACGCAGCAGCCATCTCTCTTTCGAGGTCGCGGTACTGCTCCTTCTCCACCGACACCTCCACGAACTGGATGGCGCCGCCGGTGAATTTGCCCTGGGTCTCGGGCGTGTACTCAGCGGCGACTGCGTCCGCGCTGTCGCGCCCGAAGCAGAGGCCGTCACCGCACAGGGTGAACTTGCCGATCTGGGCCCGCATTGGGCCCTCGGCGACGACCCTTCTCAATCACTGATGTGTTCGGCTGCTGCATGTTTTCACGGTCTGGCGATTGTATCGCCTTCATGAGACCGCCCAACCTATACCAAGATACCCTCGCCCGACCATTAATTATGGTTGAAATTCAAAAAAAACACATCCATCACACTAATGATCTGCGTATAGGCCAATCGACCTATATTGAGCAAGAAGTGCGACCAGCTAGCGCTTCTGAAGCGATTCTGAAGTGCAGTCTAGACGAAGAAAGTCAATCGACGAGGCGCTCTTTGACGGCCAGAACTGCTGCCTGCGCCCGGTTCGCCGCGCCCAGCTTCTGTAGACAGGCGCTCACGTGATGCCGGGCCGTGGCCGCGCTGATCACCAGTTCCCCGGCAATCTCTTCATTGCTCTTGCCCTCCACAATCAACGCCAGCACCTCCAGCTCACGCGGGCTCAGATCGTACCCAAGTCTGCGAGGAGGCGGCCTTCGCACGGATCAGCGCACTGGTTGCCTCCACGGAAAGAGCCGGCCGGCCGGCGTGGACCGTTCGGATGGCCTCGGCCATGTCGTCGATGGCCATATTCTTGAGCAAATAGCCGGCGGCCCCGGCCTCCAGCGCCTTGCGCACTGATGCGTCCTCGGCCAAACTGGTGAGGATGATGATCTTCATGCCGGGATCGTATTCCAAGAGGAGGGAAACCGCGCCGATGCCATCCAAAATTGGCATGTACAGGTCCATCAGAACCACGTCGGGCCGCGATCGTTTGGCGCAGACCAATGCTTCGTTGCCGTTGCCTGCCTCCCCAACCAGGATCAGATCATCGAAGGCCATCAGCATGTTCTTCAAGCCGTCGCGTACAATCGGATGGTCGTCGACAATCATCACCTTGATCGGAAGGAGCACGGTCGATTCCTGAGATGCTCTGTCAACCATGATTCTCGCCTTTGTTTGAACGCGGCCATCTGAAGCGGATCTGGGTCCCTTGACCAGGGCTGCTTTTCACTTCCAGATCGCCGCCGATCTCGGCCGCGCGCTCCGCCATAATGCGCAGCCCCAAACGTCCCTCGGCAACAGCCTGAGGATGAAAACCTCGGCCGTCATCGCTGATTTCAAGGGTAACATCGTCGCGCTTACAAGTTAGCGAGATTTTGATCTGGGTCGCTTCAGCATGTTTGGTCGCGTTGTTCAGGATCTCCTGTGCAATTCGGTAGAACGCCATGACGGTCTCGGGCGGTGGTTCGCTATGACAATCGACGCAAAGCGCAACCGCGGCGTTGCTGCGCACACGCGTCGCCTCTGCCAAGGTTTCGATCAGTTGCTCCAGCGGCTGGTCTGCCAGCACGCCGGAACGCAACTCGACCAAGAGAGAACGCATCTCGGCCAGCGCACCTCTAGTCAAGAGACTGATTCTGCCCAGATTCTGAAGCGCCAGATCCGAATCCCGGTCCCAGATACGTGGCGTCGACTCGGCGATCATGCTGGCCGTGAAGAGCGTCTGCGTAACTGAATCGTGAAGGTCACGGGCGATGCGCGATCGCTCATGTTCGGCCGCTGCCTGTTGGGCCTGCTTATTGAGATGGACATTTTCGATGGCGATAGCCAACTGATTGGCAAAGGTACGCGCCACCTCCACCTCGCTTGCGTCATAGGCGTCCACGCTATCGTGCAGAACATTCAGCATTCCGACGAAACGCTCGCCCGCCACCATGGGCAGGCCCAGCAGGCTTCGGCTGGTCTCGAGTGCATCCGCCCACTTCTCGGTTTTCAGACCAGCAATCCCGATCTGAAAGGTTTCGTTGGCTTGCATATCCGGGACGTAGATTGCTTCAGACTCGTTTAGTACGTTACGTAAAAACGACCAATCGTTCGTCGAGATCTGAGTGACATCGAATTCTGACTGCGAGGCACCGGCAATGTAAGCCTGAAGCGTCGAAGATTCGTTTCCCTGTTCATCCAACAAAAGGACAGCGTGCCTGTAGTCTACGATCTTTCGGAGTTGGCGAAACGCATGATCGAGCAGAGGTTCCAGTTCAACAATGGATGCGAGGTCGTAGGAAATCTGGTGGAGTACAGTCAGCGCTTGCCGCGTCTCCACCTCTTCCGTGATGTCGTCGACAACACCGAGCATCAGCGCTTCGCCATCCACCTCCAGACGGTTCAGGTTCAGGTTGCCAAAGAAAAGGGAGCCGTCCTGTCGCTGCAACAAAATGCCGCGGTCACTCTGAACACCCACATCGCCAGTTTGCACCATTTCCTGGATATCCTGCTTCGGATCCTTGTAGAGTCCGCGAGCATTTGTCTGCAGTAGTTCATCTTCGTCGTAACCAAAAATGCGCAACATGGACCGATTGGCCGTCAGGATTCGCCCCGCTGGATTCATCAGGTAGATGCCCAACGGCGAACTGTCGAAGAGTGTACTGATCTGTGTGCGCCGCGTCCTGCAACTCACGCGTGCGTTCGTCCACCAACCGCTCCAGCTTACGCTGCTGAAGCGTGTCATTGCGCCGTTGTAAAAGGAGACCGCCCGAGACCAAAGTCACCACCAGCAGACCCGTCGACAGACGGAACCAAGGCGTCTTCCACCAGGGGGGAGCGATGGTCAACGCCAGTGATGTACGCGACGCCTCAGGCCAGATCCCATCGGCGTTGGATGCCTGGACCTGGAAGCGATAGTCGCCGGGGTTGAGGTTTGTGTATGTAACCAACCTGCGGTTGCTGCCCACCTCGTTCCATGTCTCGTCAAAGCCCTCCAACATGTAGCGGTAGCGAATCTTTTGCGGGGCCAGATAGCTCAAGGCCGTGAACTCGAACGAGACCACACGGTCAAGATAGGAGAGTGCCACCGAGTCCGTCCAGTTGATGGCCCGCTCCAATGTCGAACCCGGCTCTCTGACGGAGACAGACTCGTTGTTCAGCAGCAGATCGGTGATTACCACAGGCGCCACGGCCGCGCTATCTTCAATCTGATCGGGATAAAAGGCAAGCAGGCCGGCTGACGTACCGAAGAACAGCTCGCCGCTGGGGCTTTGAAAGGAAGTGGATGTCTCGAAGACGTTGCTCGGCAGCCCGTCCCCCATATCGTAGTTGCGAATAGCGCCGGTGTCGGGATCAAAGCGGGACAGCCCATTGGCGGTACCCAACCATAGATGGCCCAGTTCATCCTCCAGGATGCTTAGAATAGAGTCACTTGGGAGATCATTACGGCTACTGTACTGCATGATCAGCTCGCCCGTGTCCACATCAAGCTCGACCAGCCCACCGCCCAGCAACCCCGCCCATAGACGTCCGGACCGATCATACACTACTGAGGAGACGCCAGTGGCGAGAAGACGCTGCGAGTCGCCGGCTTTGCCTTGATAACGGATGAACGAGTTGGTTGCGCTGTCGAAGCGGTTGAAGCCGCCTGACAGGGTGCCAATCCAAAGGTCACCGCGATGATCTTCGCTCAGCATCGTGATGGTGTTGCTGCTCAAACTCGTGGGATCGTCCGGATCGTGTACATAGTGACTGAAGATACCGGTCTCCGGATCGTAGGAATCCAGCCCTGAATCCCATGTGCCTATCCAGAGGCGGCCAGATTGATCGCGCAGCACAGCGGTGGCTATGTCCGATGCAAGGCTCGCGGGATCGTTGGCGTCGTTGCGGAAATAGACCGCTTCCCCAGTCTCCGGATCAAAGTTGGCCAGGCCGCTGCCAAAGGTAGCCAGCCAGAGCGTGCCGTCTGGATCGGGTGCGATCTCCCAGATCTCGTTGGCGCTGGAACCGGCGGGGTCCTCCGGGTTTTCCTGGAACTGGCTAACCTCCCCAGTGGAACGGTCGATCCGGTTTAGGCCGGTCGAACCTGTCGCTACCCAGAGAATGCGCTGGGGGTCTTCGTAGATGGCGTTGATCTCATTGGCAGCCAAGCTGTTGACATTGTCTGGATCATGCTGAAAAGTGCGAAAAGGTTTCGGATGAAGATCGGCCAGAAAAACGTCGTCGGTCGTCGTCAGCCAGAGTAAGCCGTCTGCCTCAAGCGCCCCGCTGATTGAGCTAGAGTCCAACGGCCATGGGCCTCCTTGCCCAAACCCAAGACGCTGAAATCTCCCGGTCTGCGGATCGAACCGGGCGGGACCGCCGCCAAATGTGCCGATCCAAAGGTGGCCGTTGTCGGCTTGCTTGATGACGAAGATCCCGTCATTGTTTAAACTGTTGGGATCGTCTGGATCATGGCGGTATTGGACAAAAGTGTCGAGCTGGCGATCCAGGCGGTTGAGGCCGCCGCCCCACGTACCAACCCACAGATCGCCGAGCTCGTCAACAAAGAGCGCACGGATCACATCGCTGCTCAAGCTGGCGGGATCATCCGAATCATTTTGATAATGGCGGAACGTCCCTGTGGCAGGGTCAAAGTGGTCCAGACCGCCGTCCGTGCCTACCCAGAGCATACCGTCCTCATCCTCTGCCAGGGCAAATACGCCGTCGTTGACAAGTGAGTCGGGGTCGTCTGGGTCGTGCAGGTAGGCGGTAAATTGGCCTGTAGCTGGATCGAAGCGGTTCAGCCCGCCACGGGTACCCAGCCACAACTTGCCGCTACGGTCCTCCAGAATGGCGTTGATTGTATTGTTGCTCAGGCTGTTCGGATCGTCCGGGTCATGTCGAAAACGGGTGAACGTCTCGGTCTCATGGTCGAAGCGATTTAGTCCGTTGAACCACCCGCCGATCCATAGAGTGCCGGCTCCATCCACGTACAGCGACCGAATTGCATTGTCGCTCAGGCTGGTCGGATCCGTCAGATCATGCTTGAAGACCTTCATCCCATAGGCGTCGTAGCGGTTCAGCCCGTCCATCGTGCCGATCCAGATGAACCCCTGATCGTCGCGCACGACGCCCCATGTTTCCGAACTGGAGATGCCTTGTTCGGCGTCGATGCGAGCGATACGGTAGGGAGGATCGTTTTCCGGTTCAGGAACTGCCGGGTTTTGGCGGCCGACGCTTTGCGAAGGAACGCCACGATCCGGGGGATCCAGCGGAGCAGCATTGCCGAGGTTGACCCCGGCAAAAATCAGAACCCCGAACGCGGCCAGACAATATCCGAGAAGACGTAGGATCCTAACGGCGGTTTTCATAGTTTGGTCCATGCACGATCCATTTAGAGCACGTCAATCTGGATCTTGAGGCGTTCTGCACACTGGAGAGACGCTGAATAGTGGCAATGGTCTGATCTTCTGGTCGTACAGAGGCAACTGTCAGGGTCACACGCATCTGCCACTACGCTGAAGACACAACGAAAACAGCAGTGTGCATAGTCAGTTGGCCGACCCGGCTTCGGCTTCGACAAGCTCAGCCTGCGCCTAGACCAGACGCACTGCCAGCAAGCCATCGCCTGAGCTTGCGTGGTCCTGAGCTTGTCGAAGAGTCGAGGGTAGAGGCGGCCTGACCTGAGAGGATCATGTTTGTGCACAACCGGCTCTTCATGTTCGTCGATTGTCGTCTTGACCTAGCCTTCCACCCGCTCTTCGGCAGCCATTTCCGGCCACATCAGATAGGCGCCCACGAAGAAACAGATGGCGCCAATCAGGGTGAAAATCGTCGCCCATGTCGCCAGATTGTCGAATAAAGGATCAGGTCGGACAAAAGACATGAAAGCGGCGATCATGAAGGCCACACAACCGATGAAGTTGATGATGACGATCCACCAGGTGAGGTCCTGTTTCTTCCAACACCAAAAGCGGTGACAGTACTCAAGTACGGCGGCCACGCCAGAGAGGAGAAAGAGAATCGAACCAACATAGTCAGGTTTCCAGACCAGCAGGTCATACCCCAACCACTGCACACTGATAAAGGCGGCTGCGGTGGAGATATTGAAAGCCAACGTTCCCAGGAACTGAGGGAATGTAGACCAAAAGCCAATCCGATCCGGTTGCCAGGCAAAGTATCGTCGTTTTCTATCTCCAGAACCACGGCCTTGACTGTCCAATACTTCAGGTGCGTTGATTGCCTGGTTATATTGGCTGTACCCTGCACTTGTGAAGAAAATCGATCCGCTAAAGAAGACCAGGTCGATCAGGTAAATGTAGGGAAAGCCAATCATAACAAGCAGGCTGCCGCTGATAAAATGCCACGCCCCGATCATAAACAGCACAGCAATCCACCAGTTCAACGAGCTAGGCCGCCATAACCAGTATTTATGCTGTTCTTCTGTCACCTTTTCAGGACCGAACTGCTTCCTGTGCCGCCGGGAGGTCCGAACATCCTGTGTGCCATCAGCACGACGGTGGACGATACGGGTGACGAAGGGACCAACTTTCTGCGCCTCCAGCAGCTCCCAGTCAGATGAAAAACGGACGAAAGGTCGGTCGATATTTTCTGTTGACAAAACGCTTTACACCTCAAGTAAGTGTCAGGTGTGGATCAATGTTTGAAGCTGCCGCCTTCCTCTTCAGAGATTGGTACGGAGACGGGGTGTTTGGCAAAGTGTTTGACGGAATCCTCATAATCATTTAACAATAGGCTGGCCATATCCCGGCTGAAGCCATGTTTAACCAAAATACGTTGAATCGCCAGATCCTCCCGGTTGGCGGGCAAGGTGTATGCCGGGACTAGCCAGCCCCGGGTACGGAGTCTGTCCGCCAAATCAAACAGGGTGAAGCCATGATCCACGCCCTCTTTGAGTTTCCAGGCCAGGGCCGGGATGCCGCCGCGGCCATCGTAAATGATCTCAAACGGTCCCATCTTGGCAATCGCGTCGGCCAGATACTGGGCGTTTTCGTAGCACTCCATATGTATTTTGCGATATCCTTCCCTGCCCAAGCGGAGGAAGTTATAGTACTGGACAGCAATCTGCCCGCCCGGGCGCGAGAAATTCAAGGCAAATGTGGGCATGTTACCGCCCAAGTAGTTCACCTCGAAAATCAGATCCTCGGGCAGATCCTTCTTCTCCCGCCAAAGAATCCAGCCTACCCCTAGCGGAGCCAACCCAAACTTGTGGCCGGAGGTGTTGATCGACTTGACGCGTGGCAGACGGAAATCCCATTCCAGATCAGGGTAGACGAAGGGGGCCAGGAAGCCACCACTGGCGCCATCCACATGAATGTGGATGTCAAGGCCCGTCTCCTCTTGCAATTTGTCCAGGGCATCGCTCACCTCTTTCACCGGCTCAAAGTCACAAGTGAATGTGACCCCGAGGGTCGGTACAACGCCGATGGTGTTCTCGTCCACGCGCTTCAACACCTCTTCGGCATTCATGATCAGCCGATCGCCTTCCATGGGAATCTCACGAAGCTCCACATCCCAGTAGCGGGCGAACTTGTGCCAACAGACCTGTACCGGTCCGGTAATCAGGTTTGGTTTGTCAGTGGGTTTCCCTGCTGCCTTTTGCCGCGCCCGCCACTTCCATAAGAGAGCCATCCCGCCCAGCATGGCTGCTTCACTGGAACCGGTGGTCGACGTGCCCAGTGTATGGACGGCATCGGGTGAATTCCACAGATCGGCCATGATATGAACACAGCGCGCTTCAAGTTCAGCCGTCTGGGGATATTCATCCTTGTCGACCATATTTTTGTCCATGGTCAATTCCATAATGGCGCGGACTTCGGGCTCCACCCAAGTCTGACAAAACGTGGCCAGGTTCTGACGGGAGTTGCCATCCAGCATCAGTTCATCGACCACCACCTGGTAAGCGTGGCGGGGATCGTGTTCCTCTTTCGGCATCTTGTACTTGGGCATGCTGATCGAGAGAAATGTCGATGCGTAAATATCATCCAGACGATCATCCTTCACCGAATCTTGTTGGTGTAACATTCTGATTTTCCTTTTAAGAGACAACTCACTTTGAAATGGCTAGTTCACAGAGGCGAAAACAAGCCGGTGTTTCGTGGGTCACGCTATCAGCGTGACAGTTCCCGTATAACTACGACTTATCGGGGAGGGACTCGTCCGGCTGGTAGCCGGGCCTACAAACCATTGGTCTGTTTCCGCCTGACTGTACCAGCCTAAGCCGCCGGAGCCTTTTACGAGCGAGCTTATCGTGGGTATAAACTCATTCAGGGTCATCCATACGCTTGGCTCGAAACGCCGCGCCAGGCGTATGGACCGAGAGGCGTTAGCCCGGTTCCACCGTCGGGGATGAATTGTCGCCTTTGTCCCCTGCGTCCCCTTTGCTGCTTCCAAATAGCCCGCCCTGGTAGGCCATGCCGGCGCCGGCCAAGACAACCACGATCAGTGTGGCGATCAGGCCGTCCACGGATGGAAACAAGACGGACAGTCCACGCGTGACGAGCAGCGCGCCGATCAGGCTGGCGAGAATAATGATTCCCCAATCCTGGGATCCCGTGCGCGAACGTCGGATCAGGATGAGGCCGGCGACGCCGCCGACAACGGCCAGAATCCAATTCATGAGCCCTAGATCAAGATTGAAGAGATTGAGGAATCCCAGAACGATCGCCGCGCCGCCAAGCGCACCCAGGACCAGGATAACGATCTCGATAATGCCTTTCGAAAAGCCGGCAACGAAGAAGCCCGCCACGGCTAGCGCAAGTGGCACGCCAAGCGTAATCCAAGGGCCCGAGTCGCCGGGGAAGAGGGCCAGCAAGCCGACGCCAAGCAGAGCGCCCACTGCCGCGCCGAGGACGGCGAGCCGTTTGCCTAGCAACAGGACCGCAAGGCCAATGATCATTACAAAAAAGGGAAACATACGTCTTCCTCCAAATGGTCATACAGGTCAAACACCGGACAATGCGCGCCTGTTTTCTCAACGAAGTTCGTTGTCCGATGTTTGATTGTTCTATCTGCAGCGCTTACTGCGGCGCTAGATTGAACAGGATATTATACATCAAGACCTTGCCGTCGTTGCTGCGGCTGGATCTCGCCGTCGGCATCAAATCTTGGATCTGGCTTTGGTAATCCAGCCCCGGTAGCTCGCCGGTAGGCGGTAGGGGCGATGCCATCAAGCCGGAGACCCCGGCAAGATTTTGGTACATCAAGAGCTTATCGTCGTTCGGCGACAGCGACGCGGTCCATGGTGAGTACGCGCGGGGTGGGATACCGACGTCATCAGGTTGCGCCATGTACGCTTCGCTATCCGGCAGGTCGCTAAAGTCCACCACCGGCGAAAGGGCGCCGCTGGCAACGTCCACGTCGTAGAGAACGGTCACCGGCACCTGCGGGTCGCTGTTCTGGGCAATCACAACCAGACGCTCTCCGTTTGCCTGCCATGATAATCCGGAAGGCACAAGCGGGGTGCCCGACCAACTGGGAATCGCCATTTGAAAGTCATCCGAGGTCGCCACCTGACGAGGCGGTGCGGCCGTATCGTCCAGGCTGACAAGCCAGAGGCCGTCGCTCCCGGCGTAGCCGCTATTCTCGTCCTCGCTGACTGTCAGCACGGCAATGGTGCGGCCATCCGGAGAAAGCGCGGAGACGCCATCCATGAACCAAGTCTCATCGTCGAACCAGATCAACTCTCCGCCACGGATATCCTGGACTTCACGTACCTGCGTAGCCTCTCCGCCCAGCGGACTGACCTGCATGATGCTCAGCGTGAGCGACAGGGGAAAATTCGGATTTGGGATACTGCGCCAGAAGTAGATGTCGTCATCTTGCTGCCCCCACATGGGCAGATAATCCAGCGCATAGCTGCCCGGCTCTGCGCCGATCCAGTCTCCCGTCACGCCGTCATCGGTCAGATTCACATATTCTTGATTCACCGGATCGAACACCCAGATATCGCTCTCGTTCCCCTGCTGAATGGGGTTCTCCGTAAAGGCGATGAAGTCATCTTTAGGCGACCAGGCAAAGGCATAAGGATAGCCGTCGAAGCTATCGGGAGCAATGATGCAGTCGGTTGCCGCAGAGTCGAAGGTATAGACGCAGAGTTCCCCTTCTCGATTCCAGAAGTTTCCCACCGATTCGGGCCATACTAACTGCGCTCCACTCGTCGAGAGCGTGACGTGGGTGGGATTGTTGTTATCAATGACATCGCCGATGAAGGTTTCAGACGTCACCGTGATCAATGGCGCCATCGCGGCCTCGGCTTCACCTGCCCACTTCTTCGGCAACGGTTTCGGCCTGGGGAAGCTCTGTAGCAACCGCTTCCGCTTCAGACTCGGCTACCGATGCTTCGGTGGCCACCTCCTCAGCGGCGGGAGCGGGCGTAGCGGTACACTTTGGCTGTCCTGGCTGCCTCCACAAGCTACTGGCAACAGCGCCAGACAACTCATCGCCATCACGATCACAAAAATGCGAATACGTATCATCTTCTTTTCCCCTTTGCGCTGCCGGGTAGCTCTTGAAGGACTCTGATACCGACAAGGTCCCCTGTATGTATGATAGTGTCTTGATGCGTACGTGCAGCTAAACTGGATCTCCACGAGAACATGACTTTCATAGACGTGACCGTTCCTCGTGCCTTCGACACTTCGACAGGCCAGTCAAAAGCCAACCGGCGCTGCCTTTCTTGTCACACCTTCAGGCTAGCGATGGCGCAACGCAAGAGGCTAAATGCCTGATTCGCTCTTGTCGCCCAGGGCCTCTTTCAGATTTGCCTCCGCTTCAGAGGAGAGCGTCGTCTGCAGCACCTTGCCGTTGTGCTCGCGCAACACGCCGAGCGCGACATTGGGATCGCCCTTGCCGAGAATGAAGAGGGCAGACGTGCCCGGCTGCATGTGGTCTGCCACGTCTTGCACAAACTTACCGTCCACGCCCAGATCCATGAGGCGCGCAATGAGGGCGCCGCCCCCTGCGCCCAGCAGCAGGCCGCCAACCGGGAAGAATAAGCCGCCCAGCAGAATGCCAACCAGCGCGCCCAGGCCGGTCCCGGCCCAAGTGCCCTTGCTGACTTGGTTGTCTACATGCACTTGGCCGTCGGCATCTTTGACGACGACAGCGGTATCATTGAGCGAAATTGTGCCTTGCTTGGATTGCTGGCGCAGGCTTTGCAACACCTGTCCGGCCTCCTCAGGATTGTCAAATGCGAGTACGATTAGGTTTGACATAGTCAATTCTCTCCTGTTCTGCAAATTGATAGATTTGCTTACATAACGATCCAAAAAGAACACCTCAAGCCACGGCCAACGTATTAGCCCGCCAGGCCCCAGACACAGCACTGGCTTCAGCAAGTCGATCTCGTGATATCTGCGCCTAGCAGGCTGTGGGAGATCGTATGAATAGACCGCGGATTGGGCTGACTAGCTGCCTGACTTGCTGCCGGTCGTAACGCGCAGACGCGCTGAACGCACAGCGCGAATGCGATCGAATAGAGCCAGCAAAATGACGATGCCATTGATCACGTAGATGATCGTGAAGGCCCGGCCTACATCTGTCGTGGGCACGAAGTCTCCGTAGCCGATGGTCGCCAGGCTGATGACGCTGAAATAGAGGGCGTCAAGATAGCTCCAGCCTTCCAGCCAGTGATAGACCATGGTCCCCAACAACAGCGTCAATAACGTCCACGTCAACACTGGCCAGGAGCCACGATCTCGTATAACGTCTATCAAGAAGAGGGTGCGCAGAGGGTGATAAACCGCGACGTTCTCTTCTACGAGCTTAATCGGCGGCTCCGGTTCGTTCATATCCAAAGCGTACGTCTCCAGCAGTTACGGTTTACGGGTCAAGTCAGTAATGGTTCTAAGGGTTTGACACGAATCGCGCGTTACGAACCAAGCAGCTTGGCCTTCTGCTCTGCAAACTCCTGGTCTGTCAGGATCCCTTGCGCATGGAGCGCGCCAAGACGTTCCAGTTGAGAGATTACGTCGTTCTCTGATTGAGCCGGCGGCGCGGCTGCTGGTTGAGCGGGCGGGGCGGAATACTCCTGCGGCGGCGGGGCCGCTTGCTGCATGGCTTGTGAATAGGCGGCTGCATTCTTGTTCGCCTGGCGTCGACCCACCGCATTGCGCGTGGCTGTTGCTGTCCCGACGACCGCAGCGGTGCGGGCCATTCCACGGACTAAACCTGGCATTTCAGTCTCCTTCGTTGGTTTCGGTAAGTGAAGCAAATGCATCGCTGACGATCGGGGCCGGCACGCGGAAGTTTAGGGCTACTTCGAAGCCCGCGCCGGCAATGGCATTGACAAGGGTTACGGCCCAGGTATGTTCAATGGCCAGGGCGACGACCGCAGAACCCGGTACCATCCCTTCGAAAAAGACTTCAGCGTCTTCTTCGTTCAGCAGGCCCTGGGTTTCATCCTCGATAAAACCGACTGCCGCTGCCTGATCCGGCGGCAGGTCCTTGAGGTCAAGGCGCCATTGGCGACCCGTCTCATCCTTCATCAGGATCATGGCATCCAAGACACGAATCGTGCCTTGGGCCGTTTGTTTCTCAAGCTCGGCGAGGACGCTGCCATCAAACCGCGGTTCGCCGGCGGCGAGGACAACGACGTCAATCGGTCCATATTTCATCATGCTCTTTCTGCCCCCTGTGATTGTTGCAATGAACACATTTCTAATCTATCGACATGCTCGCGTCTCGGTTGGGTTCCCAAACGCCGATTAAGTTGCCTTCACGAACCTGCGCAAGGATTCCAACAGCCACTCGGGGCCATCCCCTTTGCTCACAAAGGCATCAGCCCCTTCCCTCAGCGCCATCCGGCTCGCTTCTGGCAGGCTATCCATCACGATCACCATCGGTCTTGGTGCAAGGGCGTGGAGCTGTACAATCAGATCCTCAGCGCCATATCCAGGCAGTTTTCTGTCGATCAGAATGACGTCGGTCGCCTGTTCCTCAGCACTTACGAGCAGTTCCTGCGCATTTGTCGCTACGCTGACTAGATCAATACCGCGTTCGGTCTCAAGCATGATCTTTAATGCCGAGAGCGTCTCTGGATGATGATCTGCCACAATAATGCGCATTGACTATTAACCTGAAAGCTGAGGATCCTCGGACGCAATCTTGAGAACACACCATGCGCATAGCCATTGGCCCACAGCAAAATCGATTATATTGAGTATGGTAGCAAATATGGCCGTAGAATGTAACAGCCGTTGAGGAGGTAACTGGTCGGGGATTTGACCTGAAGAGCAGTACAGTCTCGCACCTGTAGAGCGAGACAGGTGCGGCCTCAATGCAAGGTGCAAGGGGGGAGGCTGCCAAACCTCTAGCTTGGTCGCGGACAGCTACTCAATCGGGGACATCCACAAGATGGTACTCCAAGGCGATGGTGACTGCCTCAACTCGATTCTTGGCGTCTAGCTTTGTAAAGATATTGGAGAGATGAAAGGTCACCGTGCGCACAGAGATGGCAAGTTTATCGGCAATTTCAGGGTTAGACAGTCCTTGTGCGACCAAAGTCAGGATTGCGAGTTCCCGGTCGGTCAAGTCAAATCCAATTTCAGGCCGCTGTCGGGTCGCCGCAATCAGGGCATCGGTGGCCTCTTGAGCCAGGGTCGCGCGGCCTGCGTGTGCGGAACGAATGGCCGTTGCGAGTTCCTCTGACGTGACATTTTTGAGCAGATAGCTCGTCGCGCCGGCCTTCAGTGCATCTTCGACCAGTTCCTGTTCGTGAAAGCTGGTGAGGATGATAATATTCACGGGCTTCCCCAGCTCGATAATGCGTCGCGTGGCTTCGCTCCCGTTCATCACGGGCATCATCATATCCATCAAGACAACGTCTACGTCATGATTGGCGCAGAAATCAACAGCCTGTGCGCCATTCTCAGCCTCGCCGACCGTCTTCAACCAGTCAAAGCCATAGAGATAGTGGTGTAAACCAAAGCGAACCAAGGCATGGTCGTCTACAATCAAGACACGGATAACTTCTGAATCAGTCATGGCAGCTTCCTATTGAGGCGGGCCAGATCAATGTCACTGTGGTGCCCCGGTCTACTTGGCTCTCGATCCACACATCGGCGCCGATGGCCGCTGCGCGCTCGCGCATGATCCCGATCCCCATATGCTCCGAATATGGATCCTCCATGGCGAAACCAACTCCATCATCTGCGATGACCAGCGCTATCTGAGATTCGGCCGGGCTCGCCGACGCTGTCTGCGGAGCAATCGCGCCCAGTCTTATTTCAATGGTGCTGGCCCGGGCATGCTTGATCACGTTGTTCAGGCCTTCTTGGGCGATTCGATAGAAGCCTACGTGGACATCTTCGGGCAAGACTGGAATCTGTTCGATCAACAAGCGAAATGACAGTGCACTGCGCCCCGTGACGCCTTCCGTCATTTGGGATATGAGCTCGGGCAGCGAAGTTTTGGTCAATGCAGCCGGACGCAGTTCGAGCAACAAGGTACGCATCTCAGCCAGCGCACCGCGGGTCAATCGCCGCAGTCCATCCAGGCTTTCAAGTGCCTGGTCCGGATCGCGCTGCCAGATCTGCGGCAACGCTTCCGCCAGCAGCGAGGCGGAGAAGAGCACTTGCGTCACTGAATCATGCAGATCGCGCGCCAGGCGTGTACGCTCGTCGGCCGCAGCGAGATCGCGCGCAGTGTCATAAAGATGCGCATACTCTGTAACGCGGGCCAGATCAAACCTGATTCGCTCAAGGAGCGTCCACTCACCAACCGGGAAGCTTTCCGGCGACGGTTGTCACTGCCAGCCCCAGTAGGCCGATTGCGCTCTGCTCACTCCTGATCGGCGCCAGGATGATCGATGCAATCTCCTCGCCCTGTAGGCAGGGGGCCAATTGGACGAGCATCGGGTCGCTGCTATCGGCCGGCAGAATCAAGAGCTCGCCCTGTTCGATCACCGTGTGGAGGGGCGACTCAGGCGCACACGTGATGGATACCTCTTCAATCTGTACGGAGTCCATCTGTACGGGCGAATCAGGATGCTGGAGGCAGCGAAGCGCACTGACTTGATCGTTCCGGTCACTGCACAGCACCATAAACGCACTCTTCGCGTCCAATAGGTGGCTGACTGCCTGAAGGAGCTGCCCGTGAGCTCGCGGCAAGTCAGCCATACCGCGGAGTATCTGATGGCTGATATTGATCGCTGACAGCCACTGGATGAGCTTGATCTGCATCTCCGCTAGTGCTTTACGCTCTGCCACCTCGTGGTTCAGCAGGTCATTCAACTCGCTCAACTGCGCGGTGCGCTCTTCCACCAGCAATTCGAGATCGCCTCTGTATACAGCCAGCTCGGCTTCGGCGTTCCGACGGCGGGTAATGTCTTGAAATGCGACGACAGCCCCCTCAACTTCTCCCTGCGCATTCTCTACCGGACTGGCCCAGATTTCCAGCGGCACCCGTTTGTCGATTAGATCTGCCTCGAGATCGTCGGTCGCGGCCGGCTCTCCCTGCAGCGCACGGGATATGGGCATTTCGGCGAGGGGATACGGCTGATCGGTACCGGCCACACGAAAAGCGTAATACGCCATCGCCTGCGCCAGCGTTTGGCCGGCTGACAGGTCTGGTTCGATGCCTTGAGATGGATTGGTGAGGATTTCGACCACGCGCTGGTTGATATAGCTCGGCTTCTGATCCTTTTCGTACATCACGACGCCCAGGGGCAAGCCCTCAAGAATCTGGGCAAGCCGGCGCTCGTTGCGCTGCACGTCATCCTTGAGCACGTTAACGCGATCGGCCAGGGCCAGCGACCAGCAAATCCCCATCCACAATATGGCCAGACGATACGCTCTCTCGGTGATTAGGATGCTAGGCATAAAGCCGGCCCGCACCAGGATCACGACGGCAATCGCAACAAGCAGCCCCAGCCATGACGCCATAAAAAAACGTGTGTGTGCAATCCCCTGCCGCCAGGCCACTATGCCATCGATCAATATTATCGTCATCGAAATCAGCGCGAGCGACAGGCCAAGCAAAAAGAAATCATGGTACGAAATGAATGGCAACAAGAGCAGCAACACCGCCCACACGGCTGCCAACGCAACGTTTAGCCGATGAAACATGGGCAAATGGGTCTTTAGCTCCAAGAACGCATTGGCAAACAGGAGCATCGAGAGAAAGGTTAGTGCAAACGATATCGTCAGGAAATAATGGCTTAGAAAGCTAAGAGCCGGCAGGAAATATATCTCGCTATACCCGGAATAGGCAGCCTCGAAGACGATCATGCTGGCCAAGACCATGACGAGATATAGGTAGCTCCGCTCGCGCAATGAAACCAGTAAAAACAGATTGTACGCAAGCAGAGCCAGTAAGGCGCCAAAATAGAGCCCGCCTAATGCATATTCCAGTTTGCTATGTTCCGCAAAGGCATCGGGCGTCCACGCTGTCAGCGCGAGCGTCATCGAGGCCCCGTTCTCGAAGCGCAGATAGTAGGCTTGCTCATCTTGTAAGGCGATAGTCTCATCAAAAACAATGCGCGGGTGCTGAATGTCACGCGTAGAAGAGGGTTGAAAGGAGCCCGTTTGCTTAACGTCAAATCCGCTGCCGTCCGCCCGGGGCGTATACAGGTCAACATAGTGCATGTTGGGAAAATCTACCTGGAGGAACCAGCGGTCCGTCAACTGTGATTCGTTGCGCAGTGGCAGACGGACCCAGTAGGCGCTATCTGTGAAGCCAAAATTCGGCACGTCCATGTCACTCGGGACAAAGCGTGCGCTGAACTCAGGTGAAGCAACGTCATTAATGGTGAGATCGCCGGTTGGATCTTCGAGGAATTCTAAATGAGGTCCCAGCTTGAAGCTGTCCTGCGCATCCGTTAACACAAATGGTTCTGGCACAGAGGGGCCATCGTTTTGCGCCAGGGCTGTTGCGCCCAGCAAGAGGGTCAACATGATTGTGACGACGAACGCCTTTGTTTTTACAACATTCGCTCTCATCACGAAGCCTTTATACTGGCCGGAAACAGGACGGACGGTAGCATGCAACACCGGGTCGACTACTCGTGGATTCTACCATCAAGAACGCTTGCCTTAGAAACAGCAGCCCCCCAGTTGCTTGACAGATTCCGTTTGATGCCTTATTATACCAATTAGTTAATTAACTAATTAGTTAATCACAAGAGGATCGTGGTCATGAGGAGTGATGACGACAGGTTGAGCGAAACCTTTGCAGCATTAGCCAACTCGACGCGCCGGGCGATTCTGGCGCGACTTGCAGAAGGAGAAGCGACTGTCAACGAGCTTGCAGAACCGTTTGACCTGAGCCTGCCGGCCATTTCCAAGCATATCAAGGTATTGGAGCAGGCCGGGCTGATCACCCAGGGACAGCGGGCCCAATACCGGCCCTGCACAATTGACGTCACGCCGCTGCGGGAAGTATCCCAGTGGACCGAGCAGTACCGCCCGATCTGGGAGGCGCGCTTCGAGCGCATGGATGACTATCTCAGTCGGCTTACCAACAAGGAGAATGAAGATGAGTGACAGTAAGAATTCCCAAGACGCAGTCGTGATCGAACGCACCTTTGACGCCACCACAGACCTCATCTGGCAGATGTGGACTGACCCGGAACACTTCAAACAGTGGTATGGGCCGACAGGCTTTAGCGTACCCGTCGCCAATATGGATCTACGCGTCGGCGGCAAACGCCTGATTTGCATGGCCTCGCCAGATGGCAGCATGAAGATGTGGACGACCGGCGAATTCGTCGCGATCGACCCGACGGGGCGTCTTGTCTATACCGAAAGCCCGGCTGATGAGCAAGGCAATCCAATTTCGCCGTCGGCCATGGGCATGCCGGAAGGCTATCCCGCGGTAACCGAAGTCGCTGTGCTGCTGGAGGATCTTGGCGGCCAGACAAAGATGGTCATGACCCACGCCGGCGTACCGGCAGACTCGGGCGCAGGTGGCGGCTGGAACCAGGCCTTCGACAAGCTGGCCGACCTCGTCGCAGCGACTGCCGCCAATCGCTAACGTTCGTCCGGAATCAAGCGCGCAACCTTCCTGGAAGCTGTACAAACGAAAACCAGCCTGATGGAAAGCTTCCAGGAAGGTGAAGTCGCTCCGCAGTGTATGAACAGTCGCCAGTACGCGACGGCGCAAGTGGACCGATGGATTGTCGGCAACGCGACCAGCGTGACGCGCTTCGCCGATCAGCGTGATGCAAAGGTTCCCGTAGTCGTCCGGCTGATAGCCGGATCTACGAACCATGGGCTCACGTCAGCTGCCGTGCACGCGGGTCCAGCATAAAGGATCTGTTACATTCGCCTTTTCGGTTGTTACGACCCCGAGACGGCCAAAATCTATGCCCCGGAATATCTTCCATTCGGGATGACCAGGTCGAAGGATGATGGCGGTCTTACCCGCGAAAAATAATACGCTTCTACTTCATCCCACGTTGAATGCCACGCGTGAAGAAATCCGGGATCTTCACGCAGTGCGAGCCTTCTATGCCGTTCTGCGTCGGGGACATCGAGCAAGACCGAAAAGTCAATCAAATCAGCCAACATCGGTGAAGCCGAGTACGCCCCGTCGATCAATACGATCTCCGCTGGCGCAACCGTGACCGGTCGCTGCATCCGGTCATATGTGCCGGCCGCGTTGAGCCCCGCCTGAAAATCGAATGGAAACCAGACGGCCGCTCGCCTCTCGCGTAAGGGAGTGATCGCAGCGCGGCGCACCGCGTCCCAATCGAAGACGTGGCGCAGACGCTCCTGAATGGTGTAGCGCGGCCACTCCGTTTCGGGAATCGTCGTGTTATAAAAGTCATCGAATCGGATCAATGCGCAATCGATTTGGCGCTGAAGTTCATCCGCGATCGTTGATTTCCCGGAGCCGCTCCCGCCGTCAAGCGCAATGACGAGGGGCGCGTCGTGGGCGGACAGCAAAGGCTGAATCGCCGATCGCATCGCCTCAATACGCTGCATGTCGATCATCCGGTGTGTTGCCGCCACGACAGTTCGTGCAACGGCGAGCGGCCCAGCGCCGCCACGACGATGCCGGCGCCGGCGATCGCGCCGAGCAGGGTAAGCAGCCACGGTTGGCCCACGGCAAAGCCAAGTCCATACGCTGTAGAGACGGCAATGGTCAGTGGCGCGGTGGACTGTACGAGCGGCATGCGCCACTGCTCAAACTCAACCGTCCCGGCTTCGGGCCGGGGCACTGCTTCCGCTTGTCTGCTGGCACGCAGCGCCCAAATCAACAGCGCAGGCCGCAGCAGGTTGAGCACGATCTGGAGCGAGTTGCCCGGCGCAAGATTGCCTGTGGCGATAATGTCCATGACGTGGACAATGCTGGCGCCAAGGGCAAAGATCGTCACGGCCATGACCGTGGCCTCGCGAAAGCCGTCACGGCGGCCGACGGCCACAATGCCCAATACGCCCAGCGCAAGATTGGCGAAGGCTACTTCCAGTTGAAATGGGCTCCCGGGAGCCCACCCAATAAACTCCGCGACCATATCCGCCATGAAGAAGTGGGCAAAAAAGTTGGAGATGCCGCTACCTGCCACGCTCACCGCGAAGAGAACGATGAGGAGGAGCTCAAATTTTCGAGCGCGTGAGTCTGCGGTCCGATCGATTAGAATGAGGCTCCCGGCCAGCAGGAGTGGAAAAGCGGTAAAGATGAAGAGACGCAACAGTGCAACGGACATGGGGCTCCCTGGCGCTGAGCGTCGGCATGACAGGCGGGCTCACGTCGTGAGCCCGCCTGTCATGCCGAGTGAAACGAGGAATCTTGACTTTGGTCGCGTCGACGACTGCGCTAGAGCGGCCAGTCGCGCAGCATGCGTTCGGTCTCTTCGGAATGACCCATCTCATCGCGCACGATGTCCTCGAGCGCCACGACCAGGCCCTTGTCGCCATAGGCTTCGGCTTCCTGGGCACGCTGGGTGTAATCCTTACCGGCCTGGAGCTCAGCAGCAAGCACGGCCTGCAGCATCTCTCGGTTGTTGGCGGCCGCGGGGACCGGGTGGGCCTCCGTGGTCGGCTCACCGCCCAGGGCCACGATCTTGTTGGCCAGGAACTGGGCGTGCAGCTGCTCGTCCGCAACTTCTTGCAGGAAAAAGGCGGCAAGCTGCGGGCGGAAGGGCCCCGTTGCCTTGGCAGCATAGGTGATGTATTGAATGATCGCGCTGAGCTCTCCGGCTAGATCTTCGTTCAGATTGGCAACCAATGTTTCTTTGTCCATGAAATCCTCCTGGGGTGTTGCGGTGATGGTTTAGTGTTGGTTTCGCTTGCTTGACGTAGGGCTTCCTACTGTCGAGACTGCGCAGATGTGGCACAGTGACGGCATTCGCAGCTTGACCGGGCAACGGCGCCCGCTCAAGTGACTCGAATCGCTGCGGCAGGCCAGCTTAGCATGAGATTGAAAGGCGTTTTTCACAGTGTGCCATCGAGTGAAGGAAGGGAACCCAGCGCACAGGCTCAAACATTTTGCGAGCCTCTGTTCTCCGTCTCAGCCTCTTTGTGCAGCTCTCTCTTATCGCTTCTCTTCTTCTGCATGATGTGCCTGCCGCAGTGTCAACCGTTGTCCCATTATACCACGGGTCATAGGCGGCCCGGTGGTGTGGAAAATCTATGAGAAAGGGCATCATGCGCATACAAGAGACGCCAAGATGGCTCGGTTTCGGCCTCCTTGCACTCACGACCATGCTAATCGTCGCCGGCTGCATTGCAGTTCAAGGCGAACCGGTATCGCCGGCGGCAGACACGGCAGCGCCCGCCGCCGAATCGGAAGTGGAAGACGGTTCCGCCCAGACGGATGACGCAGCCAATAGTGCAACCGCTGCTTTAGACTCTGCGCTGCTCAGCACGAGCTACGCGTACAACGACGACAGCACCTTCGTCGACGCCGACCTGCTGGCGCCCGACGACCCGCCCTTTGGGACGGGCGGCTGGATCACAGATTTCTCCCGCCGCACGGTGGAGTGGAACGAGATCCTCTCTGGAGGACCGCCCAAGGACGGCATCCCTGCGATTGACGTGCCGAGCTACGAGAATGTGGCCGACGCCGGCGCATGGCTCTCCGAACGGGATCCAGTGATCTTCTTCGCCAACAACGGCGAGGCGCGCGCCTATCCACTCTCTATCCTCATGTGGCACGAAATTGCCAATGACGAGGTGGGCGGGTTGCCGGTGAGCGTAACCTTCTGTCCGCTCTGCAACGCCAGCATCGTCTTCAACCGTCAACTGGATGACGAAATTCTCGACTTTGGTACCACTGGCCGCCTGCGCAATAGCGATCTGATCATGTATGATCGCCAGTCCGAGACGTGGTGGCAGCAGTTCACCGGCGAGGCGATCGTGGGCGAACACGTGGGCCGTCAGCTCAACATCCTACCCAGCCAGGTGATCGCCTTTGGCGACTACGCCGCTCGCTTCCCCGAAGGCAGCGTCCTGGCCCGACCGGCTGCCGCGCGCGATTACGGCCGCAATCCCTACACAAACTATGACAGTCGCGAGCCCTTCCTCTTCAATGGGGAGATCGACGACCGCCTGCGCGCTACCGAGCGCGTCGTCGGCCTGGAGATCGATGGCGAAGTCGTGGCCTATCCTTTTGGTTCCACCATCACAGAAGGGGCCATCAATGATCGTGTGGGCGAAACGCCTATCGTCATCTTCCACAAGCCGGGCACGGCCAGCGCGTTGGACGGGGCCGACATTGCCACCAGCCGCGACATCGGCAGTGCGGCCGTCTTTGATCGCCGCGTTGGCGACCAGACCCTGACATTCAGCCCGAACCCAGACGGCACCTTCAGCGACGCCGAGACGGGCAGCACGTGGAATATCCTGGGTGAAGCCGTTGCCGGCGATCTGGTCGGCGCCCGACTTGAGCCAGTCGTCTCCTTCGACCACTTCTGGTTCGCCTGGCAAGCCTTCTATCCGGAGACAGAGCTTTTCTCGATTCAGTAGGAGGAATGCGGAATGCGGATTTGGGAGTGGGGATTTGGGGGTGTCGAACCGGGTTGTTGGTTCCGTCACGAATCCGCACTCCGCAATCCAAGATCCGCATTCCCAAATCGCCTCAGCGCCAGCAGGTGCCGACGAGGTCCAGCTCGTTCATATTGAGGGCGGTCGTGCCGGTGGCGTCGAGGGTGATGCGATAGCGTTGCCAGGGAATGAAGAAATAGGTGTATCCGCGTAGGCAGACCTGACTGATGGCCAGCTCTTCCTGGCTGGCGATGACGGACTCGTTTTCGTCGGCATTGATGACGCGGATGTCCTCAATGGCCAGCCGCTGCACCCACGGGCCCGTGATGCGGTAGGTGAATTCAGCCGAACGGCGGGCGTTGTTGGCGAGGCGGAGCTCTTCGTCGGCAAGAAGCGGTTGTGGCGGGCTGAGGAAGCGAGGCAGCAGCGCCAGCGGCAGGATGATCACGAGCAGTACAAAGAGGACGCGCAGCCGCATAGGCCTTCGCCACCACTGAAAGCCAATCGCAAGCAGGCTGATCACCAGCGCGCCGCCCAGAGTGAGCAGCCAGAGCAACAGCCAATTCAATATGAAGTCGAGTGGTGCGATGTCGTCCACACCGTCTAGTGCGATCCGTGCAACCGGCAGGGGGTAACCGCTCCAGCCCGGACAACCGCCAGGGCAGCCCGCAAGGTGAGGCGGTACCACAAAGAAAGATATGCTGGCGATGTTGAGTAGCAGAGCCAGCAGCAGGGTACCGGCAACGACACGAAACCAGCTTGACGTTTGCTGACGCCACCAGACGATGAGCAGCGCAATCAGAATCAGACCGACGAAGGCAATCACCAGGTCAAACCAGGTGGCGAAGTTGGCCCAGTCAAGAGGTACAGCGGGAAACTCAAGCGGAAACATAGCCCTCACATTCACCAAGAAGCGTTGCACAGAGACCGTGCGACAGCGCATCCAGCAAGCAGCGTCTTGCTAGGCCAGCTACTGTGTGCGGTGCTCGCCCTTCACAGTCGATCGTCCTTCGCAGCGCTCAGGGTAGCCAACAGATAAGTGAGCGAGCCAATTGGCGCGGCAGGCGAAATAGCGCACGCGGAGCGTCTTCATTGGTCCACGCAACCAGTTCCAACGTTTCGTCGGCGTCATTGCCGATGATGGCCAGTGTCCCCGCCCCCTCACGACAGCCCACAAAATCCAGCGCGCGTTTGCCTGCGGGCAGACGATAGAGCGTGGCCTCCTCGGCGGTCAGATCGAGTCGCGCCAGCCCAAAGACGTCGGCAGCCAGGGTATCGCCCGCGGCAAAGCGGCTGCGGCCCAAGATTGGCCGGTCGTTGCCCTGCCAGCTGGCGGCAGGGGCGAGGAATTCAAATTCGTCCTCGGCAGAAAAGAGCATGCGATTGGAGCCGGCGCCCCGCCCCGCCAGCGTCAGCATGCGCGCCACGTTGGCCGGTTGCACGGCGCCGCCGGCAAGACCGGGCAGCGTTTCATCCCGATCAAAGTAGAGCAGCCGATCCTGTTGTGGGCTGATAACAAGCGGGCCCTCGTAGCGGCCGGCCGCCAGTTGCGGAATCGGCACGCCGCTGATCGCGCCCTGCCCTTGCTCATCCACCACGACGTTGATCCGATAGAGTCCCTGGTTGGCGGCCTGCGTCGCCTGATCCAAGGTGTCGAGCAGCAGCGTGACGCCGGCGATTTCTCCAGCTTCGCCCGGCGCAAAGTCGGGTTGGGCCGCTAGCAGGCGCGGCACGAGGGCGCTCGTGGCTGCGCCGCGCCCAAGGATGGCGCCATCAGCCTGTAGGCGCAGGCGCAGCTCTCCGCGCGCAGTATCGTAGTGCCAGAGCTGCCATTGATCGACATCGGCCAGCGGCGTCTCGATCCACCAGAGACCGCCGAACGCATCCCCGGCAATGCCGGCCAGCGCGTGAAAGGGCTGCGCGTCGATGCGCAGGCCACTGCCGTCCAGTCGCACCCACGTAAAATGTTGCGGTGCGTTGAGTTCCGCCGTCGATTCCAGGACGAGGCCTGCCCGATCATCGCCGGACAGCCAGCGGGCGTTGGATTCATCGGCCCACAACTGTTCCACGTCGCCCTGCTGGTTGAGCAGAAAGATGCCGGGCCCATCGGGGCTGGCCAGCAACGCCAGGGCCGAGCCATTGGCGACGGCCGCGGCCAGCTCCGGCGCGGTTATGGCGACGGCCCGTTCCTGCGCGGGGCCGGCCACAATGCGCACGCGCGTCGCCTCGAGCAAGCTGGGATCACCCGCGCTGGGCGCGGCCAAAGCATAGACCTGCGCGTCCGGCCAAAGCAACTCTCCCGGCGTCGAGATCCATCCGGTCAGCCCCGGTCCAAAGAGACCGCCCCAAGCCTCAATCGTGGCGTTGGCGACGTCGAGCAAGCGCGTCGTCCCGCCAGCGTCGACAACAGGAATCGGCAGCGTCGGATCCGCAGGCATGCCGGGTCCGGCCATGCTGAGCACGAGTTCCTCGGCTTCCGGGCCGGGCGGCAGCGCGCCGGTGGGGCCCGAGGGCGCGGGCGGCGCAAGCGCGGGCGTCTGACGCGGGGTAGGCGTTGGCGTCGGCGTGGCCGTGCCCGGCACCGGCGTCGCGGTGGGTGTCGGTGCGTCAACCGGCGAGCCGTCGGCCCGATGCAGGGGGACCAATCCGACATCGCCGGTGGTAAAGACCAGATCGCGGAACATCCAGCCGGTCAGGTTGTTTTGGGACGGCACGCGGATCAACATCCAGTCACCGGCCTCGGTGATGCCAAAGATCTCCACCGGCACCTCGTTGCCCACCGAGCCCAGCACGAGCGTCTCCGTGCCCGGCGTGCCGCGTAGGCGAGCCGGCTCGAAGACAAACATCTGCCCCGTCAGCGGGGCAATCGCGCCCGCGGGCAGGTCTGGTATCGGCAATGGCGTGGCGGTGGGGGTAGCCGTCTGCGTAGGCGTGGCCGTGGGCGTGCCGGTGTTGGTCGGCGTTGGCGTGAAGGAAGGCGTGGGCGTAGCCGTGACATTCGGCGTGGCCGTCGGCGTCACGGTTGGCGTCCAGGTGGGTGTGGGCGTCAACGTATTTTCCGGCGTATTGGTCGGCACCAGCACTTCACTGAGATCGCCTCCGACGTTGCCGGTGATGGCCAAAGTATTGGTGATGAGCGACGCATCAGCGAATGGCGGCGTGGGCGAAGGCGTGGGCGTCACCGTAGGCGTCGGACGGGGCGGCGACGGCGTGACCAGGTCGGTCTCATCATAGGCGGCCGTCGCGTTGATCGCAGCGAGCCGAAAGACGCCCTCCGGATCCAGGTCAAAGACGGCGTTATAGGTGCGGCCACGGTCGGCGTTGTCGAAGAAGCGCAAACGAGGGGTCGGCCCTGGTTCGGTGACGCGGTTGCCATTCTCATCCACGTAGAAAGCCAGCCAGTCAGCCGGATTGCCCATGCCCAATTCAAACGCTTGCTGCAGCAGATCGATGCGATTGGCCAATCCCGCTGCTGCGTTGATCTCGCCCGTTTGCAGCTGGGCCAGGATGCCGGCCATCGTCGTGAGCGGCGTAGATGGCAGCGTCGCCGCGGCCAGAGCATAGCCCGTAATGCGTCCGTCCTCCCCCACGGTCGGCGCCCACCGGGCTTCCACCTGTTGACGCGCAAAGCCGGGCTCGTCAATGAAGACAGCCGGTGCGTCAACGCGCTCGCGCAGCGGACCGTCACCGGCCAGGGAAGCGTTTGCCGTCAGGTCCGGCAGAAAATTCTCAGTCTCAACGGTCGTGACTGCGCCCAAGGAAGCGTCCAGCGTCCAGCTGGCTTCAGTCCCACTCTGCCAGACAAGATCGAACGGACCGGCCGGTCGCGGCTGGGCGAAGAGGTAGGCGGAGAGGGGCGTGCCCAACACCGGTCGTTCGACCAGCAACATATAAAAACGTCCCTGGTCGTCGCTGCGCACCAGAGCGCTGCCCAGGCCGGGGCGCAATTCCGAGTAGCTTCGGGCCGTGCCGGGCGGCGCAAAATCATCGAGCAAGATCTGACTCTGGATACGGTTGCCCGCGTTCGGTTCCTGCCAGAAGAGGACGGGCAGCGTCTCGCCGGCCGGCGTGCGCGGCATGGCCAGCGCGGCCCAGGGCGCTTCGCCCAGCGCCGCATAGCTCACCGGCACCCAGATGAGGCTCTGTTCCTGGGCCGTGCGCCGGATGAGCGCTTGCGCCCGCTCAGGCGTAAATTCCAGATTGGTCAGATTGGCCAGACCGCTCGTGGCCAGGGTCTGAAAACGTTCCACCCACTCCTCGGACGAAGCGGGCAGCGGCGTGGCCGTCGCCGTGGGCGTGGGCGTGAGCGTCGGTGCAGGCGTGTTGGTGATCGTCGGCGTGAGTGATGGCGTCGGTGACAGCGTCGGCGAAGGTGTCGGCGTGAGCGATGGCGTGGGGGTTGGCGTGGGGATCAACACCGCGGCCCGGCGCGCGCCCAGGGTCGCTTCGTAGCGTTGCGCGGTGGAGCGCTGACCGGTCGTCAAGCCAATGATAAAAGCCAGGGCAGCGACAAGCAATGCGCTGCCAAGGGCGCTAATGAGCAAGATGGTCTGATTGGGCTTTTGCATGTTGAACGGTTACCCGGCTCCCTAGTTTTCTACGTTGATGGTCACCTGGCAGGGATCGGGGAAGTTGCCGGTCTGATCGACCACGATCAAACGCAACGTCCAGGAGCCATTGGGTAGCGCCGTGGTGTCGATGGAGCCCAAGACGCCGTTGCTGACCGGGCTGTTGCCGCCGGTGATGTAGGCGTAGTTTTCGGTACCGGCGGGCGCGTACTCCACTTTGTAATATTGAAACTGTTCGTGATTGGCCGAACCGACCACGCTGATCGTGCCGCCAACGGTTTCATTGTTGCCCGGCCGCAGGAATAACGACCGGTTATCGGGGCAGGCAGGCGCTTGAGCCACCGGCCGCGGCGGTGCGGGCGTAGCGACCTCTTCCTCCTCAGCCGCCACCAGCGTTGCTTCGGCCCCCGCGTCCGCGGTGGGCGGCGCAGGCGTGGCCGTATTGGTCGGCGTAGGCGTGGCAGAGAGTGGCGTGTTGGTCGGCGTGGGCACGAATGGGACTTCAGGCGTGGGGGCCATGGCCTCGACAACAATTGGATCGACAGCATCCGCCAGCGTATTCGAGAAAAAATAGGTGCCGCCCATCACCAGCAGAAGGAGCATCGCCGTGTAGAAGACGTTAAAGAGATCGCGCGTCGCCTTCTCGCGCTCCAACGAAAAAACGGCCTGCCGGCGTTCGGCACGGACCTGGGCGATGCGATAGAGCTGATACAAGGCAATCAAGCCGCAGATAGCGTAGATCCACGGTGCATACGTTGCCACATATTGAATCAGAAAACCCATAGGGCGTTAGTCTACATTAGCGGCCACAATTCGTCCAGATGAACGCGGCAAAATGAGCAACCTCAATTTGCGGTAGATGGACCACAGATCAGCACGGATTTAGCGGATATCGGCGGATTTTCGCCAGGATCGGTGCGACTGTTTCAGGAGCGCCTGGTCTTGCCCCCTGTAGCCGGCGCAGGGTTGTGCGCCCATCGGCCTCACCCTGGACTCGCTCCCCCGCAGGAGTTCGTCCTGTCCGCGGCGTCACCGCCAAGGTGACGGAGCGGGGTGAGGCGGCCCCTGCCTCCAGCGTGAAATCCACCCTGATGCACCAAAACCTTTGCCCTTCGCCGTCTTTTGATCAACAATAGCGATTCACGACTACGCTCACCACCCGCTTCAGACCTTTATGGAGAACGCATGAACATCGACCCCGTGTTCCGATCGCGCCGCAGCAATGTCCTGGCAACCAACGGCATGGTCGCCACCAGTCAGCCCCTTGCGGCCCAAGCCGGCCTGGCCATGCTTCAGGCCGGCGGCAGCGCTGCCGATGCTGCAATTGCCGCCGCGGCCATGCTCAACGTTGTGGAACCGATCTCAACCGGCATTGGCGGCGACTGCTTTGCCCTCTACTATGATGCAACCACACGGGCCGTCACCGCGCTAAACGGCTCCGGCCGCGCGCCGGCCGACGCATCCATCGCCGAATTGGTTGACGCTGGCTACACGAAGATGCCCACCTTCGCCGGTCCCAGCGTGAGCGTTCCCGGCACGGTGGCGGGCTGGCACGATCTGCTGGAGCGTCATGGACGCATGGATTTGGCGACGGTGCTCCAGCCGGCCATCCGCACCGCCGAAGAGGGCTACCCCGTGAGCGAGCTGATTGCCAGCGGCTGGATCACGCAAGAAAAAAAGCTGCGGCGTGATCCGGACTGGCAGAGCGGAGATCTGGACAATGGGCCGCGCCAGCCCTCAGGCGACGAGCTGCTGATCGACGGCCGTGCGCCGCGCCCCGGCGAAATCATGCGCATCCCCACCCTGGCCAAAACGCTGCGTGGCGTGGCGGCCGAGGGACCGGACTACATCTACCATGGTGAATTTGCGCGCACCCTCAGCGAGCACGTGCAGCGCTACGGCGGTTGGATCACGCCGGCCGATATGGCCGCCCATACCAGCACCTGGGACGAGCCCATCACGGCCAACTACCGCGAGGTAACGCTCTATGAATGCCCGCCCAATGGCCAGGGATTGGCCGCAATCATCGCGGTCAATCTAGCTGAAGGCTTTGATCTGGCGGCTATGAACGAGGTCGACCGCCTGCATACGCTCATCGAGTGCATGCGCATCGGCTACGCCGACGCCCAGCAATGGGTGTGCGATCCCCGCATGGCCGAGTTGCCCCTGGCCGAACTGGTCAGCCCAGCCTATGCGGATAGCCGCCGGGCCGAAATTGATCCACAGCGTGCGGCCCAAGCAGTCCCCTACGGCGTGCCCATGGCCGGCTCGGACACGGTCTACATCAGCGTGGTGGACGGGGACGGCAATGCGTGCAGCTTTATCAACAGCCTCTATAGCGGCACCGGCAGCGGCCTGGTGGTGCCGGGCACGGGCGTCAGCCTGCAAAATCGGGCCGAGCTCTTCGTGCTCGACCCGGCGCACCCCAACGCGCTGGCGCCGCACAAGCGCCCCTACCACACGATCATTCCCGCCATGACGCTCTACAACGAGACCGCGGGCGAGATGGCCGGCGAGTTGCACGCCTGCTTTGGCGTCATGGGCGGCTACATGCAGCCCCAGGGCCATCTGCAGATGCTGGTGAACATGCTGGATCTGGGCATGACGCCCCAGCAGGCGCTGGATGTGCCACGCTGGTCCATTCTCCGCCCCAATCTTGGGCTCGGCGCGGACGACCCCGGGGGCCTCGTGGGCATGGAAGAAGGCTGGACGTTTGAGGCGCTCGCTGAGCTTGCCCGGCGCGGCCACAGCCTCGAACCGATCCATGGCTTCGCTCGTTCCACCTTTGGCGGCGGGCAGATCATTGTGCGCGACCCACGCACGGGCGCGCTGATCGGCGGCAGCGATCCACGCAAAGACGGCTGCGCCGCCGGCTGGTAAGCAAAGGATTGACGCCACGTCACCGATCAACTGGGCGTAGCGTACTTCCACGTCACGCCGCCAAGGCAGCGCCGGTTGAGCCTGCTTGGTTCCGCGTCACGCCGCCAGGGCAGCGCCGGTTGAGCTTGTCGAAACCAAGCGGGTTGCGTGCTCGACCCGCTTAATTTCGACAAGCTCAATCTGCGCTGGGCTACCGGGTGCCCTTTGGGCGCGGCACTAACCTGTATAGTTACGAGGAGAGATAGTATGTCGACGACATCGGAGACAACCTCACGTGAATTTCAGGCTCGCTTTGCGCCCTTTGGGGACAAGATGCGTGCGGCCGGCCTGCCCGAGCTGATGATCCACGTCTTTGAACACTATTACGGCCAACTGGTTGCCGGCGCGACGGGTGAAATCCCGAATAGCGAGGCGCTGCCGGTGGATGCCCTGCCGGCCTATGATACGCTGTCTGCCGCTCACGAAGAGATCGGTGTCGCCAATCTGGAAAAGGCAATCATGCTCAAGCTAAATGGCGGCTTGGGCACCAGCATGGGCATGGACGGTCCCAAGTCGCTGCTGAGGGTAAAAGAGGGCAAGAGCTTCCTTGACATTACGGTCCTGCAGCTGCTGGCCCTGCGCAAACGCTATGGCGTACCCGTGCCGCTCGTTCTCATGAACAGCTTCAATACGCAGCAAGAGTCTCTGGACGCGCTCAATGCCCACAGCGACTTCAACCAGGATATTCCCTTTGGGTTCTTGCAGCACAAGGAGCCGAAGGTCTGGGTCGAAGATCTTACGCCGGCGACATGGCCGGCCGACCCGGAAAAAGAGTGGTGTCCGCCTGGCCATGGCGACATCTACGCCGCGATGGAGACGAGCGGCATCCTGGAAACGCTGCTTGAGGCCGGCTACGAATATGCCTTCGTCTCTAACGCCGACAATCTGGGCGCGACCCTTGACCCCAAAATCCTCGGCTACTTTGTTGAGCAAGGGCTGCCCTTTCTCATGGAGACGGCCCATCGCACGGCGGCCGACAGCAAAGGCGGCCACATCGGGCAACGGCCGGACGGCCAGCTCATCCTGCGCGAGATCGCCCAGTGCCCGGCGGATGAACGAGAGAGCTTCCAGGACATCAACCTCTACCGCTTTTTCAACACCAATAACCTCTGGATCCACCTGCCCACGCTGCACGAAGTGATCCTCGAACGAGAGGGCGTCCTCGGGTTGCCCCTTATCCGTAACCAGAAGCCCGTCGACCCGACCCAGCCGGCGAGTCCTGCCGTCTACCAGTTGGAGACGGCCATGGGATCGGCAATCGCCGTCTTTGATGGCGCCCAGGCGCTTACCGTGCCCCGCAGCCGCTTTCTGCCGGTAAAGAACAACACCGATCTTCTGGTGCTGCTCTCCGACGCCTATCGCCTGACCCCTACGTACGAAATCGAGTTGGCGGCCGCAGCGACACCGCTGGTCAAGCTGGACGATCGCTATTATAAGCTGATTGACGATGCGCGCGTCCGCTTTCCGTATGGCGCCCCGTCGCTGATCGACTGTGCCGAATTGATCGTTGATGGTGATGTGCGTTTTGGGAAGGATGTGGTGGTGAAGGGCAAGGCGCACTTGATCAATGATGGCGAAGAGCCCCTAGAGATTGCGGATGGCGCGGTCATCCGCGGCACGTAGCGGCAAATACCACGTAACGGAAAAAATGTAGAGACGTTGGAATGCAACGTCTCTACACGCTCCTGCCACACGCCCTGCGCACGGCCCTATCGTGGTTCAATCCATAGAAATTGCAACGATACCGGCGCGATCTTGTTACGTTTTTGAGACGATCGCCTGCTTTACCGTGCCATGATTCAGATGGATCAAGCCTGTAGGATATCACTGTACCCAGTCGCATGAGAGATATCGTCAATCAATCTTCTAACGTGGCCGGATCTTGTAGATCGACCCTGCGCCCCAACCCCTTTGAGGGGGAAAAAGGGCTCGCCGGCTAAAATCTCGTAGCAAGATCGCCCAGGAGACGTGGAACCTAGAGCCCGTTGCAGAGGGATGCTTGCTCATTTTACTTGCTAAAGCGACAGATGTGCCGGAAACCGTAAAGTACTGAAAATTCATTATCCATGCTATGCGACCCAAGGAGATCAGAATCATGAAACCACCCCGCGAAGTTGAAGAACGATCACGAGTGATTTCCAAAGAATTGGGGATGAAGGCTGGGCGCTTTTTCGCACCGTCTATACTCTGCCTTGTTTTGTTCTTTTCACTGGCGCTTGCGGTGGCGCCGACCATTGTGCGCGCACAGGAGGCGGGCAATGACGAGGGTCTGCCAACAGCAGAGCGGAACAGCGATCCCGATTTTAGCACGATCGACGATCCGCTGAATGGCGCGTATGAACTCTACACGGTTGACGATCTACTGATTTCGCGGCCGACGCCGCTTGACAGCGCAACGAAGACGCAGGTCGACAACTACATTTTGGAAACGGAAGGCGGTACCATCACAAGCCAAAGCATTTTGACGGCCGATACGCCGAATTGCTGGCTATCGAGTGGCCGGCAACCGCAGCAGACACGCGCCGGTCGCTTCTTTGCCTTGGGCTACGACGTGATCATCACGCTGCTACCTTATGGCGCAACCGCTTCCGGTAGCGACTGTGCAGTCCCCGAGGGCGAGCCCAATATGGCGCTGCATATTCAAACGACACAAGCCTCTGTGAACAACGCCACACCCTTCACCCTGTCGCCCGTTAACACGGCATTGGTCATGGATGATTTTGATCAGGACGGCTTTGAAGATCTCTTCATCATGAGCGACACGGAGGTATTGGTGGCAACGGCCAGGAATCTTCAGGATCTCAATCAAGGAATGAGCATCGGACCGGCCACGACGCTGCCCACAAGCGATTACGCAACAGACTTTGATCCGGCATCAGGCGATTTCAACAGTGATGGGCTGATCGATGTGGCCTGGGTCGGCAATGATCGCACGGTCCATTTTGCCACCGTCTGCCCCGGCCCTGTAGCGGGGACAATCTGCAGCGAAGCGGCGACATTTGAGATCCTGCTGGATCCGCTGAAGTCTCAGGCGACGCCTATCCTCAACCCGGGAGAAAGCGGATGCACGAATCGCTCTGCACTGGCGGCCGGCCAGTTTGACCCTACGTCGTACGACGGCGACGGTCTGCTCCAGTTCATCTGCACGCAGATCGGTACCTCGCAGAACCCGAATAACCCGATCACGGCAAGATGGTATCAGTTTGAGGGTGATTGGTCCATGACGGGTGGCAAGCCAATTGCACAAGAAGTTGTGGCCAATACGAACGATGTGAGCGCAGGAACACCGCTTGCGGTGTTTGCCCAGGCGGGAAGACTAGACTGGTTTGGGGGATCCGACCAGGTAGCTTGGGCCCTGGATTGGATGCAGCGCTGCGACTTCACCGTCAATCTCTGGCAAAACCGCCTATTCGTCGGCGTGCTATCATTCGAAAACAATACAATCACCAACCAAGCGATTCAAACGGTGCATCCGGAAGGCGGATGTATTGCCGACAGCACCAAACAGCCATGGCTCAATGGACTTGCCATAGGACAATTTGGTGAGATTAGCGATCCGACCAATGCATCTGCCTACAATCAACAGATCGCCGTCGCATTGAACTGGATTAACGTCGGTGGTGCGGGAGGTGCGACGCCGGGAAAGGTCCGGATTTACCCACTGGACTCAGAGCTCAAACCCGGTACGCCAAATATCGTGACGCTGAACCCCGACCCTCGCCAGAAGGCAAATCTGGGCGATCCGCAACAGACCAACTGGCTTGTCTCCGGCGACCTCCAGGGACGCTCGGGTCGGCTTGGCCCGCCTTCAATCGTCCGCGTCAGTAGCCACAGCCAGCCTTCGGTAGTTTTGGGCGCACCACCCATGCACGTCGACTACATTTTGCCGGACGCGAGCACGTCGTCTGACTGGGAAGTCGTCAACTTCTCTGCGGTGCCCGACACCTTCAACAGCAGCTATACGATGAGCCAGACGTCAACGAATCAGTCGTCCGATACCAATCGAACGAGCTATACCTATGCGACCTCGGAGCAAGGCGGCGGCTCCTTCAGCTTCAAGCTGCCCCATCTTCCCTCTATCGGCAGCACGCTCAAAACGGTCTCGAAGCAGACCTACGACAGCTTCAGCGAGACCTACACCTATACGCAAAATGAATTCAAGTACGACGCCTCGACGACGACCGGTTTTGGCGACGAGATCTGGTATGACGTAAGTTCCTTCAACGTCTACTACTACCCCGTGCTGGGCCAGACCGTCTGCCCCGCCAATAATGGCGACTGTGAAGCAAGTGAAGAGCAACCGCTCTACCTGACCCTCTCCGGCCCAAACAGCGCAGGCACGGGACCCGGACCGGGCGCAACCACCGAGTGGTACCAGCCGGTCCACGAGCCGGGCAACGTCTTCTCCTATCCCTGGGATGAAAGCCAGCTCGCGCTGCAGCTAACAGAGGGACTGGACCTGCTGACCGGGCCACAACAGTTCTACACCGATGATTCCAGCCAGACGCAAAGCCTGGATTGGAGCAGCAGCACAGGCAGTGATCAAACAGCCGGCACCACCAATACCCATTCCTATGAGAAGGCGTACAGCCTGTCGGGTGGGAAGGTGATCGGCGAGATTCTGAACCTGAACCTGAGCGGCAACCTGGACTACAACAGCAGCTCGTCGATCAGCACGCTCAATAAGTCGTCCTCATCGATCGGTGCGTCCCAGGGCATTGCAATCGCCAAACCGGGCACCTTTCTGGATGTTCCGCTGTACGAATACAGGGTAGAGCCGTATATCTTTGGGCGCACAACGACAGTCGGCACGGTCGATGCCGTGACGCTGACCCAAGATATCGCCACGACGGGCCCGCTCCAGGCCGCGTTCGCCGCCAACCCGCTGGATAATGAGGCGGGCTCCTGGTGGAATTCGGATGCCAGCCCATACACCCAAGATTTTGACGTCGCCCTGAACCATCCGGTGCGCTGGAGCATCAGTGCGCCTGTCGGCACGCAGACGACGCTCAACTGCCTGGAGGCGGCAGGGTCTCGCTACAACTGTCTGACCTTCAATGATCCCAACCCCAACGATCTGTGGAACAGCGAATTCTACTGGATGCGGGGGCTGTTCGTGACCCTCTACGGTACAGATGGTCCGCAGCGCACGCAGGCGACTGCCGGCGAAGATGTCGTGCTCCAGACCCGCGTCTACAACTACAGCTTCAAGGACATGCCGGCCGATGCCAAGATCCAGGTGCGCTTCTACCGGCAGGGGATCCAGGGCACGACTCCGACCGGCGACAGCGTGCTGATCGACCAGGTAGCGATCGATCCGCTGCCCGGCTTCAACTCGCCCAACAGTCCCGACACACCAAACTGGACCACGGCGACCGCGAATCTGGACACAAGTGCGCTGGGCGACACCTATCAGATCTTCTGGATCCTGGTCTGGGTGGAGGATGGCGCGGGCAACATGATTCAAGAGCTGAACGGCCACGGCCTGAGCGCCAAGCCGGGCGCTTTGACCAGCATCGGTGACGTTCCGCTCGAAGAAGTGACCGTTGACGGCGCGCAGAAGTCCTTCAGCAACAACGTCGGCTACCTGCACAGCAAGTTCTACATCGCACCGGAGAGCGCCGAGCCGCTGACCACGAGCGGCGCGCTCTCCATCCAGAATGTCGCCGTCACGCCTCCATCGGTTGCCGCGGGTGAGCGGGTCATCGTCGGGGCCGATATCTTGGCGGGCGACGCGCCGGCGGACGCCATCGTCGTCTACCTCTATCCCGACGCAGAAGCTTGGCGAGCGCACCAGAACGATCCGTCGCTGCCGCAACCACGGCCCTTCGACGTGGAGATGCTGCCCCACATCCGCGCCGACGAAACGGACCGTCTGGAAGTGCCTTACCGAGCCGCAACATGCGGTGCGCAGGAAATACTGATTGTGGCGCGGGCTGCAGGGCAGGCTGAAGCCACGACAGCCAGCGTCACGTTTGACAACGGCTCCTGCGACCTCTTCTTCCCGCTTATTTCGACCGGGTCAGGAGAGTAGGTATGAAACGGTAGGCGGCTCACATCGAAAAAGGTGCGCAATACGAAAAAAAGCCGCCTGACGTAGAAGGCGGGGAGCACGCAGTCTCCGTCTTCTGCGCAGCATGCCGAGCTGGGGTTCGGTGCGGCCACAGCATTGCCAGCATCCGTCGTCACATCCGTCGTCACATCCGTCGTCACATCCGTCGTCACATCCGTCGTCACATCCGTCGTCACATCCGTCGTCACAACGCTCGCCGACATCTGCCTGACGTCTCGCCGTGCTATTCGGTAAACGATTCGGTTCGCCAATGCAGCCGTCACGGAATTAGGAATTGACACTCGACACGTCTCCATGCAAAATTGGGGCGCGTTGTGGTTGACAGGCAGCTTACGGCAACGCTCGGGAGCCAAACCTCGCCGGAGATTCACTCTGACCAACAGCCCAGCATAACATGGAACAGATGCGGATGCAGCCAACAGACGCCCAGCGCTCACGCCATCGCATGCAAGCGAAACATCCCTTGCGGATGGTGCCTGTCTGCTTGCGACGGACTGTCCGTCAAGTGACATCGAAGAAAGGACCACGATGAAGCATTTACTTGCCATCATGATCGCCGGCGCTCTCCTGGCAACCATCGCGATCCCTGTCGCGTGGGCGCAGGATGGCGCCGATCCGACTGGACCCGATCGAGACGAAGAGACCTTTCTCCCGTTCGTGGCCGGCGGATTGTCCGCTGGAGAAACGGACGGTGATGTCGATCCCCCCATTCAGCCTTGGGAAATCGTCGCCGGTACCCAGTTTGATGGCGTGCTTCCGCCGGCGCTGGCCGGCTCCGCGCTGGCCACGCCTATTGAAATCGAGAATGCAACAGCCTACACGAAGTTCGATCCTTCGCTCAGGCTTGCGGAAGAGCCGCAGCGGGTCGTGGTCCGCCTCAGCGAGCCGTCCGTGGCCGAAGCACTCGCTGCGACCGAAACAGTTGACGGGGCCAGCGTCAATCGCGTGACTGCGCAGCGCGCTCAGATCTCGACCCAGCAGGCCGAGGTGTTAAGCAGGGCAGAAGAACTGGATGAAGAGTTTGAGGTGCTGGGGAGAACAGATACCGCCCTCAATAGCGTGATTCTCAAGATTGATCCAGGGGCCATGCCCGCCCTCGCGGCCGACCCCAATGTCCTTTCCATACGGCCGGTGGTAGACTACCGGATCGGCTTGAGTGAAGTGGTGCCCTGGATTGGGGCCGACACGGTTCAGGCTGCCGGCTTCACCGGCGACGGGGTCAAGGTGGCCGTCTTTGACAGCGGCATCGACTATTTGCACGAAGCCTTCGGCGGTGCCGGCAATCCAGCCGACTTCACGGGCAATAATCCGGACATCATCGAAAGCGGCACCTTTCCCACAGCTCGAGTCGTCGACGGCGTCGATTTCGTCGGCTCAGACTGGCCGAACACTGCCGAAGCAACCGATCCCGATCCACTGGATGACGGCCCTGGTGGCGGTCATGGCACCCACGTGGCCGACATGATTGGCGGCGTCAACGGCGTTGCGCCCGATGTCGATCTCTATGCGATGAAAGTCTGTTCCTCCGTCTCACCAGCCTGCAGCGGCGTGGCCCTGCTGCTGGGCATGGACTGGGCACTGGACCCCAATAACGACAACGACCTCGCCGACCGGGTTGACATCATCAACTTCTCCCTTGGGTCGGACTATGGCATAAGCTTTGACGACAACCTCTCCACCGCAGTTGAAAACGCGGCCGCGCTCGGTGTCCTGTCCGTGGCCGCGGCCGGCAACGCCGGCGACAATCCCTTTATCGTGAGTGAACCAGCAGTCGCACCGTCGGCCCTGGCGGTGGCGCAGACACATGTTCCCTCGGACGTGCAGACGGTGATTGAGGCCACAGCGCCGAGTGAGATCGCGGGCATCTATCCCGCGGTCTTTCAACCCTGGTCGGTTGCGCCAGCGAGCACAATCGCCAGCGACCTCGTATACGGGGACGGCGTCGGCGGTAATCTTGACGGCTGCGCACCGTTTTCTACGCAGTTGCCTGGCAAGATCGTTTTGGTCGATCGGGGAACGTGCACCTTCACGCTCAAGATCCTCAACATCAGCCAAGCCGGCGGCGCTGCCGGCGTCATTGCCCGCGTGACCGATGGCTTTCCCTTTCAGGGCGGCGACGGCGGCGACGGCCCCATCACCATCCCGGCCTACATCATTACGCGCGCTGATGGCGAGATTCTAAAGGCCGGGCTACCCAATACGGATATCAGCGTGGACCCGAACAATACGTTCAGCGTTGCCAAGCATATGGTTGTAACCTCGTCACGCGGGCCGGCGATGAACAGCTTCCAGATCAAGCCGGAGATTGGAGCCCCTGGCGCAGGCGTCTCCGCCATCGCCGGAAGCGGTACGGGCACAAGCCCCTTTGGCGGCACGTCCGGCGCATCACCGATTGTGGCCGGGTCCGCCGCCCTGCTTGCGGAGGCTTACCCCGCACACAGCATCGCTGAAATCAAGGCACTACTCGTCAATACTGGCGCCACGGATATCTTGAACGCGGCACCGGCCTTCGGCGGTGATCTTGCCCCGATCACGCGCATCGGCGGTGGGGAGGTGCGCGTCGACCGGGCGCTGGACTCACCCGTGGCGGCGTGGGACGAAGAGAGCGGGCAGCCGACTCTCTCCTTCGGCTTTTTCGAAGCAACCCGCCAGCAATCCATCCTGCGCAAAAAGGTCTTGGTTCGTAACTACAGCAACAGTACGATTACGCTGTCGATCACGCCTTCGCTGCGCTTTCAGAATGATATTGACAATGGGGCGGTGATGATCAGCGCGCCCGACCGCATCACGCTTGGTCCTGGCCAGGACGAAACGTTCAACCTGAGGCTAACCATTGACGGCAACCTGCTGCGTGACTGGATACTTAACTCTGGATTTGCCGGCGCAGACGCCGATTTGTTGTCGCTACTGGAATATGACGGTCATGTGACGCTCACCAATGAAAATGACAGCAGCGAGTCGATTCACCTGCCCTGGCACATCTTGCCACGCAAGTCCACGGACGTCATTCTGAGCGACGATACGGATACGGGTGCGCTCAAGGTTCGCAACCGAGGCGCAGGCTCTGCCTTTGCCGAAACCTATGCGCTGTTGGGCAGCAGCCCCGACCTGCCGGCGGGTGCGCCTGGGGCCGGCATGCCCACGCCGGATTTGCGCCATGCGGCCTTTAAAACCTTCTTCGTACCGGAAGAGCTCTGTGCTGCGGACGCCTCGTTCCTGCTTGCCTTCTATGGCAATACCTGGGAACGGCAGACTCACGCCAATGCACCCGCCGCCTATCAAATCTATCTGGATATCGATCGAGACGGCAGCGATGACTACCTGATCGTCAGCGCAAATGGGCGATTCTTTGGCCAAAGCGAACTACGCAATTTGACGTGGTCAATTGACCTCAGTACAGGCGCTGCCCAGGCGCGCTTCTTCACAAACCATACGATCAACAGCGCCAATACAATCATGGTCGTCTGTGCCGAACAGATCGGTCTGACGGGAGCGAATGCCTTCACCCCAATCGACGTCTCGTTCCAGATTGCCGATATCGCCTTTGGCGGACCGGGCGACAGCATTCCGGCTAACCCGCTGGATTCGCTGACGATTGCCCCGTTCGCCGACCAATATTTTGGCCAGTTTGCCAGTAGCGGGCAATCCAACGCTGACATTGCCGGACGACAGCACGATCTGCTCAGCATTATCTTTGATGATTTCGGCGAGTCGCCACCGATCAGTCCAATCTCTGGCGTACTCTTGCAGTTTGCGCCGGGGGCACGCGGTCCGAATGAAGCGGCCACCATCCAGATTGTGCCGTAGCTGTCCGCAATGTCATGGCTGCGAAGCGTTTTGCCATGTAGCGAGTTGAACGCTGATCATTGACCATTCACTGCCGTCGCCACATGCGCGGCCGACAGTAGAGATCCTCTGGCCGGCACGCCAGTTTAAGGAACGAACCATGCTCCAGAAGCTTCTCCAAACGAAAAGCAAGCGCCAGTTGTCGAGTACGAGCGCAGGAAGGCGCGGGCTCGCTGCCGTCGCCCTGGCGTGCATGCTCCTCTTCGTAGCCCAGCCCGTTCAGGCAGGGTGCAACGCCGCGACGCCGGTGACCGATACGTCTACGCTCAACCTCGCGCTCGGCGGACTTCAATAGTCAACCCGGCGCCTGCAACTATCTCATTCAGTTAAGCAACGATATCACGTTGACTGCCGACACCGTGGTGATCAGCAACGACACGCCGACTGTTGGTCTAACCATTGAGGGCGCCGGACGGACCCTCTCGGGTGATGATCGCTTTCAGACGATCGTAATTGAGGCCGGCGCCGTGCAAATTACGCAGCTAACCTTGAGTGAGAGCAGCGATGCCGGGCTGGAAGTGCGCGCCGACGGCGAGGTGACCGTCAGCGATAGCGCAATTCTCGGCAACGACAGTGGCTTTGGCGGCATCCTGAATGAGGGCGAACTCACGTTAGAGACGAGCACCGTCGCCGACAACGTCAACACGGACGATGGCGGGGGCGTCGCCAATTATGGGACGATGTCCATCACGGGCACGACGATCGAGAACAATCAGGCGCGCAACGGCGGCGGCATATTTAACGCCGGCACGCTCACCGTCGAGGGCAGCGTTATTCAAAGCAATGATGCCGAATACAGCGCCGGGATTGACAACCTCGACACGTTGACCGTCGTTGAGAGTCATATTTTTGGCAACGTCGCTACCAAAGATGCCGGGGTCTACAATGATCAGGGTACAGCGGTGATTGAGCGCAGCACGATCAACGACAACCGTGCCGTTGATGGGGCCGGCGCCTATAACGATGACGGCACGCTTTTCATCATTAATAGCACGCTGGGCGGCAACCAGGCGAGCAATCGCGGCGGCGGCATCGAGAATCTGTCAGGTTCTCTTGCCGTCACGAACAGTACCGTTAGCGACAATACGGCCGCAAATGGCGGCGGAATCCACAACATGGCAACATTGAACCTTGCCAACAGCATCGTTGCGAACAGCAGCGGCGGCGACTGCGTCACCGCTGGCGGCACCGTGGATAGCCAGCACTCACTCCTCGAGGACGGCGCCAACGCGTGTGGAGTCAGCGACAATACGAACGGCAACATTGTCGGCGCTGATCCGGCGCTGGCCAGCCTGGCTCTGCGTACGAGCAGCAACCCGGCGCCGATCTATCCACTCACGGCAAGCAGCCCCGCCATCGACAAAGGCGACAACGCGCTTGCCGTAGACGAAACGAGCACTCCGCTGACAACCGATCAGCGCGGAACAGGCTTCACCCGCATACAGAACCTGCTCGTCGACATGGGCGCGTATGAAGCCGAGTCGACGACGGTAGCCGTCACGCTTGGCTGGTTTCTTGCCAGTGCTGAAGACGGACGGGTGACCTTCCGCTGGCAAACTGCCACCGAATCAGCCACAGCGGGCTTCAACGTCCTGGCCGTTGTCGAGGAGGCACGCGTTCAGCTAAATGATGAACTGATCCCGTCACCGGCAATTAATTCGGTGGCGCCGATCGACTATCAGTTCATGGCAGCAACCGATGCGACGGTCTTCTATTTGGAAGAGGTTCGTACAGGCAGCACGGTTGAGGCGCTGGGGCCCTTTGCCCTGGGAGAAGAGTATGGCGCCTACGTTGCAACCGGCACTGATGATGTGCAGCCGGCAATCTGGCTGCCGATTATCGAACGATAATCTTGCAGGTTGGCCGATTTTTGACCAGTTCCGCATTTGGTGTACAATTGACACGAACTAGACCGCCCCGTGATGCGTGCATCACGGGGCTTGTTGAGCCCAGCAAACAGGAAGATTTAGGCCCATGTGGAGCAGTGAAGCAGAACAGATACAGGCGATCATCGACTTTGCCCTGGCCGAGGATATCGGCGACGGCGATGTGACCAGCCAATACACGGTGCCGGCCGACCGCCAGTATACGGGCGAGTTTCTCGTCAAGGCCCACGGCGTGATCGCGGGGCTGGACGTGACCGAACGTTGCTTTCGCACGGTCGAGCCCGCGGTGCGTTTTGAGAAGCTGTTCACCGACGGCGCGGTCGTGAAGCCGGGCGACATCGTGGCGAAGGTGGCAGGGCCTGGCCAGGCATTGCTCAGCGCAGAACGGACTGCCCTCAACTTCCTGCAGCGCATGTCGGGCATTGCCACGGCGACCCATCGCTATGTAGAAGCCGTGGCCGGCACCAACGCCATCATCCTGGATACGCGCAAGACCGCGCCCGGTCAGCGCCTGACCGATAAGCAGGCGGTGGCCTGGGGCGGCGGGCAGAATCACCGCATCGGCCTCTTCGACATGGCGCTGATCAAGGAGAACCATATCGCCGCGGCCGGCGGCATCACGGCGGCGGTCAACGGCGTGCGGGCGGGCGATACCGAGGAACGCCCCATCGAAGTCGAGGTGCGCAATTTCGCCGAGCTGGAAGAAGCGCTCGCCCTCAATGTGGACCGCATCATGCTCGACAACATGACGACAACCCAGATGCGCGCCGCCGTTGCGCTGGTCGGGGGCAGCGTGCCGCTGGAGGCGTCCGGCGGCGTCAATCTGGAGACCGTACGTGCGATCGCCGAGACGGGCGTGGATTATATTTCCGTGGGCGCGTTGACGCACTCGGTGGTGGCGCTGGATGTGAGTTTTTTGTTGGAGGCGGTTGTGGAGTTGTAGGGTGGTGGGTGGGTGGTGGTGGTGGGGTGGTGGGGTGTGGGTTGGCTAGCGCCGGCTGAGCTTGCGCCGTCCTGAGCCTGTCGAAGGGTCAAAGCCAAGCGGGTCAACCGCCACATTTCTTGTAAACGCACTGCCCCGGTTGCGGAGCAACGTGAACCCAATCATCTGTCGAAATGGCGACCGCCCGCGCGAGGGCGTGCGGACAGAACAAGAAAGCACGAACACTGTTGTATTTTTTGGAGAACCAAAATGGCTATTGAAGCAACATCTTCCCAAGATATGTACGAGCAGATGAAGGTCAAGCTCCACGACGTGGTGCCGGACTTTGAGCTGCGCATTCAGGCGGAGATCGCGTATGAGATCAACCGGCATCAAGAAAGAAAAGAACGCCATCATCCTGGGCCACAACTACATGGAGCCGGCGCTGTTCTACTCCATGCCCGACTTTACCGGCGACTCCCTGGAGTTGTGCCGCATGGCCGCGGCCACAGACAAGGACATCATCGTTTTCTGCGGCGTGGAGTTCATGGCCGAGACGGCCAAGATCCTTAACCCGGATAAGATGGTGCTGCTGCCATCGGATAAGGCCGGCTGCTCGCTGGCAGCGTCGCATCACCGCCGAGGACGTGCGCCGGCTCAAGGCCATGTACCCCGGTGTGCCGGTGGTGACTTATGTCAACACCTACGCCGATGTCAAGGCCGAGACCGATATCTGCTGCACCTCGGGCAATGCGGTCAAGGTCGTGGAATCACTGGACAGCGACACGATCATCTTCCTGCCCGACGAATATCTGGCCAAGAATGTGGCCCGAGATCACGGGCAAGCAGATCATTTCGCCGGAAGTGGACAAGGGCAATATCACCTTCCACGAGAGCTTCGATTTCGTGGCCGGCGAATACCGGCATGGTCGGCTGGAACGGGCGCTGCGAGGTTCACGAGCAATTCACCGTCGAAGATATCGAGTCGTGCGCAGTCAGTTCCCCGACGTGGCGGTCGCTGCCCACCCGGAGTGCAGCCCGGAGGTGGTGGCCGCGTCCGACTACTCGGGCAGCACCACGGAGATGATCCGCTTCGTGGAGGAGCAGCAACGCGGCCAACTATCTGCTCCTCACCGAGTGCAGCATGGGCGACAACATCATCGCCGAGCACCCGGACAAGGACATTTTGCGGCTCTGCTGCGTGCGCTGCCCGCACATGAACGAGATCACCCTGGCAGACACGCTCAGGCCCTGCGCAAGGAGCAGTACGAGGTGGATGTGCCCGAAGAGATCCGCGTGCGCGCCGCGCAAGTCCGTCGAGCGCATGATCGCTATTCGGGTAACGACAGGGAACGCGGATCAAGCGGATGGGGCAGATTTCGCGGATCATTTTTTGAAGAAGTTCCGCGACGATCCGCCGCATCCGCGCCATCCGCGGCCTATCCATTTGGAGAGCTTCATGACTTCTGAGTTGATTACGACTGATGTGCTGATTATCGGCAGCGGGATCGCCGGCTGCACGACGGCACTCGATCTGGCCGATGCCGGGGTGAACGTGTTGATGGTCACCCGGGCCGAGCAGCCCGAAGATTCCAACACGCTGTGGGCGCAGGGTGGCATCATCTACGAAGGCGATGACGATTCGCCCGAGCTGCTGGCAGAGGACATCCTCCACGCCGGCGCCGGTCATTCGTATCCGCCCGCGGTCAGCATTCTGGCCAATGAAGGGCCGCCGGCAGTGGAGCGCGTGCTCTTCCGCCGGGCGCCCACGCCTTTCGATCGCGATGAAACGGGGAAGCTGGAGCTTGGCCTGGAGGGCGGGCACAGCCTGCCGCGCATCATTCACGCCACCGATGCCACAGGCAAGGCGATTGAGCTTTCGCTACTCAACCAGGTGGCCGCGCATCCGAACATTGAATTACTAACCGGCCATACGGCCATCGATCTGCTTTCGCCCTCGCACAACGCCAAAGACCGCCTCGTCGTCTATCAGCAGCGCCGCTGTGTTGGCGCCTACGTGCTGGAGCGTGAGACGCAGGTCGTGAAGCGCATCGTGGCCAAGAAGACCGTGCTTGCTTCCGGCGGTTTGGGCCGCATCTTTCTGCGCACGACCAATCCGGCTGGGGCTCGTGGTGACGGCATCGCCATGGCCTATCGCACGGGCGTACGCGTGATCAACGCCGAATTCGTACAGTTCCACCCGACTGCATTCTTCAAGCAGAACAATGCGCGTTTTCTGATTTCGGAAGCGGTGCGTGGCGCCGGCGCGAGGCTGGTCGACATCCGTGGCCGCCCCTTCATGGAGAAGTATGATGCAAAGTGGGGCGACCTGGCCCCACGCGACGTCGATTTCGCGCGCCATCCATCGCGAGATGCTGGCCAACGACCTGCCCAACGTCTACCTGGATCTGGTCTCCAACATGACGGCAGAGACGATTAAAGAGAAGTTTCCCACCATTTACGAGCGCTGCCAGGAATGGGACGTGGATATCACCATGGAACTGGTTCCCGTCGTGCCGGCCGCGCACTATTTCTGCGGCGGCATTTGGACCGATGAATGGGGGCAGACCAACCGCAATGACCTGTACGCGGTGGGCGAAGTGGCCTGTACCGGCGTGCATGGGGCCAACCGCCTAGCCAGCACCTCGTTGCTGGAAGGGCTCGTCTGGGGCCAGCGGGCGGCCCAGCACATTCTCGGTGCGCTGCCCAAGGCTGTGCTTCACGATTCAGACGATATGCCCGAATGGCGCTACGCCGGCAGCGAAACCGCCGACCCCGCGCTCATCAGCCAGGATATGAGCACCATCCAGCACATCATGTGGAACTATGTGGGCCTCGTGCGCAGTGCCGACCGGCTGGAACGTGCGCTGCGCGACCTGCGTCAGCTCGAGTTGGAGATCGAGCGCTTCTATCGACGCACGCGCCTGACCGACGATCTCATCGGCCTGCGCAACTCCGTACGCGCTGCCATCATCGTCACCAGCGCGGCCTGGCGCAACAAGCACAGTATGGGTTGTCATTACCGCGAAGACTAGAGAAGCGTATCAACAAATCAGAAGCGGTCGTCGCAGGGGTTACACAACCGCGACGGCCGCTTTTTCGTACTGACAGTGCGCAGACGCTCTACGGAAAGATGAGATCCGATACCGTCACAAACTCATAGCCATTGGCATAGAGGTAGCCAATAATCTGGGGGAGGGCCGGTCCATTTGATTCATTGACGTCGTGAAAGGCGATCATGGCGCCGGGACAGACGCGCTCGGTCACCCAGGTGTAGAGCTCGCCAGCGTTGAGCTGCTCCGTCCAGTCGGCACTGTCCACGGTCCAGCCGATGACGTGATAGCCGGCGTTGTTGGCGATGTTGACGACCGTGCCGTTGATGGCCCCAAATGGCGCCCGGAAGATCGGCTTGGTCGTGGCGCCGGAAAAAGCAGCCTGGGTCAGCGCTTCTGTCAGGTCTAATTCCTCTTGCATCTGCTCTTGGGACATCCACAAGAAGTTATCATGCGAATAGGAGTGATTGCCGAGTTCGTGACCATTGTCCAGGAACTCGGCGATGATTTTAGGATGGTTTTCCACCGCGCCGCCCAACACAAAAACCGTCGAGCGAATGCCCAGGTCGCCAAGATACTCCATTAATTCCTTGTTGCCCTCGGCATAGCCCATATCAAACGAGAGTGCGACCTGCTTACTGCGGTTGTCGTAGCCGATGTAGTAGCCGGAAACGCCCACCGGCAGGTCGTAGATTGAAGAGACTTCAGGCATGGGCGCGTCCCACTCATGGGGCGGGATGCTGCCGGGCGGCAGATGGAGCGTTGCCCCGGCCTGGGCCACAAAATCGGGATTGTGAGCCAGTATCTCATCGACCGTCACATTTGCGTTGATCGCAATCTCCGAGAGCGTGTCGCCCGGCCACATGCAGTATGCATCGCGCAGCACGTGCGCCGGCGTGGGCGTAGGGACCGGCGTCGAGGTCGCAACTGGTGCAACTGCAGCCGGCGCAACAGTCGTATCCGCAGCCGTGCTGCCAGTATCGTTTGTCACAAACTCGGCCGATGAAGTGCTGCGACTGCCGCTCGAGGCGGCGATCTGCGCGATGGTCCAGCCGAGGAGCAGGAGCGCCAGCAGGATGAGTGCGGCGGCGATAAAGGGCAGGAAACGGTTGAAGTCATTCGTCTTCTTGGTCACAGGGGAAGTCGGGGGAGGAGTCGCAGGGAGCGCTGCCGCAGACGCCTGCGCCGCGCCGGCTGAACGCGGCGGGACAGCCTTTGCGCCATGCCTGGCAGCGGGTAGCTGAACCTCGCTGACTGCGCCAAGGTCCATCTGCAAGACGTAGAGCGGTACCGTTGCGTCTTCTGCAACGGCATACCGACTTCGCAAGATCGCCTGGGTTTGCTGGACGGCATCCTCTTGGTCTGACTTGGGCAAATCGCGGGCGACATGGAGTTCCGCGCGCACAGGTTCGCCGGCAGGGCCGAGCAAGACCAGCAGCCCGGCCAGAGGCTGGCCGGTGGCGTCGGTCAGATTGAGGTAGTCCGCCTGCACAGACGAACGGGATGATTGATCAGATGTTGGGGGCACTGGTCCATTCCTTGCCTGGGTTTGGGCTTGTACGTGATTGCCCCATTATATCCAAGCCTTCAACTGAGACAAGTTGGGTACGGCGACAGTCAATTTAGCATGAATAGACCGCGGATCTCCGCTGTGCGTGCGGCTACGGGCGGGTCAATCTTCAGCGACTGCCACGGGCGGCATTGTCCGGCCTGTTCAAAGTCAAACAGGTGTGCCATAGTTGATGATCGTGTGCGCGCGTAATACTTGGGGGACAGAGCGCGCCCGAGGAAAGGTAGGCCTTATGTCCGAAAAAGCGATTATTGAGGGGACCGATTTCCCGCTCACCGTAGAGTCCTTGGCCGCGGCGCTGCAGAGATGCGGCTTGGCTGCCGGCCAGACCGTGCTCGTCCATCTGGCCATGAGCAAGCTTGGCTGGGTGGTTGGTGGGTCAGAAGCAGTGATTCGGGCGCTCCTGGCTGCGGTGGGGGATAGTGGCACGATCATGATGGTGACCAACAGCAGCTTCAACACGGACCCGTGGGAATGGGAGAGTCCGCCCGTGCCGGAAGCGTGGTGGCAGACGATTCGCGACAATACGCCCGCCTACAATCCGCTGACCACGCCAACGCGTGGGCTGGGCGCCGTGCCAGAGCTATTCCGTACCTGGCCGGGAACGATGCGCAGCGCGCACCCTGCATTTTCGCTGGCCGCACGTGGCCCTAATGCAGAATTTCTCATCAGCGATCATGCGCTCGACGAGGATTGCGGTCATCGTTCGCCGTTGGGCAGGCTCTACGAACTGGATGGCCACGTACTCCTGCTGGGCGTCGATCACCGGAATAATACCTCGCTCCATTACGCCGAGTTCCGCGCCGATTACCCGGGCAAGAGCAACTTGACCACAGGCAGCGCCATGCTGATCGACGGTCAGCGCAAGTGGATGACCTATGAGGCGCTGGACACCCATGAAGATGATTTTGGCGAGATTGGGCAGGCCTTTGATAAGACGTGCAGCATCGAAGTTCAAAGGATCAGCAGTGCCGAGGTGCGCTTCTTCAAACAGCGGCAGGTGGTCGATTTCGCCACGGCCTGGATGACGCAACACCGCGATTTGAGCGGGTAGATCCCGCCTGCCCTAGGCCATCTTGAGCACAGCTTTTAAGAGTCCAGGTATTTGCTCATCGAGATCGCGAAATGCGTCAGCAATCTGCTCGAACGTGTAGACCGTGACCAGCGGTTCGATGATGAGCTGACCTTGCTGCAATAGCTCCATCCCCTGGCGCATCGCTGCCACCTTTTCGTCCAGGCGGCGCACGTGGCCGTTGACCACATCGATCGCCTTATAGTTCCACTGCTGCATGTTGACGGCGCGCTGCCCCCCACGCGACTGATGATATCCAATCAAAACAATACGGCCATGCTCGGCGACCAGTTCCGTACTCAGGTCGAGCGCGCTTTGCACGCCGGCAGCCTCAATCACGACGTCAAAGGGGCCGTGTTGCGCGAGGATCTCTGCACCAGGAACGGTCTCAGGATCGTAGGCGATGTCGGCGCCGAGTTGCCGGCTCATCTCGCGACGCTCGGCGATGGGATCGATTGCGCAAATCAGGCCGGCGCCCTGCAATGCAGCCAACTGTTGGCACACCAAGCCCATGAAACCACAGCCGATAATCGCCACGCGATCCTGAGGAGCGATGCCAAAGCGATTGGCGGCATGAACACAGCAGGCAATGGGCTCACCCAGCGCGAACATTGGATCAACCCCTGGCGGGATCTTGACGAGCTCGTCATGCGCAGCAACAAAATTCTCGGCATAGGCGGGCGCGGAGAGCGACGTCACCAGGTCACCGACAGTCACGTCGACAACGTTGCGTCCTACGGCAAGAACTTGGCCACTCGCCTCATGACCCAAGCGCGCAGGTGTCGCGGCGAACTCGGCGCGCTGCCTGTAGACAAAGAGATCGCCGGTGCAGATGCCGCAGCCTGCGGTCTTGACGAGCACTTCATTGTCCTCAATGGCTGGCAGCGCCTCAGTTTCTAGCCTAAAGCCATCGACGGTGAGTACTGCAGCCTTCATGGCCTTTCATCCTCTCATAGCGATCCATGCCGCTGTTTGGTCTGTCGGGACGACGACGAGCGCTTGGCCGCTGATGGCGCAGACGCCGGACGTATGAATGTGGCCGTGTGGAGCGGGTAGGCGTCCAACTGGACCAGTTCCACGGCACCGCCTTCAGTGAAAAGTTGGAGATTCACCATTCCGCCGGGGGGAAAGATGCGGTCGGTCATCGTTACGATGCCATCATTGGCAAAGAGTTCGACGGAGGAATGGTCGAGAAAGAGATGCAGGCGCAGCATACCCGTCGTGCTCTTGAGGGGCGCAATGTGCACCGCGGCAAAAGCCTCGTGGAAGTCGTCCACGCCCGCTTTGGTGCGATCCATAAAGAGCTGCCCGTTCAGCACATCGTAGCCAACGGATACGTACTCACCGCCGGGCCAGACCAAGCGCAGACCAAAACGCGTCGGCGTATCCGCGGTGAAGTCAAAGTCGGCGAGGATCTCCCAGAGCGCGCCGTCCGCCGTTGCTAGTTCAACGTTCTTGCCCGGCGCGATCGTCTGGTTCGTCCAGCGTTGACCCGAATCGCGCAGGGCGGTCAACTCGGCCACAGGCTGCTGACGCAGGCGGATCCCTGCCGCCGTTGCGGCCAGAGACAACGCACGCGGCAGGGTCATGGCGCCGCGCCAGGACCCTGTGGGAATCTCACGCGCATAATCCCAGTTATTCATCCAGAAAATCGCAAGACGGCGGCCGTCAGGGGCGTCGCTCCACGTTTGTGCCGCATAGGCGTCGGCGCCATAATCCGCCCACAGCACCATCTCTTTGGGGTTCTCGCTCGTAAACGTTTGCCCGTCAAAGTGGCCAATGAAGTATTGTTCACCAGAACCGCCGGCTGGTGCGCCGCCCCCTACGCCGATCAGCAACACCCAACGACGTTCATTCGTGCCCTCGACGGGCAACGCAAAGAGGTCGGGCGTCTCCCACACGCCCTCCGTTGAGCCATAGCCGTTGCCAAAGCTGCCGCTTGGCGTCCAATCGATGAGGTTGGGCGAGGTAAAAAAGAGAATCGCTGCGGTCGTGGCCAGCGCCATGACCCAGTGACCGTTGTCGTCGCCATACCAGAAGACCTTGGGGTCACGGAAGTCATAACGTTGATCCGAGTTGGGCAAGACCGGATTGCCGGCGTACTTAGTCCAGTTGCGCCCCTTGTCCAGGCTGTAGGCAATGCCCTGGCTTTGACGATGGCCGGGATCGGCGTGATGGGTGAAGATGGCTACCATGGCCTCCGCAGCAAAGCCGGCCGTATTGCGCCAGTCGATCACCGCGCTGCCGGAGAAGACGGCACCCAGTTCGTCCGGCTGCAGCGCAATTGGCAGTTCGGTCCAGTCGACCAGGTTCGCACTGACCGCATGCCCCCAGTACATGGGGCCCCAGACGGTGCTATACGGATGGTATTGATAGAAGAGGTGATATTCCCCGGCGTAATGGACCAATCCGTTGGGATCGTTCAGCCAATTGCCGGCGGGGGAAAAATGAAACTGGGGGCGAAACGGTTCGTCTTGAGCCATGGGTGTTAGCAATAAGCAGAAGGACATGCCACGTCGATTCAGATGACATAGTATATCAGAAGGCGTGGTCTGAATAACCGACCTCGCTCGGATTACAGATATCCGCAAGTCTTGCGGCTGTACTGCAGGTAATGCTCAGTCGACAAGCGATAGGTTGCCATTGGCATGCACCTCAACTGGCACCGGATCAATAATCTCGCCAACAAAATTCCCATTTTCGTCATGATTTCGGAAGGCTAGGAAGACCCATCGATTTGTCACATCTTGCACCAACTTCCCGCTATACAATGAGCCATTTACATCTCCAACAAAAAATGGATCATCGATGTACTCATAGGGACCGAGCGCAGTCTGACCAATAAGATAGTGCGTGCCCGTTTCAGATTGCTTAGTACGTGCGACGCGTCGGGCGGAATGGGTAGCAGACCAGTTGCAGAAGAGCAGATAGTAGCGCCCATTGATACAGACTTGTTGAGGCACCTCCATGATGGCGAATTCGCCTGGATCGGTGACAGGTTGTTCCGCCTGCCAGTCGAGCAGATCCGTAGAACGAGCGTGGGCAATTACGCCACGCTCGTCAGTCCGCCCATGATTGACGCGTGCGGTGATATAGGCATGGAATTCACCCGTATGAGGATCCTGAAACACATGAGGATCGCGCCAGCACAGGTCAGACCAATGCTCTTGGTTCAATTGTTCGTACCACCTTGGATCAGCTTCAATGACCGGGTTATTGGGGTGTCGCTCCCATGTCATTAGATCTTTCGATGTTGCCAATCCGATCCGCTGGATCAGGCCATCCTCGGCTCGACACGACCCTGTATAAAACAGGTACCATTCGTCGCCATGTTGGATAACGCTGCCTGTCCAGGTTGTATAGTCGTCCCAGGCAGGTTCCCTGTCTGGTGCCAGGGCGTCGGGCAAGATGGTCCAGTTGCGCAAATCATCCGAAACGGCATGGCCAATTGATACGCTCCAATGGCGTAAATCTGGATCCTGCAACGATCGAGGGGCTTGAAGATAAAAAATGTGAAATTCAGTGCCCCGATGCACCAACCAGAAATCCCACACCCAACGATTCTGCAAACGCAATGCCATGCTATCGATCCATTTTGGTTCGGGGTGTAAAGAATCACCGCTACAAATTCGGCAGGCCAACGTTTGTCACCAACGACTCAGTGTCACCGATGACAGACGTCTTGACGACGCGTACTTCAAAGTCGATCGGGGCCTCGATCGCCACCTAATTCCGGATCAGCCTTTGACACCGGTTGAAGCAACCGACTGGATAAAGCCGCGCTGGAACAGAAGGTAGATCAAGAGAGGCGGAAGCGTATACATGACACCAAACGCAAGAATATCACCCCATGGAACATTTGGATCCGCGAAGAAGACCTGCATGCCAACGGAAAGTGGACGGAATTCCGGGCCTCGGGTGACCATCAGGGGCCAGAAGAAATTACCCCATACGGCCAGAAATTGCAGAATTGTAACGGTTGCAAAGATCGGCACGGAGAGCGGAATAATCACTTGAAAAAAGACGCGTAGTCGACTAGCACCATCTACAAGCGCCGCCTCTTCAAGTTCAATCGGCAAGCCGATGAAGAATTGGTAGAAAAGGAAAATGTAGAATGGATTAGCCAAGAACGGGATGATTTGAACGTGGTAAGAGTCGAGCCAGCCAAAACGATTGACGATCAGCAGCAAGGGCACGGAAACAGTCTGAAAAGGGACAATCATCAGTGCCACGATCATAGCCAGAATCACGCCGCGACCGCGCCAGCGCAATCGTGCCAGCGAGTAGGCCATCATGCTATTGACAACTAGTCCGATGCCGATCGTGACAACCGTAATCAACGTACTGTTGAAGAAAAAGCGTCCAAATGGTCCCCAATCAAAGACATCGGCGTAGTTTTCGAAGGAAATCGTACGTGGAATAAATGCATAGATCGTCCGCGAGTCTTGGATTAACTGCGTGTCGTTCGGTTGCAACGACAAAACCATCATAAAGACAATTGGAAAGATGAAGATGAGACCGATGCCAATCAGCACGGCATAGCGGAGCCCCATGCCGGCCCACTGGCGGAACTGATACCCCGTGGAATGCGGGTTGATTTGCCCACTAACCGGATGCTCTTCGATAGTCATTTACTTCACCTGCCTCTCTTCGGTAATGACTCGACGCTGAATCAGCGCAATGGCTAGCACAAGGACGAAATAGAATGTCCCCAAGGCTGATGCCATCCCCACCCTACCGCGCTCGAAGCCGAGGGTATAGAGATAGAGAATCATGGTCTGTGTAGCATCGCGCGGCCCGCCCTGGGTCAAGACCTGCACTTGATCAAAGAGACTGAACGCCAAAATCGTGGTAGCTAGGACAACGAAAATGGTTGTGTTGCGCAACAATGGGATCGTAATATTAAAGAACTGCTGAGTCCTCCCAGCACCATCAATATCTGCGGCTTCGTAAATGGATGCAGGAATCTCTTGCAGACCCGCCAAATAGATGATCATCTGAAAACCGACACCTTGCCACATCGATAGAATGATGATTGCCGCACGCGCCCCAGATTTATCCTGTAGCCAATTCAGCATAGAGAAACGTTCTGGTGTGAGAAAGCCGCCTGAAATATTGTACAAAACCTCATTGATCAGGCCCTGAGTGGGATTGAGCAAGTAGGACCAGATAATGGCAACTACGACCATCATCAAAGTAACGGGCACAAAGTACATGCCTCGAAAGAAATTAATCCCTGGCAGCTTCTGATTGACAAAAACTGCGAGCAGCAACGCGAGCGCGGTCTGAATCGGAACGACGATCAGGACAAAGATGAAATTGAAGATCAGTGCACTGTGAAAGATTGGATCTTGAAAGAGGCGCGCATAATTGCGCGCGCCGATAAATTGAGTGCTCAGATTCGGATTTGGCACGAGTCGTTGATCGGTAAATGAGAATCCGATCGCCATAGCGAAGGGCAAGATGAGAAACAGTCCCAGGATCAATAAGGCGGGTGCGGCAAAAAGCCAAGCCGTCATTTCCTCCTGCCTGCGCCATGCGGCAGGCTGGTTACCTGTAGGCGAAGCGTTGTTTGTGGTGGTCATCGTCCTCTATCCATTTCCTGAGGCAAGTACTGAATGAGCGGCTAGGTCTGGAGGGGTGGATACTGCACCCCTCCAGACCCTGAGTATTTGGCGTCTACTCGGTCTGATAGCCTTGATTGTCTTCGATATCCTGATCAATCAGTCCGGCAATGCGCGTTAACTCTTCCTGCACATCAGCCCCAGCGACGATGTTGTCAACAGCTTCTGCAAAGAGGCTGGTGATTGTCCCATAGGCCGGCGTGATGGGTCGCGGAATCGCACGACCGCTCTCTAATTGCTCAACATAAACGTAGAGTGGACCATCGACATTGTAGAGTTCGGATTGCTCCATTGCTGAGAAGCGAGCAGGCACGGCGCCATTGGAGTTGGCCATGGCCAAAGATTCCTCGGTCGACACGAGGAAGTTCAAGACTTCCCATGCACCCTCAGGGTTGGGGCAATTTGACGTGATGCCGTAGTTCCAAGAACCCATACCGGTCGTCGGCGTTCCGCCAAGATTTGGCATAGGCAGAACAAGCAGATCGTCACCCAGCGCCTCAGAATGAGCCGGCCACTGCCAGTGACCTACGTAAGAAATTGCCGAAGTCTTGGCGCCAAAGAACGAATCGTCACCCGCCGGGGCAGGGTCGACCCATCCATTATTGATCCAGTTCTGGAAGGTCGTCATGGCGGCGACGGATTCAGGGCCGTCGAGTACGCCAATGGCAGACTGGTAGTCAGTCCGATCAATCAGGTCGCCACCGAACGATTGGAGAATCGGTGAAAACCCATAAGTGTACCATTCGCCACGCCCGTAATTGAACTTCAGATCCAGAGGAAATTCAACCTCATCCAGTTCCGCCAAAGCGGTCAATGCATCTTCAAATTCGACTAAATCCCAAGGCTCTTCAAAGGTCGGAATACGCACGCCAGCAGCATCCAGATAGGCCTTGTTTGCGTAGAGAGCGAGGCCCGAATCGAACTGCCCCAGGCTGTAAAGCTGACCATTGTAGGTACCCTGTTCGATGATCGAAGGCAGGAAGTCAGCCCTCATCTCGTCGTCAATGAAGTCATCGATCGGCAACATATACCCAGACCAAACAAAGTTATAAAGGAAGGGGCCATCAAAATCCAGAACGCACGGCAAATCACCCGCTAGTGCCGCAGCGTTGACCTGATCAGTATAGCTACCACCAGGCAGGTCAGTCTTGTCAATCACATACGGGCCACCCAAGCTGTTGAATCGCTCGACCGCAGCATCCATAGCGGCCTGCTCTTCCGGGGTACCCGTGTGCCACCAGAGCGAAATCGGCTCGGCTTCGCCGCTGGCCGCTTCACCGGAATCACTCTCGGCCGCGGGTTCGGAAGCGGGCTCAGAACCGGTTTCCTCTGCTGCAGGAGGAGCGGCTGCACCACAAGCGGTGACTGCAACGAGTACCGCTGCAAGCACTACCAACAAAATAAGTCGATGAAATTTCATTGCGTGTTTCTCCTTATAGAACATGACTTGATTGGGTCCAACATAGCGAAATGGAACACGGTAAGAAATGTGCCCTCTGACAATACCAAATCATTGAAATCTCTTTGCCTTGCTCTCCTCTCGACTATCCGACCCTTCACGCCAAATCGGCGTGCAACGGGTTCGGTGTATGAAACGGGTGGGTCTTTGGCCATCACTCGCGAAACAACGTGTACAATCAGGCTGAGTCTCGCCCAACCAACGGACAGACACAATGAGCTCTTACCGGCGATTGATCGCCAGTCGAATCTGCCATCATATCGAGCAGATGTCGTACCGCCCAATGCCCCATCTCAAGGTGCGGCAAGCGCATCGTGGTCAAAGAGGGGCGAAGCGCCGGCGCCAATACAGATAGATCATCAAATCCGACTACCGCCACATCACCGGGAATCGCCAGATTGAGATCGCTCAATACCTTGTAGGCTTCGGAAGCAGTCTGATCGTTGTAGCAGAAGAGTGCTGTTGGTGGATCAGACAACTGCATAAGGTCCAATGTCCCGGTAATCCCGACGTCTGGAATCGGTCCCGTTTTGACCAATTGCGGATCAAATGCAATTCCTGCTTCGTCAAGCGCATTTCGATATCCTTCCAAACGGCCCAAGGTAGCAGGAACAGGATCCAGATTGTTCAAGAATGCGATACGACTATGCCCACGATCAATGAGATGTTTCGTTGCATCATGGCCACCGCGAACTTCGTCTGGAACAACTGAAGGCAAGGCGGCATCGTTGGTATAGCAGTCTAAGAGCACGGTCGGGACTTCGAGCACGGCCTTGGGTGGGTGCACTTCGCGGTGATACATAGCGGCATAGATGATGCCGTCCACCTGTCGATCCAGAAGCATCTCAACCGCGGCCTCTTTCATCGCTTGATTGCCGCCGGTGTTGATGAGCAAGAGGAGGTAATTGTGCTCCCAAGCCAAGTCCTGTGCGCCCTGCAGCATGCGCCCGGCAAAGGGAGTGGTTGCCACCTCATCAGAGATAAAGCCGATCGTGTGCGTCTGCTGCACCCGCAGGCCCCGCGCCATGACGTTGGGACGGTAGTTTAGTTCCCGAACCGCCGCCCATACCCGCTCTTGCGTCTCCGACGGGATATTGCTGTGGGGTGATTGGTTGATCACGAATGAGACCGTCGTACTCGAAACCCCGGCCAGATCTGCCACGTCCTTCATGGATGGTCGTTTGGTTTTGGCTGTGCGCTTGGTCATGATCGCTGTGATCCTGAGCTTCGGCAACCGCAGTTAGATTTTCAAGACGGGAAGGGAGTCAGTAAATGCAATTACTAAATCGTATTATTAGATTATCAGATGATTTGGCCGTTGTCAAGAGGCAATTTGTGAATTTGTGAATGGGATAGTTGGGAATCGCCGTTCAGGCATCGACCCGCTTGGTTTCGATACGCCCTTCGGGCTACTCAACCGGCGCTGACCTTCGCACTCCCCATTCCGCACTCCGCATTCCGCACTCCGAATTCCCCACTCCCCACTCCGCACTCCTCAATACGGCCAGGTCCGCGGTATCGGGCGCTCAGCGTCGAGGATGCGCAATAGCAAGAGGCGGCGATGCTCGGCCAGCAAGGCCTGCGTGGCCGGTAAGGCGGGATCCAAGGGAACTTCAGGCGCACTCACCGCCCAAAGCGTCTCGCTGCCGTCGGCCTCGATGAGATAGCGGTGGTTGCGCGTGCGCAGCGTCTTCCAGTCGGTGAACTCGGTGAGGGCAGAGCCGCGTGGCTCATACCCGCGCCCGGTCAGCAGATTAAAGAACGACCGACCATTCAGGTCGGGCGGTATCGGCGCGCCGATCGCATCCAGCAGCGTGGGCAAGACATCCACGGCTTCGACCAGCGCGTCGTGTGTACGCCCAATTTGCACGCTGGCAATTGCCGGCGCCCGCACCACAAGCGGCACCCGGCTCACCGGATCATCGGCAGGATAGCCCTTCCCATAGCGCCCCCGGTCGCCCAGCCAATCGCCGTGGTCCGCGGTATACAGTACGATGGTCTCCTCCGCCAGCCCGGCATCATCCAGCGTCTGGAGAATGCGGCCGATGTGGTGGTCCACCTCGCTGATCATGGCGTAGTAGCCGTGCATGGCCGTGCGCTGCTGCGCATCCGCGGCGGAGAACTGGACCGGATCATAGAGGTCCAGGTAGCGCTGGGGCACAACCCACGGCGCGTGGGGGCTATAGAAGCCGGCAATGCAGAGGAAGGGCCGCTTGCCCGTCTGCCGCCCAAGAAAATCGATCGTGCGCTCGGCCACAAAAGCGGTATGCGTGTAGCGCTCGTCACCGGGGAACGGAATCGCACCGGCAAAGTCGCCCCGGGCCCCGCCGACGGGATGGACAACCGGGTCCTCAATGCCCATGACGTCATAGTAGATCGCCGTGGCGGGCGGCAGCCCCACGCTGAGATGGTCCATCTGCTCCGGCGCCTGGCGCCGCACCCACGCCCGGTACGCGTCCTCATAGACGCCCGGTTCGTCGCTGATCTCCCACTGATCGAAGCCAAATGCCGGATGACGCGTGCGGTGGTCCCGATTGGCATGGGTGCGGAAGTGCAGCTTGCCGAAATTGGCCGATCGATAGCCGTAGGGGCGCAGGTAATGGGGCCAGATCGCCAGATCTTCGTGTACATCCACGCCCATGTGGGTGATGCCCAACTCGCTCGGATAGCGGCCGCTGAGGAAGCTGACCCGGCTGGGCATGCAGACGGGGCTTTGCACGAAACAGTGATCAAAGTTCGCACCCGCGGCCGCCAGTCTGTCAAGATTGGGCGTCTGGATCAACGCGTTGCCATTGGCCCCCAACGTGTCCCAGCGGTGTTGGTCGGAATAGAGTAGAAGTATGTTAGGGCGTCTTGATGCGCTCATCGGTTGGCTCTCCACGGCTATCGTTGGCGGCGAAATGAGACTCGTACGTGGAGTGTAGCATAATGCGCTGTCGACATCTTCACCCTGATAGGAGCGGCTGTCCAAATCGGATCAGTTGCCAAGAACGGGCGCGCCTTGTACCATGCACTCTCCCCACACGTATGGCAGGTAAAGGTGGACAATTCCAAAGGAGCAAGAGCCAAATGAGCGTTGTCGTAAAACATCTGACAATGGCTGAGCTGGAAGCGGGTCTAGACTATATCCGTGAATCGCCCGCAAAGACGGGTGTATTAGAGATGATCGTGCGCCGCCCGGCTGTGGATGAACGCGAGGCGCTGGAGGAAGGCGAGCTCGATCTGACGCAGGGGCTCGTGGGCGACACGTGGATCGACCGCGGCAGCAACCGGACGGAGGATGGAACGTCCCACCCGGACATGCAGCTCAACATCATGAACGCCCGCACTGTCCAGCTGGTCGCCCAAGACAGGGATCGCTGGCAACTGGCCGGTGATCAGCTCTACGTCGACCTCGATCTCAGCGAAGCCAACCTGCCGCCGGGTACCCGGCTGGCGCTGGGCGACGCCATCATCCAGGTCACCGACCAGCCCCACGCCGGCTGCAAGAAATTTGTGGCGCGCTTTGGCATGGACGCGGTCAAGTTTGTCAACTCGCCGATGGGGAAAGAGCTGCACCTGCGCGGCATCAACGCCAAGGTCGTTCAGCCAGGCAGAATTCGCGTCGGTGACGTGGTGACCAAGCTGGATTAGAATTATGTCAAATAACGCCGAACGGGTAGAGGTGACGAGTCGCACCGAATGGCGGGATTGGTTGGCCCGGAATTATATGCAACCTGACGGGATCTGGCTGGTTACTTTCAAAAAGCAGATTCCCGAAAAATATCTGCCCTACGATGACGTCGTGGAAGAGGCGCTCTGCTTTGGCTGGGTCGACAGCCTGCCACGCAAGCTGGACGATGAGCGCACCATGCTCTACATCAGTCCGCGGCGCAAGGGCAGCCCCTGGTCGCGCTTGAACAAGACCCGAGTCGCCCACCTGATCGACGCCGGGCTCATGACAGAGGCAGGCATGGCGCTGATCGAGCAGGCCAAAGCCGACGGCACGTGGACGGTCTATGATGAAGTTGAGGACTTGATCATCCCGCCCGACCTGGCCGCGGCGCTGGCGGCCAACCCCATGGCGAAGCAGCACTTCATGGCCTTTAGCGATTCCTCCAGGAAGGGCATCCTCTGGTGGATCAAGTCGGCCAAGCGCGCGCCCACGCGCCAAAAGCGCATCGACGAAACCGTCCGCCTCGCGGCCGACAATATCAAGGCCAATCATCCCAGAAAGTGATGGGCGCGGGAGCGCGAAACGGGAAGCGCGGACATGATTACTTCGCGCTTCCCGCTCCGCGTTCCGCGCTTTGAACCGCGTCGTAGCCTGTAATCTGGAGAATGTCGCCGTGGCTCATGCGCGGCTCATGAACTTCGCCCTGACGGATTGAGGCGAGCGCAGCGCGGACGGCGTGCATGGCCGCACCGAGCAGGGTCACCGGATAGGCGGCCATGGCGAAGCCCAGTTCTGCCAGGCGCTGCGGGGGCAGAATGGGGGTGACTCCATCCTCCAGCATGTTGGCCATCTTGGGCAGATCATTGAGCGACGTGAATGCGACCATCTCCGCTTCAGTGCGCGGCGCCTCCATGAAGAGCAAATCGGCACCCGCGTCGGCAAAGGCCTGCATGCGCCAGAGCGCCTCGTCTAGCCCCAGCACGGCGCGGGCATCGGTGCGGGCCATGATCAAGATTCGTTTGCCCGTCTCTGCGCTGGCGTCGGCGGCGGCCCGAATACGTGTGACGGCCTCTTCACGCGCCACCACCTGTTTTCCTTGCAGATGACCGCAGCGTTTTGGCCATTGCTGATCCTCGATCATGACCGCCGCGGCCCCGGCTTGGGCCAGGCTGTGCACCGTACGCTTCACGTTGGCCACACCGCCATAGCCCGTATCGCCGTCGACGATCACCGGCACGCCTGCCGCGGCGATGATTGCGCGGGCGGCTTCAAGCATCTCCGTCGGCGAGACCAACCCCACATCGGGGAAGGCAAAACGGGCGGCAGCCAGCGCGTACCCACCGACGAAGAGTGCGTCAAAACCGGCTTCGACGGCCAACCGCGCCGACATCGCGTCATAGGGACAGGGCAGCAGTAAAATCTCCGGCTCGGCCAGACGAGCCAGCAGATCGTCGGCCACGTTGCCCCAATTTGACTGGCCTGGATAGTAGCCACCGTCATGAGTTACGTTCATGCGCTTTCTCCGTTTGATTGCTCCGAGCACCTATGTTACCTTCACAGGGACCAACCAAACAATCCGCAGCAGGTACGCTATGTCTCCCAACGCCAACCTCGAAGCCGACTTCGAATTCTTTTATTCCGAGCGCGTTACCCGCGCATCGCAGCGGCTTGAGCAGGCCGCACTGGGTCACGCCGTGGGCGTTGGCGGCTACACGACCGTTGCCCAGGCAAATGAGTTAGTCGCCCACCTGCAGCTTGGTTCGCAAGAGCTGCTGCTAGACCTGGGCGCCGGGCGCGGCTGGCCCGGCGTCTACATTGCGCAACAGAGCGGCTGCCACCTGGTTGCGCTCGACATTCCCCTGGAGGCCATGCGTCTGGCCCGCGCCAACATGCAGCCCGTGCGTCCCGGGCGCACCTGTGCCGCGGTCGTCGCCGACGGGCGCGCCCAGCCCTTTGTCCCCAACGCATTCGACGCCATCGTGCATGCCGATTCCTTCTGATGAATGGTCGACAAACTCTCCGTGCTGAGAGAATGCAACCGGGTGCTCAAGCCAGGCGGTCGCATGGCCGGCTACCTCATCCATACGCCGGCGTCGCCCAATTCGGCGGCCGCGGCCCGGGCCGATGAGTGGGGACCGTCCAACACGGCCGGCCCGGCTGCGCCCGATGAATTGGCGTGCCGGACTGGCTTCACGGTCGTTGCCTATCAGGACGTGACGGCTGCCTTCCGTGACACCTGCGTCGCCTTTCTCGACGCGCGCCGTGCGCTGGAAACGGAATTGCGCGCCGAAGAGGGTGACGCCTTCTACGCGGAAGAGCTGGCCAAAAAGGAGACGATGCTTATGGGCATTGACGAAGGCCTCCTGCAGCGTGCGCTGATTGTGACGATGAAGGGCCAGGAATTGTGATGAACATTATCTACTTCAATCCGGATCAACTGCGCGCTGATTTTTTGGGCTGCTACGGCCACCCGCTGGCCCAAACGCCCAACATGGATCGGCTGGCCGAAGAAGGCGTGCGCTTTGACCAGTGTCACGTGCAGCATACCGTCTGCACGCCCTCGCGCTGCAGCTTTATGAGCGGCTGGTATCCCCACGTGCGCGGCCACCGCACGCTCTGGCACCCGCTGCAGCAGGATGAGCCGAATACGCTGCGCTATCTGAAGCAGGCGGGCTACGAGACCCACTGGAGCGGCAAGAACGATCTGCTGGCCCCCGATGCGTTTGCTTCATCTGTCACTGCAGTCCACACGCCTCAACCCGGGACGCCGGGCAGCCGTGACCTCTTCGCCGCGGACGATCCCGGCTACTGGAGCTTTCTCTACGGCCCCGCGCCCGGACACATGACGGACTGGCACGTGATCGATGAAGCCGAGCGCTTTCTGCGCAGCCGGCGCTCGGGTGACGCTCCCTTTATGCTCAATCTACCGATCACGTTGCCCCATTGCCCCTTTACCTGTCCCCAACCCTGGTATGATCTGATCAATCCGGACGATCTACCGCCCATGCGTCCGGCCGGCCTGCCCGACAAGCCCGCGTTCCACCGCCTGATCCGCGCCTACCGCCGCCTGGATGAGCTGGACGAGGCGGTCATGCGCAAGCTGCGGGCGGTCTATCTGGGCATGATCGCCTACGTGGACGTGATGCTGGGCCGCTTGCTTGCTACGCTGGACGAAACGGGCCTGGCGGATGAGACCGCGGTCTTCTTCTTTTCCGATCACGGCGAATGGGCCGGCGACTACGGGCTGGTCGAAAAATGGCCCAGCGCGCTCGACGATTGCCTAACGCGGGTGCCGCTGATCGTACGTACGCCGGAAAGCGCATGCGGTCACGTCGTCGAGACGCCGGTGGAGCTCTTCGACATCATGCCGACGGCGTTGGCGCTGGCCGATGTCGAATGCCGCCACACCCACTTTGCGCGCTCACTTGTTCCCCAACTGGCGGGCGCGCCCGGCGACGCAACGCGCGCAGTCTTTGCCGAAGGCGGCTATGATGGTCACGAACCCCATTGCTTCGAAGGCATCCAGGGGGCAGACTGGGATGTGGGCGACAATGCCGACCACATCTACTATCCAAAGGGACTGCAGCAGCAGGAGCATCCCGAATCGGTCGCCCGCTGCAGCATGATCCGCACCGCCGACCACAAGCTAATCGTGCGGCCCGGCGACCGGTCCGAGCTATATGACCTGCGCGTCGATCCTGAAGAGCTTGACAATCGTTATGGATCGGCAGAAGATGCAGAGGTCCAGCAGGAGTTGACCGCCGCGCTGCTCAACTGGTATGTGGAGACGAGCGACGTGACGCCTTTCCGACGATTCCCACGGGGCTTCCCTACGAAGGGAACAATTCCCGCAACCTAGATCGTCTGTAGATTATTGACGCGACCGCCTAGACGCTCGTGTCCGCTGCACCTGGCCTTTTCCGCGGCCCATCGTCGTCAAACTCCGAAACATTGACGCCCCTCGCGCGCGGATGAGTTGAACCGTGAATTGTAGTACAATGGGCCGCAGGCATACAGTACTTGTTGGCACAAGGAGGAAACCGTGAGACAACCGATTCGACTGCTCATCGTCGGCGCGCTGGTCTGCGCCATCAGCGTGCTCTTCGGCGCATGGCTGGCCCCGCTAAACGCCGCCCCGTCCGAACAAGACGCTGACGCCCACGGACTCGCCCGTTGTCCTGGCTGCAGGAGACATCGCCAGCTGTGCCAACGACGAACACTATCTCACGGCCTATCTCATGGATGATATCGAGGGCACGGTTGTGGCCCTGGGCGACGTTGTCTACGAAAGCGGTACGCCGCAGGAGTTCAACGACTGTTATAACGGATCGTGGGGGCGCCACAAGGATCGCACACGACCGGTGCCGGGCAACCATGATTACGGCACCCAGGGCGCAGAAGGCTACTTCACATACTTTGGCGATGCGGCGACACCGCTGGAGCCGGGCTGCACGCGGGACTGCAAGGGATATTACTCCTACAATCTTGGCGCATGGCACGTGGTTGCCCTCAACAGCGAGATTGACTTTGTCGCCGGGTCGGAGCAAGAACAGTGGCTGCGGGCCGATCTAGCCGCCAATCCGGCGGCCTGCATCCTCGCCTATTGGCATCGCCCCCGCTTCACGTCTGGTCGCTACTATGCCCGGACGTCGGGCCATGACGTGTTCCAAGCGCTCTACGAATATGGCGCAGACGTGGTTCTCGCCGGCCATGATCATGACTACGAGCGCTTCGCTCCGCAGAATCCTGCCGGGGAAGCCGAATACGGGCGGGGCATCCGCCAATTCGTGGTCGGTACCGGTGGCACGACCACTCGAGATTTCTTTTACATCCAGCCAAACAGTGAAGCACGCACCAGCGAAACCTGGGGCGTGCTCAAATTGACGCTCAATCCGACCAGCTATGACTGGGAATTTTTGCCCATACCCGGCCAGACCTGGACCGATAGCGGCTCGACCGACTGCGTGCAGCTTGCCAGCCTGCCCCCGGCGCCGGAAGGCGTAACGGGCGTCACCATCGGCGCCACGACCGAGCCCACAGGAGAGGCCGAAGCGGTTGTCGATGCTCCATCGACCGCACCAGGCCTCGCTCCCGCTGAGTCTGCAACAAGCAGCACAGCGGACGGTGGTGAGTATATCGTGAAGGCCGGCGATAGTGTGAGCCTAATCGGTCTGCGCTTTGGCGTACCCTGGGAAGAGATCGCCGAAGCCAACGACCTCAGTGGCGACTATGTGATTGAAATTGGTCAAGTGCTCGTCATCCCCGGCGTTGACGCAAGCGCAGTCGCCGATGATGCGACAGCAACCGCCACAGATGAAGCCGACGAAGCCCCAGCCAGCACCGACGAAGATACGGCAGTGACGCCGCCGGCGGCGTCGATTCCTCAGGGATCGGGTACGATCTACGTAGTGGAAGCGGGCGACACGCTCTATAGCATCGCGGTGCGCAACGCCCTCACCTGGGAGGAACTGGCCGATGCCAACGGCCTGACCGAAACCTCGATTCTGCAGATCGGTCAAGAACTGGTGATTCCAGGGGCTGCGGCAGGGGAGGCAGAAGAGGAAACAGAAGGGTCAGAAGAGGGTATCCCGGTAACGGCAGAGGATGCAGAAAACCTGTAGCCGGCACACCGGCAGAAATGAATAATGAACACTTAAAAACGGAGAATGGTTAATGGTCGTTGCCCTGACCATTAACCATTCTCCGTTTTCTATTCTCGATTAGCCATTATGCCCCGCGCCTTACGCGCCAGGCGGTTCGTCCACCGGGCCATCGAACTGCATCACCGTAAACGTGCCTCCCTGCGGATCTTGGACAACCGCAAATTTACCCATCTCACCCGCGGCTGTGGGCGGCACCATGACCGTACCGCCCAGTTCCGTCACCTTTTCAGTGCTGGCGGCAATATCTTCAACCATAAAATAGACGGACCAATTGGGCGGTACCGGCCCCCACGACTCTTCAATTGCCATCATCCCTGCTTGGGCACGCTCGTTGGTGAGGCAGACGACATAGTCGTTGGCATCCGTCTGAAACGTCCAGCCGAAGACGTCGTCGTAAAAGCCCTGCGCCGCCTCTACGTCATTGGTCTGCAACTCATTCCATACCAGGGTGCTCGGCATATTCACCAACTGCGCACCGATGTGATTGCCCGGTTGCCACACGCCGAAGACCGCGCCGGTCGGATCCTGCGCCATCATCATGCGTCCCTCGTCCATGACATCCATGGGCGGCATCATCACCTTGCCGCCGGCTTGCGCAACGCGGGCCGCGACAGAATCGGCGTCATCGTGCTTCACGTAGGAGGTCCAGACTGGCGGCATGCCCGACGCCTGCATCTCCGGCTGCATGGGGCCGCCACCGGCCACCCGCTTGCCGTCCAGCTTGAAGTTCGTATACATCGTTCCCATGTCGGTTGGCGTATCGACTACCTCCCAGCCAAAGAGCGCCGAATAGAACGCCTTGGCTCCCTCTACATCCGTTGTCGTCAGATCTACCCAGCTAAACAGGCCATCAGGATATGCGGTAACTGCTTTCATGCGACTTCCTCCTTGTGAATGAGTCTACGGCAGGCTACACTTGTGCTGTGTTCGAGGTGCCTAAGTATACCACAAATAGAACATTTGGTCTAGTGGCAAAATTGTCATTTTGTCGGTCGTGAATGATGTCGATGTAGAGTGCTTATGGAAAAGTTCGACCGGGGGATACGAAGCGCATATGCTTGGGCCTGCGAACGGCTGTATCATGAATTCGCCTGGAGCTACGACGGCGTGAGTCGCCTCGTCAGCGCCGGACAATGGCAGGCCTGGCGGGCGGTGGCCGTGCCGTTGGTGCAGGGCGAAGACGTGCTGGAGCTTGGCTTTGGCACAGGCGTGCTCATGCAGGAACTCACGGAGCAGGGCCTCGCGGTTACAGGCGTTGATGCCTCCACATCAATGGTGCGCATTGCGCAGAGGCGCCTGGAACGGCGCAAGCTTGATGCAGCCATCACCCAGGCGACAGGCCAGGCCCTGCCCTTTGCCGACCAGTCGTTTGACACGGTCGTCTGCAACCTTTCCGGCGCCGTACATCCTCGAGCCGGCTACCTTGGCCGAGTGTGCCCGGGTTCTGCGCAAAGAACATCGGTCGCGCCTGATCATTGTCGGCCTCTGGGTCGCATTGCGGGAAGCGCGGGTCCGCCAGCTGCCGCTCATCTTCTACGCAGAGCCGCCGGCCGATTTCCTGCAAAATGTGGCCGGTAACTTGGCGCGTCAAGGCTTGATCGCGGAAATCGAAGCCGTCCCCGTGGGCTGGGCCAACATTGGCATCATTCGCGCCCGGCCTGCGGATGTTCTGTAAGCACACCTACATCAGCCGCCATGAAGACCTTGACATCGGAAGACTTGCGCCATACCGAAGGCTATCGCCACACAGTGAACGGTGGCACGGTCGCAGCGGTTGCGTCAGGCATCCGCTTCACCAATCCGGCCGCGTCCGACAGCGCCTATATCAACGCCCAGATCGATGACTATCGCGATCTCCGTCGTTCCGCTTTCGCCTGGCGGCCGCCCCTCACCCTGTCTATTCGCGCACGCTTCTCCCACAGTACCGAGCGCCTGCAGGGCACAGCAGGTTTTGGCTTCTGGAACGACCCCTTCATGATGACGAGCCGGCGCCTGCCAACCCTGCCGCAGGCGCTCTGGTTCTTCTTCGCCTCGCCGCCCTCCGACATGGCCCTGGCGCGGGGTGTGCCCGGTCGGGGCTGGAAGGCGGCCACCATCGACGCCCGCAGGCCTGCATTCCTTGCCCTGACGCCGACCGCTCCGTTGGCGCTGCCTCTCATGCACTCACCTTGGCTATACGAAAAACTGTGGCCGACTGCGCAACGTGCACTGGGCGTGAATGAGGCGCTGCTTGACGTAGAGATGCGCGACTGGCACGACTACGCCATCTTCTGGCACGATGAGCATGTGCAGTTCCTGGTCGACGGCAGACGCGTGCTGCAGGCCCAGCCGGCGCCGGTCGGCCCACTCGGGCTCGTCATCTGGCTGGACAACCAGGCCATGATCGTGACGCCGCAGGGCAAGCTTCGCCACAGCTTGCTGGCTCGCCCGCAGGCGCAATGGATGGAGATTGAGCGGCTGACCGTAGAAATGGATTCGGCATCAGCCGCATAGCCACTGAAGCAAAGAGTCGGCTTTGTCACTTGTGAACGAGCGGCAGTACAATATAGCGGCAGTACAACGTAGTTGTAGCGTCAACTTATTCTCCTTTCTCACCACCAACTTTGTCAGGAGCAATCATGTCTTCCCCATCTTATGCCCCGCCCGTTTCATGCCATTTGATCACCTGGGGCGACGACTTTGAGACCGGCATGGCTGAAGCCGCCGAACTGGGCTATACGGCATGCGAGACATTTACCCACATTGCACTCCAATATGAAGACCGGCTACCAGCCTTTCAAGAGCTGCTGGCGAGCAACGGTTTCCGCCTCTCCGCACTCTACGGCGGCGGGCGCTTTAGCGACCCCTCGCAGCGCGATGAAGTGATCACCTACAACGAGCGCGTGGCGCGTTTTTTGGTGGCCAATGGCGCCGATCGCATCGTCTTTGGCCCGGCCGGACCACGCACGGAGGGCGGCATGACGCTCGACGAGCTGAAAGAGGCGGCCAAGACCATCAACGCCGCGGCAGAGCGCTGCTACGACTTGGGTGTGCTGGCCTGCGTCCATCCGCACCTGCGGACCGAAATTGAGACCGAGCGCGAGATCGACGCCATCATGGAAATGACCGACCCGCGTTATGTCTTCTTTGCGCCCGATACGGCCCATCTCTATGGCGCAGGCATGGATCCGGTTGAGATCATGGGCAGATATGCCGACCGCATCCGCTACGTTCACCTCAAAGACGTGACGCCCGACGAACCTGACATGAGCCAGTTCACCGCCTTCACCGGCACCGAACAGCTGCCGATATTCTGCGAATTGGGGCTGGGGCCGGTCGACTTTCCGGGGATTATGGCCTTTCTCGAAGGCATCGGGTATGACGGTTGGTTGACCGTTGAGATTGATAAATCGACGAGCACGCCCAAGAACAGCCTGCTCATCTGTCGAGATTACATGCAGAATCAACTCAGCATTCCCGTCAGCGCATAGGAGAACGTTCGACATGGCCGGAATCGGCATCATTGGATGTGGCAACATCAGCGATATTTATCTACAGGCCGGCGAGAAATTTCCGATTCTCGATCTCATCGCCTGCGCGGATCTGGATGAGGAACGGGCCGCAGCCAAAGCGGCTCAGTATGGCATCAGGGCCGAAAGCGTCGATGGTCTGCTGGCCGACCCCGCCATCGATATCGTCATCAATCTGACCATCCCCGCGGCCCATGCCGCGGTCGACCTGGCGGCAATTCAGGCGGGCAAATCGGTCTATGGCGAGAAGCCCCTGGCGCTGAGCCGCGATGACGGCGCCGCCGTGCTGGACATGGCGGCCCAAGCTGGCGTGCGCGTGGGCAGTGCGCCCGACACCTTCCTGGGCGCCGGTCTGCAAACCTGCCGCCGGCTGATCGACGAAGGCGCAATCGGCGAGCCGGTGGCGGCCACCGCCTTCATGGTCTGCCATGGCCACGAGCATTGGCATCCGAATCCCGAGTTCTACTACAAAGCGGGCGGCGGGCCCCTCTTTGACATGGGTCCCTACTATCTGACCGCACTCGTGGCGCTCATGGGACCGGTACGCCGCGTCTCCGGCGCCACCCGCATCACGTTCCCCCAGCGCACGATCAGCAGCCAGCCCTTCGCCGGCCAGGTGGTCGATGTGGAGGTGCCAACCCACGTCAGCGGCCTCCTCGACTTCGCGAACGGCGCCATCGGCACAATGATCATGAGCTTTGACGTCTGGTCGTCAACGCTGCCCTGGCTGGAAATCTATGGCAGCGAAGGCACCCTGCGCCTGCCTGATCCCAACACCTTTGGCGGGCCGGTATCGTACAAGCGCGGCCGCGACGAAGAATGGGTCGACGTCCCGCTTGCCTTCCCCTACGCCGAAAACTCGCGCGGTCTCGGGGTCGCCGACATGGCCCACGCGTTGCGCAGCGGCCGTCCTCACCGCGCCTCGGGTGAGATGGCCCAGCACGTGCTCGACATCATGCAGGCGCTGGGCGACGCATCCGACGCGGGTCGTCACGTCACCCTGTCTACGACCTGCGTGCGACCTGCACCGCTACAGGCCGATCTGCCCGCCGGCGTCTTGGACGAATGAGCTTGTCTAACACAGCCGGCTGCTTTGGCCTGAGCAAATAGTTATGTCAAGCCCATGACGCACGCCATTTCGCAACCAGCGCGCCGCCGCTTTACCCCGGGCCGCCAGGGACTCTGGCCGGGTCGGTGCTGGCGCGGGAAGACGGGGATCGATCAGGCGCTGCAAGAAGCTGTGCTCGCCCTATGAGTCCGACAACAACCAGCCTATTGCTCACACTGTCCCCGCTACGCCAGCGGCGTGTGGCGCTGCCCGTCGCGCTTGCTCTGGCCGTGCTACTGGCCTTTGCCCTGATCCAAATCTCCTTGACCATTGGCGCATTGAGTCTCTACCGGGACCAGGCTTTTCAGGTCTTTGTGATTGCGCTTGCCCTTTCGACAGCCGGATCGCTTGTCCCCTTCACCATCGTCTGCTTCCTGGATCGGCGCGAGCGAGAGTCGCGCTGGTTGATTCTCGTCACCCTGCTCTGGGGCGCGCTCATCGCTACGGGCGTCGCGATTCCCTTCAACGACGCCATCTTGCTGGCAATCGACGCCGCCATTCAAGATGAGCCGGCCGTGACCGACTTCCTCGGTCCGGACGCGGCCTGGCTCATCGGCGCGCCGATCGCCGGCCCCTGGGTGGAGGAGATTCTTAAATCGGCCGGCATTGTGCTGATTTTCGTCTTCCTGCGCGGCGAATTTGACGGCATTCGCGACGGCTTTATTTATGGCGCGCTGGTCGGCATCGGCTTCAACTGGCTGGAGGCTGCGGTCTACGTGGGCCAGGGCTTTGCCGAAATCGGCCTGGCGCCCTTTGGGCTCCAGCTGGGCGCACGCTACGCGCTCTTTGGTCTCAGCGGCCATGCGCTCTATTCGGGCCTCTTCGGCGCGTTCTTGGGCTGGGCGATTCAGACGGATAGGCCATGGTGGCGCGTTGCGACGCCCATCATCGGGCTGGGGCTGGCGATTGGCGCACACACGGTCAACAACAGCCTGGGTCTCATCTTTACGGCCATCGAAAGCGCCAACGGACAGCCATTCACGCAGGAGGTTGTTGCGCCCTTCGATCTGCCCTTCTGGCAGGTTTGGGTCACGGACAGTCTCTTCGATCTGTTCTTATACGCGCCCTTCCTCCTCATCCTGCTCGCCCTTCTGATCTATAGCGCAGGCTGGGAGCGCAACGTCATCCGCACAGAGCTAGCTGACGAAGTGCCGGCGACGGTGACGCCGGAGGAATACGTGCAAGTGCTCGGCGATCGCCTCTTTCGCACGCGCCGCATCGACGGCGCCCACCGGCGTCAGTCTGCCAAGCTGGTCAACGCCCAGAACGAGTTGGCCTTTCGCAAGCACCGAGTCAAGAGCAAATCACAGAATCCTGATGCGGATCCGCTTGTAGTGGCCTGGCGTGGCAAGGTAGCCCGCCTGCGCCAAGGGTAAGGACAGACCAGGTGGCGCTTCACTTTGTCTGGACGGTCTCTATCAACAACATCCACGATTCACGAAAGTACCGACATGAATATGACTGAACGCAGCCAATTATTGACGAGCTTCACCCGCCAGGTGGCAGGCGGACTCATTGTCTCCTGCCAGGCGCTGGCAGATGAGCCGCTCTATGGCGCGGAGATCATGGCGCGCATGGCCGTGGCCGCTGCGCAGGGGGGCGCCTGTGCCATACGCGCCAATACGCCCGTTGACATCCGCGCCATCGATGCAGCGGTTGATCTCCCCATCATCGGCCTGTACAAGGAAGAAATCGCCGGCTTCCCGGTCTACATCACGCCCACGCTGACCCATGCCCAGGCCGTTGCCGATGCGGGCGCCAGCGTCATCGCCATCGATGCCACGGACCGGCCGCGGCCCCAGCCGGGTTCGCTGGCCGACTTCATTGCCGCCATCCACGGCACAACAGGCTGCCTCGTGCTGGCCGACGTTGCCACCGAGGCCGAGGCGATGGCAGCCCAGGCCGCGGGCGCCGATCTCGTCTCTACGACGATGTCGGGCTACACCGCGGACTCGCCCCAGCAGGCCGAACCTGACTTGGCCCTGGTCGACGCGCTGGCGCCCCGGCTCGACGTGCCGCTGCTGGCGGAAGGGCGTTATTACCGCCCCGAACAGATCAACCAGGCACTGGACGCCGGCGCGCTGGCCGTTGTGGTCGGCGGCGCCATCACGCGGCCGGCCGAGATTACCCGTCGCTTTGTTGGCGCGCTAACTCTGCACGCTTCACAGAAGGGGGAAGAATGACGATGAAAGCGACAGTCGCCGTCATGCCGCTGGATGATCGGGCGGTGAACTACGAATGCGTCGCGTTGCTGGGCGAGGCGGCCGGCTTCCAGATACTGCTGCCGCCCAAGGAGTGGCTCGGCACGCCCTGGCGCGCCGGCCAAATGGAACGTTTGGCCGTATGGCTGGAAGAAGCGGCCCAGACTGCAGACGCCTTGATCGTCTCCATCGAAACGCTGGGCTACGGCGGGCTGGTCAACTCGCGCCGCTCGGAAGAAGGTGTCGAGCAAGTGCTGGCGCGACTCGACCTGTTGCAACAATTGCACCAGGCGCGGCCCGAGCTCACAATCCTGGCATACTCGGTCCTGCTCCGCATCTCGCGGCACAACAACGCTGAAGAAGAGAAGGCCTACTGGGCCACCTACGGTGCACGCATCTTCCGCATTTCGGTAATCGAAGACCGCATGCAGATGGCCGTCGCCACGCCTGCCGAAGCGGCCGAGCTGGATCAGCTTCTCAGCGAAGTCCCGCCGCCGATCATTGACGACTATCGCCGAGGCCGCGGCGCGCAACCATGCCGTAAACCAGGCCATGATTGAGTGGACGGCTGCGGGCGTCTTCGACTACCTCATCATTCCCCAGGACGATACGGTAGCGTACGGCTGGAACATTGCCGAGGGTCGGGCGCTACGGCGGCGCGTCCAGCAGTTGGGACTGTGGGAAAAGGTCTCCATTTACCCTGGGGCGGATGAAACCGACATGTTGCTCCTGGCTCGCTACGCCGCAACCCTGGCCGGCTTCAAGCCCGCGCTCTGGCTCTACCCCAGCGGCTCCAACGTCAGCCAAATCATCACGGACTTTGAAGATCGCTCCATGGTCGAACTGACCAAAGCCCATCTCGGTCCATTGGGCGGCACGCTCGCTAAGAGTCCGGACGAGGCCGACATTCTTCTCTACGTCAACGCGCCGGCGGAAGGACAGGGCAATGGTCCCGACCAGTATGCGCTGTTGCTGACCGACAAGCAGATCGGCGCGCTGCCGCCGCCGGCACGCCAGGCCGTGCGTGACTATCGCGCCCAGCCCCAAGTCGGCACGACCCTGAAAGAGATGTTTTCCGTCCGGCGCGATTTGGGCGAATTCGTACGCCACCTGAATCGCTCGCTGGCAGAGGGCCGGCTCTGCGCGTTGGCGGATGTTGCTTATGTCAATGCAAGCGACATGGCCCTGGGCGACATGCTGGTGCAGCAGAGTGAGGTGAGCGAGCTGGCGGCCTATGCCGGTTGGAACACGGCCGGCAACACGCTGGGCTCGACCCTCGCCCAAAGCGTGATTCGGGCACTGCAGGTCCAGGAGGGTGCAACGACTGCGGCGCTGGCCGCCCACACCCGCCTGCTCTTTCTGCGCCTGGTAGAAGATTATCTCTACATGAGCCGGCTGCGCACGCAGGTCATGCTGGAGGAGGCGCCCATGTTGGGTGCACCGGCAAGCCTGGTCAACCTGGGCGAGCAAGCGGAGGCTGTGCGTGCGCTGACCGAAGCGCGACTCCAGGCGGCAGCCCAAGCGCTCTCCGCCACCCGCTTCGCCGGCCGCACGCTACGCGCCGGTCAGAACGAAATCACCGTTGCATCGATCGAAGTTCACGACGTTGCGCTGCCCTGGGGTAGGCTGTTTGACATCACCATGGAGGTCGGCGTCCATTATGACTGATGCAGCGCGACGGGTGTTGGATGCGCCGGTGCTGGTGCTCGACATCGGCGGCACCAAACTGGCCGGTGGCGTGTTAGTGAATCAACAGATCGTCTGCCGCGCTGAAACCGAAACCAATGCGGCAGATGGGGTGGAAACGATCCTCGATCGCCTCGTTAGCCTGGCCCACGCGCGCCTGGATGCCTTTCATCGCGACTTCCCGCAGCAGGGCCAACCGACCCAAGCCGGCGTGGCCAGCGCCGGCCAGGTTGAGGCTGCTACAGGGACCATCGCCTATGCCACCCATAGTCTGCCGGGCTGGATCGGTCTGCCGCTGGGCGCCCGGCTGACAGCGGCGCTGGACATGCCCGTCTCGATCGAGAATGACGTCAATTGCTTTGCCGTGGCCGAAGCCGAATGGGGCGCCGGACGCGGCTTTGCCAATCTACTCATGGTCACCGTGGGCACCGGCATCGGGGGCGGTGTGATCATCGACGGCAAGCTCTATCGCGGTCGTCGCGGTGGCGCCGGTGAGATCGGCCAGCTGCTCGTGGAACGCACGGGCGGCCGTCCCTGTAGTGAACGAGTCAGCGGCTGCCTCGAGGCGTACGCAGCGTCGAGCGTCATGGTCGCACGCAGTGGGTACGCCTCGATTCAGGCACTGGGCGTCGCTTACCGCAGTGGCCACGACATCCCCGCTGTCGATGAAGGCGCCACCTGGCTCGGTTTTGGCCTGGCCTCCCTGGCGCACACGCTGGCGCCCGATGCCATTATCATCGGCGGCAGCATTGGTCTGCTCGGACCGCGCTACCTAGACGCAATCGAAGTTGCATTCCGCGCCCATACGCTGGGCTCCCACCGTTCGACCCCACTCCTGCCGGCAGCCCTCGGCCCGGATTCCGGCCTGGTCGGTGCGGGATTGCTGGCACGCCAAGTCTAGTCACATTTAGACTTCATCGTCGCGGGAAATTGGACCGCGAATCATCCTGGACAGAGCGGGTGCAAGCAGACCATGCTTGCTTGACCCCCTCCCCGTCTCCCTAGTTGGGGGACGACGCCGCCGCCCTCCACGCCCATCCGGCAGGCGTGTTCACAGCGAAAGGAGAGCATGATGCTTACTGAGTTAGACTATCTGGTCCAGCTTGAGCATAATTGCGATCTTACTTTGAGACACGGACACGTTCCTGCTACACTGAAGTCCAACTGAAGTCCAAGTCAATCCATCGAGATTGCACGCCACCCACTCTTCAAGGAGACGACCGTGATCCGCCAAACCAGCCTGGGACAGGAAGAAGCGCAGATGGCCGTCAACGTCATCCGCGAGGAATTGATCGAGCGCAACAAGGCTGCGGTGATTGCCGTAGCCGATGCGCATGGTGAATTAATCATGCTCTTACGCATGGATGGCGCCCGCCTGCCCTCCATTCTGATCGCCAAGAACAAGGCATGGACCGCGGCCCGCGAGCAGAAGCCCACACGCGAACTGGGCCAGGAAGCCCGCGATCCAGTCGATGGCTTTGATCTGGCCTATTTTGGTGATTCTCGCTACATCGGCTGGGGCGGTGGCCTGCCCGTAGTGATCGACGGGACAGTCGTCGGATCGGTAGCCGTCAGCGGTCTGCCCGAGTTGGAAGACATGGAGGTGGCTGAGCGGGGCGTGGCCGCCATCCTGAAGATGCGCTAACCGATGCTGGCGTTGGTAGGCAGCGGCGAGTATCTGCCCGCGATGGCAGCAGTTGATCGGCAATTGCTGGACGCATTACAGGACGAACCACGCGTCGTTTGCCTGGCCACCGCGGCCGGCAGTGAGTCAGATGAGCGCATTGCTTACTGGTCGCAGTCGGGCGTGAGCCACTTTACGCGTCTGGGCGTGGCAGCCAGCGCCGTCCCCGTCATCGACCGTCAGAGCGCCAACGATCCGCTCCTGGCCGAACAGATCCGCGCAGCAAATTTCGTCTATTTGTCGGGTGGACGACCTGATTATCTCTTTGCCACGCTGCAGGGTACCCTGGCCTGGCATGCGATAGGGGAAGTCTTGGCACATGGCGGGTTGCTGGCAGGCTGTAGCGCCGGCGCCATGGTCCAGGGCGAACGATTTCTGAGTTCCAGCGGCTGGCGCAACGGCTTCAATCTCTTGCCGGGCGTCACCATCATCCCTCACTTCGATGAGATTCCACGTGCTTTCATGAGGACAGTTCGCCCGCTCGTGCCAAAACGATTCACCGTCGTTGGAATTGAGGCTAAGACTGCGCTTTGGCAGCAGCCCGATGGCGCCTGGGCCGTGCTTGGCCTCGGTGGCGTGACCTTCTGGAATCAATCAGGCCCAACGCGCTATACCGCCGGGCCGCTCCCCATCGCACCGTAATCGTCCACTCCGCACCTCAGCGCAAAATCATATCCGCAAAGCTCGTGCCCTGAGCCGGCGCGGGCGCCTCTAGCACAGCGGCGATCGTCGCCGCCAGGTCCGCAAACGAGGCGCGCACGCCGATATTTACGCCGGCACTCACACGATCACCCGTCAGCAAGATGGGCACGTACTCGCGCGAATGATCGGTGCTGGACGTGGTAGGATCGTTGCCATGGTCCGCCGTCAGCACGAGCATGTCGTCCTCGCGCAGCGCGCCAAGCAACTCGGGCAGGCGCGCGTCAAATTCCTCCAGGCAATCGGCATAGCCACGCGGGTTATTGCGGTGACCAAATTTGGCGTCGAAATCAACCAGATTGGTAAAAATCAGGCCGCGTGCGTCTGCCTCCGCCATGGCCGCAAGCGTTTTGTCTACGCCATCCATGTTGTCCAGCGTGTGCACGGCCTCGGTGATGCCCTGGCCCGTAAAGATGTCTTCGATCTTGCCCACGGCATAGACCATCAAGCCGGCCTCCTTGAGCAAGTCGAGCAGCGTCGGCTCGGGGGGCTTCACGGAAAAGTCGCGCCGGTTGGCGGTACGCGTGAAGGTTCCCGGCTCGCCGACGAAGGGCCGCGCAATCACGCGGCTCACTTCGTGCTCGCCGCGCAGGATTGCTCGGGCAGTCGCGCAGATGCGATAGAGCTCGTCGACGGGAATGACCTCTTCATCCGCGGCAATCTGAAAGACGCTGTCGCCTGAGGTATAGACGATGGTCTTGCCGGTCGCCATGTGTTCCGGGCCGAGCTCGTCGATGATGACCGTGCCCGAGGCGGGATAGTTGCCGAGCCAATCCCGGCCAGTCTCCGCCGCATAGCGCGCCATAACCTCTGGCGGAAAGCCATCCGGATAGAGCGGGAACGGCTGCAGCAGGTGGATGCCCATGAGTTCCCAGTGGCCCGTTGTCGTATCTTTGCCGGCCGAGACCTCCTCCAGCTTGCCGTAGGCACCCGTGGGTGAAAATTGGGGTGCTAGTCCGTGAACCAAACCAATATTGGCCAGCCCCATCGCCTCCAAGTTGGGCAGACGCAGTCCACCCACCACGCGGCCAATATTGCCCAGCGTGTTGCTGCCCACGTCGCCAAACGTGGCCGCGTCCGGCGCTTCGCCAATGCCGACGCTGTCCAGCACAATGAGGATGACCCGATTGATTTGCATGGCACGTTCTCCCGTATGGAACGATAAGTGGTTGGGGCAATTGTCGATTGGCAATGGGCAATTGTCAATTGCCAATCGGGCGGCGCTCCTGTACCATCGGGTAGGAGGCATTGGATCATCAAATGCTGTGCGTACACGGAAAGAGAGAGGGGAGATGAAGAGGAATCTGGAACAACAGGCTGCTGCGCATCTTCATAAGCTCTGTGTAGAGATTCCAGAACGAGTTGTGGGCAGTTCGGGCAACCGGACCGCGACTGACTATGTGGCCGGGCAGCTGCAGCAGTTTGGCTTTGCGGTCACATGCGATGAATTTGCGTGCATGGACTGGAGTCATGGTGACGTGCGTTTGACCATGGACGACGGTACCGAGTTTCCCGCACAAATCAGCCCGTACGCACTCGCAGCGGATGTTCGCGGTACGCTGGTTGCCGCCAGCACACTGGAAGAGCTGGTAGCGCTCGATGCAAACGGCACGCTGCTTCTGCTGCGCGACGACCTGACGCGCGAGCAGCTCATGCCCAAAAATTTCACTTTCTACAACCCGGAGCATCATCAACAGCTCATTGCCTTGCTGGAAGCCAAGCAACCAGCCGCGATCCTGGCCGCGACCGATCGTGATCCAGGGCTGGCTGGCGGAATCTCCCCTTTCCCCCTCATCGAAGACGGCGATTTCGACATTCCTTCATGCTACATGACCGATGCTGAAGGAGAAGCGCTGGCGGCTCACGTTGGACGCCGGCTTCATTTGCTGATGGAGGCGACACGCGCGCCCGCCTCGGGCTGCAACGTGATTGGTCGCAAGGGCGCCAGCGTCGAGCGCATGGTCTTCTGCGCACATGTGGATGCCAAGGAGAATACGCCAGGCGCACTCGACAACGCATCGGGCGTGATCGTCGTACTCCTGCTGGCCGAGTTGCTCCAAGACTACCAAAGAAATGCCGGCCTGGAGTTGCTCGTCTTCAACGGTGAGGATTACTATAGCGCGCCCGGCGAAATAGATTATGTCAACAAAAATCAGGGTCGCTTTGAAGAGGTTACCTTGGCAGTCAATATGGATGGGGCCGGCTATCGCGAAGGTCCCACAGCTTTTTCATTTTATGGATGTCCGCCGGCGCTGGAGGCCGGCCTACGCCAAGCTTTCGCGGGCCAGCCGGGCATTGAGGAAGGACCAGCTTGGTATCAGAGCGATCATTCAGTCTTCATCCAGCAAGATCGGCCCGCCGTCGCGCTCACGTCGGCTGTTTTTCTGTATGAAATCACGGTCCACATTACCCACACGCCCAAGGACCGGCCAGAGCTGGTTGCCGTCGAAAAGCTCACGGCTCTCGCCCGGGCGCTGGCTGAATTCATCGATCAAGCAACAGCCTAAACGCAAGGACGTACCATGACATTGCCCGACCGGCCCATCCGTCTCGGCATTCTGGGCACGGCACGCATCGCCCCCTGGGCCGCCGTGAACCCGGCGCGTACCAATCCCGGCATAACGGTGACCGCCATCGCCGCACGTGAACTTGCCCGCGCCGAGGAGTTTGCAGAGAAGCATGACATTCCCGCCGCGTACGGCAGCTACGATGCCCTGATCGCGAACCCGGATATTGACGCTCTCTACGTTCCTTTGCCCAACAGTCTTCACGCGCTGTGGAGCATCCGCGCGCTGGAAGCCGGCAAGCATGTGCTGTGCGAGAAGCCGCTGGCCGCCAATGCCGAAGAGGCAGAAGCCATGGTCGACGCCGCAGAGCGCAGCGGGTGCGTTTTGGCCGAAGCCTTTCACTATCGCTATCATCCGCTGGCGCAGCGCGCGAGGGAGACTGTGCAATCGGGTGTGTTGGGCGCGCTCCGTCACGTTGACGTCCAGTTTTGCACGCCCTCTGTCCGGCCCAACAACATCCGCTTTGACTATGCGCTCGGCGGTGGCGTGACGATGGATCTGGGCTGCTACGCGGTCGATATGATCCGCTTTCTTACCGGCGAAGAGCCAACGGTCACCCAGGCCGCAGCCCAACTCTCTGCGCCGCAGGTTGATCGCACCATGGATGCCACCTTTGCAATGGCTGATGGCGCCACGGCCCACATGTTTTGCTCTATGCTCTCGACCTGCCTCTTCCGCACCAGCGTGCGCGTCGAAGGCGCAGCCGGCACGCTCAGCGTCGCCAACATGATGCTGCCACAACTGCTCTACCACCGCCTCAAGCTCAAAACAGCCGACGGCGTCAAGACCGAAAAATTCGAGAAGACGCCGACTTACGACTACCAGATGCAGGCCTTTATCGCCGCCGTCCGCGGGCAGACGCCCTTCCCTTCAGACGGGCGTGAGGGCGTCCGCAACATGCAGGTCATTGACGCCGTGTATCGCGCCGCGGGCCTACATCCCCGCGGCCTGCCGCCGGCAGAGTGACGGCAGCCGGACAATCGCTGAGCAAGCTGCCATCATGGTCGTATGGTATGGTTGGCGCCAGGGAACTATCATCTGAAGCGATATAGTTTTGCCCTACATCTCACGCGTACGCGTCTCACAAACGAAAGGACTGAACATCATGACTGAACTGGAGCCGCTCCGCGCCTACCTGTTGGCCAAGGCCGGCACGACCGAAGAGCGCCCCTTTGGGCCCGACGTCCTGGTCTTCAAGGTACTGGGCAAGATGTTTGCTTTGGTGGCCTGGGAGGCGGATCCGCTGACGATCAGTCTGAAGTGCGATCCCAACCTGGCCCAACTCCTGCGTGATACGTATGCAGCAGTACAGCCAGGCTACCATCTCAGCAAACGGCACTGGAACACCGTGACGCTCGACGGCAGCATACCGCCCGACGAAGTCGCCGAGATGATTGACAACTCCTATGCGCTCGTGGTCAAAGGACTCACCAAAGCCCAACGCGCTGAACTGACCCAGTGACCGTAAAGCGGTTTCAGTAGTTCACGCCTTCGGAGCACCTGTCATGCCGGCAGAGCGAAGCGACGAGGAATCTCGACTGTGCAAACCTGAGGCTCCTCTTCCCTCCAGTCGTGGCGCTTTGCGCCCACTACGTGAACGGAATGACAGGTCGTGAACGGCTGGGGTTGCCCTACTTCACCTTCTGGAAGACAACTTCGTAGGACCAGTGCGCGTGGAAGAAAGGCGGCTCGCAGCGGTCGTCGGGCGTAGGGCAGATGGCATACTCCTCTTCAGTCGGCCCAAGCTTGCCGATGATGTCGGGGACGTGCGGATAGGCCGTGTTCATCTGATTGGTGATCTGGCTCGTAACGGGGCCAGAAGAGTCTGACGCCACGTAGAGCTTGTAGGGATCCCAGAACATCTCAAACTCGGCCCGGCCTGGCCCTTTGGGACCGGTGACGATTTCGATATTGTCGTTGATAGCGTTCTTGACCACGGCTCCATCGATGCCGTTGCCGTTGGCGTCGATCACGTTGATGAAGATCATGTGCTGGGCGCCGTTGTTGAAGAGACCGCCGTTGTTCTCCCCATAGCCAATCACCCGATAGCCAACAATCTGATACTGGGCATCAGGGTTGAAGTCACCGGCTGTGCCGCTTTGATCCGGCTGGGCTGGCGCTTCGGCCGGCGCCTCCGCCGGCGCTGGTGCTTCAGCCGGCGCGGCCGGCTCTTCCTCTGCTGCGGCCTCGGTGGGCGCAGCAGCCACAGGTTCTGGTTCAGGTTCCGCTGTCGGCGCCGGCGGAATATCTGACGCAAGTGCCACGGCTTCGCCCTGGCTCACCTCGACAAGTGGACCATAAAGCCAGCCTGGCTGATCCGCAAAGCAGCAAACTTCCCACCAGTCCCCCGCTTCGTTGCGCCCCGTTGGCGTAAATTCCTCGCCAGTCGACGCCGTTCCCACGGTAGGATAAGCTGTACCCGGTCCCTGACGCACGTTGACGATCTCGCCGCTTACAACCAGTTGCGGACCTGCAGGCGCCGCCGCTTCGGTAGAAGCGGTGATCGCAGCAGAGGCATCTGCGGCCGGCGCATCTGTGGCCGGCGTCGCGGTGGGTAGCAACGCGCTCAGTGGAGCAGCATCCTCGGCCGGAGATGCCGCCGGCTCTGCATCGGCTGGTGGCGCGGTTTCGCTGGTCGCCGTTGCTTCATCCGCCGGAACAGCCGTCGGCACAGCCGCTGCCGCGGCTGTCGGCGTAAAGGTAGGGACCGGCGCAAAGGTCGGCTCTGTGGTAGGCTCGGGACCTGCTGGGCCAAAGCGGGCGCAGCCTGCAAGCAGCAATGGGATCAAAATGAACGGCAGCCAGCGGCACTGCTTCAACATACGACACTCTCCAGGACAACAGTTGAACGCACGGTCAAACGCAGTCGATTGTAGCAGCTTTCAGCGGCCATCGCACACTTGGGAGTGCGGGACGCGGAGTGGGGAGCGCGGAATGGGTGCCGTGGGGTGGCGCTTCCGGGAGAGACTCACACGCCAATTCCCTTCACATCCGCTTGGTGAGCACGCGCCGTGCGAACGGGTCATGTGGATACATGGCCCTCGTTGACGGGGTGCCGTGGACGGCAGCATCTCTCGGGGCGGCGACCGCCCGCATGTGGGCGTGCGGACTGGGCAAAAGGACCGAATCCCGGCACCCGCTTCGTGAGCACGCCCCGTGCGAACAGGGTAGAAACGAAAAAGGACCGGCTCGAAAGCCGATCCTCTTGGTCTGTCCTATGGTGCGTCTAGACTTTACGCACGTTCGCTGCGGCAGGACCCTTGGGGCCCTCTTCGATCGTGAACTCTACGCGATCACCCTCAGCGAGGCTGCGGTAGCCGTCGCTGACGATTGCGGAGTAGTGCACGAAGACGTCCCGGCCGCCCTCATGGGAGATAAAGCCGAAGCCCTTCTGATCGTTGAACCACTTAACGGTCCCGGTGACGCTTTCTTCACTCATTGTTGAAAACTCCTGTGATGCATGGAAACTACAGATGGTTCGATTACAAAACGTAGTAGTTCTCAACAGTTGGAGCAAACAAAAAACGCCGCCAGAATGTTGGTTCCGGTGGCGCTGTCAGTCACCTTCGTCAGAACATACAACATCTTGCAGTTTGATAATACGCCGGTTCAAAGGATCTGTCAAGAGGAAAATCACAAAATATTGTATTTGCCCTGCTTTTCACCCAAAAACTAGGGGACGGTCAGGAGACATGTGGTCATCGCAGGGCTCTGGATCAATGTTGCGGTCCAATTCGTTCTACCGACACAGAATATGATACTGCATATGATACTGCAGGATTTGCTGGGACTCATGGCGCTTGGGGCGGCTACTGGTCATGCCCTCGCAATGTGCGAGGCCCGAGAACTTATGATTATGTCACTTGCAATCTCATCGCTTTTTGGTTATGATGCTTGCGAATCCGCTTGTCCCCGTTCTGATGCAGCCGCACTTCTTGCGTGACGGACCGGGTGCACCCCCTGCAAGCACGCTTACGTTTGAACCGTATGTGCAGCCGAAGACGCCGTCCACGCGCTCGGTTTATTGAAGGAGGTTGCCATGTCCAAAACACAATCTGCCCTTGCTCCAGCGCTTCAATACACGAATCAACAGCTGATTGACGCGCTCTATCATGCGGCGCACAGCCAGAACCTCGGTGACTGGGCGCTGCTCGAAAAGGCCGGTCTTGATGTGGAAGAGTTGGCGGCCGACCGCGATGGAGCTTACGGCGGCACGCCGATCCCTACGTTGCCCAATCTGACGGAGGCCGAGCGCACGCTGGTCAGCGCCGCGCTCATTGCGCAATTGCGACGCAAACCGCTGCGCCAAGGGAGAGTCAACGCCCCGGCTGGCCTCAACGTACGCGTGCAACCGAGCGCTGAGGCCAATCTTCTTGCCACATTGCCCGATGGCACGTCATTGGCAGTCCTCCAGAAGCTTGACGACTGGCTCCTGGTCAGTACGGACGAGGGCCTGTGGGGGTACGTGTTTGGCGCGTTCGTCGCCGACGCTGCTGCGGCCAAAAGGCCGACTCCTCCGCAACCGCCTCGCAAACCGTCTGGCGACAGTGGTGCGCAACTTGGCGCCCAGAGCGGCTACTTTGCCGCCGACGAGACGCTACTCAAGGCGGCCCTGGAGCCCGAGCCGGCGCAGCGCATCCGCCCTGGGCCGGCCGAAGGACAGGGGGCGCAACTGCTGGCCAAGATCTGGAACGCCAACGGCGGCCTCCTTAGCGAGCTGGCCGCGCGCCTACAGATCGATGCGGCTGCGGCCGTGGCCGTGCTGGATGTCGAATCAGCGGGCGTCGGCTTTGGCGCCGACAGTCGCATGATCATTCGCTTTGAAAACCATCTCTTCTATCACCACTGGGGCAAACAGAACCAGACCCGCTTCTTTGATCACTTCACCTTCGATCAGAGCCAGCCCTGGGTCAACCACACCTGGCGGCCCAGTACGGCGCAGCCTTTCAACGAGTTTCACGGTTCGCAACCGGCCGAGTGGCTGGTGCTTGGCTTTGCCCGTTCGCTCAACGAGCAGGCGGCCAAGCTATCGATCAGCATGGGCGCGCCCCAGATCCTCGGTAGCAATCATCGACGTATCGGCTACGCCAGCGTTGATGCCATGTTTGAGGCCTTCAGCCGCAGCGAGCGTGCCCATATCCTGGGGCTCTTCGACTTCATTCGCGCCGACGGAGCCATGGTGCAAGCCTTGCGCGATGGCGACTACATTGCCTTCGCGGGGGTACAATGGGCCCGGCCAGGCAGCCTACTACGGCGATTTGATCGGCAAGCGCGTCATGGCCTTTGCCAAGCTACGCCCGGCGCCAACCGGCGTTGCCGCCACGCCTCGCCCGGTCGATCTGCCCGTGCTCGATCCGATACTAGATGCAGCCTTGCTCATTCAACCCATTCCGCGCAGCCCGGAGGTCTACACACAAGTCATGAATACAACAGCCGCAGCGACAGCCGCAGCCGAATCCATCCCGACGCCCCAAGCCAACGTCAACTCAGGTCCCAGTTCCCTGCCTCTGCCCCAGCTGCCGGTGACGACGGACCCGGAGTTGAAGGCCGTCTGGATCGAACACATTGAGCAGGGGATGGAAAACAACAATATCATGTTCCGCCGCGTCCTGCGCGCCTTTATGATTCCCTACTATCTGACCGTCACGATGTATGTGCTGCTCTTTCTGTTGGGCATGGGACTCTTCATCATGGCGGCCAATCTCAGCATCAATTCGGAGCCGGGCATCGCCAACCAGGCGCCGGCCCTGCTCTTCGCCGGGCTGGGCGTGGTGACCTTTCTCACCTTCTTCATTCGCCAGCCCATGCGCTCTCTGGAAGAGAATCTCCAGTTCATCACCTGGCTGGGCATCATTTACAATTCGTACTGGACACGCCTGCTCTACATCCAGAACAACACCAGCGTCCAGGTGGATCTAGCTGACGCGACCCAGACGGCGATTGATCAGATCGAGCGCATGTTGGAGCGCAACGTAGAAATTGCCAAACAGCGGCCGGGCGCCGAACAGGAGACGACACCAAATGGATGAGAGGATCATGACTCTGCACCCTGCGGGGAAAACGGGCGTTAACATTGAGCGCGTCAAATATGACGCCGTATGCCAGGCAATTCTTGCCAGCGTCGGCGAAAGCGGCGAGCTAGCCTTTCAAGAGCTGCCCGGTGCTGTGGCCGGCCGCCTGCCCGCCGGCTTTGACGGCTCAATCGGCTGGTACACGACAACGGTGAAGCTCGATCTCGAGGCCCGCGGGCTGATCGAACGCGTTCCCGGCCAATCGCCCCAGATGCTACGCCTGACTGCAGAGGCCGGCTAGACCGGTCATGGCCGCCAATAAGTCGGGCCAGCAGCGTCCCCGCCCGGCCGTGCCCGCACTCATTCTGCTCAATAAGCCCTACCGGGTCCTTTGCCAGTTTACGGATCGCGAGGGCAGGCCGACACTGGCCGACTATGTAGACACACCCGACGTCTACGCCGCAGGCCGGCTGGATTATGAAAGTGAAGGACTCGTTGTCCTGACCAATGACGGCCGCATCCAACATTGGATCAGCGAGCCGCGCTTCAAGCTATCCAAGACCTACTGGGTGCAGGTCGAAGGCATCCCGGATGAGACGGCCCTGACCCAGCTGCGCCAAGGGGTAACGCTCAAAGATGGCCCCACGCTCCCTGCTCAAGTAGAACGGATAGAATCACCGCCGGTGTGGCCGCGATTCCCCCCGATTCGCGTGCGCAAGAGTGTGCCCGCCACCTGGCTTGCGCTCACGCTGAGCGAAGGTCGCAACCGGCAGGTGCGCCGCATGACTGCTGCAGTGGGCTTCCCGACCCTGCGCCTTATCCGCTGGGCCATCGGTCCGTGGACGCTGGCAGGACTCGCGCCCGGTCAATCGCGGCTTGTGCCCGCGCCGCACTCCCCGCAAGATCTTTCTCATCAAGAATGATGGGGTTTCAGCTTCATTGTCCCGACCGCCAAACTCTGCTACAATTGGCTAACGGTTCGTTTTGTCACCGCTCCCGATCTCACACCGTTACTTGATCCAACGATACCCCCGCTGCCAGTTCAGAGCGAGGTGCCTTGGTGCAAATTCGCCTGCTGGGCGGATTCGCCGTCTCCGACGACGGCGCTCCGGTCGTTGCGCTCAATCAGACTCGCCTGAAAGAGCTGTTGAGCTATCTCATTGTCCACCGCGCTAGCCCCTTATCGCGTACGCAGATTGCGTTTGCCCTCTGGCCCGACTCTTCCGACGCCCAGGCACAGACCAACCTGCGCAACACCCTCTTTCGCCTGCGCAAGGCAATGCCGGCCCTGGATCACTACCTGATCAGCACCCGGCAGGAGATGCGCTGGCGGAACGACTCAGGCTGCGCTGTGGATCTCGTTGATTTCGAACAAAGACTGGCAGCCGCAACAACCGCACGACAGCAAGCGTTGGCCGATGTCGAACGGCGTGCGCTCCAAAGCGCCATCGCGCACTACGCCGGCGACCTGCTGCCAGATATCTTTGACGAATGGGCATTGGCGCGCCGGGAGGAACTGCGCGCGATGTTTCTGGCCGCCCTGGCGCGCCTGAGCACACTCTGCGCGCAGGCGGATGATCTGGATGCTGCGCTCAAATTTGCCCAGGACTTTGTACGCGAGGAGCCGCTGGATGAAGTTGGCTACCAACGCCTGATGCACCTGAATCAGCGCAGGGGCGATCGGGCGCTGGCCCTACGCGTCTATCATCAACTGAGCACCCGCCTACATGGCGAGCTCAGTCTCGAACCCTCCCCTGAGTCGCGGGCGCTCTACCATACGCTGCTCGAGACCGAGGCGGCACAAATCACGTCACCCCCCCTTTCTATACGGCCGCCGCTGGTCGGTCGTGATGAAGCGCTGGTCGCGGCCATGCGCTTTCTCAACGATATTGCCGACAGGCGTACGCAGGCTTCTCTCTTGCTGATTGAAGGGGAAGCGGGCATTGGCAAGACCCGCTTGGCGGAAACGATCCTGGCCTGGGCGCGACAGCATCGATTCACCACACTGTCGGCGGCCTGCTTCCGCAGCAGTCAGCCGGCCTACGGGGCCATCGTCACCTGGTTGCGGCAAGCTTCGCTCGATATGCTGGACCCAATTTGGCAGGAGGAACTCATCCGTCTCCTGCCGGAACTCGCTGCCGAACCAGTTCCCGGCAAACAGGCGCCCCCGCCCGTGGCGCCCTGGCAGCAACAGCGCTTCCTCGACGCCATCGTCCAGGCCCTATTGCAGCAAAAGCAACCACTGCTGCTACTGCTAGATGACGTTCAGTGGGCAGATCGTGAAAGCCTTCTGGTACTCGACACGCTGTTACGAAGTGGCACGCAAGGCCACGTGGCTCTCGTTGCTACCTGCCGGTCTGAGAGTCTTGGCCCGGATACTGCCCCGACCGCATGGCTGGCCGAGCTGCAACGTCGCGGGCAAATCAGCCGGCTGCCGATTCAGCGGCTCAATCGGGAAGACAGCACATTACTGGCCGAGGCGATTCGCAACGCAAGCTTGACAGAAGTTGAAGCCGAAGCGCTCTATCGCTTTACCGAGGGCAACCCACTCTTTGTCGTAGAGACCATTCGCGCCCAGATCAAAGTAGATCAGGTCAGCTGGAATGGCGACAACGGGCAGGACGCGTTGGCTTTGCCGCCCAAAATGGAGGCGGTCCTCCAGTCACGCCTGGGCGCGCTCACGCAGAACGCACTCGAAACCGCACAAATGGCGGCAGTCCTTGGCCGGTCTTTCAGCTATGACGTACTCAAGACGTGCCATCAGATGATAATGGAGAAGGACGATGAAGTGGCGCTGCTGCGTGCCCTGGACGAGTTGTGGCACAGGCAGATCATTGCGGCGCACGATCGCGAGGATGGCCTGTACGATTTCACCCATGATCGCCTGCGCCAGGTGGCCTACCGCGGGCTGAGCCCCATTGTCCGTCGTGCGCATCATCTTCGAGCTGCCCGTGCGCTGAATGAACGCGATGCGCGCGACCCGGACGTCGTGGCCGCTCAGATTGCCTATCACTACGAGCGGGCCGGCGCGAATAAGCCAGCGGCCGACTTTCATTATCGCGCTGCCGTTCACGCAGCCGGCCAATTTGCGCATGAGCAAACGATCCGTCATTGTCAGAAAGCCCTCGCCTTGCTGGAAGAAGGAAACGCGGCCTCGTCCATCGTTCTGGCCGACATCTACGCCGAGTTGGCCCGGGCCCGGCGCTTCACTGCCCGCCACCGGGAATCCGCCGACGCCTACAGCAGCGCGTTGGCGCATACGACAGAGCCGCTTGCGTGCGCAATGCTCTACCGTGAGGCGGGCGAAGCCGCGACAGCGCAGATGGACTTTGCCACCGCGCAGGACCGCTTTGAACAGGCGCTACAGGAATTGGCGGATCTATCGGCACAAGACGAAACGTGGTGGCCGGCGTGGCTCGACATCAAACAGGCCTGGGCGGCGCTATATTACTATCAATCGCAGCTAGCCGACCTAGATGCACTGCTGTCTGAGATCGCCGAACCCATGGCGAAGCACGGTACAGCGCGCCAGAAGGCCGATTACTATGGGGCATTGACGCAGTTGACGTTCCGCCGCCAGCGCTACGTCGGCAGCACGGCACTAATGGCGTATGTTAGGGAAGCGCTGCACTGGGCCGAGGCATCTGGTGATGCTGAGAAGATTGCCCTGCATCGCTTTGGCTATGGCTTTGCGCTGCTCACCATGCGCCGGCTCGACGAAGCGCTGGCATCTCTGGAGCGAGCGTATGAAGCCGAAAAGCGCATGGGCAATACATCGGTCCTCAATCAGGTCCTCATCTACCTACTCGTCGCCCTGCGGCTGCAAGACAGCGTAGCGACCGTACGCGCCCGGCTTGACGAGAGCCTGGCCCTGGCTTACCGACAAGGAAGTCCGCACTACATCGGCGCGGCTGAGGGGCATGCCGCCTGGGTCGCCTACCGTGACGGCGATTTGAATGGTGCTCGGGAGCATTGCGCGACCGCGTTGCGCCACTGGCAGCAAACCGTGTACCCCTTCCAGTGGATCGCCCGTATGCCGGCCCTGGCCCTTGCTGTTGAGGAGGGCAACCTGACCGAGGCGTGCGATGCAGCACGACGCATGATTGCACCAAACCAGGAGCAGTTACCGGCTGAGTTGGAAGAGGCACTGCAGGCCGCTTGTGCCGCCGGCCGGCAGAACGCCGCTGCCTGCGAAGATGCGCTGCAGACGGCGCTGACCTTGGCACGTAGCGCCGGCTATCTCTAACCATTCTGTTTGGCGGCGCCGGCAGGTCGGCGTCGGCCAATTCCGGCCATTGCCTGATTTTGAGTCAGAAATGACCGCCATTAAACGCAAATTAAACGGTCCCTGCGCTATAGTATGGTCAACGAGTGATGAGTTGCTTGGAGCGCAGCTCCAGATAGCAAATCATTCGAACACATACAACGACGCCCAGGGGATAACGGGGTGAGGAGCGAGCAGAACCGATGGCGCAAGGCGGTCCCCTGGGCGTCCTTGCGCGTCTGTTGCACTTTTTTCGGTCCCCCGTTAGGCTGATAGGATCTTTGTCGTGCAACCCGTTTTCGGCACCAGCGCTGGTGGCTGATGTCGAGCCAAGAGAACTGGAAATCGTGCATGACGGCCGGTCCGCAAGCTCAACTCACCTTCAAGTCTCTACGCGAAAAACCTGGCCTGGAAGAACAGTTTTGGTCCCAGAAGCAACGCATCTGGCCAGGCTTCATGTTTGAAGATCTGGTTTCGAACAAGATCTGGCACCACCTGACCGAAGACTTCGACAGCTACCAACTCTACCTTTGCGACAAAGACGACCAGCCGGTTGCCGTTTGCCAAAGCATACCGGTAGCCTGGGACGGCACGCTTGAGGATCTACCCATTGGGTGGGCCACGGGATTTCAGCGCGGCGTGGACGGTCACCGGCAGGGCACTGCGCCCAACACGCTCATGCTTTGGAGGTCGCGATCCAGCCGGAGTATCAGGGGCAGGGAATTTCCTATCGCATGGTGAAGGGCATTCGGGAGGTTGCAGAAGCGCACGGACACCAAGCGGTTATCGTGGCCGTTCGCCCCTCGTTGAAGAGTCGCTATCCGCTCACGCCAATGAGCCGCTACGTGCACTGGCAACGGGCGGACGGTGCCCCCTTCGATCCCTGGTTGCGCGTCCACTGGCGCTGCGGTGGTGAGATTCTCAAGGTCGCCCACCCCTCTATGGTGATCGAAGCCCCGATCGCGGACTGGGAGAGATGGGCGGGGCTGGCGCTCCCGGAAAGCGGCGCATATGTGATCGACGGCGCACTTGCGCCCGTGGAGATCGATCACGCCATGGGCGTGGGCCGCTACGTCGAGCCCAATGTGTGGGTCCATCATCCGCTGAAGACATGAACGACTGCGTGGTCGCACGGATTGATCGCTTCTATGTGGGCAGCCGCAAGGTTTCGATACACGAGCAACGGAGCGTTCCCGGTACGCTTTTGTACCCAACATTGATTCCCTACTGAATTTCACAGGAACGTAGCGATGATAAAAAGCTATGATTACGCCCAACGCGATGGAGTAAATGAAATCACGTGGACCCGTTTCGCCGAGTTGGCTGAGGAGTTGGCAGTGAGCGTCGCTGCGCACGATGTCGACATTGTCGTGGGCATCGCACGGGCAGGACTCTTTCCAGCGGCTCACGTCGCCGCCGCGTTGCGCAAGGAACTTTACCCGGTGCGCATTACCCGGCGCATCAACGACCGCGTGGTCTACGAGCGGCCAGTCTGGAAGGTCGATGTAACGGCGGATGTCGCGGGGCGGCGCGTGATCGTCATCGACGAGATGGCCGACAGCGGCGAAACGCTACGGCTCGTCGCGGACCGCGTACGGGAACGAGGCGCGGCCAGCGTGGTAACGGCCAGCCTGGTCGCGCATTCATGGGCCGCGCCGCAGCCGGAAATCGTGGCGTTGACGAGTGATGCGCTGGTGCTCTTCCCGTGGGATGCACGTGTGCTCATCGACGGCGCTTGGCAGGTTAATCCTGAGTTTGCTACAGCGCTGGCACTGCAACAGACTAAAGCCGGCGACTCCCCCAGCGACCCTGCATAGCCGGAAGCATGAAGGGCGCAACAGTCATGGCTCGCCCGCTCATTGCCCAGATGTGTACCAAACGGACACGGTCTTGGCGCGGTCTGTTTACTCGCGCTGAACTCAACAAGCTGCCCCAACGGTCACCATCGCTGTAGCAGGCTACTCATCTCCAAACAGGCTCAATTGCAGGTCGTCTGGTTCTTCACGAACGGCTTTGCGCGGCGTTGGTTTTTCGAGCGCCAGGAGCGATGATTCGATGTCGGCCACGAAGCGGCTCACGGGCTGCTCCAGCATCTGACCGTAGAGCAGGCGCCGCTGCGCGTTCGTCAGCACGAGCTTCTCCTGCGCACGGGTCATCCCCACGTAGAAAAGGCGTCGTTCCTCGGCGATGTCGGTGTCCGCATCCTGGCCGGCGCGGATGTAGGGCAAGAGCCCTTCTTCACACCCCACCATAAAGACCACCGGGAACTCCAGCCCCTTCGCGGCATGGAGCGTCATCAACGCAACGCGATCGGCACGCGCATCGTGCGCGTCGGCTTCCTGCTCCAGCGTGGCGCCCGTCAAGAACGCAGTCGTGTCATCGCCATCCAACGCGGCACGGCGCTGGACACGCGCCAATCGATCTGCGTCGATCAGCGTGAGATCGTGCGCGGCTAGCGTGGCGGCCACGCTGGCCAACCGCTCGGGCAGCGGCAGGGCCTGCTGGGCAGCCAAGTCGTTGAGCAGCGTAGCAGCAGTGGCAAGACGCTGGCGCTGCGGACCATTCAGCCCAGCCATGATCGCTGCCTCGCCGGCCATGGCGTGAAGCGGCGCGCCGGCCTCCTCTGCGATCGTTAGCAGGTGTGCAATCTCAGTGGGCGAGAAGCGCTCATCGCCCGCGTTGAGGAGCAGGCTCCAATGCACGGCCGAGCGGGCCTGCTGCATGAGCCAGAGCGGGGCCAGCAGCAGGCGCACGTCGGCGTGGGCAAAAAGCGGCATTTCGCCCGCGGTTTGGAAGGGCATGCCCGAACGCTCGAAGGCTTCCTGCAAGAGGCGGGCTTGCCCGCGCGTGCGATAGAGCACCGCAAAGTCACCAAAGGCCAGATTGCGTCCATCATCGTCGACCCGGCCGGAGTCGAGCGAGAAGTAGCTTGTACCGCCAACCATGCGCTCGATCTGGTGGACGACGAATTCGGCTTCCGCCTTGTCCGTCGGTGCGTGATGGATGGCGAGCTTGGTGCTCGTCACAAAATCGGACCAAAGTTCCAGCGCTTCCCGATCGGCATTTTGGGCGATGACCTGCTGGGCCGCCCGAAGGATCGCCTGGCTGGACCGATAGTTGCGGCTCAGATAGTGGATGGCCGCATGGGGATACTCTTCTGTGAATTGCAGGAAGTAACGATGGTCCGCCCCGCGAAAGCCGTAAATCGCCTGGTCAGGATCGCCGATGACGCAGAGATTGGCCCCACCTTCGCTGAGCAGACGCAGGAAGCGCACCTGCGCCTCGTTGACGTCCTGATACTCATCCACGGAGATCCAATGGTAGCGTGCGTGCAGCGTCTTGCGTATGGCCTCGTGCTCCGCCAGCAGCCTGAGGCTCAGGCCGACAAGGTCATCGAAGTCGACGGCATGGGCGGCGCTGAGCGCTGCGTGATAGGCATCCCACACGACGAGCAGGTCCGGCCCAGCCTGAGATTCATCGGGGGCCGCGAGCGGTTCGAGGCGATTCTTGGCGGTGCTGATCGCACCGAGCCAGCGCCGCGCCGCCTGCTCACCGAGCTCCGGCAATGCACCACGCAAGAGCGAGAGCGGCTCATCGTCACTCAAAATGACGAAGTTGGCATCCAGCCCTGCCGCTTCGTGAAATTCGCGCAGGAGTTGAGCGCCCAGCGCGTGGAAGGTATTGATGGTGATGCGACCGGCCAGTTCGTCACCCAGGAGGTCTGTCAGACGCGTAGACATCTCGCCCGCGGCCTTGTTGGTAAAGGTGATGGCCAGCACGGCTTCGGGGGTGACGCCCTGCCCTGTGATTAGGGCAGCAATTCGGTGAGTGAGCGTACGCGTCTTGCCCGTGCCCGGTCCCGCTACGATCACGAGGGGCCGGTCGACGGTATCGACGGCCGCCTGCTGCGCAGGATTGAGCCCGGATGAGCTGGATGAAGATACGGCAGCCGGCTGAGGTGAAGCAGGCGGTGCGATCTGATCTTCCGAAGCGGGCTCCAAAACCGGAGCAAATTCAACTGGGTGCTGGGCATCAGCTTGCGATGCTGCCGCGCTCGGTGGTGGCGGGCGGGGTCATTTCAAAAAGTGCCATCTGAGGTACGTCGCCGGTAAAGAGCTTGATCACGCCGTACTCGCCGTCATAGCCTGCCAGCGCAGTCACGTCACCGTTCCGCATACGCACGATACCATCAGCCAATTGCGCGCCGCCCGCGGCGGCAATCTCATCAGGTGCAAGGTCGAGCAGGATCTCCAGCTCCGGGCCGAGTTCGGCCAGAATGCGCTGATAGTCACGCTGGACCCGCTTGCTGTTGACGCCCACGCCATGCAGCTCCGACAGAATTTCAGGCAGCGGAATCAGGCTGTGAAACGGCTGCATACGGGCCGGCTTGGCGCCGGGCGGGCGGTCGGCCAACTCGGCCACGCGGTGGGAAACGCCTACCGTTACCGGCTTGCCACAGACGGTGCAGAGGCCATCGTGGGCAATCGTCGTCTCCGGCGTCCAGCTCACGTCGCACTTGCGGTGACCGTCATGATGATACTTGCCCTCTTCGGGAAAGAACTCAAGCGTGCCCTTAAAACGTTCCGGATCGCCCGTGCGCATGGCGTCAAAGAGGCCGGCATAGCTGAGTTCACAGTCGAAGAGCGTCGCCTCCCGCGCCAGCTTGGGCGGCGAATGGGCGTCGGAACTGGAGACGAGCGTGTAGCGATCGAGCGCCGAAGACGCGCCAGTTCATGGGCGGGTCGGAGGAGAGGCCCGTCTCCAGCGCAAAAATGCGCGGGGTTAGATCGGCGAAGCACTCTTCCACGGCGTCAAAGCCCGATTTGGAGCCGAGCATGGAGAACCAGGGTGTCCAAATATGGGCGGGAATCAACTCACAGCGCTCGTCCACATCCAGGATAATCTCGAAGAGATCGCGCGAGTCCAGCCCCAGGATCGGCCGTCCGTCCGAGCGGATGTTGCCGATCTTTTCCAGCTCGCCCTGGATGCGTGCCACCACGTCCAGATCGGGCGCAAAGATGACGTTGTGAACTTTGCGCACCTTATCAAGTCGCTTGTAGATATTGGAAATCTCGCCGGCGAGCAGAAAGCGTACCGGTCGACGACAGCTGGCCGGCGTTTCCACGTCGACTGTTGCGGCAATCTCGTCCTTCAGCTTGAAAAGCCCCGGCTCGGCCGGCTCCAGTTTAGTCCTCATCTCGTCGAGCCACCCCGGGTGGGCGATGTCGCCGGTGCCAACGACGTTGACCCCCTTGAGTTGCGCCCAGCGGTAGAGATGCTCAAAATCAAGATTTTTTGAAGTGGCGCGGGAATAATGAGAATGGATGTGCAGATCGGCAACGAGTTTCATGGCAGGCAACGTATGATGCAATTGGTGATAACGAGAACGGACAGAGCTACAGCCTAGCACAGATTCGGCAAATGCTGGAACATTTTGAACTTGACCGGGGCGGGTAATTCATGGGCAGCGTTTTGCGTTCGGCGCTCCCCTTGGGTTGCCAGCCGTGCGACGTTCAGCGTAGAATCGGGCCATGCGACGCAAAATGAGTTTTCGATGGGTGGTTGGCGGCGCGCCGCTGCTCGTGGCGCTCTTGCTGACAGGATGCGTACAGGCGCCGACGACAGAGGAAGCGAGGGCGATGGAATCTGAATTGGTGGGCTATTTCATTGGGTGGGGCGTCTACGAACGAGACGTCCATGCGGCCACGCTGGCCGAGCGGGGCGCGGCCCAGCGCCTGACGACGATCAACTACGCTTTTGCCGGCATCGATGAGGAGCTACGCTGTACGCTGCTCGATCCCTACGCCGACTACCAGCGGATCTACAGCGCGGATGAAAGCGTCGACGGCGTGGCGGATGATCCAGGCCAGTCCCTGAAGGGCAACTTCAATCAATTTGCCAAACTCAAGGCCGCCCACCCGCAGCTCAAGCTGGTTATCGCGGTCGGCGGCTGGGGCGATTCGGCGCGCTTCTCCGATGCCGCGCTGCCCGAGAACCGGACAGCGTTTGTTGCCTCCTGCATCGATCTCTTCATCCATGGCCAGATTGACCCGGCGCGTGGCATTGCCATGCCCGGCCTCTTTGACGGGATCGATATCGACTGGGAATACCCCGGTGCGTGCGGTGCAAGTTGCGATTACCGACCGGAAGACACCCAGAACTTCACGGTGCTGCTCCAGGAATTTCGACGCCAGCTCGACGAAATCGACCCCACGCTGCTGCTGACCGTAGCGGCCCCGGCGTCTGCAGGTCTGAGCGCATTGTGGGAGCTGGACCAAGTGGCAGAGCAGGTCGACTGGATCAACATCATGGGCTACGACTACCACGGCAGCTGGCTGCCCAACGGCCCAACCAATCACCATGCAAACCTCTTTGCTGACCCCAACGATCCGAGCGAGTTGCCCCTTTCAAGCGACGGCGCAGTGCAGCGCTACCTGGCCGGCGGCGTGCCGCCCGAGAAGCTTGTCTTGGGCGTGCCCTTCTATGGCAAGGGTTGGCGTGGCGTGGCCGATGTGAATGACGGTCTGTTTCAGCCGGCGCAAGGGTTGGCGCCGGGCGCCTTTGAAGCCGGCGGCGAGAGCTACGCTGGGCTGGCTCGGCGCGAACTGCCTGCTTTCTTCGACGAGGCCACCGGCGCAAGCTGGCTCTATGACGGCGATGAGTTCTGGAGTTATGATGACGTGACCAGTCTTGCGCGCAAGGCGCAGTACGTACGCGAACAAGGTCTGCGCGGCATCATGTTTTGGGAGCTTTCCGGCGATGACGAAGACGGGACGCTGGTGCAGACGCTGGACAAGGCATTGACCGAACAAATTGAAGAGGAGTAAGTACCCTTATGGCACTGAACGTATTAGGCGAAGAACTGCAGTCGTGCAGCAGCCAACCGCTGACCGGCTTTTATCGGGATGGCTGCTGCCGCACAGGAACTGGAGATCATGGCACCCACGTCGTTTGCGCCGAGGTCACGGAAGAATTTCTGGCCTTTTCTCGCAGCCGCGGCAACGACTTGATCACGCCCGTACCCCAGTTTGATTTCCCGGGCCTGAAGCCGGGAGACCGCTGGTGTCTCTGTGCCTCACGCTGGCAGGAGGCATTGGACGCGGGCGTGGCGCCACCGGTGGTGCTGGCCGCTACCCATGTTTCAGCGCTGGAATTCCTGCAACGCGAGGATTTGCTGGCGCATGCGCTAGACAGCGCCCAAGCCTGAGCGGCACTAGCCTTCCACACGGGTCACGAGCCAAAGCAGGCCGGCAAGCACGCCCATAGCCACAATCTTCTCGCTCCATGCCCAGCTGGCAAAGTGCCCGCTCATGATCGCGACCAGCACGATCGTTACGGCAAAGTAGCCAGTCACCTGCAGTTCTGGTGCGCTCACGCCCAGCTGGTCCAGGTGACGGATCACCCACCAGTAGAGGGGAATGCCGACCACGAAACAGGTTAGCGACTTGGCGGCAGCCGGCCATACGAACGTACTGCCCTGCCAGACGCGCGTGGCTTCGGTAAAGGCGACAGCATCGGCCAGTCCAATCGCAAACGTACAGACAACGATGATTATCATGCTCTGAATCATATGCCAAGTCTCCTGACCCGATTGGGGCCGCACTGCCCGCTCGACTAATCCCGGTGCTCGTCACACAGGGCGAAGCATACGCTACAAACGTCGCCAATTCGTCGCGGGCTTCAAGTATCGCGCCGTCTCGTGCACGCAAGTGGATGTGGCAGAATCGTTCGGCTCGAATCGGCTCAGCGGGAAAGTGATGGCATCCACCCAAGATGGCCCAATTAACCTTGGTAGCGCTCTATGGCCGCATGCCTCCTCAATTTGCGCGCTACCTGAACGCCGTCAATGAACTCATCCAGCGCTCGCCGCTGGGCCCCTCCTTCCAGCCGTACGCGCTTGAACAGATTCACGCCACGATCGTCGGGCTGGAGCGCACGGCGACCCCGCACGCGTATGAAAATGCCAGATCGCCTGGCGGCTACAGAGGAACGCACCCCAATGAACTTCGCGCGTGCTCTTCACCTGGCGCGAACATTTCCGCCTCTGACCGTTCGCTTTGGCGGCTTTAAGCCCGAAGACAGACAGTTGATGAGCCAGGGTCAGCAGCCCTACGTGCGTTCCTTCCAAGTTAGCCGCCAGCAAGGCAAGGTCATCATCATCGGCTGGCGCCATCAGGGCGGGGACTTCAGCGTCCATGCCGATCTTTGGACGCTGCGGCGCCAGTTCGGCGAGGAGGCCAATGTCTGGCCCAAATATGCAGAAGACAACGACCTTTTCATTACCCTGGGCGAATTGACGACCGCGTCGACTGAAGACCCATCTCGCACGCGATTGGACGTCGCAGCCATCGAGGCACTCGAAGCCGCCGTACGCCGGCAACTGATCAAACATCCAGTCGACGTACGCATCACCCCGGCAGAGCTCTCTTTCGTGCGCTACCATGAGCCCACGCTTGCCACATCGACCAGCACAGCCCTGCCTGTTCTCGATCCTGCCCTTAACGCATCTTCCCTCGCCGCCAGCTACGACAATTGACAATCGTCAATTGACGATTGTCAATTGTCATTTCTGTACATGAATACCGGCTGCGGTTTCACGCCCGTGCGCACATGCGGTAGACTGGAGCGTACATCCGAGCTGCCCTGTCTCGCCTCTACAAAAATGGGAGAATTCCTCTTGGTATTGAAAGCGTTTGACGATCTGGCTTCCTTGGCTGAGGCTTTTGACGGCACGGTCTTTCGCGATATCACCGATGACACGCTCTACGTCTACGACAAGCGTCACAACCAATGGCACCACTATCGCTGGGCGCCCGGTCGCAAAGAGATCGCGTATATTGGGCCAAGTTCAGGCGAGCTACCGCTTGTCATGCAGGTATTTCCGTGAGCCTCACGAAGCAACCGGGTCATGTACGCTGCCACGTCCGAGCAGGGTGATTCTTTCGGAGCACGCAGGCCAACACGGTACGGTTGAATCAATTCTGCCTATGAATCGATGGGGCACACTCTGATGACGCAACCTTTGGTAACTGACCTACGCAATCGATTGACCGCACAGCAAGATCCTGATGCCGCAGTCGCCATGCAGGCCTACATGAAGACGGAGCAACCGTTCTATGGCATCAAGAGCACGCCGCGACGAGCTTTGCTGCGCACAGCCCTGAATGCGTACCCGATTACCAGCCGGTCAGAGTACGAGGCCGTCATCCGGGAACTGTGGGCCGGCCGGTATCGTGAGGAGATGTATCTTGCGCTTGACGTGGCTGAGCGGTATAAGCCCTATCGCGATCTCGCAAGTTGGCAACTTTATGTCGAGTTAATGCGTGAGGCCGGCTGGTGGGATACGCTGGACTGGATCGCAGCGAAGTTAATCGGCCTCCTCGTCCTGCAACATCCCGAACTGGAAGCGGAGCTGATTGAATGGCGCACCGACCCCAACATGTGGGTGCGACGCGCTTCGCTGCTGGCCCATCTGAAGCACAAGCAGGCGACCAATCAGCCGCTCCTGGCCGAGACGATCCTACTGCTGGCGGACGAAGAGGAGTTTTTCATCCGCAAGGCGATCGGCTGGGTGCTGCGCGAATATGCAAAAGTCAATCCGCAGTGGGTGATCGACTTCGTGGCCGCCCACGAAGCAACTCTTGCACCGCTGAGCAAGCGGGAGGCGTTGAAGAACGTCACGTAGCGTCTTGACAAGCCCCCAAGCGCAGCAATCATTGTGGTACGCCCGCCACCCGCCGCCCATTGAGCCGCCGTCACGCCGGCAGCCCCCCTCGCTATATAGTTGAAATCAGGCAAATCACCGATTCTGGAGACCACCATGCCCCATCCGTTTCCCATCGTGTCCGTCGCAGTCGTGCAGGCCGCGCCCGTCCTCTTTGACCGGGATGCAACGATCGACAAAGCGTGCAGGCTGATCGATGAGGCCGCGGCAGACGGCGCGCAGCTCATTCTCTTCCCCGAAGCGTTTGTGCCTGCCTACCCGCGCGGGCTGAGCTTTGGCTTCGTCGTCGGCAGCCGGACGGACGAGGGGCGGCTGCTCTGGCAGCGCTATTGGGAGAATGCCGTCGATGTGCCCGGTCCCGCTACTGAACGGCTAGGCCAGGCTGCGCGCAAGGCCGGCGTCTATCTCGCCATCGGCGTGATCGAGCGGGATGGCGACTTCAGCGGCGGGACGCTCTACTGCACGCTGCTCTACTTTGGGCCAGCTGGCCGCCTGCTGGGCAAGCACCGCAAGCTCAAGCCCACGGGCGCAGAGAGGCTGATCTGGGGCGAAGGCGACGGCAGCACCCTGACCGTCCTCGACACGCCGCTGGGGAAGATGGGCGGACTGATCTGCTGGGAGAACTATATGCCGCTGGCGCGTACGGCCCTCTACGGCAAGGGCGTCGAACTCTACTTGGCGCCCACGGCCGACGCCCGCGATACGTGGCAAGCGACCGTCCGTCACATTGCCTGCGAGGGGCGCTGCTTTGTGCTGAGCTGCAACCAGTTCGTCACCAAAGCCATGTATCCTGCCGATCTGCCACTGCTGCACGAGCTGGCCGACCAACCCGACATCATGTCGCGTGGCGGCAGCGTCATCGTCGGGCCGCTGGGCGATGTGCTTGCAGGCCCGCTCTTTGATGCCGAAGGCATTTTGACCGCCCGGCTCGATCTGGCGGAGGTGGCGCGCGGGAAGCTCGATTTCGATGTGGTCGGCCACTACGCCCGGCCCGATGTGCTGCGGCTGGTCGTGGATGAGACGGAGCGACGCCCGGTCGGGCCAAACGGCAACACCTAATGTGCGCAATGTGCGCAGGATGGGTCGCGGATCAATCGCACGAAAGTCTACGATGATCCGCCGGATCCTTCGACAAGCTCAGGACGGGGCCTTCGACAAGCTCAGGACGGGGCCGGCTGTTCCCACGGCGCGCCGTTGGCAGGTTGAAGATTCCGGATAGCGCACAAGGCGGGATTGGCGAAGGCGTTGGCTGACGGTATTATACGAGGTAGTGAAGTTGGCGTCGCAGGCGACTGAGAAATGGCTATGAACCAAACGCTCTTTGGCATTCCGCTGGTCTGGATTGGCTTTGGCTGCCTCGGCATTGCCGTGGTCTACTACTTTATCTGGCCGCGCCCGAATCCAGGCGATCCGGAGCGGTCGGCCTGGCGACACTTTGTCTTGCGCTGGGGGCACTCGCTGGTCTGGGTGTTGCTGGCCCTGGCCTGCTTCGTGGCCAGCCCGGAACGGGCAATGATTTCGGCAGCGTTGGGCATTGGCGCGCTTCTGCTCTATGTCATCTTCATCTTCACCATCTTCCGCGATCGCCAGGACGCGGCCAATGCGGCCTTAGCCGCAAAAAAGGTGCAAAGTGAACCCGCAGCGCAGGCGTCTGATGAAGCCGGCTGACCCGCAGCCTGCGCGAGCGAGACTAGTTTCCTCTACTCAAACAACACAAGGTCAAGGAGTCAACGCGTGGTAACAGCAATTGTTCTGATCAACGTAGAGCATGGCGCGGTCAACGAGGTGGCCGATGCCCTGGCCAGCATCGATGGCTTTGCCGAGGTCTATTCTGTGGGCGGGCGTTACGATCTGGTCGCCATCATCCGCGTGAGCACCAACGAGGAGATGGCGGCGCTGGTCACCAACTCGCTCATGGGCGTTGACAAGATCAGCGACACGGAGACATTAATCGCGTTCCGCGCCTACTCGAGCCACGATTTGGAGCGCATGTTCTCGGTGGGCTCCGATGCCTAGCCAAGGCCAGCAGCCCGTCGCCACCTTTTCGATTGTGGCATTCGATCCCACGCGTTTGGAATGGGGCATTGGGGTCCAGTCCAAGTTTTTGGCCGTGGGTGCGGTGGTCCCCTTTGCCCGCGCCGGAGCCGGGGCCGTCGCCACCCAATCCTATGCCAACATGACCTATGGCCCCGACGGCCTCGCGCTGATGGCGCAGGGTCAATCGGCCGCCGCTACGATAGCCCAGCTTGTCGAACAAGACGAAGGGCGCGATCTGCGGCAGGTCGGCATGGTGGACGCCAGCGGTCAAGCCGCGGCCTACACGGGGGCCGGCTGTTACGAGTGGGCCGGCCACATCGTCGGTGAAGGTTTTGCGTGCCAGGGCAATATCCTCGTGCCGGGTACGGTGGAAGCGATGGCCGCCGGCTTTGAGGTCGCGGCGCGAGGGCCAAGGTGAACTGGCTGAGTGGCTCGTGGCGGCGCTGGCAGCCGGGCAGGAAGCCGGCGGCGACAGCCGCGGGCGCCAGGCCGCGGCGGTTACGGTCGTGCGGGCGGGCGGCGGCTACGGCGGCAACAACGACCGCTACCTGGATCTGCGCGTCGACGACGATCCCTTCCCGATTCGCCGGCTGGCCAAGCTCGTTGAGCTGCACCATCTCTTCTTTGGCGCAGTCGATTCCACCAACGTTGTGCCCCTGGCCGATGTGGCCGCCGAACTGCAGGCGCTGCTGCGCCGCACGGGCTATTACGACGGTCCCGAGCATGGTGATTTTGATGCGGCGACGCGTACGGCGTTGCGGGCGCTGGTCGGATCGGAAAATCTCGAAGAGCGTTGGGACGGCACGCCTGACGAAATCGACCTGATGGTGTTGGAGTTCCTGCGCGAGCGCTTTCCCGATCTAGGATAGGAAGGCATGATGGAACGCGGGTTGCGCGGACGGGGCTGAACAAAACGGATTTTTGAAAAGCCAATACCTCCGATGAGCCATCGTTCCCTAAAACGGTCCTCAACAGTCCATGACGATCCACATTTTTACAACTGGCGGGACCATCGACAAGGTCTATTTTGACGCCAAGAGCGAATATCAGGTCGGCGAACCACAGATCCATGAGGTTCTGGGCGAGGCCAACGTGACCTTTGATTACACGATCGAGTCGCTGATGCGCAAGGACAGCCTGGAGCTCACGGACGGCGATCGCCAGATCATCCACGACGCCGTCGCCAACGCACCCGGGCGGCAGATCATCGTCACCCACGGCACGGATACCATGACCGAGACCGCACGCGCCCTCGCTGACATTCCCGACAAAACCATCGTTCTCACCGGCGCACTGCAGCCGGCACGGTTGCGCTACACCGATGCCGTCTTCAACATCGGCGCCGCATTGACCGCGGCGCAGCTTGCCCCGCCGGGCGTCTATATCGCCATGAACGGGCGCGTCTTCGACGGCCAGAATGTGCGTAAGAATATGGATGTCCGTCGCTTTGAGGAACTGACTGGCGACTGAGCGTCTGCGTGATTACGTGAGGCGCAGGGCAAGGAGCGTAATGTCGTCGAACTGATTGGCCGGCCCCTGGTACGCCATGACCGCATCGACGATCGACGTACAGAGCGCTTGTGGCGGTAGCCCGGCGAGTGATTGGGCCAACGCAACCAAGCGCTCGCGGCCGAACATTTTGTCGTCTCCGTCCATTGCCTCCGTCACCCCGTCGGTAGAAAAGAGGACCGTACTTCCGGGCTCTAGCCGCAGCCGCTGCATATCGAGCAGCGGTACGGGCAGCAGGCCCAGCGCGACGCTGCGGGCCGGCTCGCCCTGCACCAAAGCGCCTGTCGGGGTTCGGATCAGCGGGTAGTCATGGCCGGCGCGCACGTAGACAAAGTCGCCCGTTGTCAGATCCAGCTCGCCATAGAGCATCGTCACAAACATGCCGTCCATCTCCCGGGCATCCAACTCCCGGTTGACCGCCCGCAACACCTCCTTCGGCGTCGCCGTGCGCCGGGCCTCCGCCCGCACCAGCGTACAGACAAGGGCCATGTAGAGTGCCGCTGGAATCCCTTTGCCCGCCACGTCGCCAATCACGAGCGCTAGACGTGTTTCATCCAGTTGAATGACGTCGTAGAAATCGCCACCCACCTGGTGCGCCGGGATCATGGTTGCGCCCAGTTCGATTCGGGCCAATTGGGGCAAAGCCTGAGGCAGCATGCGCTGCTGAATCTGCGCTGCGCTCGCCAGTTCACGCGCCAGCACCTCTTGCTCAATGATCTGTTCCTGGGCCGCCTTCAGCTCCGCGTAGGCCTTGTCAAGCTCGCGGTTCTTGCGTCGCAGGTCCTCGATGATGATCTCGTCAGCCACGCGCAAGCGACGGCTCAAGCGCCGCAGCAGGTCGAGACTGACGGCCGGGTAGCGGGCTATAAGCGTTTCGAACTCTATGCGGGTCATCACCAGAAGCTCGACCGGCGTACGCGCCCGGGCGCTCGCCGAGCGGGGCTGATCTGGATTGAGAAGGCTCATCTCTCCGATGACGGAGCCGGTCGTACGCGTGGCCAGGTGGCGCTCATGATCGGTGCCCAGCGCCTTGATGATGTCGACCTCGCCGGCGCGAACGATGAAAAAGGTGTCGCCCGGTTCGCCTTCACGGAGAAAGACGGCGCCGGCCGGCACGTCAGCCATTTCAAGCGACGCCAGTAAATCGACCGCGTCCTGCGGCGGCAGACTGGCCAAGATCGGCAATTCTTCGACTATCTGCTGAAGCTTTGCATCCAATTTACGCGTCTGTTTCCTGTGCGAGTTGGTAGATCAGCGTGAGTTCATTGCGGTCATCGCGATAGGTGTAGGCACAGTCGTCCGCATAGCGGCGCAGGAGATGAACGCCTAACCCCCCGATACCGGCCTCGTCTAGGCTGTCCGGCGCGACATGTACCGGCGTTTGCAGCGGATCGAAGGGCGGCCCGCCGTCGGCGACGGTGAGGATCAGCGCTGTGGGCGTCTGTCTGGCCGTGACGGCAATCGTGCCGGCATAAGCCGGCGTTAGACCGTGTTCGATCACATTCGTGACCGCTTCGGTCAACGCCAGTTCCAGGCGGAAGGCTAGCCGCGGCGTGAGGTCGAGGTCCCGGGCAAGTGCAGCAACCCAATCGGCGAGGTGCGAGAGTTCAGCCGGCTGGTTTTGCAGAACCAGAGCCGCTGTCTTTGAAGATGAGTTGGCAGTGGGTGCAGTCATAACGCCGTGTGCAACCCTAGGACAGAGCCGCTTGCAGATCGGCTTCGGCCGCCGCGCGATCGTCAAAGATCGGGATCAACAGGTCAATGCCGGCCACGCCCAGGGCCTCCCCAACGAGTGGCTGAGGGGTAAGCAGGACCATCTTGCTGCCGCGACGATTGAGCGCTTTGGCATTCATCACCAGCAGACGCATGCCGATCGAAGCGATAAAATCGACCTGGCTCAGGTCAACCAGCACCGGTGCGGCGTCGGTGGCCGTGGCGATGGTGAAAGCGTTTTCGATTTTGCCGCTGCCTTCCATGTCAAGGCGGCCGGCGAGGATAACTTCGGTGATTCCATTGTCGAGTTCGGTAACCTGCATGTCCATGATCTGCTCCTAAACGTAGTTCATGTGGGTTCGAGAAGGCCTGTTGCCCATTCCCGCCGCAGCGTACGTCCCTCTGTTTTCCATGCGTCTGGCGAACGCGCTGTTACTATAGCGGCTATTTGCCAGATGTCAAACGCCAGATTTTTGGATCAGAGCTGCCAAATTTAGGGGCGATGGGCCGCGGATCAGCGCGGATCGGGCGGATGAAAGCGGATATGATCAGAAGTATTTGATGATGTCCGTTGGATCCTTCGACAAGCTCAGGATGCGTCCGGAATTTTCCCCGATCCGATGCCGGTAAGTCTGGCAGTGGGCTCATGTTCGAGGTCAGTCATTGCCCCAGCCGGTAACTCGTGCTACCCTTGGCACCCTGACATTTTCTGGGATAGCTGCCATGCGAAATAACGACCCATTTTCCAACAAGACCAAAGACGAAGACCAGTCCGAGCGGCCCAACTATGCCGAAGGGCGCTTCCGCTATCAGATCCAGGGCGCCAGATCCTTTGGCGTTTCCGACATCTACTATTACCTGCTGGAAGCGTCGTGGCTGGAGATCCTCATCTGCGCCTTTGGCGGCTATCTCATCATCAACACGATCTTTGCCTTGCTCTACTTACTGGGTGGCAATGCCATTACCGGCGCGGAGCCCGGCAGCTTTTTCGACGCGTTCAATTTCAGCGTCCAGACCTTTTCGACGATCGGCTTCGGCACAATGAGTCCCACCTCTTCGTTCACCAACTTGCTCGTTGTCGGCGAGTCGTTTGCCGGTCTCGTAGCCGTTGCCCTCGGCGCGGGCGTCATCTTTGCCAAATTCGCACGCCCATCGGCACGCGTGATCTTCAGCAAAAAGATGGTGACGCACAACCGCAACGGCATGCCGACGCTCCAGTTTCGCATTGCAAACGAGCGACGCCGCGAAATCTATGCCGCGCACATGCAGGTCAGCATGCTTGTGGAGGAGATGACCGAAGAAGGGCAGAGCATGCGCCGCTTTTACAATCTGGCATTGGAACGAAGCGAACTGCCGGTGTTTACGATGACCTGGACCGGTTTCCACCGCTTGGATGCTGCCAGCCCGCTTTTTGGTCTTGCCGACAATGAGACCCGGCGCAACATCGTCTTTATTCTGGTCATGTTCGAAGGCCGCGACAGCGTCACGCTGCAGACGGTTCAGGCCCGGCGCGTCTACACGCCGTCTGACATTCTGTGCGACCAGCAATTCGTCGACATCATTGATCAGGACGATGAAGGCCAGATGGTGCTGAGGCTGGAGCAGCTACATGCGACCGTATCGGTGGCAGCAGCAGAGTCGCAAACGCAGGCATCTGGCAACAGCGCTTCTCGATAGACGACCGCCCCGGCGGTGGCGTGGACGCCTGCACCGCCGGTCTACCGGCAGATCAGACTTGTCGTCTGGCAGCATGTTGCGTTTACCTGCCGTTGATCTCCCGCGAGGAATCTAAGGTTTCCGGGAAATCTGGATAACCGGAAGGCGGGTCCGTGTTGCGGGCCCGCCTTCGCAACAAAAAACGGCGTCGGGCAAAATGATCCGACGCCGTTTTTATATCGACCGCTGAGACGTTGCAGTGCAACGTTTCTACCACACTTGGCACCCGGCCACAATCAGCTCGTCCGGTTGCGCAAATAGCCCAGCACGGCGGGCATGGCCTGCACGTAGCTCTGGTAAAGCGCGGGCGCAACCGCATAATCCCACGCCCCGATGTGGGGCTGAAACTCTGCGCCGAAGCCTTGCTTGAAGCGCCAGACGCCCTGCATGGCATCGCCCTCATCGCTGATGTCGGTGGGTGCGCCCCACCAGTCGTAGACGGTGCAACCGCGCTGCTTCGACCAGCGCATGGCCTCCCACTGGAGCAGGTAATTGGGCATGTCGCGCCGGCGCCGCTCGCTGGACGCGCCGTAGAAATACCAGCTGCGGTCGCCATAGCGCATGAGAAAGAGGCCGGCCACGGGCGCAGCTTCGTCGGGATGCTCAGCCAGCAGCAGCGCGCCCCCGGCGGGATTGGCTTCGGCCATTTCGGCTTCCAGAAAGGTCGTCCAGGTTGTGCGATAGTAGTCAAAGGGCCGCGTCAGAAAGCCGTCCCGTTCGCCTGTTTCCACATAGAGATCGTAGAAGGCCGGCAGATCCTCCAGACCACCGAGGCGTACGCTGATCCCGCGGCGGTCAGCTAGACGAATGTTGTAGCGCCACTTGCTTTTCATGCCGGCGAGCAGTTCCTCTTCAGAGAGGGTCAAGTCGGAATAGGCCGTATTCTTGAACTGAATCTGCTCCGGGCTATAGCGCCAGCCGCGCCGGAAAAGCGTGTGGACCAGGCTGCGTCCCAGGCTGGTATCCTCATGCACGTCAGGATCGATCTTCACGAAGAGGCAGCCGCGCGCATGGGCTTGGGCCTCTATCTGCGAGAGCGTACGCTCGACCCTGGCCGGATCGTTCCAGTCGATGACGGGCCCCTTGGGCACGTACGCCACGCGCAGCGGCGCCTGGTCCACCGGCTGACGCCAGAGAAATTGGAGTGCGGCTTCGGGCGCACCTTTGGCGCCTGGCAGCATCAGCCGCTCTGCCTGCCAACCGGCTTGGGTTTTGACTTCGCCCCACTCCCACGATTGCAGCACGTGGGGATCGGGCAGCGTGGCCAGAAGTTGCTGCCACTGCTTTGGCGTGGCAACCGGGCGCAGCAAGGAACCACGCGCTCGTGGTCGCCTGCTGACGGCAGACAGCGTTGCCTGGACTGGTTCGAACCCACGCAGGCGAGCCGGTTGTCCGCGCAGGGTGAGGCCGAGCTGATAGGCGCGGAAGCCGGCAGCTTGCAGCGGTTTATCCCAGGCGCCGACATAGCGCACGACCTCGCCGCCAAAGCCCTGCTTGAAGCGGTAGACGCCCCACAGGCCCTCTGCCGGCAGCTGGGTCAGATCGACCGGGAGTTGATCCGGCTGAACGCCGGCTTCTCCGGCCGCTTGCAGCGACTGGGTAAGCCGGCCAAGTTCGTCAGGGATGCCCCAGAAGTCATAGCAGGTCGCGCCCTGCTCCTTCGCCCACTGCAGCGCCGCCCACTGCAGCGCATGGTTGGGCATGCGGTTGCGTTCTTGATTACTGCTGGCGCCCCAGAGGTACCAGGCCATATCGCCCACAGCAAAGACAGCAATGGAGGCGAGGGGCTGCCCCTCGTGCTCGGCCAGCAAAAAAACGCCATGCTGCTTAACCAACAACTCATACGCGGCCGCGTAGTAGTCAGCCCCGTGAACGTCAAAGCCATCGCGTTCACCCGTCACGTTCATGAGATCATTAAACGTGGCCAGTTCGTCCGCGCCCAGCGCGCGCACGGTCACCTCTTTGCGCTTGGCCAGGCGCACGTTATAGCGCCACTTGCTCTTCATGCGCTGAAGCAGCTCATCTTCGCCCCCGGTGAGATCGAAGAGTATTGTACTGGGCGGCTGCACCGTCTGCGCGCTCGGACGAAAGCCAAGCCCGAGCATGCGTTGGCGATTTAGCGACGTGTCGAAAAGTTCGGGCTCCAGCTTGAGCACGGCCGCGCCCCGTGCGCGGCTCCGCGCCTCGATTTCGGTCAACAATTGCCGCGTCAAGCTGGCGTTGTTCCAGTCGGTCAGAGGGCCACGCGGCACGTACGCAATGGTCAAGCCGGCGACGCGACGAAAGAGCACCTCGGCGCCGGCCTGCACCGCGCCGGCGCCGTCGACGAGCGTGACTCGCTCGGCCTCCCAACCAAAACGCGCCTTGAGCGCGGCCCAGCCGCTCGTCTGCAAGATATGGGGATCGGAATGGGCCTCAACAAACGCATCCCAGACAGCGTCCGAAACGGCCTGGGGCCTCAGCATTGCACCGTTGTTTGACATGGTCGTCAATGATACCATATGGAAGCGTCAATTTGGAGTGGGGAGTGGGGATTGGGAATTATGGAGTGCGGATTCGTTGCGTGTGGAGAGCAAGAAACCATGGAGCCGGACGGATTGAGGATGATAGGAATAGATCAATGATAGCGAATCTACAACGACACACCATTTGAGTCCATTTCCCGAAATCGTACTCATCGCCCCGCACCCCCATCAATCCGAACTCCGCAATCCCCACTCCGCATTCCCCATTCCGCACTCCCCGCTCGTCGAGGCTGTCCCGAACTTCTCCGAGGGTCGTCGTGCTGACGTCATCGAGGCGTTGGTGGAGGCGATTGCGGCGCCTGGCGTGCGCGTGCTGCATGTGACCAGTGATTGGGACCACAACCGCACTGTGATCACCGTGGCCGGCGCGCCGGATGCGGTCTGCACGGGGCTGTTCCGGGCAGTTGCGGTGGCGGCGGAGCGAATCGACCTGACCAAACAAGAGGGCGTACACCCCCGCTTGGGCGCGACCGATGTGGTGCCGCTTGTACCGGTTGAAGCGATCACGTTGGCCGAGTCCGCGGCGTTGGCAACGCATCTGGGCCGGCGCATTGGCGACGAACTGGGGCTTCCGGTCTACCTCTACGAGGCAGCGGCCACCCGTCCGGAGCGACGCAATCTGGCCGATGTGCGGCGGGGCGAGTACGAAGGGCTGCTGGCAAGCATCCACACGCCGGACCGCACGCCTGACTTTGGCCCGGCCAAGCTGGGCCCGGCCGGCGCCGTGATCGTCGGCGCGCGGCCCTTGCTGATCGCCTACAATTTTTTTCTGCAGAGCGATGAGGTGGCCATTGCCCAGGCGATTGCCCGCCAGATTCGGGCCAGCAGCGGCGGTCTGCCCGGTGTTAAAGCGCTTGGCCTCCTCGTCGATGGCCAGGCGCAGGTCAGCATGAATCTGGTCGACTTCACCCAGACGCCTCTCCACGTTGTCACCGAGGCGGTGCGGCGACTGGCGCTGGAACACGGGACCGAAGTCTACCGGGCCGAACTCATCGGCCTCATCCCCCAACAGGCCGTTTTGGAAGCGGCTGCGTATTATCTGGGGCTACCCGAATTGCCACCCGATCGCGTGCTGGAATGGGCAATGGTGTCAAAGGATCGCGAGAGCCGTTAGCAGTCGGGGCCGATTGAGGGAGACGCGTGGCTGGATCAACCGGACATTTCATAACCGTCAGAGGCGCCAATGCAGCCGTCGAGCGCTCGCTGCCATTTTCTCCTCTGCTTTGCTCAGCCGTTTGGCCTATGCTAAAATCACCGTCGCTTATGCAGACTGACATTGGGGCTGACATGGTGGACATGATGCCTGTTGCCGAAGAGAAGGTCCGGGCTGAACGTCCGGCGCAGCAGGCGCTTGATTTGGCAATTGTAATCCTGAATTACAATACCCGCGAGCTGTTGCGCGACTGCCTCACATCCATCTTTGCCGGCCGGGAGGCAATCAAGTTTCGAGTTTGCGTGGTCGACAACGCCAGCGCAGACGGCAGTGCTGACATGGTGCGCAAGGAATTTCCCCAGGCGCACCTGATCGCTAACTCGACAAATATCGGCTTCAGCGCAGGCAACAATATTGGCCTGCGCTGGTTTGGCTTTACGGATCGGGCCGATGGCGTGGTCGACCCGGGTCAGCCACGCTATGCGCTCTTGCTGAACCCGGACACGCTGGTGCCGCCGCAGACGTTTGGCCGCATGGTTGCGTTCATGGACGCACAGCCCGAGATCGGCGTGGCCGGTCCTCGCTTGCGCCGCCCGGACGGCTCGCTGGACCTGGCATGCCGGCGCAGCTTTCCCACGCCGGAGGTAAGCTTCTATCGTATGACGGGGCTCAGCCGGCTCTTCCCCAACAGCCGGCGCTTCAATGCATACAATTTGAACTATCTGCCCGAGGATACGGTTCATGCGGTTGATTCGGTGGTGGGCGCCTACATGCAGGTGCGGCGCGGGGCCATTGCTGACGCCGGGCTGCTCGACGACACCTTTTTCATGTATGGCGAAGATTTGGATTGGGCCAAGCGAATCAAGGATGCTGGGTGGGAAGTCTGGTACAATGGAGAAGTGGAAGTAACGCATGTCAAAGAAGCGGCCAGCAGCCAGAGTGCCAAGGCGCGCATCGACTTCTATGAGGCCATGTGGATCTTTTATCGCAAACACTATCAGGCCCAAACGCCGTGGTTGCTCGACAAGCTGATCATGGGCGGCGTGGTCGGTAAAGGCATGACGGATGTGGGCAAGCACCTCTGGCGCTTTTGTCGCCGCCGCGACGGTCAGGTCCGCTCCTCCACGCCGACGGCCCTGGTGCAGCCGCCAGAGGGTCAGGCGGAATAGAATCACGTTGGGACGAATTCTCGCACTATGCAGCAGACGATAAGCGACGTACAGACACCCGAAGAATATGGCGCCCGGCGCTCAAGACCGATGCTGATGAAGCGCACGCAGCTCGTCTTCGTCATTGCTTTGGTCTGCTTGGATATCGCGGCCGTCTGGGCGGGCTACTACAGTGCGTACCTCATTCTGCAGCGCAATCCAGAGATCATAATCGGCTCCTTCCTGGAGTTCTGGCCCCTGCCCGCCGTCAATACAGTCGTGTTACTGGGCATTTTCTTTTCGCGCGGCATGTATCAGCGGCGACGCACGCTGGGTCACCTGGACGAAACCTTCCAGATCATCCTGCTGCAGACAATCTCCGTGCTCTTTACGGTGGCGATCATCACGTTGGTCTTTCCCGATCTCAGCTATCATCGCTCGCTGCTGGTCCTGGGCTGGTTGTTTAGCATCTTATTCCTCACCCTGCTGCGCATGGTGCATGCGCAAGTCCAATGGCAGGCGCAGGCACGGGGCATCGGCGACGACCGCGTGCTCGTCGTCGGCGCCGGCGAAATCGGCCAGATGCTGCTCACCAAGATCACGCTCAACCCCAAGATGGGTTACCAGGTCGTCGGCGTTGTGGGCAAGGGCGACCTGCCGACCGAAAACTTCAGTTTTCCAGTACTGGGTTCGCTCGCCGATATTCCGTGGATCATCGAGCGCTATGATGTCGACGACGTAATCATCGGCCTGCCGGAGAGCAGCCAGCAGGAATTGGTCAACATCATCAGCCTCTGCGAGCGCGAAAAGGTCGGCATTCGCGTCTTCCCCGACGTTTTTCAGATCATGGCCACCGAAGTCAGCATTGGCGACCTGGGCGGTATGCCGCTGCTCAATATTCGCGACGTCGCCCTGCAAGGCTGGAAGCTGACCCTCAAGCGCGGCATGGACATCGTCGTCAGCGGCATCGGGTTGGTTGCAGTGAGTCCGTTTATGCTGATGACCGCAATCCTGATCAAGCTGGACAGCCCCGGCCCGGTCTTCTATGTCCAGGAGCGGATGGGGCTTGATGCGCGCCCCTTTAAGATGATCAAGTTTCGCTCCATGCGGCCTGACGCAGAGACCGAAGGGCCTGGTTGGACGACGGAAGACGATCCGCGCCGCACGAAACTGGGCAGCATGATGCGTCGTTTCAATATTGACGAATTGCCTCAGTTGATCAATGTCTTCATCGGCGACATGAGCCTGGTGGGTCCGCGGCCGGAGCGACCGATCTACGTGGAGCAGTTCCGCGTCTATATTCCGCGCTACATGGATCGCCACCGTGAAAAAGCCGGCATCACCGGCTGGGCGCAGGTAAATGGTCTGCGCGGCGACACGTCGATTGCCGAGCGCACCAAGTATGATCTCTGGTACATTGAGAATTGGTCGCTGGCGCTAGACTTCAAGATCATTCTGCAGACGATCATTCAGACAATTTTGGGCACCAATCAGAACGCCTATTAGGCGGCTTTACTATGACTGAACTCTACCAACCCGATGATGCGCTTCAGGATCCGGTAACCGTACGCCGGCGACGAGTGTTGAGCATCGTCATCCAGGAGTACACCCAGACCGCGCAGCCGGTAGGCGGGGCGACAATTGCCAAGAAATACGCCCTGGGCGTGAGCCCCGCCACGATTCGCAACGATCTGGCGGCGCTGGAGAAAGAGGGGCTGCTCACCCATCCGCATACGAGTGCAGGACGCGTGCCCAGCGATGCCGGCTACCGCTATTTTGTGCAGCACCTGCTGGCCCATCCCAAAGCCGAACTATCGGTGCAGGAGCGCCAGGACATCCGCGGCGAATTCGGCCAGGCCCGGGAAGAACTCGATCAGTGGCTGCGCGTGAGTACCGCCATCCTTGCCCGCACCTCCCATGGAGCCGCGCTGGCGACGGCGCCGCGGGCAACGCGCAGCCGCTTCAAGCATCTGGAGCTCGTGGGCATCCACGATACCAAGGTGCTGCTGGTGCTTGTGTTGCAGGAAGGAACCGTGCGCCAACAACTGCTCGACTTGGACCAGCCGATCGGACAGAGCGATCTGAGCGCGATCAGCAATGAACTAAACGCCAAGCTGCAGGGGATGAATGCCAACGAAGTCAATTCCCTTGGCGGTCTGCTTCACCAGCACGATCACACGGCGCTGCTACGAGAACAGGTCTTTCTGCTCACAGGCGAGATTATGGGGCAGATCGATCACGACGGCAGCGGTCAGATCTACCGCGACGGCCTCACGCATATTCTTGATACGCCAGAGTTTTCGGCCGGAGAGGGTGCGCATGGGAGCGTACACAAAATCGTGCGCGTCTTCGAGCAACACGTACTGCTCGAGGCCATTCTGGACGAATACCGCGCTGCCGAGGGCGTCCAGGTCGTCATCAATGGCGAGGGGCGCTTCCGCGAGTTGGAGGATGTCAGCCTCGTATTGGGCAGCTACGGGGTTAGCGAGCAGGCAACGGGCATTCTCGGCGTTATCGGCCCGTTGCGCATGTCCTATGGGCGCAGCATTGGCGCCGTGCGCTTTGTCGCCGCTCTTCTGAGCGAAAAGATCGAGGACATGTACGGCTATCAGGCCAAACTGTAACATGCAATCAAGGCGGAAAACGAGATGAGCAGCGAAGAAAAGAACGAATTCGATGGCGAAGTCATGCAGGAAGAATCTATTGAGCCGCTAGACGACGATGGAGCTGAACCGGTCATCGATCATGCTGATGACGACGACGAAATCGTGGTCGACGCCATTCCTGTGGCCGCGGATGACGGGACAGCGGCCGTAGATGATGAAGATGTCGTCATCATCGAAGCGCTTGATGAAGCGATCGCCGACGAGCTTGAAACGATTGACCTGGAGGCCAAAATCGCACAGCTCGAGGAAGAGCTGGCAGTGGCCCAGGCCGAAGCGGCTGCGAACCTGGATCAAATGAAACGGGTTGCCGCCGAATTTCAGAACAGCAAGCGCCGCCAGGAAAAGCAACTGGCAGACGCGATTGACCGCGCCAGTGAACACGTCGTGCGCAGTCTCCTGCCCGTGCTCGATGGCTTTGATCTCGCCTTCCAAAATGCGCCGGCAGATCTGGGTGACGAAGATGCGGCCTGGATCGACGGCTTCCAGCAGATCCAGAAGACATTGCTCGATCTGTTGGCCACGCAGGGCGTTGAGCCCGTTCCGGCGCAAGGCGAATTTGACCCGAATATGCATGAAGCGATTTCGAGTGAACCGAGCGACGAAGTCGAAAGCGGCCATATCATCGAAACCTTGCGCGGCGGCTATACGCACAAAGGGCAGACCTTGCGTCCGGCCCTGGTTCGCGTGGCCATGTAGACAGGCACATCGATTCGAGCAATCACCATGACGGCCATCGAAGCCCCAGGCGGGCGGGTGCAAAATCGAATAGAGAGCGGCATTCGCCCCTTTGACATCGCCACCGACTTGCGACCGGTAGCCGATCTGATTGCAGAGGCCTTTGCCGCCGAGTTGGATCCACGTGGATCGGCTGCGCTGCGCGAGATGCGCATGATGAGCAACATGGGCGGCCTGCTCAAGGTGCTCAACCGCACAACGGGCGAATTTCGCGACTTGCTCAAAGGCTTCGTCTGGATCGAAGATGGACGCGTCGTCGGCAACGTGACGGTTCAACGGGCCGACCGCTTTGGCAACCGCTGGCAAATCGCCAATGTTGCGGTTGCGCCGGCCTATCGGGGCCGGGGCATTGCCAATCGGCTCATGGACGCGGCCCTGGAGCGCATCGAAGCGTCGGGCGCGAAATGGGCCGTTCTCCAAGTCTATGAGGCCAATGGTCCGGCACGCCACATTTACGAGCGCCTGGACTTTGAGTATATGGGCGGGACCGCCGATCTACGCCTGCCTCGCGTGCCCGCGCTGCCGGCGAGTGAGGGCACGCCGGCTGCGCCCCCTATCGCCAATTTCCATCATTTTTCGGCCAGCCAGGGGCCAGAACTCTATGAGCTGGCCAATCGCCAGCTGAATAGCCAAAGCCAGTGGTGGCGCCCGCTGCGCCGGAGCGAATTTCACGTTCCCTTTGAAACGCAAGTGGGGGAATGGTTTTGGCGCAAGAGCGGCCGCCGCGATGTCTTCCGTCGCTGCATCCGCGTTTCGCCCCGCTTTGAAGCGGCGCTGATCCTGACGGCGCAGCGTTGGAATGGCGAACATGAGCTAAAGCTCTGGGTACGGCCCGAACATTACGGCGAGTATGAGGACACGCTCTTCGAGTGGGTGACGGCCACGCTCTACGACTATCCGCGCCTGCCCGTCCTGCTGGCGCTGCCAACCAGCCACGCTGCCGGGTTAGAGGCCGCTCGCCGGCACGGATTCCAGCCCACGCGCACATTGCTCACCATGCGCCGCGAGATGAAGGCGTGATGCTTGCCGCCGAGCGTTACCGACAGATGATTCTTGCCGCACGTCTCACCGTTCCCCAACCAACTAGTTGATCACCCATGCAGACTCGCTTTCTTCACTTCGCAGATAGCCATCTTGGCTACAAGCAGTACAACCAGAAAGAGCGCTTCAACGATTTTGCCCGCGCCTTCTTTGACATCATTGACCGCGCCATCAAGGCAAAAGTTGACTTTGTGATCATGGCGGGCGATCTTTTTCAGAAACGCGCCATCGACGCACTCACCCTCAACCAGGCCATGAACGGACTAGAGCGTCTCCAACAGGCCGGCATTCCCTGCATCGCAGTCGAGGGCAACCACGAGCACGCCTATTATCAGGACAACATCGGCTGGATGGAATTCCTGGCCCAACGGCGGCTGCTCATCCTGCTCAACGCCGTCTTTGAGGAGGGTACGCCCCAACTGGCGCCCTACGATCCGCAGCGACGACGCGGCGCCTACGTCGACCCCATCCCCGGCGTGCGCGTCTATGGTATGCGCTATTACGGCGCCAGCACCGAGACAGCACTCAATGCCTACGCCGAGGCCATGGCCCAGCAGCCTGCCGACCCCGCAGTTGAATACAGCATCTTTGTCGCCCATGGCGGCGTCGAGGGCGTCCTCGCCGACCAGGCCGGCGGTTTGAGCGTCCGGCAGTGGTCGATCATCAAACCCCACGTCGATTATCTGGCATTGGGCCACATTCACAAGCCCTACAGCTTTGATGACTGGATCTACAATCCCGGCAGCGCCGAAACCTGCTCCGTAACCGAAGCCGAGTGGTCGGATCGAGGCTACTATCTGGTCAACGTCGACACGGCAGCCAATTTCGTGGCTGATGATGCTGCGGAGGACGCCGATCCTGTCCATCATCGCGCCGCGCTCCACCCAAATAAGCGACGCGTCTTCTGCCGGCTGGCCTTTAAGGTCGATCACGTGGACTCGCCGGCGGATCTCGAAACGCAGGTGGGCGCGTACCTCCTGCGCAAGGCGCGGGATCTGCGGGTCGAGCGGCTGGGCGATGACGATCGACCTGTGGTGGAATTGCAGCTGACGGGCGTGCTCCCATTTGATCGCAGCGCACTCAGTCTGGAGTTGATCGAAACGCTTATCCAGGAAGCGTTTACTCCCCTTCATGTCATCGTCAAGAATCACACGCGCGCAGCAGAATTTGCCGTGGAAGGCGAAGACGGATTGAGCCGGGCCCAACTCGAGCGCCACGTGCTCACGGAACTGCTAACGCGCGACCAGCGCTTTGCCGAGCGGAGCAAGCAGTGGGCGCGCCTGGCCGTACGCTTAAAAGAGCTGGCCGTCACGGGTGCCAGCAGCGACGCGATCCTGGAAGAGCTCAAGGGCGTTATTGACCAGGACGATCCATCGGTCGGAATGGCGCCAGCGAGTTCATCCAACGCGTCGCCCAATCCACGTCAAGACTGAGTCTCCATGCAAATTCTCTCGCTAGAACTCGAGAACGTCAAGAGCTACGCCAAGGCCAAAATTGACTTTCGCCGGGGCGTCAACGCCATCGTCGGCTGGAACGGCGCGGGCAAAAGCACCATTTTGGAAGCGATCGGCTTCGCGCTCTTTGATCACATCGGCTACAACCAGCGCGACTTCGTGCGCGAGGGGCAGAAGACGGGCACGGTTGCCGTCACCTTCATCAGCAGCGACGATCTGCGCCACTATCAGGTTGTGCGCAAGTTTGGCAGCAGCAACCAGCACTACATCTTCGATTCCGAGTTGGACGTAAAGCTGGTCGAGGGCAAGGCAGACGTGCTCACTTTCCTGCGTCAGCATATGGGCGTGGAGCCAAGCGCCGATCTGGCGCGCCTCTTCAGCGATGCTGTGGGCGTGCCCCAAGGCGCGTTTACGGCGGCATTCCTGGGCACGCCGGCCCAGCGCAAGGCCACATTTGATCCACTCCTCCAGGTCGATGAGTACAAGAAAGCGTTTGACGCACTGCGTGAGCCCCTCAACACGCTCAAGGAGCGCAGTCAGGCGCTCGCGGTCCATGGGGCGGGGCTGGCCGCGCGGCTGGAGCAGCTGCCCGAGCTCGAAGCGGCTATTGCCAAACGCACGACCGAGTTAGGCGACGCCGAGCGTACCCTGGCGACACTCGTGAAGAAACTTCACGAGATCGAGCAGGAGCATGCCAAGCTGGAAGCCGAGCAGCAGCAGTTGCAGACCTTGCAGCAGCGCCAAAGTGCGCTCGCGGAGCGCCAAGGGGCCGGCGAGCGACGCTTGGTCGAAGCCAAACGCTTGCTGGCCGATGCGCAGACAGCCGCGGAAACCGTCGCCGCGCACCAGGCCGGCCACGATATGTTTGTGGCCGCCCAGGCCGAGCAGCGCATGCTTGATGAGCAGGTGCGCGAACGGCAATCCCTGCGCGATCAGCTCAGTGAGGCCGACAAACGACTTGCCCTGACCCGGAACGACCTGGCACGGTTAGAGCAGGACATGGCGGCCGTTGTCGCCGCTGTGGCAACCGTGAAGCAGTTGGCGCCGGCGCTGGCCGAACAGCAGCGTCTGGAAGAGGCGCTGAATGCCGCACGCCAACAGGCAGCCAGGCGACAAGAACTGGCGGGGCAGATCGAGCAACAGACGGCCCAACTGGAAGCGCTCCAAACCCGGGTGGAGAAGCTGTCTGCACAGTTGGTCGAGGCCACACGGGTCGACACGCAGCGCAGCGAGGTGGAAGCGACATTAGCCGTACATGAGCAAAGGCTCGACACATTGCGCGAAGAGCAGGCACAGATGAAGGCGGCTGCGGCCAGCGTCAACGATCAGACCGCAGCGCTCGAGTCCGCAGCCACTGCCCTTTGCCCGGTTTGCGAGCAGCCCCTCAGTGACGAGCATCGCACCAGCATGTTGACACGTAATGAGCAGAAGCTGGGAGAAATGCGTGGGGCCTATCGTGAAACCCAGGAACAGATCACGGCTGAATCAGACGCGCTCGCCGCGGCGCGTCAGCAGCTCAAGGCGCTGGAGCAGACGCTGCGCACGCTGCCCCGGTCCGGTGAACAGGAGGAACTCCAGCGTGAGATTGCGGCGCGTGTAGAAACGCTGGCCGATCAGCAGCGACTACTCACCGCATCGGCGGACATTTCGCAAGCGATTGAACAGTACGAGAGAGAGTTAAGTGCGCTCGGCAACCCGCGCGAGCAAAACGCAATCGCCGCCGCAGAAGCCGCCCGACTGGAGGAAATTGATCGACGGCGCGATGGGCTAAACAGCGCCGCCACGGTTGAGCAAGCCGCTGTCGACGACCTGAAGCGGCGAATCGATACGTTTGGTGACCTGGACGATGCCATCTCCACCACGGCGCAGGCGCTGGAAGCGCACGGCACAGCCTATCAAGCTGTGCTGGGCAATCAGCAGTTGGCAGCGGGCGCAGAGCGTCAAGCGCGTGAGTTGGCTGCGCTACAGGCAGAGCAGCAAACGTTGCTGGACGAGGCGGCAACGCTCGACGTAACGCTGGCCGAGGCCGAAGCCAACTTCGACAGCCAGCGCTATGCTGCGGTCGCCCTGGAAGCGCAGCAGGCCCGCAGCGAGCAGGCAGCCACGCAGACGCGCCAGTCCATGCTCGCCGAAGATCAGGCACGCGATGAAATGGCGCGAGAGCGCTTGCGTGCCGTCGAGTTTGAGATGGAAAAAATCCGCGCAGAGCAGGCGGCCTGCGCCCGTCAGGAAGAAGTTCTCGACGCCCTGCGCCGCGTCCTGCGTGAGGCAGGTCCATACATCACCGCGACGCTGATCCGCCAGATCAGCGAAGACGCTGCACGCATCTTCTCCGAGCTCATGCAAGACTATACGCGCCACCTCACCTGGACGGAAGACTTCAACATCATTCTCGACGTCGACGGCAACGGCCGCCAGTTCAGCCAACTCTCCGGTGGCGAACAGATGAGTGCAGCACTCGCCGTGCGCCTAGCATTGCTACGCGAAATGAGCAGCATTGACATTGCCTTTTTTGACGAACCGACGACCAATCTTGATGAAACGCGGCGCGACAATTTGGCCCAGCAGATTCTCAAGGTCAAGGGGCTGCGCCAGCTCTTCGTCATCAGCCATGATGATACCTTCGAGCAAGCGACCCAGAACTTGATTCGCGTGCAAAAGGACGGCAGCGTTAGTCGCGTGGTCGAAGATGGTTGAGGGAGGCCTGAATTGGCAATTAGCAATTGTTAATTGTCAATTGGCAACGGGGTCGATCAGCGTGTTTCCGGTTCGGTGAGTAAGATCCAGTAGGGCATGAAGCCGTAGTACCACGCAAAGAGGAGGGCCAGGCGCAGGCCGTGTGCGCCATCTTGGTGGCCGCCAAGGCTGAAGTAGCGACGACGGAATTCGCGCAGTGGCTGCAGAGCGAAATTATGGGGTCGCGGCCAGATACCCCGTCGGGCCAGAATCCGTGCCTCGTAGGCGGCGTAGGCGCGCTGCTTGCGATGAAATTGATCCCAGTCGACGTAGTTGAAGTGAATCAGGGGATGCTCAAGATGGCTCTCCGTGCCGTCGACATCCACGACCTCATGGACCTCTCGTTCAGCCACATAGAGCGCGCCCGCACGCTTGAGCAGGCGCAACTGATAATCAGGATAGTAGCCGCCCCCGCGTGTTTCGATTCCCATAATAAAATTGCGACGGGGCACCCAATAGCCGGCATGCTCTTCTTCAGCGATTCTTTGCAGAATTTCCGCGGCCAGCGCCGGTGTCGCGCGCTCGTCAGCATCGACAAAAAAGACCCACTCGGCCCGAATCGATTCCAGCGCGGCCTGGCGTTGGGACGCATAGTTGTCAAAGGGACGCTGGACCACGACCGCGCCTGCCGCCCTGGCACGCGCCGCGGTTTCATCGCTGCTGACGGAATCCCACACGATGACGAGGTCAACCCAGTCGCGTAGGCTGGCGACGCAGTCATCAATGTAGTGCGCTTCATTCTTGGTGAGGATAACAGCGGCGAGCTTGATCATAGCTGCTGAACAGTCCGGTAGGCCTCAAGGGCATCGCCGGCTGCTTCCCCGCTTAACTCGCCGGACGCAAAGGCACGACGAATCGCACGGCTGCGCCAGGCCAGCCCGCCGCGCAGCAGGCCACGGACGAGCCAGAGATACCAAAGCGGATAGTGATCGGCATGCTTGCCATAGAAGCGCAACCGGCTGCGCCAGAGTTCGACAAAGGCGGGCCAGCGGACCTGTCTGCTGCTCTGCCCTTCAAAGTGAGTCACGTTTACCCAGGGAACGATGTAGACGCCCCAGCCTGCCTCACGCATGCGCAGCGCCCAGTCCATCTCCTCGCAATACATGAAATAGCCTTCGTCGAGCCCGCCAATTTGGCGAATGGTCGCGCTGCGCACAAACATCGATGCGCCGAGCACAAAATCAACCGGAAAGGGCACGCGATCCTGCCAGAGTGCGTCACCATAGCGGCCATTGAAGCGACTGTTGCGAAGCCGCTGGGCGCCGGGCACGCCCTGCAGGGGAAAGAGATCGAGCCAGATTTGAAAGAGGCCGGGGAACCGAAAGGCCGCGTGCTGGAACTCTCCAGTTCCGTAGGCGAGCGCTGGCCCGCAGGCGCCGGCCGGCGGCGTCAGTTCCATAAAATCGACCAGCTGCGTCAACGTATCGCGGCGGAGAACGGTATCGGGGTTGAGCAGAAGTACATAGTCGGGTTGATCGGGTGCAAGGCTGGAGGAGGCTCCAGTCGTCGATGATGCACTGCGTGGCCGTGGGTCGAAACCGAGTTGGGCCAGGGCAAGGTTGTTGCCGCGCGTGAAGCCAATGTTTTCGCTCAGCGGCGTGAGGCGAACATTGGGATAGTCAGTCGCGACCATGGCTGCGCTGCCATCTTCGCTCGCATTGTCAATGACAAGCACTTCCACGCGCAATGAGCCATGAGAAGCAGCCGTTGCCGCCTTGATGCTGGCAAGGCACGCACGCAATAGCGAACGCGTGTTGTAGCTCACAATGATAATCGCCAGTCGGTTCATGGCTCGTGAATCCTACGGCGCGCCGACCGAAACAGTGATCCGGTCAACATAGTTATTGGTGACGCCCACAAATTCGTGGATCAGCCCGCCCCACCAGAAGTTGGTGCCCACGGGCGGCGTCTCGTCCAGGGTGATACAGCCGCTAACCTCTCCGGAGTCACCCGGCAAGAGATACCATTGCTCCTCACCGTCAATGATGCGGCGCTCCAGGTCCTCGGGTCGCCCAACCGCCCAGCGGAAGGGAAAATCAATGCCGGTCGTGTCAAAATTGATGCCAAAGCGCCACACCCCGGCTTGCTGAAACCACTCTTCATGGCCATCAGCGGCCAGCGTGTTGTAGTTCTCGGTGAAGTTGTATTCTTGACCGGGCCACGGGCCGGTGGTGCGGATCGGCACGACGCCTTCATTGGTCACAATGGCCGTGAAGCAGAGTTGCTCGCCCAGGGGGACGCCTACCACGCGGCTCATCTCGCCCGTCCAATCGATCTCGCCTTGGGCGATGTCGGCCCTGGGCTTGCCGCCTTCGGCAATCGTCAACGTCTGCATGGTGCGCGAGGCGTTGCCCGCCGGTCGCGCACTTCGCCCACAATGGTGTATTCACCGTCGGGCGGCGGCACAGCGTTGAGTTCGACGCCGCCCTCATAGCGATATTCGTGATAGCCGCGCTCATTCGGCTCGATCACGCCGGGCTGCTCGGCGATGAAGTAGCGAAAATCTGGATCCTCAGGATCGAGCAGATAGACCAGCACCTCTTCTGCATCCTTGGTCAGATAGTAGGAGATGCTCACCCAGTCATCACGCAGGCCGTCCTGGTTGGGCCGAAAGGTATCGGGCACGACGGCAAAATTGTTCATCTCGGGAATCTCGGTATCGGCTTCGGCCAGTGAAATCGTCCCCTCAGCCTGGGCCGAATTTCCGTTATCCTCCACCGCCTCGATCACCCAACGATAGTCGCCATCGGCCAGCACGCGGCTGAGAATTTCCACAGTACCGCCCTCGGTTTCAACGATTTCAGCTTCGTCGACGACACCGCCCCAGAAGACGCTATAGTCGCCCGCCGCGCGCCGGCGGTCCTGGCGAAAGTAGAAACGTTCGCCGGCTTCGTTTTCAAAATAGATGCTCACATTGGCGGGACGCCGCAAGCTATAGGCGATTTCGGCCACGTCCTGGGTGCCATCAGCATTGGGCGTGATCGCATCCGGCGCGACCTGGGCGCTGTGGAGAAGGGGGCCCGCGTCGAAGGCGAGCCGGCCGCAGCCGGCCAGCATGAATGTAGCAAGCAGCAAGATCCACAGCACTTGGCAAAGCGGTAGCCGTTCACGGCCACAGAAGCCCTTTGTGCAGGACGCCTGTGCTGGGGTTGTACGATCACCGTGCGGCCAGTATTTGGTCTCGCCGCGAGGGCGAGTCTGTTGGATTTCCATGGAAAATAGTCTAGCAGAACGCCCACCGAACAGCAATATCCTCTGCCCAAAAGTTCACAGCGCGAGTCGCATGCAACTGGAAATCCTTGTCCCTGAATTTGCAGGCATAGAGCTGATATACGGGTTGCACTGAAAGCTTGGACGGACAACATTCGCGCGCTGAAGGGGGTTTTGTGGTCATCTTGTAGCCACGGGTCCGCAACAATATGAGCAGGCAAACGATATCATCAAGCGACCAAATCGTGGAGGCCTGACCAATGTGGAGCATACAGCGAATATTAGTACCCCTCGATGGATCAACACTGTCGGAGCGAGCCCTGCCCGTGGCGGAATCGTTGGCAAACCAATACCAGGCCGAGATCATGCTCTTGCGCGTGCTGGATCTTCCCATGCCGACTCGCGTGCCGGCCCATCCGGAGAGCCTGTGGATTCAGGAGGCACTACAGGAGAATCATCGCGAAATTGAACGCTACCTTGCCAGTCAACGGACGGCGTTGGAAAGCCGGGGCATCGACATACGCGTCGTTGTCGCCAATGCGGCGCCCGCCGAAGACATCCTCTTTGTCGCTGAGAGCGAAGCTGTGGACCTAATCGTCATGTCTTCGCACGGTCAGGGCGGCTCAATCCGCTGGGGATCCGGCAGCGTAGCCGACAAGGTGATGCAGCAAAGCCCCTGTCCGGTCTTGCTAATCCGGCTAGATGAAGCGAGTGTTGATGAACAAGCAAGCCGCTAACCTGGCGATCAACGGATAAAGAAGGGAAAACAACGATGAACGTAATGATCAGCGAGTTGCACGATGAACTTGGCCCGACCTTCGTTGCGATCTTGCACGATCATGAGGCCGGGCTCGATGCCATCGTGGTTATCGACAATATCGCCTGCGGGCCAGCTATCGGCGGGGTGCGCATGGCTACTGACGTAGATATTGTTGAGGTTGTACGTCTCGCCCGGGCCATGACCTTCAAGAATGCCGCGGCGGGCCTGCCTCATGGTGGCGGGAAAGCAGGCATCATCGCTGATCCGGCATGCACGCCTGCCCGGAAGGAACACCTCCTCCGTGCCTTTGCTCGGGCCATCCGCACCATGACAGACTACATTCCCGGCCCCGACATGGGCACTGATGAGATGTGCATGGCCTGGATCAAGGATGAAGTCGGGCGTGCAGTGGGACTGCCACGGGTCATGGGCGGCATTCCGCTGGACGAAATCGGTGCAACAGGCTTCGGTTTGGCCGTGGCAGCGGATATGGCGGCGCCGGCCGTTGGCCTCGAACTCGATGAGGCTAGAGTCGTCATCCAGGGCTTTGGCGCAGTCGGCATGCACGCTGCACGCTACCTCGTGGATCGGGGCGCGTGCATCATTGCGGTCGCCGACAGTCGTGGTGCGCTCTATGATCCGGCCGGCCTCAACATGGGCGCATTGATTGCACACAAGCGAACCACGGGCACTGTCGCTACCTATTCCCACGGCCAAAGACTGCCTGGTGCGGCGCTTGTGGGCATCGATTGTGACATCTGGATTCCTGCTGCCCGCCCCGACGTGCTGAACGATGAGAACGTTCATCAACTCTCGACGCGCATGGTTCTGCCCGGCGCCAACATTCCGGCCACGCCCGCGGCTGAAGCGTGGATGCACGAGCATGGCGTACTCTACATCCCGGACTTCATCGCCAATGCCGGCGGCGTCATCTGCGCGAGCGTCGAATACCATGGCGGCACGGAGCTTCAGGCCTTCGAGATAGTTGAGGAGGCCATCCGGCGCAATGTGCGTGACGTCCTGTGCTTTGCCATGGACGGGAGTGTGTCAACCGTAGAGGCAGCGCAGATCATTGCGCGTCAGCGGGTCAAAGAGGCCATGGGCTATCGTGCACATGCGTGAGGCAAGCCATACCCAATCGCGGGCTGCGCCTCACTCAATCACGACTTCAATCGGAGCGAGCGTCACGCTTTCCTCGCCGGCGACTGTCGGCACGAGTGTACGCTGGCGACCGCTATCATCACCGCTATCATTATAGAGGCGAAGAATGACGCTGTATTGACCCGGCGCGGGCGCTTCACCCAACCACGCCTGCGCGGGTATGACGCCCATGGCAAGTCGATCCTCCGGCCACCGATGGGCTGGATAATCAAAGCCGGCCGGCGGCAAGTCGGGCAGGGTGCCGATGCGCGCGCCCGCTGCGTCGTAGACCTCACCGCTCATTACGAAATTAGCGCTGTCCAATTCGACGCCCGGCACGCGCTGCCAGAAGAGCAGCAGGTCACCATTGTCGATGGCGGTGTAGCCGCGCAGGCGCAAAGCATCACCGAATTGGATATCGGTCGGGTGGTCGATGGGCGGAGCGTCAGGGATCCAGTGAGTCTTCAGCTGGGAAAAGCGGCGCAGGCTGAGCCCCCAGTACGCGGTGTCCAACCCCTTTTCCTTACCGGCGATGGTTAGCTGTGCCGGCACCACGCCGGTGGGGTCAATCACGTCATCCTGCCACCCAATCAGCCAGATACCGGGCCGGTCCGAAAGGGGATCGAGCGTCTCCTGCAAGGGGACGGCGGTGTCTGCGAAGTCGAGCACGGCGTCCACATCTAAAGTGGACAGATCAGGCAGACGCAGCGCCGGCAAGTCGGGTGCATAATAGTCCCAAACCGGCCAGGCGTGGCCGCTAATCAGGGCGATCGCCTCTTGCTCCTGGAGACGCGGGCGCAAGAAGTCCGTCACCCCGCGCCAGTCATCCTTTGTAAAGGCCGGATTCACAAACCAGTTGACGTTGGCGTACCCAAAGCCTAGTGTCAGAAAGAGCACTGAGAGCGCGGCAATCAGTCCGCCTGAAGTCCAGGACGTTTTCTGAGTGCCCAGCCTGCCTGCTGCATTCTGCACTCCCCATTGCCCCAATCCGCCCGCCCACAAAATGATCAGTCCGGGAAGCGCCAGCATGACGTAGCGAGCATTGAACTTGGGCGCAATCGAGGCTAGCAGCAAGACCGCGGCCACGGGAAGCGCCAGCCAGAGCAAGCCGTAGCGAAGGGTGCGGCGCTGATCCGGCGCACGCCAGAGCCCGACGAGTGCGATTGCGGTCACAAGTGCGTAGCCGATCAGCAGCCAGAGCGCTTGCGCTTCGAAAACAGTCTCGCCGCTGGTGAAGGAGATCGCGACCTCGGCGAGCGCTTCGCCAAGCTTCAACTCGCCTTGCCAGTAGCTGGTATCCTGGCGCAGCTGGGTGACCATGACCCAGAGCCAGGGCAGATAGAGGAGCAGGACGCCAAGATTGGCCAAGATGAAGGGCCGCAGGCCGCGACGGAGATCGGTGTGGACATCGATCAGATAGGCAATGGCCAGGGCCAGCAGCAAGAAGAAGGCGAAATAGTGGGTATAGATGGCCGCGGTCGCCGCCGCCACATAGGCCAGCCAGAGCGCAGGCCGCTGCTCGCCCTCACCCAGGCGCACAACAGAGTAGCCGGCGATCACGCCCCAGACCAGAAGCAGGGCGTACATACGCGCTTCCTGGCTGTAGTATACGAGGAGGGGATGGAAAGCGGTCAGGAAAGCGGCCAGGAGCGCGGCAGGAGCGTGACGCGTTAAGCGCATGACCAGCACAGCCATGAGCGGCACGAGCAGCACCCCGCACCAGACGGAGAGAAAGCGCAGGCTCCACTCGCTCCAGCCGGCTAGGCGACCCCACGCCGCGACCAGGTAGTAATAGAGAGGCGGCTGAATGTCGGCCGCTGTCCAGCGCGTCAGCGCCGCAGGGTCCATCTGGCCAACGAGGGCCGTAACGCCTTCATCGTACCAAAGGCTCTGGCCATCGAGCAGGAAGAGGCGAAGACCAAAGGCGGCCAGCATAAGCGCAAGCAGCGTAGCGCGGCCCACGAAGCGACTGGTGAGACCGGTCACGGACGCGCTCATGACCCACCTCCATAGCTTGTGCCAGTTGAAGCGGGCACACCCTCGACTGCCGCGGCTTCGGGCTGATGCAGCTCAGGCGCGTGAATCCAGCGTCCCCAGAGCAGGCTGAGCCCGGCCATGAGCAGTTCGCCGGCGGTGGTCCAGACGCGCGATGGCCAGCGCGGCGACCGTTACCACGCTGCCTTCCATTACGGGCGCAAGGAGCAGGAAGAACGCGCCTTCGCGCACGCCAAAACCGGAGGGCGTGATAAAAGAGAGAAAGCCGATGGCGTAGGCGATGGGGTAGGACAAGACCAAGTGAGGGGCCAGGCGCGTCATTTCGGCCGGCGAGAAAACGCTCAACCCAAAGGTGAGCGCGGCAAAGGACGCACCCCACAGGAGCCAGTTCACAATCGCGACGAGTAGCAGAGCCAACAGGCGTGCGCTGGTCAACGAAAGCGGCAAAGTTTCGCGGCCGAATTTCGCCAATGCCCAGTTGATGGCTTCAATCAACCATTGGGGCCGCAGCAAGAAGATGACGACGGGCGTCAGGGCGGCGAGCACCAACCACCAGGTTGCGCCCGGCACGAGTTCGGAGATCATCCCCAAGCTGCCCGTGGCGTAAACATAGAGCGCTGCCAGCGGCGCCACGGCCAGCAGGATGAGGGCCTGATAGAGCACCACGCCGGTCAGCGTGGCCTCGGCGCGGATGCCGTGACGATAACAGAGTACCGTCATGCTCAGCGGCTGCCAGACGTTGCCGGGAATGTAGCGCATGACCGCGCTGAGAAACCAGATGCGCAGCGCCGGACCGTAGGGCAAGATGCCGCCAAACAGGTAGAGAAGATGGCGCCAGATGGCAATTTCCATCAGCCAACTGGCCAGCAAGAACAGCGCGGAGAGGGCCAACCAGCGCCAATTGAGCTGCCAATCGTAGGCGCGCAACTCGGCCCACTGACTGAACAAGAGCAGCACCATGGCGAGTAGGGCGGCCCCAAAGAAGATCGGTTGTAAGCGGCGCAGCGCTTGCATCCACATGCGCGGAAGCTCCAACAGCGTATAGAAACGATTCCGTGATGCCTGATCACGTATGGCGTCAACCGATACCGTGCAGGCTGGGGTCAAACAGAACGCGGATCAAGAAATCTCCGCAGATACGAGCCGAACAAATCAGCGTGAATCAGCCCAATCCCGGTGCATCCGCGTTCCATTTTGTCGGCGCCCGACCAGTTGCGATCCACCAACACCCTGAACCCATTCTACTCGCGATGACTAGGTACGGCGCAAGATCAGGCAGATCGAGTCGTCATCTTCCATCTCGGAGTAGACGCTGGCTTCCGAAATATCGAAGTAGGGGGCAGCCAGCTCGATCAACTGATCAACCGTGTAATAGACGAAATGGAACCCATACTGGTTCTCGACATAGGTTCGCCCGTCTGACTGCGCCAGAAGCTGTGCAGGGCAATGCCGTCCGGTTCGAGCAGGTTGGCCTGGCGTGCCAGTGACTGACCAAGCTCCGCCTCGGCCAGATGGTGAAGCACCTTATTCGAGTAAATGCCGGCAAATGTTCGGTCAGTCTCCAGCGTCGTGGCATCCAACAGCAACAGATCAGCATCGGGATGGTCGGCGCGATATAAATCCAAAAAATGGGTCGACCGATCGGATCCGACCGTCTTGAAGTGTTCGTTCAGCAGCGTGAGATCTGTGCCGGGCCCCATGCCAATTTCCAACACTTCGGCCCCGGCAGGCAAGTGGCCGCGTAGCTTCTCAATCAACTCTGCGCCATCGTAGCCGGCCGCCATCTCGATATAGCTGCGCACGTTCTCTTCGTCGTCATAGTAGTCTGCCGTCAAGGTTGACTCCGTTTCGATTCATTTTGGCTTTGGACAGGAGCGCCATGCTTCAGCACCTGCAGGACATTGCGCTACCATATCACCGACGTTCCAGACCGGCAATGCTCGATCCAATCAATCAACGATTGCTTGATAGACGAGCGTTCGAAAACGACGGTCCGGCTCTTCAAGCCCCTGATACTGCGTCATAAATATACCCACCAGTTCCTCTTGTGGGTCAACCCAATAGTAGGTCGTTGCGGCGCCAGCCCATCCGAACTCGCCAACGCTGCCTAGTACGCCGGCAGCACCAACGTCCATAAGCGACCGTGAGCCCGATCCGAAACCATATCCGGGCGTTGGCACCCCGCCGATCTCGCATGGCAGCAGCTCCGGGGGCAAGTGATTGACGTGCATAAGCTCGAGCGTTTTTCGACCAATAATGCGTTCACCGTCCAGCTCGCCGTGATTGAGTAGCATCAGCGCAAAGCGCGCATAGTCTTGCGTGGTCGAGAAGAGTCCATGTCCGCCGCGAGCGAAGGTCTCCGGCCGAGAACAGGGATAGGCATCTTCCACGTCGAATCGAACCGATCTTACTGGCTCCCGGTCTTCGACCGTCCGCGGCAAAATTGTTTCGGATGCAACCATCTCCTCATCTCCATACATGGTCACCATGCGCATTCGCTCTTCCTCCGGCACCCAGAAATCCGTATTAACCATATCCAACGGCGAGAAGATGCGTTCTCGCAGGAAGTCGCGCAGCGGCTTGTCTGTCAACACCTGGATTAGGTGAGCTGCGACATCAATCGAAACGCTGTAGTGCCAGCGAGTTCCCGGCTGGAACGCAAGCGGCAATCTTGCAAGTTCGTCAACCATCGCTTCGAGAGAACGATCAGCCCGTGGCCCGATCCCATGCTGGCGATATAGTTCGCCAACTGGTGAATCGACCAGAAAATCGTAGGTGAAGCCTGCCGTATGGCACATCAAATCCCGGATCGTGATGGGTCGTGACAGATCGGCTGAGTAGAAGTTCCCGGCACTGTCTTGTTCCAGCACCTTCAGTCGAGACAGCGCCGGTAGAAAGGAAGCAACCGGCGTCTTCAATTCAAAGCATCCCTCTTCAAAGAGCATCATCAATGCCGTGCAAACAATCGGTTTGGTCATCGAGTAGATGCGGAAAATGGCATCGTCGCGCATGGGGAGTTCATCCGCATGGTCAAGCCGGCCAATTTGGTCGAAGAAAACGAGCTTGCCACGTCGAGCCACGAGCATACTGGCCCCTGGGATGGTGCCACCGTCCACCCACGTCTGAATTCTGGGCCCAATGCGGGCCAGACGTTCACTGCTCATGCCGACGCTCTCCGGCGCATGTATGCAGATAGTCATTTCGTTTGCCTCCCAGAGAACAGTTCCTTCGCTTGTTCGTACGCGCTAGGCGTTCACTATAGTCTATGGGGTCAAGGTGTCAACTGAACCCAATGTGGTGCTACACTTGCCCAGTTGACGATCATGGACCGCTCAATGCAAGAACCTTTGTCCAACCTGCCAGACTACAGCGGATGCGGCAAGTTCGCTCAGGATCGATGCGCTCTTCATTCCGCCTATCGTCAATTCCTGACACGCTTTGGCGCCAAATTGACAGGTTGCAAAGCCGGTGCTACCCTGTCTTTAGTATCGTAAGCAGTTACCGTTCACCGTCGTGAGCGACCTTCTTCACCCACAGAGTGCATGATGAAGCAGACAGAGACAATCGTTTTCCACGCATACCGGCAAGACCACTGCTGATTGCTCGCTGCATTCGTTCTCTGTATCGACTGTAGACGCACTTCACGGCCACGGGTGTTCTTGCCCCGTGGCCGTTTCTGTTTGTGCACCTGCTGCCCGCTCACGCCATCCCCTGTTGACCAGCGCATCCGTGCCTGAGATGACCGCGACCCTCAAACTTCGTGGCCGCTTCAGCTGCAGAGGAGGCGCATATGTTGTGTGCACTCACCAATATCTCAAAAACATACGGCGACCACACCGTGCTCCACGATGTGTCGCTGACCATTGAGGTCGGCCAGAAAATCGGACTGGTCGGGGCCAATGGCGCGGGCAAGACGACGCTGCTCAAGATCCTGCTGGGCGAGGTGACGCCGGACGCGGGCACGATCCGCACCGATCGACACACTGAGCTGGGTTATCTGCCGCAAACGTTCGCGAGGAGCGGCGCCATGACCATCGGCGAATTCCTGGACGAGGCGCTGGGCGACCTGCGCGCAATGGCGTCGCGCCTGCGCGACTTGGAAGCAGCCATGACCGTGGACGGCGTTGAACTCACACCTCTCTTGGGCGCGTATTCAGAAGTTCAAGGCCAGTTCGAACGGCGTGGCGGCTACGACGTCGATCATCGCCAGGCCGAAATCATGGCCGGGCTGGGGCTTGAGGCGCTCGACCGCAGTCGTCCCATGCACTCACTGTCGGGTGGCGAGGCGACGCGGGTCGGCCTGGGCGCGCTGCTGCTGGGCGAGCCGGATCTGCTGCTGCTGGATGAGCCAACCAATCATCTGGATTTTGCCGCGCTGGACTGGTTAGAATCCTATGTCCAGCGCTACCGCGGTGGCGCACTCGTGGTATCCCACGATCGGCGCTTTCTCAATCGCACCGTCGACGCAATCATCGAGCTTGACGAACATGCGCATACGGCCAAACGCTATGCCGGCAGTTACGATGACTACGCCGTTGCCAAGGCCCACGAACAGGCGCGCTGGGCCGAAGCATATGCAGTGCAGCAAGAAGAGATCTTGGCGCTCCGTCGCACGATCCGCAGCAAGGCGCGCCAGGTCGCACACAATCGCAAACCCAAAGATGGCGACAAGATGGCTTACGACCACAAAGGGGGACGCGTTGCAGGGGCCGTCGCTCGCAACGTGCGCAACGCAGAAGAGCGCCTGCGCCGGATTGAGGCGGATCCGATTACGCGACCGCCCAAGCCATTCTCCATCAACGCGGAGTTTGATCCCGATCGGCTTGTCAGTTCAGCACCGCTGCTCGCAACGGAACTCAACAAAGCCTATGACGAAGAGGCGGTGCTCGACGCTATCAGCGTGGCGATCGATCGGCGCAGCCGTGTGGCGCTGGTCGGACCGAATGGCAGCGGCAAGAGCACGTTGCTACGCATCCTCGCCGGCGTGGAAACCGCAGACGCCGGCGCAGTCCATCTGGCGGCCAGCGCCGTCGTCGGCTACTTGGATCAGGAACCGGCTTCGTTACCCGCCACCGGCAGCGTCCTGGCGGCTTATGCAACAGGACGTGTCGGCGATCCCGAACAGATCAAGGCCGAGCTGCTTGGCTACGGACTATTTACCTATCCGGATCTGCTCAAGCCGGTGCAGTCACTGAGCATCGGTCAGAAACGCAAGCTACAGCTCGCCCGGCTAATCGCCGCGCGGGCCAATCTGCTGTTGCTCGACGAGCCGACCAATCACCTTAGCCTGGATGTCGTCGAGCGCTTCGAAGCGGCCCTATGCGACTTTCCCGGTGCGGTGATTGCCGTCTCCCACGATCGCCACTTTCTCAGCCGTTTCGCCGAAGAAGTTTGGCACTTGCGCGAGGGGCGGTTGGAGCGCAGCCTGAGCGGATGGACGGAGTGATAGCGTTGGATTGCGGATGGCCAATGTGCGATTGATTTGACCAGACTCGCGGCGGTCGATTCCACGATTTCTTTGACAAATCATCGCTCCGTCGCTACGATAGTTGTGTGCTTTTGACAATAAGTAGCAAGAATCGAGACCCACAGTGAGTGATCGGTCCCAGTTGGCGCCGTTTTGTTACCCCCATCCCCGGCCTGCGGTGACGGTAGACGTGATTCTCTTCACCTTCCTGCATGACTGCCTGCAGGTGTTGCTCGTCCAACGCCGCCGCCAGCCATTCCAGGGATGTTGGGCGCTGCCCGGCGGTTTTGTTGACGAAAACGAAGATCTGCAGGACGCGGCCCGACGCGAATTGCAGGAAGAGACCGGCGTCAGCGATATATATCTCGAGCAGCTCTACACCTTTGGCGAGCCGGGTCGCGATCCGCGCGGTCACGTCATCTCGGTGGCGAATCTGGCGTTGCTCAGCGCGGATCGGGCGCGCACGTTGCGCATACAGGGCCGCGATGACGCCGCAGACGCGCGCTGGTGGGACATTTACAATCTACCATCGCTTGCTTTCGATCATGATCAGATTCTGGGGTATGCGCTGCAGCGCCTGCGCTGGAAGCTGGAATGGACGGCCCTGGGCTTCCTCTTGCTGCCCGCCGAGTTCACGTTGTCAGAGCTGCAACAGGTCTACGAAACGTCGTTGGGCGAAACGTTGGACAAGCGCAACTTTCGCCGCAAGATGCTCGCCAGTTCCGTAGAGGGCCAGTGCATTATCGAAGAAACCGGCAGCCTGCGCGCCGGCGATCACCGGCCGGCAAAGCTCTACCGCTTCTCCGCCAAAGCCATCGAACTGGAGCAGGCACGCCGCCGCTTTCCCTAAGTGAGAGCAAACAAACCCCTTCAGAGTCGGGACATTCCGTTTAGACATGACGCACAATATTGCATCCTACGGTCGAACCTATTTGGACCGCTTACGAACTGCTGCCGCCAAGACGCTGGACCGCTCCAACATTCCAGAAGAATTGATCATCGTTGGCATGGCCGTTGTGGTCGGCATCGGCACAGGCCTCGGCGCGGTCGCCTTTATCTGGCTACTGACCCGCATCCACAATTTGACAGTCTTGGCGCAGGATACGATCGGCTTGGCCGTTGGGACGATCTTGATGATGACACTGGCCGGCTTTCTCGTCGGTTGGATGGTCGAGCGTTGGGCGAGTGAAGCCAAAGGGCATGGCGTGCCTGAAGTCATGGAGGCTGTGGCGATTCGCGGCGGACGCATCCGGGCCCGGGTGGCGCTGGTCAAAATCCTGGCCTCGTCACTCACAATTGGTACGGGCGGTTCAGCTGGGCGCGAAGGCCCGATTGTACAGGTGGGTGCGGCATTGGGGTCGGCAGTCGGGCAGCTCTTCCACTTCTCCGAAGAGCGGGTCCGTACGCTGGTCGCCTGCGGCGCCGCGGCCGGGATTGCCGCCACGTTCAACTCACCGATAGCCGGCACCATCTTTGCCATGGAAGTAATCTTGGGCAGCTTCACCGTCCGTTACTTTGGCGCAGTCGTCATCAGCTCAGTGACGGCCAGCATCGTCAGCCAAATTTTCTTGAGCAGCCAGCCAGCCTTTGACGTACCCGCTTACCCGCTGGCGCATCTCGGCGAAATCCCCATCTACGTGGTTCTTGGTATTCTAGCTGCGGTAGTGGCGGTCCTCTTTATCAAGGTGCTCTACACAGCAGAGGGCTGGTTCGATCGTTGGCAGATTGGATTGCCCTGGAAGGCGGCGCTGGGCATGTTCCTGACCGCGCTACTAGGACTGCTCTATCCCGAGCAATTGATCCTTGGGTCTGGCCTCCACGCGCTTGGCGAAGCGATCGCCGACAACATTGACCTTACTGTTGGATTGTTGACGGCGCTGTTAGTCGGCAAGCTCTTGGCCACCACCCTCACGCTGGGATCGGGCAATTCGGGCGGCGTCTTTGCACCAAGCCTCTTCATGGGCGCCGTACTGGGCGGCATCGTAGGCCAGGTAGCCCATGGCTTGTGGCCCGACGTTGCCGTCAACCCCGGTGCGTATGCAATTGTTGGCATGGCCGCAGTTTTTTCCGGCGCGGCGCGGGCCCCGATTACTGCGGTCATCATCGTCTTTGAGATGTCCAACGATTACAAACTCATCTTGCCCCTCATGCTGGCGACCGTACTCTCTACGCTGCTCGCCGAACTGATGTTCCCGGATTCAATTTATACGCTCAAGCTAAGGCTCAAGGGCATTTCACTGGATCGCGGTCGCGACATGGATATTCTGGAAGGCGTCAACGTCGAAGAGGTCATGACGCGCCAGATAGAGTCGGTACCTACTACGGTGACGCTCGTCGAATTGTCGGATCTCTTTGCGGCGACCCACAGTCACGGTTTCCCAATGCTTGATGGGAACGGTGAACTGGCCGGTATCGTCACCATTAGCGACCTGGACCGTGCTGTCCATGAGGAGAAGCCGCGGCGTACAGTTGCTGCGGAGATCGGCACGCCGCGCAGTCGCCTGCTGGTTGCAACACCAAACGAATCGGTTGGGGAAGCCCTTGCTCGCATGGGCGCCCGCGGTTTGGGCCGTATGCCCGTCGTCAGCGCAGAAGAGCCAAATTACCTGCTGGGCATGGTCAAACGCGGGGATATCATCAGGGCGTATGATATTGCCGTCAGCCGGCGTGCCGAACTCCAGCACCGGACGAAGCGCATGCGCGTCCGGAACTTGGACGGCACCGAATTCGCCGACATCGTAATCGAAAAAGACGACTATGTCGCTGGCAGGTCGTTGCAGGAAATCGCCCAGTTCATTCCCAAAGAATGTATCCTTGTCTCGATCCGCCGCGGGGGGCACATCCTCATTCCCCATGGCGACACCGTCTTCAAGCCCGGCGACGCCGTGACGGCTTTTGTGCAATCGAGCGATGTTGAAGCGGTACGTAGCCTTTTGCGGCGAGGGAGTTCCCAAGAGGAGGCCGGCGTAAACCCATAGTTCAACCGTGCCCCCCGCTCCGTCTCAATCATCAGCTGCCAGCGAGACGAGGTTATCGGCAAGTTCCGCGGCGATCCGCTGAGCACATGAACCAAACAGTCAGGAGACCCAACATGACCCAGCGCTCAATCCAGTCCCAAGTTACCTTTCTCTACTACGACGAGTTGGCGCCAATCGCCGATTTCTACGAGCAAGTGCTTGGCCTGGAGCTGGTAGAGGAGCAAGGCTTTGCCAAAATCTACCGCTCGGCGCCCCAGGCCTTCATCGGCCTTGTGGCCGGCGAGCGGGGCTTCCATCAGCCCAATCCGGAGAGTGCCGTGCTCGTCACACTTGCTGTTGACGATGTCGACGCCTGGTATGAGCGACTGCGCACCCGAGGCGTCAAGATCGTCCGTGAGCTGGCTACTCATGACTCGATTCAGGTGCGCTGTTTTTTCATGGAAGATCCTGGCGGCTACACGATTGAAGTTCAGCAATTCTTGAAGCCTGAACTTCAAGCCATTTTTCACCCAAAATAGAGCGCGGCCGTGGCGGATCCCGCGGATTCGCGCTGATTGTTGCGTAGCAGAATGGTGGATATCTGTCTCATTCGTGCCATCTGCATTCATGACCTGCGCCAGGCGCTCGAACAACTACCGGGCAAACCCCATTGCACATACAGGGGCGCGATGCTAAAATGGGCCACCTCGCCATAAACCTGATGTAGTACCCGCTTGAAATTCGTCGTGCCAGGAGTTAAGGAGAAGCCATGGGTCGCACCGTGCTCGCAGTGGCTGCCGGTTTTGTGTTATGGACAGTGCTTTGGCTGGCTACGAATACGATTCTGCAGAACACCTTGCCGCAGTTCTACGCGCCGGCCGGCGGCGCGACCGTCGGTCTGCTCCTGCTCTTGGTCGTGCTCAGCGCGATCTATTCAGTCAGTAGCGGCTATCTGACCGCTGCAATCGCGCCGCACGAGCCGGAGCGCCATGCACTCTACCTGGGCGGGGCGCTTCTATTGGTTGGCATCTTCGTCCAGGCGCAGAATTGGTACCTGGCGCCGCTCTGGTACCATCTGTTATTCTTGGGCTTGTTGGTGCCTGCAGCCATGCTGGGCGGCTATGGCTTTGCTATGCGCAGGCCGTCAGATGATAAGGGAGAGCAAGACGAGGTCGACTATCGGAGCCAGGACTTATAGCCATGACACGGGGCGGGCTGTGAATTGGAGGCAGCGCCGCTCACTTGCGATTGACGGTGCTATGATCGTCGACGCGTGCTTGCATAGATATCGCCCGAAGCGCCGTCGTTGCCCAAGTCAGCAAGTCTTGTCAGCAAATCCTCTGCGCAGAGCCACCGGTCGCTGGCCAATCGCTGGCTTTCACCGGGAGACCAGTTATATTGGTAGCCCGCCAAGGTTTCGAGACGCTCAATACAGGCCTGCGTGGTACCCGGTGTGGCAGCCATATACTCGAACGAGAGTTGAGGTAGCGCTTCGGACAGGCCAAGCAGGGTCTCAAGCTCATACCCTTCCACGTCGATCTTGCAGAAATCGGGCACGCCAAAGCGTTCGATGAGGTCATCAAGCGTCGTGACGTTAACTTCTACCGTCTCGGCCCAGTCCACATCGGCAAAGGACGCTTCTTGCCGCATGGCGTCTATCCACTCTGATGAAAGGGTTGTAACCGTCGGATTGGTCGGGTCGATATGCAAGGCAAGGCGGCCCGGTTCGGCGCCCACAGCTTCTTCTATCAACGCAATGTCATCACGATTCCCATAGAAGCGACGCAGCAACGCCATGCAGGCGGGCTGGGGTTCGATGCCGACGCAGCGTGCCCCCAGTCGTGACCACGTCCAAAGCCGGTTGCCAACGTGAGCGCCTATGTCAAAGCAGAGGTCGCCCGGGCCAATAAATTGGCCATAGAAGTCATGCAGGCGGCGGTATCGCCACGGCTGGCCGTAATAGATGGCAACCGAACGCCATAGGCCAAACTGTTCGCGCATAAAAAGCGATGCCTCTCTCCCTGTGTGTACTGTATTACGGTCACGGATACCCGATGATCTAGCGGATGACGCCTGACAATTTCCAATCGTCAATTGTCAATTCCTCATTGCGCCCGTGGCCAAATTGCCGCAGCACGCACAATCGTGTAGGCTGTAGAAGCATCATAGCGTCCATTGGGATGAATCCCAAGCAAGAAACGATCCGCAACCAACTTATGAACCGTATTCACCCTGACTTTCGCTTCTGGCTTGCATTTCTCGGCCTAAACGCGTTGCTCTTTTTGCCCCTCTATTTGTTAAATGCTGAATCGTCCAGCTTTCTCCCTCTGCTGCCTGCTGCGGGCGGCAATGCGGGCGATGCCGTTGCCCAACTCCTGCTTTGGCGGCCAAACTACGACCTCTTCCGCATCAACTTAGAGATTGCCATTTTCGCCGTCGTCTGGGTCAACGTTGCCTGGATCCGCCACCCGGCCTTTCGCGCGCTCTTTTTAATCGTCTACTTCAGCGCACTGGCCTACTACATTTATGAAAGCATCATGCTCTCGATCTTCGCCGTTGAACCGGTTTTCTATAACGAATTTGCGATGGCGGCCGGCGGGATCCCTTTCCTGCTCTCCCATCTACGTCTCTCTCTGCCGATTTACGGTGCTGCGTTGCTGCTGCTGGTGCTCTTTGGCGCCTTCGTGGTCATGCTGACGCGTCTCCTGCTCGACGAGGGGGTCGCCATCACGCTGACCAAGTGGTCGCGTGTGGCGCTCCTTGCGCTAATCGTCGGTATGCTGTTCTCGGCTGTCCAGTTCCGAGCGGCCCTGGCCCAACCGGAGATGGTCGTGAGCAGTCTTGGTTATAAGCTGCAGCGCAACGTCAGTGAGTCGCTGGCCCGCTACGAGGAGACGGGCAGTTTTGATGTCCGGCCTGTCTATGCGGCTTATGACTATGGCGAGCTCGACTTGGCCGAGACCCCCAATATCTATCTGATTTTTGTGGAGTCCTACGGTTCGGTGCTATACAAGCGCCCCGACTTCGAGGACCTCTACACCAAGCTCGCCACTGAACTGGACGCGGAGCTTGGAGAAAACGGGTGGCAATCGCGTTCGGCACTGACGCTTTCGCCCACCTGGGGCGGCGGGTCATGGATGGCCTACACCAGCGCGCTCTTTGGCCTGCGCATTGATCATCATCCCCAATTTCAGATGCTCTTCAATCGCTTCCAGGAAGATGACTATCCTGATCTAGGCAGTTATCTGCAGTCTCAAGGCTACGAATACACCTGGTTGACATCCCTGGCAACCGATCTGAAAGAGTCTTCTTGGGACCGGTACCGTGCGTTCTACGGCACCGACCAGTGGCTGCGCCGCGACGATCTCAACTTTGTTGGTCAGGAGTATGCCTGGGGACCGGCGCCGCCCGACCAGTATTCGCTGAACTACACCCGACAATCCATCCAGGAGCGGGCTGTCAGTCCCTACTTCCTCTTCTTCATTACGCAGACATCCCACTACCCGTGGACCCATCTGCCCGAACTCGTGGACGACTGGGAAAGTCTCAACCAACCGGTAGCGGATGAGCTTGAAGTGATTGACGCCGACGCCATGGAGCACGGTACGCGGCGCGCCAATTATATGCAGGCCATCGAGTATGAGCTGCGCATGCTGGTCGACTTCATCCTGACCGAAGAAACGGATGCCATCTTCGTCCTGGTCGGCGATCACCAGCCACCGCGCGTCTCGCGCCGTGATGACGGTTTCCAGACGCCGATTCACGTGATCAGTCGCGATGAAGACTTTTTGGCGGAATTTGACGCACAGGGCTTTGTCGACGGCTGGACCGTGCCCGAGAGTGAGGAGACTATGCGCCACGAAGGGCTCTACTCGCTCCTGGTCCGGGCGCTCGTTGACCGCTATGGCGCCGACGGCGTGACGCCGCCCGACTATCTGCCCTTTGGCGTAACGTTGGATCTCCCCGAGGATGACGAGACGGCGAATGAGTAATGCGTGATACGGTAATACGGGCTGAGCACGTGCTAAATTAGCGCAGTGTTTACAGACAGATCATCTATTCAAACTTGCCGATTGCGCATAAAGGAGATCCAACCATGAAGATTCGACCCTTTTCACCACTTCTGTTGTTGAGCATCGTGGCGATGCTGCTGTTGGGGGCCTGTGCTGGCGCGGGCGCGCCGGCAGAAGCGCCCGCCGCGGACGCCGAACCGGCAGCAACTGAAGCGGCGGCCGAAGAAATGGCCGAAGAGGCAGAGCCAACCGAAGAGGCGATGGAAGAAGAGGCAGAGGCGACCGAAGAAGCGATGGAAGAAGAGGCGCCAGTCGCCCAAGCCGTGAGCGGTGGTGAAGAACTTACCGGCACGCGCACCTTCACGGTTGTCCCCGAAGCGTCGCAGGCCGCCTACGTGGTCGATGAGGAGTTTCTGGCCCAGGCCCTGGACAAGCTAGGCATTGCAGCCGGCACCACGATTGTTGTCGGCTCCACCAATGATGTAGCCGGCTCGTTGAGCATCAATCTCGATGACAAGAGCGTCGGCGAGAATCAGTTCACGGTCAACATGACCACCCTGTCGACGGATCAAAATCGCCGTGATAACTGGATTCGCGAGAATGGTCCCAGCTTCAACAGCTTCCCGGAAGCGAGCTTTGTGGCCACAAGTGTAGAAAATGCGCCGGAGAGCTATGTAGAAGGCCAGGAGGCCACGTTCCAGCTTGTGGGAGATTTGACGGTGCGTGACGTGACGGTGCCGGCTACCTTTGACGTGACGGCAACCATCAATGGCGACACGCTCACCGGAGTGGCCGAAGCAGGTCTGCGCATGAGCGATTTTGGCATCGATCCGCCCAACTTCGCGCAAACGCTTACCGTAGCCGATCCCTTTAAGGTGCGCATGGAACTGACGGCGCAGGCTCAATAACCAGCGATTCGAACGGTCTGCGGCTGGCCGCCCACGGTCCGCCGCAGACCGTTATCCACCTCCCTCGCTTCTCATGAGCGCAGAGCTATTCTGGCAACAGCTCCATACCCGCATTGACGAGCAAATCGCCGCCATAGACGCTGTGATTGGTTTCTGCATCCACGACCTGAGCTCGGGCCATGGCTTTGAGATCAACGGCCATCTGCGCTTTCCCACCGCGTCAACGATCAAAATCCACATTCTGACCCAGCTCTACCAGGAAGCGACAGTTGGCACGCTTGACCTAAATCAGACTATAGACTGGGAGCGATGGCGCATCGGTGGCAGCGGCATCCTCAGATACCTCGACGATGCCCCCGCTTTGTCGCTACGCGATGCAGCCAACCTGATGATCATTGCCTCAGACAATACCGCCACGAATCTCTGCATCGACACCGTCGGCATGCAGGCTGTCAATGCGCTGCTGGACGGATTGGGGCTGGAGAAGACGCGCTTGCGGCGCAAGATGATGGATAGCCAAGCTGGGCGCGCCGATCAAGAAAATGTTGCGACACCAGTAGAGTTGGTACGCATGCTGCGCTTGCTCTACCGTGATTTGCCCAGCGAGGCGGTGGCGCAACAAGTGCTGCGCGTGCTGCGCAAGCCGAAGTCGGGCTTCATCGATCAAGTTGTTGCCAGCTGGCGTCGAAGTGGCCAATAAGCCGGGCTGGACCGGTGGCGTGCGCTGCGACGCCGGGATCGTCTATCAATCCCGCACGCCCTACGCGCTTGCCATTATGCTCAAGTATGGCAATGGCGCGCCGGAGGCGCTTGATGCCGCCATCGTCGGACTGGCGCGCACGGCCGCTGACGCCTTGGCCACGCTGAATCAAAGCAACGCGTTTGGTCACGCCGTTTTCGCCTGATCCCGTCACACAGAAAGAGCCAGACTACACATGGATGAGTTGGCCCGCTTCAACCAATCACGCTGGGATGCGCTGGTGGATGCCGGCGTGGCCTTTTCGCGTCCGATCCTTGACCTGACCCCGGCCAGCGCACGGACGCTGTTGGATCCGCATGACATCATGGGGCGGACGTTGGGTGACGTGAGCGGGCGCCCCATCCTCTGTCTGGCCAGCGGCGGTGGGCAGCAAGCGCCAGCCTTTGGACTCCTCGGCGCCGAGGTCACGCTGCTCGACTTGAGCCCGCGCCAGTTGGAGCAGGATCGCCGCAGTGCGGCACATTATGGTTTGGAACCAACCATTCTTCAGGGAGATATGCGAGACCTAACCCCCTTCGAGGATGATATTTTTGACGTGGTTTACCAACCGTACTCGATCAATTTCGTCGACACCGTTGAGCCAGTCTTTGACGGCGTTCGGCGCGTCTTGCGTCCCGGCGGTCTCTATCGCCTGGAGTTTGCCAATCCCTTTGTGATGTCCATAGATGATCGAGAATGGACGGAGACGGGCTACCCCCTTCGTCGACCGTATGGTGACGGCGAGATCACCTTTGCTACGCCGGAATGGGATGTTCATGATGAAGCCGGCAATTACCAGGCCGTGGCCGGTCCGCGGGAATTCGTCCATGCCTTGAGCACGGTGCTCAACGGCTTGTCAACGCGTGGCTTTCACCTGCTTGGCCTGTGGGAGTTCATGGAGCCGGACGAGGATCCTGATCCAGGCACCTGGGCCCACTACACGCAGATTGCGCCGCCCTGGTTTTCGGCCTGGTTTCGTCTTGCCGGCCCATAATTCGTGGGCGCCCCCCGCCCCTGATACCTTCGTCGTCGTACCTCATTCCTTACCCATTTTCCTCAACGCCGCCCGTCGTCAACCATGCGCGCAGGTCAATCAGGACAGTGCTGAGCCCGCGGGTCTCCGCGGCGCGTAGCATGACGAGCAGAAACGCTGCACCCAGCATGAATAGTCCGGCCGTCTCTTTGCCGCTCATCCACCAGCCCGGCTGCGCCATGAGCCAGGCCAGGCCGCGCGTGCCAACCAAGGTCCCCAATGCGCCGGCCATGCTCAGAGAAAGCAGGGCGAACGAGATCCGCTGCCACCGATGCCAGCGGGGCGCGAGAGATCCGGTATGCGGTACAAGTCTATCCGCGGCTATGGTTATGGGATGCTTAACTTGGTGAGACATTGCGCCAACCCTCCTTGCGAACAGACCTGGAATCAACGGTGCGATTGCCCAAAAATTTGCTGTTGACCCCAGAATAGCAATCAATCGTCGCAAGATCGTCGCGAGATAAGGGCGCTTGCGTATCAATTTGTGCACGATTGCGTATCAATCCCGGCCAATATCCACACGTTGGGCGCCAATTGGAGATCGGCCTACCGCGGTGATCATCAATTTGTGGAATAGTCAGGGCCGTGATAACCTACCTATTATTAGGTAGACAAAACTTGTCAAGGTATTGTCAAATGATTGATAAAGTTAATCCGGTTGCAGAAAGTGAAAATGAAACCAGCGAAGCTCAGCAGCGCGTGCTCGACGTTGCCGAGACGCTTTTCATGCGGCAGGGCTATTCGGCCATCACTCTGCGCGACATTGCCGATGCCTTGGGCATACGGCAGGCCTCACTCTACTACCACTTTCCTAAGGGCAAAGAGCAGATTTATCTGACCATGGCCGAGCGGCTTTTTGAGCGCCATCGGGCCGGTTTAGAAGCAGCCATTGCGGCGTGCGATGTCGCCATCGCGCCCCAACTGACAGCCGCAGCAGATTGGTTTTCCGGCCAGCCGCCAATGAATCTTTCCAGCATGATGCATGCCGACATGCCGGCGCTCAGTCCGGACGCGGCGGCGCACATCACGGACGCCGCGTATACGTGTATTTTCACACCTTTGCGCGGCATTTTTCTGGATGCCCAAGTGCGTGACGAGACGCGGACGATGAATCCCGACGTCATGGCGGGCATGTTTCTGGCTGTGTTCGATAACGCTCACTTTAGCGGGTCAGGGCCAGGCGTTCCCACCCGCGAAAGCATGTTTAACGACATTATTACCGTTGTACTGGATGGGCTCCGACCGCGCGCCTAGAAAATATCACGCAAATTTGTAGGAAGGTAGAACCAGGATGAAACGTTCAGTAATCATAATCGGTCTCTTGTTGGCCCTCGTGGCCGGTATTGCCGGGGCCTACTTCGGCGGCTTTCTCGATCCGCTGCTGGCCGGCCAGGCTGAAGCTGAGCCGGCTGCCGTCGAGACGTTGCAGGAAGAACCGCCGAGCGCGGCCTCGGTTGAAGAAGCGCCGAGTGCCGGTGACGGGCGCATCATTGTCGATGGACGTGTGCTGCCTGCCCGCGAGGCCGAACTCAGCATGCCCATCGGCGGCATCATTCGCGAGCTCTTGGTGACAGAGGGTGCGACGGTGGAGGAGGGGGACGCACTCCTGCGGCTGGATGACGCCCAGGCCCGCACCACCGTTGCCCGAGCTCAGGCCGATCTCCAACGCGCCGAGGCGCAGCTGAACGGTCTGCTTGCCGGCGCCCGTACCCAGGAAATTGAAGCATCTGCGGCGACCCTGGCCGCGGCGGAAGCCAGGCTGGAGCGCTTGCGCACCGGCGCCATGCCGGGCGACATGGCGGTGGCCGAGGCGCAAATCGACTCGGCCCAGGCTGGCCTGGCCAAGGTGCTTGAGGGCACGCCGGAGCAACAGATCATTGCCGCACGAGCCGATCTGGCCAATGCTGAAGCTGAGCTGCAGCGGGCCCAGCGCGCCTACAATGACGTGAAGTGGCGCAGCGATGTGGGCGCTACGCCAGAAGCGGCCCAGCTACAAATCGCCACCAACAACTATGAAGCGGCCCAAGCGCGGCTGGCCGATTTACGCACCGGCGCGACCACGGCCGATGTGGCCGGCGCCCGCGCCCAGGTGCGCGAGGCCCAGGCCGGCCTTGACCGGCTTGAGCTAACCTATCCGGCCGAAATCGCGGCGGCCGAAGCGGACGTCCGCCAAGCTGAAGCGCAGCTGGAGCTTCTGCTTGCAGGAGCGCGAACGGCCGACATCGAGGCCGCGGAAGCCGATGTGGCAGCAGCCATCGCCACGCTGCAGCAAGCGCTGGTCGGCCTGGCGGATCTGGAGCTGCGTGCGCCTTTCACCGGCGCCGTCGCCCTGCTGGAACTGGAAGAAGGCGAGCAGGTGGCGGCAGGCGCGCCCTTGCTGCAAATGGCCGATTTGAGCAACTGGGTGATCTACACCGAGGATCTCACCGAACTTGATGTGTCCGGTATTGAACCAGGAGAAGCGACGATCCTTAGCTTCGACGCCATTCCCGGCCTCGAAATTCCTGGCACGGTGGCGCGTGTGCGCCCCATCGGCGGTGATCTGCGCGGCGACATCGTCTACACGGCTGTGATCGAACCGGCAAGTGACGACGACCGACTGCGCTGGAATATGACCGCAGTCGCCACCTTCGAGACGGAGTAGACCATGCCTCTATCACTCTTCCTGGCCATCAAAGAGATCTGGCACAATCGCGGTCGCTTTCTGCTCATCGCCATGGTTGTGGCCCTGATTACGACGCTGGTGCTCTTTATCGCCGCCCTTGCCGAGGGGCTGGGCAGTGGCAACCGCGAATACATCGAAAATCTGAGCGGCGAACTGCTCGCCTATCAGTCAGGCGTGGAGTTGGCCGCAGCCTCAAGTCGCATCGGCCGCTCGCGACTGAATGAGATCCGTCGCGTGGAAGGTGTAGAAGATGTGGGACAAGTCGGCTTTGCCAGCGGGACCATTGTCTTTGAGGATGGTGCCGCGCCCCTGGACATCTCCCTGATCGGCGTGGAGCCGGGGCAGCCGGGCGATCCGCCGGTGATCGAGGGCGAGAATCTGGGACGCAGCCGGGCCAACGAAGTCGTGATCGACAACAACATCGCCGAGCGTACCAATATTCAGGTTGGCGACACCATCACGATCAAGACGATTCAAGGTACCGACGAAGAATTCTTTGAGGTGGATGTCGTAGGACGAAGCGAGGGTCAGTCTTACTTCATTCAACCGTCGGTCATTGTGCCGTATCTGACGTGGGACAAGATTCGCCCCCAGGGGACCAACGAGAATCAGAGCAATAACGAGCTAGTCTCCAACGTCGTGGCGATTAAGCTGGACGACCCGTCGCAGGAGCAGGCCATGGCCGACCGCGTCATGCAAGAAGTAGGCGATATCGATGTCGTCGACCGCAAGACGGCCTACGAAGCGACGCCCGGCTACTCCGCGCAACAAAGCACGCTCGACACCCAGCGCTACTTCTCGTTTTTCATCGGTATCCTGGTTTTGGGCGGCTTTTTCCAGATTCAGACGCTGCAAAAGGTGGCCCAAATCGGCATGCTCAAGGCAGTTGGCACTTCCACCTGGACCATCGGCATGTCGGCGATGCTGCAAATCGTGCTGATCAATGCGCTGGGCGTATTGATCGGGGCGCTGGGTTCGCTGGCGCTGGGCGCCTCCTTCCCGCCCGCGGTGCCGATTGAATTTTCACGCGATGCGTTGGTGACCACGGTCGTAGCGCTCTTGCTCATCGGCCCAGTTGGCGGGCTGGTCTCGATCATCTACCTACTGCGTATTGAGCCGCTGACCGCACTCGGATTGGCACAATAGACGGGGAAGAAATTGACAATGGAAGCACTGCAGGCAATCGACGTAACCAAAGTCTATGGCGAGGGCGACACCGCGGTCCGTGCAGTGGATCACGTTTCGTTCAGCATCCATCCTGGTGAATTCGTGGCGCTGGTAGGTCCCAGCGGCTCGGGCAAGACGAGTATGCTGGCCATGCTGGCCGGGTTGCTCAATCCAACCGACGGCATCGTCGAAATCGGCGGCAAGAACATGAACGAGCTGAGTGAAGCAAAACGGACGCGCTTCCGCGGCGAACACATCGGCTTTGCTTTTCAGTCGAGCAACCTTGTCCCGTATCTCAATGCGCTGGATAACGTGCAGCTCATGCTGCGCATCAACAAGATGAACAACAAAGCGAACCGGGATCGTTCCAAAGAGTTACTGACGCGCCTCGGACTAGGCGACCGCATGAAGAGCTACCCGGAGCAGCTCTCGGGCGGCCAGCGCCAGCGCGTTGCCATCGCCCGTGCGCTGATCCACGAACCGGAAGTTGTCCTGGCCGACGAGCCGACAGCCAGTTTGGACACGGAACGGGCCAACGAGGTGGTGGCGACTTTTGCCGAGCTCATTCACGAGCAGGGGCGCGCCGGCATCATGGTGACTCACGACTTGCGCATGTGCAAGTATGTGGATCGGGTCATTCAGATGGTCGATGGACAGATCAATAGCATCATCGATGAGCGCGAGGCAATCGACCGCATGGCGGCGAAGAGTGAATACCACTCGTAGCGTTCCTCCCCGTCGACGGAACCATCAAGCCTTTTCGTCGTCACGCCACTTCGAATAGGGATAGGTAGTGAGATTGGCGTTGAAGTAGCGGGCCAGATGGGTTACCTCCTCGCCGATCCACGGCGGCAGCGGAACCTCTTGATCCTCGTGCGTCAGTTCCACTTCTGCAAAGACAAGGCCGGCGTTCTCGCCGAAGAACTCATCCACTTCCCAAATGAATCCTGCATAGGGAACTTCGCGTCGGTCCTTTTCAATCAGGGGACCGACGCAGAAGTGATCGAGCATGTAGTGCGCGTCATCAAGCGGGATTTCATACTCGAATTCGGCGCGGCCGGCGCCGGTTGACGCGCCTTTGAGGGTCAGAAAAGCTTGGCTGTCATCCCGATGTTCAATCGTGCGCACGCGTACCGTGCGCCCCGGCTCGCGGCAAAGATAGCCCTGGCGATAGCGGGCAGGCTTCGCACTGCGCCAGGCGTCACCTGTAACACGATATTTGCGTTCAATCTCCAGTGCCATCCTGATCCCCCATTGACTACTGGTAACGATATAGTCTTTAGGCCAGCAGCGGTTAAGCTTGCTCAAACTGCGCCTTTTGCCCCGATTTCACCGACATCGGTACGAGTGCGTTTCCGTCACGTCAGCATACATTGCTGCACGCCAAATGTCTACTCCATTCGATCCATCGGGTACATGCCATACGTGGGGGCTGCTCTGGTGAAAACAATCATTATTGTCAACTCAAAAACTGTTAGGATTTTTCGCAGCGACTTGACGAAATATCCCCAAGCAAGTAAGGTGATAGACACAGATTGATTGATAGAAGGAAGAAAGCATATGGATACCGAACTAGATCTCAATAAGATACGTCATACGCTGGAAGTGGAACGAAACATGTTGCTGGCCACACTTCAGCCCGATGAGGCGAGTGAAGCGAGAAGCCGCAACCCTGGACGGGGCGAATTGGCCGCCGAATACACAGACATGGATCGTGACATTGCGTTGCGAAGCGTAGAGGAACAGACGCTGGAACAGATCGATGCCGCGCTTCTCCGGCTTGATGCCGGGACGTACGGCATGTGCAGCGATTGCGGCAAGCCGATTAACCCGGAGCGTATGGAAGCCTTGCCTTACGCAACGCTTATGCATCGACTGCCAGGCCAAGACCGCGAAATAACCTATCACCCCACCTTCCCGATCGAAACGCCAGCGCAGATTGAATTCTGCGCTGGCGTTTCGCCCTCTTAGCGTACGTTTATCACCATCTTGGATCTGGCGCGTCCGCAAGCCTGCTAGGCGGAGACATAGGGCCGGGTACGCAGGAATGCGTATTCCGGCATGGGATGGTGCTGGCGATGATGTCTCAGGACGCGCATCCGTTCTTCTACCCGCAGTTGGACCTCGGCGCATTTGACCTGATCACGCAGCACGCGCAGGTAAAGCGCTTGCGTCTCCTGCCCGGGACGGATGCCCAGCTCGCGGCGTAGCACTTCAGCACACTGCTGGTATTGATGCAGCGCAGCCCCGCGATCGCCGGTGATGCCGTAGAGTTCTATCAGGCGGCGGTGTATCTCTTCGTCGAAGCCATTGACAAAGAGATAGTTATTGGCGTAGGCAATGGCCTCGGCGTAATTGCCCTGGGCAATATGCACCTCAATCAAAACCGCCAGGGTTTCCAGATAGATCCGTTCAATACTTTGACGTTCTAGCGTGAGCCAAGATTCATACTCAGGTGAGCCGGATAGCGAGAAACCCGCCAACAGCGGACCGCGGTAAAGGTCAACCATCTCGTGCAGCGTGTCCAAATCCGGCTCTACATCAAATCCGTTGCGGGCACACAGGAAGGCAACGACATCGGCCCAGAAATAGTCTGGATTCAAGGCGACATAGTCGTCGTTGACGACAATCATCTCTCGTTGAGGCACAGCACTGCGTAAATGGGTCAACAGATGAGAAAGATTGCGCCGCGCTTCCTGCTCAGGCCGATTCGACCAGAGGAGAAAGCAAAGATGTTCACGCGGGACGGGATCAATCACAGCGGCCAGGCGAAAAAGGAGCGCCCGGGTCTGTCGACGTGCGATGTGGAGGGAGAGACCGTCCACGTACACGCTTGGAGAACCGAGTAGGTGTACTTCGACTCGTTTCATCTCAACACCTCGCAGAGATCTGAGCAGTCAGAATCAGGCAGAAGGGCGTCAGTAAAGACACCGGATAATCAATGATTCCGATGGTGCTAATACGTGAGAGGTGACGAGCCGTGACCGGACTCATATGGCGAGAAATGGGAGGCATAAGAGGCCTCTAGATTAAAGATACCTCGACCACATGGGCCACACACCGGCCAAGTGACCAGGTACGATCCTCCCCATCTGGCCAGTCCAGGGACGGCACGGGTAGGCGAAACGATTTCTGCAGAAAAAACAGGTGCTTCGTAAGCCCCCGACAATCCTTACAAAACCCTCACACGCCTTTCAATCGGCCTTTACAGAAAGAATGTAGAGTAGAGAAAGAACAGCAAAATCCTGGCGTCGGCCGACGTGAACGACCGGCGTCAGGAACAAGATCCAGACAACTTTACCGTAGCGGATTTCAACGTACCGAATTTCAGGGAGGTCACCTTCATATGTTGCTCAAATATTTCTACGACGAACAGTTGGCCCATGCTTCCTACTTGGTTGGCTGTCAGGCTGCCGGCGAGGCGATTGTCATCGACCCCAATCGGGATGTCGACATGTATCTGCGTGTGGCAGAAGCCAACAATATGCGCATAGTCGGCGCGGCAGAGACGCACATTCACGCCGATTTCGTCTCCGGTTCACGCGAAACTCGCCGAGCGGGTCGGGGCCAAGCTCTACCTCTCTGATGAGGGCGATAAGGACTGGAAGTACGAATTTGCCGATCAGTATGAGAGCACGCTCCTCAAGGACGGCGATACCTTCGGCATGGGCAAAATCAAGTTCGAGGTCATGCATTCGCCCGGACACACGCCGGAACACATCTCATTCTTGCTGACGGACGGCGCCAAAACTGACGAGCCCGTCGGCATCTTCACCGGCGACTTTGTCTTTGTCGGCGACATCGGCCGCCCGGATCTTCTGGAAGAGGCAGCGGGCATGATGGGTACAGCCGATGCCGGAGCCCACCAGATGTTCCAGTCGCTCAAGCGTTTTGCCGCTCTGCCCGACTATGTTCAGGTCTGGCCGGCCCATGGCGCAGGCAGCGCCTGCGGCAAGGCCCTGGGCGCGATGCCGTCTACGACCGTCGGCTACGAGAAAGCCTTTGGCTGGGCGTTCCAGATTGACGACGAAGATGAATTCGTCACGGCCCTGCTTGATGGTCAACCCGAGGCGCCCAAATACTTTGCAGAGATGAAGAAGGTCAACAAGGTTGGTCCGCGCGGTACTCAATGGCATGCCGAACCCAACGCTGCAGCCGGCTGATCGCCTGGCTGAGTTGGTTGGCCAGGGCGCAGTCGTCGTGGATACCCGTTCGGCCGAACGTTTCGCCGCCGGCCATGTGGCAGGCACGCTCAACATTCCGATTGAGTGGCTAGGCAGCTGGGCCGGTTGGTTGCTCAAATATGATCAACCCTTCTACCTGGTCGTCGAGCCGTCTGCATTGGAGGAAGCCATTCATGGCCTGACCTATATCGGCCTGGATGATGTGGTGGGCTACTTTGAATCCCACTCTCTCGAGGTCTTGGCGGAGCATGGCGTCGAGCTAGAAACCTACGACATGGCCACGCCCGAGGAACTTGCTGAAGATATCAGCAGCGGCGATGTACTCCTCGTCGATGTGCGCGGCAAGGGCGAATGGGCCGAAGGGCACATCCCGGGCGCCCATCACTACATGCTTGGCTATCTGCTGGACACGGCAGACGAAATCATCAACGGCAAGCCGATTGTGGTGCAATGCCAAACGGGCGGCCGCGCGGCCATCGGCGCCAGTATCCTGCAGGCCAAGGGAGCGGGCCACGTCATTAACATGACGGGCGGCTTCAATGCCTGGGAGACGGCCGGCAAGGCCATCGCGAACTAACGGGAAAGAACGAAAGGCACCCGCGCTGTCGTGGAGAAAACGTTCGTAATCGAGCGATTCGATCTGCGACAGCACGGATGCGCTTTACGCAAACGCCTGCGTTAATTGGAGAAGATTATGGCTGTCTTGACTACGCCGGAACGCAATTCGCTACAAAAAACGCCCAGCGGCCTGCACCGGTATCTGCCTTTCCTGGATTGGCTGCCCAGCTATCGCCGCGGGGATCTCTCCGGCGACCTGATGGCCGGTCTGATTGTGGCAATCATGTTAGTGCCGCAGAGCATGGCTTATGCCATGCTGGCCGGCTTACCGCCCCAAGTGGGGCTCTATGCCAGCATTCTGCCGCTCTTCATCTATGGCCTCCTCGGCACAAGCCGGGCGCTGGCTGTGGGCCCGGTAGCGATTGTTTCGCTGCTGGTGGTTGAAGGCATCGCCCCATTGGCGGGCGGCAATCCGGCCACCTATATCCAACTGGCGCTAACATTGGCGCTGCTGGTCGGCATCATTCAAGTATTGATGGGCGTCTTGCGGGTTGGTTTTTTGGTCAACTTCCTCAGTCACCCTGTGCTGGTGGGCTTCACAGCCGCAGCAGCCATCGTTATCGGTTTCAGCCAGGTGAAGCATGTACTCGGATATAGCGTACCGCGCTCCGAGCACTTCTACGAACAAGTTCTCTATACCGTTCAGCATCTAAACGAAACAAATCTCGTCACGCTGGCTATCGGCGTGGGCAGCATTTTCATCCTGCTCTTTTTTAAGAAGCAGGTAGCCGGGTTGCTGCAGCGGATGGGCATGCCTGAAAGCATTGCCTTACCGATCTCCAAAGCGGGCCCACTCGTCATCGTCGTGATCTTCACGCTGCTGGTGCAGTTGCTCAATCTGGACACACGGTTTGGCGTCAGCATCGTGGGTGAGGTGCCGGCGGGCCTGCCCCCCTTGACCGCCCCCACAGTCGACATGAATCTGTGGCTTGCCCTGCTGCCGATTGCGCTGACCATCAGCTTTGTCGGCTATATGGAGAGCGTTTCAGTGGCCAAGTCCCTGGCCTCCAAGAAACGTCAGAAAATCGATCCTGATCAGGAGTTGATTGCCCTGGGCGCCGCCAATCTGGGCGCGTCGGTGACGGGCGGATACCCCGTAACCGGTGGCTTCAGCCGCTCGGTGGTCAATTTCGCTGCCGGCGCCAACACCGGCTTGGCATCGATCATTACCGGCGGGCTGATCTTGCTAACCGTCATCTTCTTGACGCCGCTCTTCTACTATCTGCCCAACGCGGTCCTGGGCGCCATCATTCTGGTGGCCGTTGCCAACCTCATCGACATCGTAGCATTCAAGCACATCTGGGCATACAACAAAGGCGATGCAGCCGCGCTGATCATTACCTTCCTGGCCGTGCTCCTTCTGGGCATCGAGCAGGGCATTCTGGTGGGCGCAGGCGTGGCGTTGGCCATCTTCATCTGGCGCACGAGCCGGCCGCACATGGCCACCGTCGGCCGTATCGGCAAGAGTGAGATGTATCGCAACGTCTTGCGCTACAACGTCGAGACGTGGCCGGAAGTGTTGATCATCCGCATGGATGAAAGCCTGTACTTCGCGAATACCAAGTATCTGGAAGATACGGTGCTCGCCGCGGTTGCCGATCAGCCCAATGTCAAAGAGTTCATACTGCAGGGCAATGCCATCAACTTTATTGATGCCAGCGCACTGGAAACGCTCGAATCGTTGCGCGAAGAGTTGCATGGCGCCGGCGTAGAGATGCACCTGACCGAGATTAAGGGGCCGGTTTTGGATCGATTGCGCGATATCGGCTTTGTGGATAAGATCGGCAGCGACCACATTCACTTCAGCACAAATGATGCGTTGATCGCCATTGGCTATGTCAACCCAGCAGAGGTGGATGACGTGCATGCAGAAGAGGCGGCTCGCCTCGCGCAGAAACCTTATCCCCCCAAGTAGTCGGGGCAGAACCGGCAAGACTGCCGGGACGCCTGTCTGACCAATCGAGTATGGTCGGCTGACAAGATCGCTGGCCCAAGAGACAAGCACGTCTGGACTCAATCAAGACTCTTAGGAGGCACAATATGTCAATAGCAGAATTTAACTGGATTACCGGTTTGGTGGGTGGCATGCTCATCGGCCTGAGCGCAACGGTGATGCTGGCCTTTACGGGTCGCATAACCGGCGTCAGTGGGATGGTGAACAATGCACTTACCTTCAAGGCGGATGAAACGTGGCGCTGGCTCTTCCTGGGCGGCATGGTGGCCGGAGCGGCTCTATACGAATATATCCTGGCCGCGCAACCGACGCCGACTGGCAACTTCGTCCCCTGGGCAATGATTGCCGGCGGCTTCATCGTGGGCTTTGGCACACGACTGGGCAACGGCTGTACGAGCGGTCATGGCGTCTGCGGACTCGGTCGTCGCTCGCGTCGCTCATTTGTCGCGGTGATGACCTTTATGGCAACAGCCATGGTCACCGTCTTTATCTTCCGCGAGCTTCTGGGGCTGGTTTACTAATTGACGCACGCTTTGTACAGCGTGCCAAGGAGATCATCAGGTCATGCGTAATCTCATCGCAGCAGTTTCAGGCATTTTGTTCGGTATAGGGCTTGCACTCTCGCAAATGATTGACCGGGAGCGGGTTCTCGGTTTTCTCGACATTAGCGCGCTCTGGTCGACGGAACGGGCGTGGGACCCAACCCTGGCATTCGTTATGGGCGGGGCCGTGGCGGTCACATTCGTCGCATTTCCCTTAATCATGCGTCGCTCTCATCCGATGCTGGACACCAAGTTCTATGTACCGACCCGCCAGGACATCGACAAGCCGCTGATCGCCGGCTCGGCCCTTTTCGGCATTGGCTGGGGAATCGGCGGCTATTGCCCCGGTCCCGGCATCAGTTCTCTGGTTTTGGGGATCTGGAATCCGGTCCTGTTTGTCGGGGCGCTGATCGCCGGTTCTTTCACCTATCGCGTCTGGTCCGATTACAGCGCACGCAGCAATGAAAATAGCGCAACGAAGCCGCCTACATCAGTCGGCGCTTCATCGTAACCAAAGCTTCACGATTCACTCAATCTTCTTGGAAGGAGACTACAATGGAACCAAATGAAGGCGCAATCGATCGGATCCTACGCGTTATCGTGGCGCTGGGAATGATTGGCATCAATTTTTTCGGCGTCGTGCCGGGGTGGCTGGGCATGACCCTGATGGTCATCGGCTTGGTTTTGTTGACGACAGCGATCGTGGGCTACTGCCCGTTCTACTGGCTGATTGGCGTCTCCACCCGCAAGTCGAGTTCGTAGCCAGTTTCGGGCGATTGGCTTCCCCTTTCGGTCGAAGCCAATCGCCCGACATCGCCCGCACGCGCACGGCGTACCAGTTCTCGCAGTTTGTTTTTTGCTTCATGTCCACAGCCGCCGCTCCCTGCACCACCTGACGGCTGAAGATATCTCAGCTATATGACCCAAGCCGGCGCGCGGTTGCGTGGACGCCGCGCCACAACGTCTCGCATGTACACCAAACCCCTTCTCGACTTGTCACTCTGTACACGCCGTCCGTCAAGAAACTATTGACGGCCCGCTTGCTGACGAAGGACGCTCGATCATGAACTACGGCTTTATCATCGACAATCGCAAATGCATTGGCTGTCATGCGTGCTCCACTGCCTGCAAGAGCGAGAACGAGGTTCCACTCGGCGTCAATCGCACGTGGGTCAAGTACGTCGAGACCGGCGCGTATCCCGACGTGACCCGTCATTTTCAGGTGACGCGCTGCAATCATTGCGCCAATCCCCCCTGCGTGCGCATCTGCCCCGTCACGGCCATGTACCAGCGTGACGACGGCATCGTAGAATTTGACGCCAACGCCTGCATCGGCTGCAAGGCCTGCATGCAGGCCTGCCCCTACGACGCGATCTACATCGATCCGGACAGTCACACGGCGGCCAAATGTCACTACTGCGCTCATCGTACGGAGATCGGCCTGGAGCCGGCCTGTGTCGTCGTCTGTCCCGAGCACGCCATCATCGCCGGCGACATGGACAACCCGACCACTGAGATCGCACGCATGCTGGCCACGGAGAAGGTAACGGTGCGCAAGCCGGAACAGGGCACCGCGCCCAAGCTCTTCTACATCGATGGCAACGATGTCGCTCTGCACCCCACCGCTACCGAGCGCACGCCCGAGACCTACCTGTGGGCCGACGTGATTCCGCTTCATGCTACACCAAGCAACGGCACTAGCGCCGAGATCTCGGCCAGAGCGCAATCGGCGCTGGGCATGGGCAACGGCAGCACCCACGCCACGGCGCCACCGCCTGCGACCAAGCGCGCGCCCTCCGGTGCACTGATCCGCACGCCGCAACCCCAGGGACAGGCGTGGGCCGGCCCGATTCAAATCGGTGAAGGCCGCATGGCCGAACAGATGGTGCAGGTCTCCTACAACGCCCAACATCAGATTCCGTGGCACTGGCCCGTACCCGCCTATTTGGTCACCAAGGGCATCGGTACGGGACTCTTTATGCTGCTGGCTCTGGCACTGGGTCTCGATCTTGTGCCCTTCCAGGCCGGCGTGGCCGTCGCAATCGGCTTCCTTTCTCTGGCCTTTATCGGCCTGACCACCTTCCTCCTCGTCTACGATCTCGAGCGTCCAGAACGCTTCCTCACCATTTTGACGCGACCGCAATGGAAGAGCTGGCTGACCCGGGGCGCTTTCTTGCTGGTTGGCTTCACTGCGGTGGCCGGTCTTTGGTGGTTGATGGAAGTGGGCGCGCTCATGGGTTGGATCGACGCAAGCAATGCAGCGGCCCTGCGCATGCCGCTGCTCTGGCTGGGCTTCATCCTGGCCGTCGGCACCGCCATCTATACCGCCTTCCTCTTTGGGCAGGCAGAGGGGCGCGATCTCTGGCAGAGCCCGCTCCTGCCCTTCCACCTGGTGGTCCAGGCTTTCATGGCGGGCAGCGGCTTGCTCCTGGCTGCTGATCTCTTTCTGGACTTTGCGCCCGAGCTGAGCGCGTTCATCCGCACGGTCTTCATTGTCAGCCTCATTGTCGACCTCTTTGTGACGCTGCTGGGCGAATTTGGCATGCCGCATGCGTCGGAAATCGCGGCAATGGCCGCTCATGAGATCAGCCAAGGGCGCTACCGACGCCTCTTCTGGGGCGGTAGTATCGTACTTGGTCACGTTGTGCCACTGGTCCTGATTTTCCTGGGTTGGCCGCCTTTTGCCGCGTTGGCCGGCCTTGCCGCCATCGCCGGTCTCTACGCATTTGAGTATGCATTTGTCATGGCGCCCCAAGAAATTGCGAATAGCTGACGGAGATTTCTCACATGACCGACAACCGTAACAGCATCACCGATCTCATTCGCACCATGCTGGGCAAACCGCCTCTTGGGCCGAGCCGTCCCGTGGCCGACGGTCAGACCAATGCGGGTGGGGTTGCGTTGCCTTCGTTTGGCGAAAGCAAGGAAAAACCCGAACCAGTCGAGATGACGGTGGTCCACCACGCTGACGGACGCATGAGCCAGTATCCGCCGCCCGAAAAGTGGGACGACTGGGTGGAGTACGACGGCAAGGCCTGGCCCGAAAAAGTGGCCCGGCGCTATATGCTTGTGCCCACGGTCTGCTTTAACTGCGAGAGCGCCTGCGGCCTGCTCGCCTACGTGGACAAGAGTAGCCTGGAAATCAAGAAATTTGAAGGCAACCCCGCCCACCCCGGCAGCCGCGGCCGCAATTGCGCCAAGGGGCCCGCCACCCACAATCAGATCTACGATCCGGAACGCATCCTCCATCCGCTCAAGCGCGTGGGCGCGCGAGGCGAGGGCAAGTGGAAGCAGATCACCTGGCAAGAGGCGCTCAGTGAGATCGCCGCCAAAATGCGGTCGAGTCGACAGCAACGGCGTGATGGCATCATGTATCACGTTGGCCGGCCGGGTGAGGATGGCTACACGAATCGCTGCATCACGGCGTGGGGCGTGGACGGCCACAACAGCCATACCAACATCTGCTCGGCCGGCGCCCGCGCCGGCTATACCTTCTGGGGCGGGTTCGACCGGCCCAGCCCCGACCACGCCAGTGCACGGGTGATCCTGCTCGTCTCCAGCCATCTGGAAACCGGGCACTACTTCAATCCCCATGCGCAGCGCATCATCGAAGGCAAGATGGCCGGGGCCAAGCTCATCACCTTTGACCCGCGGCTCTCCAACACGGCCAGCATGAGCGACACCTGGCTGCCGACCTGGCCCGGCAGCGAGACCACCGTTCTCCTGGCCATGGCCAACTACCTCATCCAAAACGACCGCTACGACAAAGAATTCGTGCGCCGCTGGGTCAATTGGCAAGAGACGCTGGAGGCCATTGCAGAGCTACGCTTGCCGCTTGCGGATCCCGCCCTCCTGGCCGAAATCCAATCCGCAATCCGCAATCAACAATCCGCAACGCCCTACGCACTGTTCGACCGTGCGCTCAAGGCCCTCTATGCCGAGTTCACCTTTGAGCGGGCCGCGGAAGAGGCGCAGACGCCGGTCGAGCGCATCCGCGAGGCGGCCGAGTATGTGGCGAACTGCGACGGCAAGCTGGCCACCCATACCTGGCGCAGCGCCAGCATCGGCAACCTGGGCGGCTGGCAGGTGGCCCGGGCGCTCTTCTTCCTCAACGTGCTGACGGGCAGCGTGGGCACGCCAGGGGGCACGTCGGCCAACAGCTGGAACAAGTTTGTGCCCAAGCCATTCAAGGAACCGCCGCCGTCAGAGACTTGGAACGAGCTGCATCTGCCCCACGAGTGGCCCCTGGCCCACTACGAAATGAGCTTCTTGCTGCCCCACTTCCTGGAAGAAGGCCGCGGCGATATCGACGTCTACTTCAGCCGCGTCTACAACCCCATGTGGATCAATCCTGATGGCTTCATGTGGCTCCAGTCCCTGGTGGATGAAGAGCAGATCAAGTGTCACGTGGCCCTGACGCCGACATGGAACGAGTCGGCCTGGTTCGCCGACTATGTGCTGCCCATGGGCCACGCCGGCGAGCGCCATGATCTCATGAGCCAGGAGACGCACGCCGGGCAGTGGATCGCCTTTCGCCAGCCTGTGCGCCGCGTCGCGCTGGAGCGCATGGGCAAGCCCGTACGCTTCACCTATGAGGCCAATCCCGGCGAAGTGTGGGAGGAGAACGAGTTCTGGGTTGAACTTTCCGCAGAGATGGACCCGGACGGCACGCTCGGCATCCGCCAGTGGTTCGAGAGCCCTTACCGTCCCGGTGAGATCATCACGGTAGACGAGTACTACCACTGGATCTTCGAGAACAGCGTGCCTAACCTGCCGGAGGCAGCGGCCGAGGAGGGGCTGAGTCCCCTGGCCTACATGCGCAAATATGGCGCGTTTGAAGTTACGGCGAACAATTATGCGCCCTATGAAAATGGACTGAATCTCCCGGATCAGCAGACGAAGCAGAATGGGAACAGTAGTCATCAGCAGGCTAACGAGGGGGCGTCGCCCTTTGTGGTCGATGCACACGAACGCGTGCTGGATGCCGGCAAGGTCGTCGGCGTGCTGGTGGACGGCGAGGCCAAGACGGGCTTTGCCACACCCAGCCGCAAGCTGGAGTTTTTCAGCGCTACGCTGGCCGACTGGGGGTGGCCGCAGAAGGAGTATGTCATCCCCTGGCCGCTCAAGAGCCATGTCCATCCGGACAATATCGACCGCGAGCAGAACGAGATGCTCTTGTTGCCCAACTTCCGGCTACCCACGTTGATCCACACGCGCAGCGCCAACGCCAAATGGCTTTACGAAATCAGCCACAAGAACCCCGTGTGGATGCACCCGGAGGACGCCGAGCGGCTCGGGTTGGAGACGGGCGGTCTGGTGCGGGTGGAGACGGAGATCGGCTACTTCATCGACAAGGTCTGGGTGACGGAGGGCATCAAGCCGGGCATCATCGCCATGAGTCACCACCTGGGTCGTTGGCGGCTCCAGGACGGGCCAAACATCGGTCCCGGCATGTCGAGCCTGGCCAAGCTGCATGACGACGGCCACGGGCGCCACACGCTCAATATTCTGGAGGAGGGCCGGGCCTGGGAGACCTTTGATCCGGACACAAGCCGCATCTGGTGGAAAGACGTGGGCGTACATCAGAATCTGACCCACGCCGTCCATCCCGACCCGATCAGCGGCGCGCACTGCTGGCTGCAAAAGGCCGTCAACGTGCGCAAAGCAGGTCCGGGCGAACACTATGGCGATGTGTGGGTGGATACGACCCGCTCGATGGCGGTCTATGAAGAGTGGAAAGCCATGACCCGTTCGGCCGTGGATTACAGCCCGGATGGGCTACGCCGTCCGCTGTGGCTCAAACGCCCGCTCAAGCCGGTGGTAGACGCCTACGCGCTGCCCCAGCATCCGTTCGGTCGCAACGGCGCCAAGCCCATCAGTCACCCAACCACCGAGCGCAGAGGAGACCAATCGCGCGGAATCGATAACTACACGCCATCGACGATCTAGCGCCCGCGGGGCTATCTATGCTTCGCAAACCAGCCACGCGACGGCGACCAAATCCGCAATCTGCAACCCGTGA